>JBMYYC010000008.1:0-62654 GCA_049609045.1 Lishizhenia sp. | reverse complement strand
CATCGATTCAGTCGGTGATCTCTTTCGCCCACTCAATCCTAGCGCTAACGCTCAGTCTTCAAAAGCAATGCTTTTTCTCCTCTTTCATTAGCAATGAATTCTACGTATAAATCGCTACTTTAAATTAGGCCAATCAAGTAAAATTAGCCTTTGTGCCGTTTGCCAGGAAATCACTGTTCAAGGGGGGAGATTGGGAATTGGACATTGGAAAATTGTCTATCACTAAATGATGTTGACCGTTTTGATTCATAATTTACTTTTTAATTTATGGAACAATTATGAATTTGAGGTTCTTCTATTAGCTGAAAACTTAAGATTATCCACCCAAATTGTATACGAAGAAAAGGTTTATACGCCCCAGATTGGAAGTGTAGCTGCTTGCTCGCGAAACTTAATTGAAGTTGATAAAGTAGAGCGACCATAGAAGCTTTGCTTTAGCTTACTGAAATTTAGTTTTGAGAAAAGTACTAAAACGGAAAGCTGGAAATAGGCGCTTAATAATTGAGAATGTAGAATTGAGAATTGAGAATTTTTATTTACTCTTTGATTTTTTTTGATGAAAGTGTGCCTTTTATGTATAATTAAAACTGAAAAAGATACATTTTAAAAAGGATTTTCTATTTTTGAAATTGAACTAAAATTTAGCGTTAGAAATGGGTAGAGCATTTGAATATAGACGAGCTGCGAAAGAGAAAAGATGGGATAAAATGTCTAAACTTTTCCCGAAACTGGCTAAGGCAATTACTATGGCTGCAAAGGCTGGTGGCGAAGACCCTGATATGAATCCTACGTTGCGTACGGCAATACAAAATGCGAAGTCGCAAAACATGCCAAAAGACAATATTGAGAAGGCAATTAAGCGTGCTACGGCTAAAGACATGAGTGATTACACGGAGGTGAATTACGAGGGTAAAGGTCCGCACGGTGTTTTGGTTTACGTAGAATGTGCTACAGACAATACAACAAGAACGGTTGCGAACGTAAAATCTTACTTTAATAAAGCAGGTGGTAGTGTTGTACCGAATAACTCGTTAGAGTTTATGTTTAACCGAAAAGCTATTTTTAGAATAGAATCTACCGAAGAATATGATGCTTCTGGACTTGACATTGAGGAACTAGAATTTGAATTAATTGATGCTGGTTTAGAAGAGATTGAGAAGGAAGAAGATGGTGCAATTGTTATTTATGGCGATTACACAAGCTTTGGAACCTTGCAAGCTGCCTTAGAAGAACGTAAGATTGAAGTTGCAAAATCTAGCTTAGAACGTTTACCAACTTCGCCAGTAGAATTTACAGAAGAACAATTGGTTGACATTGAAAAAATGTTAGATAAAATTGAAGACGACGACGACATACAGCAGGTGTTTACGAATATTGCTTAAACGCGTTTTATTTAAACAGTTTATAAATTTTAGAAAGACTCAAAGTAATTTGGGTCTTTCTTTTGTTTGAAAAAATTCCTACCTTGCTTTAAAATCGATGTACTATGAAACTTTTAACTTTCTTTTTTATAGCTATCTTTACTTTAAATATTTTGGTATGAATTCATCAGAAATAAAAATAGACTTATTCAGAAAATTGGATGCACTTAAAGGAAACCGATTAGAGGAAGCTTATGGACTATTGTTGAATTATATTAATGGGAAAAACAATCTCCAAGATTGGAAAAACTTGACCCAAGAACAGCAAAGCGCACTTAAACTTGGAATTGAACAACTTGATAACGGGGAAGGAAAAAATCATGAAAAAGTAATGTCTGATATTAGAAGACGATATACAAATGATTAACGATGTAATTTGGTCTCCTGCGGCTGAGAAAGATTTTGAATCAATTCTAAATTATTTACTATCAAATTGGAATGACAAAGTAATTAATAGATTCATTAACAGGATTGATGATATTATAAGCTTAATAGTTGAAGACCCTAATATATTCCCCCTAATTAACGAACAACTACAGATAAGAAAAGTGGTAATCTCAAAGCAGAACACATTGTATTATAGAAGAAAAGCTGGGAAACTCGAAATAGTACGAGTTTTTGATTCTCGCCAAGATCCCATTAAACTCAAATTTTAAAAAAACACGAATGCGTACTCCCTTTAAATATCTCTTTTCTAAAGTATCTACTTAAAATTTGGAGAGGTATTTAAAAAAAAGCATTTATTGAAAACTAGTTGAAAGTAAAAATAAAGAGTCTTAATCAACCGAAAAGCAGAACAAACAATTTTGATCCCTTAGAATCTATACAACCTCCAGCTTAAATCCAATACCATGGATATTTTGTATTTCTACATTTTTATCTTCTGAAAGGTATTTTCTTAGTTTGGTTATGAAAACATCTAAAGATCTTCCTACGAAATAATCGTCTTGTCCCCAAACGCCGTTTAAGATAATTTCTCTTGGACAAACCTGATTTTTAAACTTGCACAAAAACTTCAAAATTTGCGCTTCTTTTTTGGTCAATTTTTTTTCAAAATCTGAATGTACCAACATGAAATTATCTACATCAAAGTTATAGTTTCCGATAGAGATATTAGAATCATCTTGTTCTTCTAACTGAATATTAACCCGTTTTAAAAGTGCTTTTACGCGCAGTTTGAGTTCCTCATGAGAAAATGGTTTGGTAAGATAATCGTCTCCGCCAGCATTAAACCCTTCTACCTTATCTTCTGTCATAGATTTTGCAGTCAAGAATAAAATAGGGATTTCTGTATTCATTTTTCGGATATCTTTTGCCAAAGTAAAGCCGTCCTTCTTAGGCATCATTACATCAAAAATACAGAGGTGGAACGTTTCTTCGTTAAAGCGTTTAAAACCTTCTGAACCATCTGTGCACAAAGTTACGTTGTAACCTATAGATTTTAATTGATCCGAAACTATGAATCCTAAACTTGTATCGTCTTCTACTAATAATATTTTTGCTGTTGCCATGTTTTAAAGCGGTATTGTGATCGTGAATGTAGTGCCTTCTGAGGGTGTGCTGCTTGCTTTTATTTGTCCACCGTGCTGTGTGATGATTAATTTAACATAGTACAAACCTAGACCAAATCCTTTTACATCGTGCAAGTTACCTGTTGGAACGCGATAGAATTTATCAAAAATCATTTTTATATTTTCTCTCTTCATTCCTATTCCATTATCCGCAAACTGAATATGAAAATTTTGATCTGTAGATTTTGTAGTAATTGTTATTTGAGGTGTTTTATTGCAATATTTGATTGCATTATCTAAGAGATTAAAAACAACATTAGTAACATGTACCTCATCTGCTTTTATCAAAGGATTTTTAGCATTAAGATGAAGTGTTATACTTCCATTATCTTTTAATTGATTAAACTCAAAATTATCTTTTGCTTCTTCTAAAATTTCGTGAATATCTATTTCTGTTTTAGTAAGTTTTAGTTCGTCTTTATCGAGTTTTGCAATGTTTAATACGCGTTCTACCTGATTTTCTAAACGTTTGTTTTCTTTATAGATTATACTGGCGTAGCGCTGTAATTTTTCTTTGTCGTTAGAAAGGTCTTCTCTTAAAATAGTTTCACTTGATAATCCTATGGTAGAAATTGGTGTTTTTAGCTCGTGCGTCATGTTATTAATGAAATCTGTTTTGACCTCTGACAACCTTTTTTGTTTGATTATGACAATTATTGAGTAGGCAAAAAAGACTAAAATTAAAAGAACGATAATGATTAAATACACCCAAGGAGAATCGTCTTGTGCGCTTACTTCAATAGATTCTGCAATTACATTGGGAAAGAAAACGGTGAAGTAATGTCCGTCTTTTTTCCAAGAAAGGTTTGGGGAAGTAATACCAACCAAACTATCAGAAGCTGGTTCGTACTGTTTTTCTGAAGAGTATTTGATAAGATTTCCAAAAACGATGCTGTCATTAAAGCAATCGTAGATTCCGTATTGAAAATCTTCGTTTATATTTTGGTCGTAGAACTCTCTTTTTAAAAGTTGTTCTAAGTAAAAAGGATGTAAATCTTCGTTAATATCTACATTGTAGAAGTTTGAACTTATTTGCTTTACAGCGCCATACATATCTGCGCTATCTGCAACAGCTGTAGAAATTTCTTCTGCAACATTTCGCAGTCCTACTTTTACTTTTTGATGAAACTGTATAAGGTTTAAGCTATCTTGCCGTTCTTGAATTACGATAGAATCTTGCTGTGCTTTTACGGTACGTTTAATCCAGAAAACTTGAATAAAAAGTATGCTAAGGATAGAAATTATCCCTAAAATGATTACTGTATTTATTGTTCTTCTATTCATTGTTTAATTTGAAGTTGGAGACAACACTCCTGCTTCGATACGCTTCGCACTCAGCATACGTTTGGTTCAACTTTAGACCTTCTAACTTTCTACTTTCAACTTTCTACTTTCAACTTTGAACTTTCAACTTTCTACCCGACCTTCATATTCATATCTATAATTCTTGCCCAAGCCATAATTCCACCGTCAAGATTATACAGGTTATCGTAGCCATAATTCTGCTCCAAAAAACGAACTACATTTGCGCTTCTTGCACCAGATCTGCATTGAACAATTACTTTCCCTTCTTTCTTAAACTTCTCGTGGTTATCTGGCACTGTGTTCATTGGAATTAATTCGCCATTTATGTTGGCTGCTTCGTATTCAAAAGGTTCTCTAACGTCAATCAAAGTATAGTTTTCTTTGTTGTCCATCATTTCCTTTAACTCTTGTACGTTTATACTTTTCATTTTTTTATTTATTTGTTGAATTCCACAGAATTCTTGATAGTCAATTAACTTGTTTTGAGTAGGATTTTTACCTGTTAGTGGATTATTATCATCTTTCTCAAAACTAAATTTTTGGACGTCTTGCGTAAGTGCATCGTAAAATAACACTTTATTTTTCAATGTTTCGCCAATACCTGTAATAAGCTTAATGGTTTCTAAAGCTTGTATATTCCCAATAATTCCTGGTAAAACACCTATTACACCTGCTTCTGCACAGTTTTTTACTTCTGTAGGATGTGGTGGAGTTGGATATAAATCTCTGTAATTACCTGAACGTTCATTCTCCATCAAGGCATTAAAAACAGAAACTTGTCCGCCAAACTCATTAATACTACCGTGCACGTTTATTTTATCGTTTAAAACGCAAACATCATTAATCAAATAACGTGTTGGAAAGTTATCCGTACCATCTACTACAATATCATAATCTGCAACAATACGCTGTGCATTTTCTGCCGTTAGTGCAACTTCAAAAACTGTAAAGTTTACAAACGGATTTTGCTTGGAAAGTTTTTCTTTGGCAACATAGGCCTTAGCTTTTCCAATATCTTCTTGGCTAAACAAAGTTTGACGTTGTAAATTAGATGCTGATACAAAATCATGATCTACAATTCCTATTTTACCAACACCTGCCGCAGTTAAATAGGTAAGTGCCGGACACCCCAACCCTCCTGCTCCAATCACAAGCACTTTGGCCTGCTTTAATTTAAGCTGAGCTTCTTCTCCAAATCCATTTAGAATTAGATGTCTGTTATACCTTTCTTTTTCTGCTTTACTTAGCACGTTTTCTATTTTTTTTCTCTTAAACGAAGGTAAAGAATAAATTCTAATTGTATTGTTTACAATGTTAAGCTATCCAACAAAAAAGGTCCGATAAAACTAATTACCGAACCTTTTACGATTAATTTTCAATTCTATTTAATCACATCTAATGCTTTTCCTACTTTAATAAAAGCTGCAATTGCCTTATCTAAATGTGCTTTAGTATGCGCAGCGGAAATTTGAGTTCTTATTCTCGCTTTCTCTTTTGGCACAACTGGGTAAAAGAATCCGATTGCATAAACACCTTCTTCTAATAACATATCTGCAAATTTTTGAGACAATGCTGCATCGTATAACATAATAGGTACGATAGGAGAATCTCCCTCTACGATATCAAAACCAGCTTCTACTATGGCTTTTTTGAAATAGGCTGTGTTTTCTTCTAACTTGTCTCTTAAAGATGTATCCGTAGCTAAAATATCAAACACTTTATTTGCTGCACCAACTATAGAAGGTGCTAAAGAGTTTGAAAATAAATAAGGTCTAGATTTCTGACGCAACATCTCAATAATTTCTTTTTTACCAGTAGTATATCCACCCATGGCTCCACCTAAAGCTTTACCTAAAGTACCTGTGATAATATCTACTCTATCCATCACATTGTGGTATTCTGGAACTCCACGACCTGTTTTTCCTATAAAACCAGCAGAATGACATTCATCCGTCATTACTAAAGCATCATATTTATCTGCTAAGTCACAAATCTCGTTCATTTTGGCAATATCTCCATCCATAGAGAAAACGCCATCTGTAACAATAATTCTAAAACGTTGGTCTTGCGCTTTCTTCAATTGCTCTTCCAAATCTGCCATATCAGAATGTGCATACCTGTAGCGTTGTGCTTTACACAAACGAACTCCATCAATAATAGAAGCATGATTTAAAGCATCGGAAATAATTGCATCTTCTTTACCAAAAAGGGGTTCAAACAAACCACCGTTTGCATCAAAAGCAGCAGCGTAAAGAATAGTATCTTCTTGTTGGTAAAAGTTGGCAATTTTAGCTTCCAACTCTTTATGAATATCTTGCGTACCACAAATAAAACGTACAGAAGACATACCAAAACCATGCGTATCTAAAGCATCTTTTGAAGCCTTAATCACATCTGGATGCGAAGATAAACCCAAATAATTATTGGCACACATAATTACAACTTCATCACCAGAATTTACGGTAACCTCCGCACCTTGTGGAGAAGTAATTACGCGTTCTTTTTTAAAAATTCCGTCTGCCTCTATCTGTTTTAGCTCACTTGCTAAATGTTCTTTCAATTTTCCGTACATCTAATCTGTCTTTAATTTGGAGGATAAAGATAAATAAATCTATGCTTTTGACAATCTAGAAAAACAGTAATATCAAATCATACAATAGATCTGTTCTCCAACACACATATAACCACTTTTTTCAGAATAATCTAGGTATCTAACCTGTTAACTTAAACGTTCTTATTAAAACTGTTTTAGTTTATGGTTTAAGCTGTTCACCTTTTTGCTTGTAATTTCTAGCGCATTTTTTTTCCTTTTTATCTGGTCTGCTATTGCAACATTCTTTGCTTCCATTTCTTTGTCATATTCTCGGTTCAATTTATCTATTTTTCTAATTAATTGTGTTTCCATACCTCTTAAATTTATGGGCAACATCATTTTAATATAGGCAGAACCTGATCCGCTTAATTGTTCTAAACTCGGCAAGTATTTTTCAATGATTTTAGCTTCTTGTTGAACCAGTAAGTTTGTAAAACTGCCCAACATACTTATTGCGTCATAACTCTTCACTCTATTTTGTTTTAAACTATGAAGCATAAATGGCAAATGCGAAGTATCTCCGTATTTAAAGTAAACATACCCAATGTTTGCCACCAAACTACTACTTTGATCTTGCTGCAGAGAGTCTGCCAGTTGCAAAGTTGTTTCTTTATCTATTTTTCCTAAGGCAAGTAATGCATTTCCAAGTACCTTATACGATAAATCGTTTTGAAGTGCTTGAACGATAACTGCTTTCGTTTTGTCTTCTTTTTCAAAATCAGAAGCCAAAAAAGTTATTGCTCTTGCTCTAACCTTAGAATTTGGATCAGACGCTGCCATTACTTTGACACGTTCATGTAAATCCTCTCTTTTTTGTTGGCTAACAAAATTAGCTTTGTTTAACGCTTCTAAGCGAATAGCCCAAAACGCATCTTGCATTGCATCTAATATTAATTGAGATGATTGTAGTGTTTTTAATTTCGAGGCTTTTGAAATAGCTTCTAATTTATCTGCATATTTTGGTGCGTTGTAAAACTGATGTATATATTGTTCTTCTGGCTGTTGATGAATAATTTCTCCTAACAAAACTCTATCTGCGTCAAAAATTACATTTAATAAACTTCCTTTTAATTGATGTCTAATTATCTGCTCAGATTTATTAATCTCTACATTAATTTCTTCTTTTCCATTACTCGTATAAACTGCAATTTTGGTTGGCAATCTATATAAAGGAACTTTTTCTAAATCTTGCAATTGTTTCACCGTTAAAATGAGCGCATTGTTTTTCACCTCTTGTTCAACCTTTATTGTTGGATGATTACTCGCAAAAAACCATTGATTAAAAAACCAATTCAAGTCTTCACCCGAAACTTTCTCAAAAGCTAATCTTAAGTGATGAATCTCGGCAGGTTGGAACTGATTTTGCTCTAAATAGAGTTTTGCACTCGCAAAAAAGGCTTCATCTCCCAAATAATTTCTTAGCATATGAAGTATCCTTCCTCCTTTATTATAAGAATGGCCGTCAAACATCGCTTCTTTCTCGGGATAATCTAACCAAATTAGGTTGTGGTGACCTCTAGATTGAGCACTTGCATAATAACCTTGTTTTTCTATTAAAGCATTGTAATCTGCTTCTTGTTCGCCGTATTTATATTCATCCCACAGATATTGCGCGTAATTTGCAAACGACTCATTCAACGGTAAATTTGCCCAACTTTCACAGGTAACTAAATCTCCAAACCAATGATGGAAAAGCTCGTGTGCTATTGTAGATTGATCGTTAGCATCTAGCAACTCTCTTTCTGTTTTGTACGCGTAATCTCCAAAAATTACCGCTCCGGTATTCTCCATTGCACCAGAAACATAATCCCTAACTATTATTTGCGCGTATTTGTCCCACGGATACTCAACTCCGAGTAAATCAGAGAAAAAACCGATCATTTCTGGAGTAGTTCCAAAAATAGCACGTGCACTACTTTCCCATTCTGGTTCTACGTAATAATCTACTGCAATTGAACTGCCGTCCTCTTTTGTAAAATTATCTTCTACTTTTTTAAATTCTCCAACTGCCATCATAGCCAAATAAGGCACATGTGGTAAATCTTGTTTCCAATGATCTGTGCGCGTGCCGTCTGCATGGTCTATTTGCTTAATTAATTTACCGTTTGAAAGTGTGATATATTTGTTCTGAACAGTCATTAAAATTTCTTGTGTCATTTTTTGATTTGGAGCATCAATGGTAGGAAACCAAACAGAGCTTGCTTCAGTTTCTCCTTGTGTCCAGATTTGAGGCATTTTTGTGCTATCCGCGCCAAGCGGATTTATGAAATAAAGTCCTTTATCCGAAGTAATTGCAGCGCTACCGCCTTCTTTTCTATCGTTTGGTTTTGCTGTATATGTAATTTCCACTTTAAAAGTATCGCGCAATGTATAAACCGTATCAAGGGCAATTCTTAAGAAAGCTCCGTCTGTATACGAGTAATTCAAAGGATACTCATTCATCATTACGGTATGAATTTCCATTCCTTTTGCATCTAAAATTAAACTGTCTGTAGCGAAAAAGTATGGCTTTGCTGTTAGCGTAGCTTTACCTAACAAATGTGCTTTTTCCCAATCAAACCGAACCTCGAGTTTTGTGTGTATTAGATCGGTTAATATTTTTTCTGAAGCGCGATAAATAGGTTGTTCAGAAACTTCTTTTTCTTCTTTGGCGATTGTATTAGTTGCGGGTTTATTTTCGTTCAATTTTTGAGTTGTTGCACAACTAAACAGTAAAAAGGTAGAGATAAAAACTATAGCTATTTTCATAATTAAAAATCTTGTATACGGTAAAGATGACCATTTTTTAAACTTAATGTACAACAAAATGGTACAAAGAAATTTTAGTTTGTATTATTGCATTATATATTTGATCAATGGAAAACAGTACTTATTTAATAGATGGAAAAGAAATTTTAGCTAAAGGAGACGCTAAAATTGAATGGATAGACAGCAACTATTTTGAACTTTTCTTTTTAGGAAAAAAGTTTCAGGGAGAGATTATTCAGGCAAATCTTGAAGATAAAAAATTAACTATCAAGATAAATCAACGTACGTTTGAGGTTTCTAAAAAAGGAGCTATTGATGAATTAATTAAAAAAATGGGCTTGGATAAAAAGAAAGTTAAGCAGCTCAAAACTTTGCAATCTCCAATGCCTGGAAGAATTTTATCTTTCGCAGTTTCTGCTGGCGACGCAGTAGAAGAAGGCACACCATTATTTACGCTAGAAGCTATGAAAATGGAAAATGTAATCAAATCTGATGGAGTTGGTGTTGTTAAAGCACTTGTACATACCGACGGTTCTGTAGTGGAAAAAGGAGAAGTTATCATTGAATTTACCTAGGAATTCTTGGTAATGACCTTGGCTTTAAAACCACAGGTCTTTTAAACTTTAATGGAGAACGAATTGAAGTTCTTATTCTTTGAAATTGATAAAATTTAAACGTCACATCTGACGATTTATTTATAAATGAAAAACACATTAAAATATATATTACAAAAGCTATTTGGGTTTAGAACCTACCTCTATATTTTTTCGCAATTTAAAATCAAAACCTTAAAAAGAGATAAAAAAGAAGGCCATTTCTTTCATTTTTTAGATTTACTAGAAGATGGTAAAGGAGATATCTTAGACGTTGGTGCCAACATAGGAATTATGTCGCACCACCTTGCAGAACGTTACCCTAACGACACTATACATGCTTTTGAACCTATGCCGGATAACCTCGCAGTTTTAAGAAAAGTACTCAAAAAAAATAAGTTGACCAATGTATCCGTTTACGATTTTGCGGTTGGTGATTCTGAAGGAAGTGTGAAAATGATATTGCCCGAAAACGGTAAAACAAAAGAACAAGGTTTGAGTCATATTAAACACGATTCTATCACAGAATGGAACGATGGAATTGAGTTTGAAGTTAACTGTAAGTTATTGGATACCGTTTTAGAAGGGAAAACCATTCAAGGAATTAAAATGGATGTAGAAAACTTTGAATACTATGCGTTGAAGGGCGCGATAAATATTTTGAAAAATCAGAAACCTCTAATTTACACAGAGTTGTGGGATAATGAAAACCGAAAAAAATGCTTTGAACTTTTAAAAGAGCTAGATTATTCTATTTTTGTAGTACAAAAACGAAATTTAGTTCCGTTTAATAGAAAGATACATAATCAACAAAATTTCATATTTAAATGAATACTACTAACTGCTAATGTCTACTCTAAAATTTTTCTTTTTTCTCAATTCATTGTTGGCCATCGCTACTCTGTCCGCACAACGTGATACAATTTGCTCTAAACCTTACAACTTAATCCAAACGATACAAAAAAACCATTATCAGCCAAAATTAATTGACAGTAGTTTCACAGAAATAATGACAAAAAAGTGGTTAGAAAATATAGATCCTACCTTTCTTTATTTTACTGCAGAAGACTTAAATACAATAAATGCCCAAACACAAAATCTTTCTTTCTTAGAAGAAAATAAATCTTGTGCGATTATAACGATTGTAACAGATTTATATAATAAAAGATTGAAAAACGCTTTTGAGTTAACAAATCAATTTAACGCCATTGATCTAAATTTCAAATCTTCAGACTCAATTGTATTAAGGTATAAAGACGAGTTTAGAGCTACAACAGCACTTAAAGATAAATGGAGAAAACTACTCACACTTAAAACGTACAATTCATATCTAAACCAATACGACAGCATCAATAAAGTTACATTTCCTAAACCAGAAACGATTAAAGAATACAAGGAACAAGTAGTAAAAACAGTTCAATGCGATATAAATAGTAAACTTGAAAATAGCTCTACACTCTTCGTAACAGAAAATTTATTAAAAGCAATTGCTTATAGTTTTGATCCACATACTACCTACTTTTCTAATGCTCAAGAAAATGAATTTAATACTTCTCTATCTAAATACGGATTAAGTTTTGGAGTGGAAATAGAATTAAATGACCTAGGCAACTTAGAAATAACTGGTATTACACCGGGAGGAGCTGCATGGAATTCTAACCAGCTCAATGATGGTGATATAATTTTGGCTATCCATTCAGAATCAAAATCTGTAAAAGAAATTAATTGTACAAATTTTAAAGAAGCGGAAAAATTATTGAGCTCTGAAGATGAATTATCCTTGAAGTTTGAAATTTTAAAACCCAGTAAAGTCAGAAAACAAATTACACTAACCAAACAAGAAGCCGTAAATAGGGATAACCTAATAAAAAGCTTTATCTTGGAAAAAAATAATAAGATTGGCTATATTTATTTACCCGCTTTCTACACAAATCAAGATGAATTAAGTTATTTACCAAATGGCTGTGCTAACGATTTTGCCAAAGAACTCTTAAAGCTTAAACGAGAAGGTATAGAAGGTTTAATATTAGACTTAAGAAACAATGGTGGCGGATCTATGCTAGAAGCAGTAAGACTTAGCGGATTATTCATAAACCTTGGAACCATTAGTATTATTGAAAGTGATGGAGATGAACCTCAACTACTTAAAGATTTAAGTAGAGGTACAAGTTTCTCTAAACCACTTGTAGTTTTAGTAAATAAATTTAGTGCTTCTGCCTCAGAATTATTTGCAGGAACAATGCAAGATTATAATAGAGCTTTAATTGTTGGTGGTTCTACTTTCGGTAAGTCTACAATGCAAAATATAATACCGTATGATGTAGCAACTAATTATTATATGCCTAATGAAGAACCTTCTGGATATGTAAAAATTACGAATGGCATGTTTTTCAGAATTACTGGAGAATCGCATCAAAAAATAGGTGTACAACCAGATATTCTTATCCCTACGAAATACGAAAATATAGAAATTAGTGAGTCTAATTATCAAACAGCACTAGCAAATAAAAAGACTACAAAAAAAGGATACTATACGGCTTTAAGTCCATTATCTATTGATGAAATAAAGATAAAAAGTGACAATAGACTTAAGCAATCTAAACAGTGGAGCGCCTATAAAAATGAAGCTGTTCAACTCGGAGAACAATTAAAAGGAAAAAAATACAATTTAAACTTTACTAGCTACAGCAATTCTTATTTTGAAGAAGATAACCTAGAAGTAAGCACTGTTTTAGAAAACACTTTTAAAGTAGCAGTCCCAGCTTATAATCAAAGTTTGCTTTCTACTAGTAAAAAGCAAGAAGATGAGTTAAAAATAATCAAAACGAGTTTAAAATCAGATCTAGAATTAGAAGAAACTTATAACATCATGATCGATTTAATCAATACCAAAAAAAACAAATAGTATGAATAAAATTAAAATGACATTAGTTGCATTATTAATAATTGTAACAAGTACAACTCAAGCTCAAAATGCGGTAGATCATATGAACGCAGTTCTAGATCCGATGACCGAATTTAAAACTGAAACTTGGCAATATTTAAAAGCTGTTACCAAGGGTAAAGGAGCTAGAAAAGTAGACGCTAAAAGACAAAAGTTAATTACTGAAATTTCAGGCGTAAAGAGTACAGTGAAAAGAGAAAAAGCATACAATGGAGATGAAAGTCTCAAAAATGCTGTATTAGAATTTCTTGATTTGAACTACAAGGTTTTAAAAGAAGACTACGATGAAATTCTTAATATGGAAGAAATTGCAGAACAATCTTATGATTTAATGGAAGCCTATTTAACTGCACAAGAGCAAGCATCTCAAAAATTAAATGAAGCGAGTGATAAGTTGCAAGCAATTCAAAAAACCTTTGCAGAAAACAACAATATTAATCTAATTGAAGGTGAACAGGATAAAACCTCTGCTAAAATTCAAAAAGCTGCAAAAGCGTTAGAGTACTACAATGATATATACCTTGTTTTCTTTAAAGTATACAAACAAGAAATGTATGTTTTAGATGCCCAATCTAGAAATGATGTAGTTGCGTTAGAACAAAACATTAATACACTTAAAATTGATGTAGAAGAAGCGAATAAAAAACTTTCAGAAATGATGGCTTATGAAGGCGATAAAAGTTTAATTGTAGCTGCAGAAAAAGCAGTTTCTTTTTACGCTGAAGAAGCAAACGATAATTTTGAAACTGTTTTAAATTTTTATTTAACCAAGGACAAGTACGATAAAACGGTTGAAGAGTTCAACGCTATCTCTAAAAAGAAAAGAACTCAAAAAGATATAGACACCTATAATGGTGCAATAAACGATTACAACAAGTCCGTCAACGAATTTAATGACGTAAATGAAAGCGCAAACAAAGGAAGAAGTTCTATGTTTGATGATTGGAACAAAGCAATAGATAAATTCTTTAGCACACATTCTTAATAATCTAACACGAAGAAGCAACTATTAATAGTTGCTTCTTTTTTTCATACTACACCTTTTAACCATCCATTTGTATATTTTTATAGCTTTACCAAAAGTAAAAAATGCAAAAAAAGTTTTTTTCTAGTATTTTTCTAATTGTTGTTTTAAACATACTAGTAAAACCTTTCTATATTTTTGGTATTGATGCACAAATTCAAAATACAGTTTCAACTGCAGATTATGGACTTTATTTCACGCTATTAAACCTCTCTTTCTTATTTAACATTGTTTTAGATATTGGAATAAATAACTACAATACCCGAAACATTGCGCAACACCCTCAATTAGTAAGTAGGTATTTAGGCTCAATTATAGGTTTACGTATCTTATTGGGTTGCTTATATCTATTTATTACTTTATTGGTTGGCTTCCTACTTAACTATCACGGAAAAGCACTTTACCTTCTCTTCTTTTTAGCGTTGAATCAATTTCTTGTAGGATTTACCTTTTACTTCAGAAGTAATTTTACAGGTATGCATTTGTTTAAAACAGACGCAATATTCTCAGTTCTAGATCGACTAATACTCATTGTTTTGTGCTTATTTTTACTCTACGGAAATCTATTCGAAACCGAAATAACCATTGATCAATTTGTATATGCCCAGACTATCTCTTACGGCATTGTTGCTTTTATTGCTTTACTATACACGCGCTTTCTTAAGCCAAGCAAAATTAAAATTAATAAACTGTTTAGCTACGCAATTTTAAAGCAAAGTGCTCCATATGCCCTTTTAATATTATTAATGATGCTCTACAGCAGAACAGATGTTATTATGCTAGATATTCTATTGGCTGACGGCAACAAAGCAGCTGGAATTTATGCTCAAGGATTTAGATTATTGGATGCCATAAATATTTTTGCGCTACTGTTTGCCAGTATTCTACTCCCGATGTTTGCTCGTCTAATCAAGGAAAGAAAATCTGTAGAACCTTTACTTTTAGACGCCAGTAAACTACTCATCACTATAGCTTTAGCCATTGGTTGCATTGGATATATTTTTGCACAACCTATAATGAGTTGGATTTACACAAAAGAAATTGTGATATCCGCTACTTCTTTTAAATGGATTGTTCTCACATTTATACCCATAGCCAGTACATATATTTTCGGAACTCTATTAACCGCTAATGGCAGTTTGCGTTTGCTGAATAAAATGGCTGTTTTTGGGTTTGTATTTAATATTATTTTGAATGTATTTCTAATTCCTAATTATCAAGCAGAAGGAGCAGCTATAGCCACCTTACTTACTCAAACATTAACGGCTCTTATACAATTATTTTTGGCTGTAAAACTATTTAAGATCAAAATGAATTACATTTTGCTAGGTAAATGGACATTATTTCTTGCCTGTGTAATTTCTTCCTCTCTGTGGATTTATCAAACAGATTTAATTACCTCTAATCTAATTTTAGCATTTATACTTTCTGTTTTCTGCTCTATTTTATTTGCCGTTGGTGTGAGATTAATTTCTATTAAAGAAATAAAAGGATTGATCAAAAATGGCTGAAAAAATTATACGCTAATCCGCGCCTAATTCAAATCACCTAGCGAATTTGTCGTTTTAGTAAGAAAAAACTAACTTCGTTTCAATATACGCGTTATGAATTCACTAAAGGAAATTTTACTTTCAAGATATGGATGTATTCTAGCGTTCTGTTTGGTTTTCGTTTCATTTGCTTCTCCTCAGGATTTACAACTGAATGAGGTTATGACTAAAAACAATAGCTTCGTTGAAATAGGAGGCGATTTCTATGATTGGATTGAAATATATAATCCCACGAATGATGCTATTGAATTATCCAATTATTTTTTAAGTGATCGTGAAAGCGATCCGTATAAGTATCAACTTCCGGCTGTTACTCTTGCTGCTCAAAGTCATTTCATTCTTTTATGTTCTGGTCTTAACCAATTTCAGAATGGCCATCATCACACTAATTTTTCCTTAAATAATAATGAAGCAATACTTTTGAGTACAGCTACAGAAATTATTGAAAGCATAGCACCAAATCGTCTTCCAGAAAATTTATCTTTTGGTAGGGTAACCGAAGATCAGTCCATACTTGAAATTCTTCAATTCCCAACTCCTGGAAGTAACAATCACAGTGCGCAAAACAATAGTCTTTTTGCATCGCATACTAGTCAAATTTATTACAACGATTTTTATCTGAAGTTAAACGCCGTCACATCTGACTCTATTTACTTTTCTTTAAACAATTACGATCCTTTGGCTAAACCAACACTTTTTAATGATTCTCTACTTATTCCATTTAGTTTAGATGCTATTCCTGATATTAGTATTATACCTTCAACATCAAACCAATCTATAAGCTACCACGCTTGGGAAGCACCTCAAAACACTCCTCAAAAATGCTACTCTTTAAGTTATGCGAGTTATAAAAATGGAATAAGAACAAGTCCAGTTTACCATCAAACGTTTATACCGGCAAGTAATCGTATAAATTTTGATGTAGTTACTATTACGAGCGATTCTATTGGTTTATTTAGTCATGATTCTGGAATTTTAGTACCTGGCGCCAATTACAACAATGCAAACCCAGAATGGACGGGTAACTTTTTTCAAGAAGGCGCCGACTGGGAAAGAAATGCACATTTTCAATTAATTTCTGAAAATGGTGACGCAGTTTTCTCACAACCCGTAAAAATTAAGATTGCAGGCGGAAAAACGAGACAAAGTGCTCAGAAATCTTTAGCGATACAAGCGGATGCTGCGTTGTCTAATGACATTTTACTGCATCCCTTTTTTGATCATCCTAACACAGAGAGAAATAATGCTGTAACGCTCAAAACAACTATGGGAGATTGGGGTACACAAACGATGATAAAAGACGTATTAGCCCATCAAATAAGTAAAGATTTAAGATTTCATTCTCAGGATTATAAATTTGTTGACGTATACATAAATGGTGTTTACTTTGGTGTACAAACTATTCGAGAGAGATTTTCACCTAAAAACTTTTTACTAGAAGTAGATGAATTGGACGCATTACATATTCTAAATCCTTCGAATTTAGTTACAAATTACGGCAGTGCTGAAGATTTTGAGTCCATCTTAAATTTTATCCAAGAAAATAGTTTATCCCTCGACGAAAACTTCAACTATTTAAAATCAAAGTTCAATTTAAATAGTTTAATAGATTATTATTGTGCGGAGCTGTTCTTTGGGAATTACGACTGGCCAATAAATAACATCAAAGTAATACAAAGCGGAACAAGTGAATGGAATTGGTTATTTTTTGATTTAGATGGAGCTTTCCCAGATGCTTCTATTGATATGTTTGCGCATGTCACAAACGAAAATACATCTACTACTTACCCAAATCCGCCTTCATCAACTCTAATAATTAGGAAATTATTGGAAAACAAGACATTTAAAACAAACTTTATACAGCGTTATACAGAATTACTTCACACTACATTTTCAACAGCTCAAACCTTACCTATTTTAACGGAGTTAAAAAATCAACTATCACCATCAATTCCCGATCAAATAGAAAGGTGGGGATATCCATCATCTCTAGCAGATTGGGAACAAGATATATCTAACTTATCTGAGTTTTTAACTGAAAGACCGTGCTATGTAATTAATAATATGATTGCCTTTTTCAAAAATGACAACTTACAAACGGCGTGCGACTTAAAATGGGATGAATCTAACACTGTTCTTATTTACCCCAACCCAACTTCAGATTTTTTACACATCATTTACCGCAATCAAACTACTCAAATCAATACTATTCAAATTTATAATCATATGGGTGCACTCGTAAAAGAAATCGATCCTACAAATCAAACCTTTCACTACTCAATTTCTCTTGCCGAATTAGCAAGTGGAGTTTATAGTGTAGTGCTCAATTCGAACTATAAATCAACTTTAAATAGGTTTACTAAATTTTAATTGAAGTACTCTTTTTATTTATCCTCTCCATGTTTTTTAATGGTATATGAAAACAATAAGGAACACAAAACGTTTTACCATTAATACACGGAAAAAGTTGTTAATTTTGCAGCGATATTAAGCGTGAATTGCTATGATAAAAACAGATATTATTATTATTGGTGCTGGTCCGGTTGGACTCTTTGCCATATTTGAAGCAGGACTTTTAAAACTTAAATGTCACTTAATCGATTCTTTACCACAACCTGGAGGTCAATGTTCGGAGATTTATCCGAAAAAACCGATTTACGATATACCGGGATTTCCTTCTGTATTAGCAGGAGAATTGGTGGATAATTTAATGGCTCAAGCTGAACCCTTCAAGCCAGGATTCACATTAGGAGAAGCTGCAACAGACATAGAGAAACAAGAGGATGGTTCATTTATTGTAACTACTTCTAAAGGTACTCAACATCATGCTCCAATAGTTATGATTGCAGGTGGTTTGGGTGTGTTTGAACCAAGAAAACCCCCAGTAGACAACCTAGAGAAATACGAGGATAACGGTGTTGAGTATATCATTAAAGATCCTGAGTTTTATCGTGGCAAGAAGTGTGTGATTGCTGGAGGTGGAGATTCTGCCTTGGATTGGTCTATCTACTTAGTTGAAAAAAATATTGCTACAGAAGTTTCATTAGTGCACAGAAGAAGTTCTTTTAGAGGTCACCTAGACTCTGTACAAAAAGTTATGGATTTAGCCGAAGCTGGAAAGATTAAATTAATCACAGAAGCCGAGGTAATCGGTGTTGACGGAAGTGAGAGTGTTGAAAATGTAACTATAAAACATAAGACAGAAGGCGAGTTTAAAGTAGAAACAGATCATTTTATTCCATTATTTGGTTTGAAACCATCTCTTGGTCCGATTGCCGACTGGGGATTAGAGATTGAAAAAAATGCAATCAAAGTGGATACACGAGATTATTCTACAAATATTCCAGGAATCTACGCCATTGGAGATGTAAATACATACGAAGGAAAACTAAAATTAATTCTATGCGGATTCCATGAAGGTACAATAGCTCTTCAATCTGCTTTTGCCAGAATCCACCCAGATAAAAAGAATGTTCTAAAGTACACTACTGTAAACGGTGTTCAAGGATTTTAAAAATACTAGATTTTCTCAAAAGGCACTTTTTTAAGTGCCTTTTTTATTTCGGACTAGACACTAGTCCCCGTTTTTAAGCACAAAAAACTGAGATGTAAAGTTTTGACTTTCATCTACCGGGTAATACATCTAGCTTAACTAGCTTTATCTAATTCTTTTTCTCTGGAAATAGTAAATTAGAGTAATGGTTAATTTACTGTTTGGTGTTTTCTGCTAGGTACTTAAGTATTTTGAAGAGAATAATGATCTATTCCTTTCAGAGATACTACAAATAAAGGGAATAACCGTTAACCCTTCACAATCGTAATCAATGTCTTTTCGTTCTACCAAACTTCCAAACTGTCCAATTCGCCAAAGAAACTCACCTTCCCAGCGTCTATAAACGCGTGTAGACTCTACAATTGTTTTCTTAATTCTTTGGATTACGACATTTCCATTTTTTCTTATCCAAAAAAGAAAGTGACCTACTTTAAATTTACGTTTAGATTTTGTCCAAATTATTTTTTCAAAACTAAATAAATCAAAGTTATGTTTGAATAATGTGCGTTTTGAAATCTCCACTTTCTTTAAATCTCGACCTAAAATTCCTTCTGCTACAACACAGTTTCTTGTCTCGCCTTTACTGATAATTCCTGATAAATAAACAAACTGTTCTTTTACTTCTTTAAAGTGTGCATTTTGACAAGATTTTGAACAATAAACTTGATCTGCTCTACCATTTAAGATAGCGTTGCATTGAAAACAGTTCTCTGCTTTCCTAGTTCTAGGTTTAGTCATGATGTATTTAGTTTAGTTCATTAAATATAGGCAAAAAAAAAGATACACAAAAGCGTATCTCATTTCTTAATTCTATTTAAATTTTACTTCACTATGGTCCCTACCTTCTCTCCTTTTACAATTTTCAACAAATTACCAGATGTATTCATATCAAAAACGATGATTGGTAAGTCGTTTTCTTTACAGAGAGTAAACGCAGTCATATCCATCACATTAAGTCCTTTCGCATAAACATCATCAAAAGAAATTTCATCATACTTTGTTGCTGAAGCATCTTTTTCTGGATCTGCTGAGTATATTCCGTCTACGCGTGTTCCTTTTAAGATAACGTCTGCATCTAACTCAATTGCTCTTAAAGAAGCTGCAGAATCTGTTGTGAAAAATGGATTCCCTGTTCCAGCTCCAAAAATTACTACTCTTCCTTTTTCTAAATGTCTAACCGCTTTTCGTCTTATAAATGGCTCAGAAATTGCTTTCATTTCTATTGCCGATTGCAAGCGTGTTTTAACTCCAGTAGACTCTAAGGCAGATTGTAATGCCATAGAATTTATCATCGTAGCAAGCATCCCCATATAATCGCCGTGAGTTCTGTCCATTCCTCCTTGTTCTGCTTGAACTCCTCTAAATATATTTCCTCCTCCAATAACTATAGCAACTTCTACTCCGATATCTACAATTTCTTTAATTTGATCGGCATACTCACCAATTCTAGCATTATCAATTCCAAATTGTTTATCACCCATTAGTGCTTCTCCACTAAGTTTAAGAAGTATTCTTTTATATTGCATGTTGAAAAAAATATTTAGACAAAAGTAGAGATATTTAATTGGAAACTATATGTTGAAGAATAGAAAAATTTAACAAAATCTTAGAGACAGAGGTATTGTTGAATTTTCGTCGTAAATAATTCAAAATTTAGCCGTATACGAATAAAAAAAATGCGCTTCGAAAAATCGAAGCGCATTTTAAATTTATGAATTGCTCTTATCTTAAGATAAAGAGAATCTTTTAAATTCAGTAACTGTTAATCCTTTCTCAGTTGAGTTTAAGAATTGTTCAACAGAAGATTTGTTATCTTTAATGAACGCTTGAGACAATAAAGTATTTTCTTTAAAGAATTTACCCAATCTACCTTGTGCAATTTTATCGGCCATTTCTGCTGGTTTTCCTTCTTGAATAGCTAATTCTTTACCAACTTCTAACTCTCTTGCTATTGTAGCTTCGTCTATCCCGTCTTTGTTTAACGCAACTGGGTTCATTGCAGCAACTTGCATAGCAACTTGTTTACCTGCATCTTCGATAGCTTCTCCTGCTTTATTCAAAGCAACTAACGTAGCCAATTGGTTTCCTGGGTGATTGTAAGCAACAACCGTTTCAGCTTCTACCTTTGCGAAGTTAGAAATCTCTAACTTTTCTCCGATAACTCCAATTTGCTCAGTTAATTTCTCTTCAACAGATAACTTATCGTTGTACGGTAAATCCATTAATTCTGCTGTAGAACTAGCGCCTTTATCCATTCCTACCTGCATGATCGATTTGATCATTGTTTGGAAATCCGCGTTTTTCGCTACGAAATCAGTTTCGCAGTTTAATTGAAGAATGTACCCTACAGAACCTTTAGATTCTGCAAAAATAACTCCTTCTTTCACTTCGTTATCTCCTCTTTTAGCAGCAACTTTTTGTCCTTTCTTACGAAGAACGTCAATTGCTTTTTCGAAATCACCTTCTGCCTCAGCTAATGCCTTTTTACAGTCCATCATTCCGGCTCCAGTCTTATCTCTTAATTCTTTTACTTGTGCAGCTGTAATTGCCATTGTAAAATGTTTTAAACTGTTTATATTATTCTTCTTCTTGTGATGCTTCTGCTTTTACTTCGGCTGCTTTAGGAGCTTCTTCCTTTTTAGGAGCTTCTACTTTTGCTTCTGTTTTTGCTTCTTCCTTAACTTCCGCTTTCGCTTCTTTTTTAGGAGCATCTTTCTTAGCGTTCTTTCTTTCTTCCAAACCTTCTTTTACAGAAGCTGTGATCTTTTCTAAAACTACAGAAATAGATTTAGTAGCATCATCATTTGCTGGAATTGGGAAATCAACTGTTCTAGGGTTTGAATTTGTATCTACCATAGCAAATACAGGAATATTCAAACGCTTTGCTTCTTTCAATGCAATGTGCTCTTTTAAGATATCTACAATGAAAATTGCAGCTGGCTGACGAGTCATATCAGCAATAGAACCAAAGTTCTTCTCTAATTTCTCTCTTTGACGAGTTTTGAATAGACGCTCTCTTTTTGAAAGTGTATCCCATGTTCCGTCTGTCTTCATCTTATCGATAGAAGTCATTTTACGAACAGACTTACGCGTTGTAGCAAAGTTTGTTAACATACCACCAGACCATCTTTCTGTAACGAAAGGCATGTTAAGTGGAGATACTAAATCTGTAACGATCTCTTTCGCTTGCTTTTTTGTAGCTACGAACAAAATCTTTTTTCCAGACTTAGCAATTTGTTTCATTGCTGCACACGCTGTATCTAGGTGAGCGATTGTCTTATTTAAATCGATAATGTGGATTCCTTTTTGCTCAGCAAAGATATACGGTGCCATTGCTGGGTTCCACTTTCTTTTAAGGTGTCCAAAGTGAACACCTGCGTCTAATAACTCTTGAAATTGTGCTTTTGACATTTTAATTTTTTTTAATTGTTTACGTTCCTTTAGATATCAGAAGATGAGAGCAAGGATAAACCGAGAGTTCTCAAAACCTTAGATACTAAACAACCGTCAAAATATTTACTATTAACGTTTAGAGAATTGGAATTTCTTACGTGCCTTAGGCTGACCAGGCTTCTTACGTTCAACCATTCTTGGGTCTCTCGTCATTAAACCTTCTGCTTTTAAAGCGGGTTTAAATTCTGGATCAATTTTAACTAATGCTCTAGAGATTCCTAAACGGATGGCTTCTGCCTGACCATTAATTCCTCCTCCTGATACGTTAACTGATACGTCGTACTGACCTGTAGTTTCTGTTAATGCAAAAGCCTGTTCAACTTTTGATTGTAATACAGAAACAGGAAAGAACTCTTTATAGTCTCTTTTATTGATAGTAACTTTTCCTTCACCTTTCTTAAGGTAAACTCTAGCTACAGAAGTTTTTCTTCTTCCTAATGTGTTAATTACTTCCATGCTTTCTATTTGAATGATTTAAGATCAAATGCTTCAGGCTTCTGTGCTTCGAACTTGTGCTCTCCACCTTCTACAACTTTTAAATTTGTGTAAAGTTGATTTCCTAATTTGTTCTTCGGTAACATACCTTTTACGGCCATTTCTACTAAACGAATTGGACGTTTTGCTAGTAACTCTGTTGCAGTTAACGAACGTTGACCACCTGGATATCCAGTGTGACGAATGTACGTTTTGTCTGCCCATTTGTTCCCAGAAAGCGTAACTTTTTCTGCGTTGATAACGATAACGTTATCTCCACAATCTGCATGCGGTGTGAAGTTAGTTTTGTGTTTACCACGGATTAACTTCGCTACCTTACTTGCAAGACGACCTAAGGTCTCTCCTTCAGCATCTACTAACAACCACTTTTTATCAGCAGTTTCCTTGTTACCAGATACCGTTTTGTAACTTAATGTATCCACTTTTTTAATTATTAAATAAGACAATATCCCCAAAAAGGGAGCGCAAAGATATGGTTTCTTGTTTTTATAAACAAATGCTTTGTTGAAAAGATTGAATACTAGACCAATTATTTCGATAAAGCGATTTTTTTGATTAAAAAAAGACGCATGAAATTATTCATACGTCTTCTTTCTAAATGATAAAACTAATTTCTACTTTACTTTTACTTCTGTAACTCTAGCATTTTTACCTTTCCTTCCTATAACAAGCATAGCTCCCTCACTATACTCGTAACTGTATCTTGGCATTAATGGCATTTTATACCCCGCATCCTTATCTTTAGATTTAAATAAAACAGATACATCTGCTGTTCCTTCTCTATCTAACATCACTAGTTGAGTAACTGATGTTCTCTGACGCACTGATTTAGGTTTTTTACCTTCATTTGCTCTTTCTAAATTTTTTGGATTTGCATTGTAAAGAACATATACCACATCATCTTTCATCATAGATGCAATTCCGTAATAAGGAACTTCATTTGCACCTGGATAAAGTGAAATACCCGCAGAAGCCATAAGAGCATTAACTGCAGTACCTGAAGAATATGCATATTGATTTTTCTTGATTACCGAATAGGTTTCAACCTCACCTTCCGGACTTAAAAAGAATACCGCAACATCTCCATAGGTCCATTGTCTTCTCGTAACAGCACCATTTTGATCTGTTCCCTCTACATAAATATACTTTTCTGTTACAACCGACATCCCTCCATCTGCATGCACAAAAACATCTCTTACCAAAAAGTTATTTAACGATTTCCCCTTTGCAGCTCTTCTTTTATTCATTACTTGAGCCAAGAAGTCTTTATCAAACTCTGATAAACTAGAAGCAACAACCTGTTTAGTATTCGCATCTATTCTTAAAAAGAATAAACCTTTCATACCTGCATCAAAAAACCTATTATCACCATAAAAACCGGTACAGATAAGTTCATTTTCTTTGTTTACTTCTACATTTGCATTTAAAATAATCTCATTTTTAAACCCAATTTCGTACTGCTTTAATTCATTTTCTTCATGAAAATAAGAGTAGATATTTGTTACATATCTGCTTTTGGCACCTTTTTCTTTTTTCTCATCCTTACTAATTCTTACAGTAGCAACAATATGTATATTCCCATTCTTATCTACTAAAAAATTTTCCGCTGTAAAGTTTCTACCCTCTTCGTCAAAAACAATATCATTTTGCCAAAGCATGTTATAATCTTTATCTACAACCTTAAATGCAAACCGTGCATTTTCTTTATTTTTTATTGGATATGTAGTAACAATTAAAATTGTAGAAGAATCAATACTATTAACTACACGAAAAGGTCTTTGAAGAGAACCAAATTTGTCGTCCTGTACTTTAACACCCTCAAGATGTTGCTCAAACTTACCGCTTTCAACATCAAGTTGAGAAGCGAACATAGTCATCTCGTCTGACTTTCTATCAAAGTATTGAGAATAGAAATAACTATTATCTTTAGATTGTTGCGCTTCTAAAAACCTCACTTTTTTCCCATTTACTTCAGGAAGATCTATTTCATACGTCTCGTCAATATCTAATTCTGAGTCGAGAGACATTAATTTAAAATTTCTTCTTCTTTGAACTAAAAAAGTGAAATTATCTGCGCTTGCATCAAGAATAGTATTTATTTCTTCACTGCTTTTCTCCATCTTAAACTGTGAGCCATTGCGCACCTCTACCTCTTGAGATAAAGAATTGAAAGCAATAAAAACGGATAAAACCGTAGTAATTTTGTTTTTAATCGTCATAATAAAAAAGTTTTTATTTTTACACAAAACTAACATAATATTAAGATGAAGTATTTAACAATTATATTTTTAGTTGTATTGGTAGTAAATAATACTGCACTTGCACAGCCAAAAGTTGTGGTTTTCAATGGAAGTAATGATACTGAAAAACCAAAAACAATCTATAAAAATCTTATTAAATTAAGTGCTTTAGAAATATTCTCAGGAGATATAAGTCTATACTATGAACGAATAGTTTCAGAAAACTTTTCTTTCGAAGGCGGTCTAGGTTTTACCATTGATGATTATCTAGAAGGATTTTTTAATGACTCCTTCGACAATTTTTCTAGTAATGAAGATAGGGTTTCTAAAATTGGTGTTAGCACCTCTATAGGTTTTAGATATTACCCATTCTTGGCTTCAGAAGAGGTTTATTTTGCTCCAGAACTTAAATATAGATATTATCATAGTGATTACGAATTTGGAACAAACGAAAATCCCGTGTTTTTTAAAGAAACAAAAACCATTATTAACCCAAGAATTACCGTAGGGTATGTTTACTTTTTTGATGACAAAATATTCGTTGATATGTTTGCAGGCTTAGGAATTGCTTTTCAAAATAGGCAAGATATAACAAGCGTGTACGACAACGTGAACGATGAATATGTATATTCATTAGACAATGGCGGTGGTCCAAGACCTCGACTTTCTCTCGGTGTTAAATTTGGGTTTGCTTTTTAGTCTACTTCGAAGCACTTAGGTGATGAAATATGTTTTGTAGTTTCTTTTGAGAAACCTCAGTCAATGTGGACTCAAATAGTGAATTCTCTCCACTTTTTCTATGTTCAGTTGCACTAAAGTGTATTGCTTCTGGCTTAAGATTTTCTTTAAGCTGAAGAATATTTGATGCGTTTATTCCTCCTCCAACCATTAGTTCTAATCTGTTGTTTATTTGAGATTTCATTCTTTTTAATGTTTCTAGGCCTTGTATTGCTGAACTAGAAAGACCTGAACTGAGTACTCTATGAAAACCACAGTTAATGATAGATTCTAAGTCGTTTTCTACATCTGAACTTACATCTATTGCTCTGTGAAAAGTAAGCTGTAAGTCGCCTACTGCATCTAGTAAATATAAATTTTTATCTAAATCAAAGCGTTGTTTTTCGTCTAACACACCAAAAACGATTCCTTTACAACCTACCGTTTTGCAAAACTCAATGTCTGCTCGCATCACATCTAATTCTTCTTGGTTGTAATTAAAATCTCCAGATCTTGGCCTAATTAATACATGACATTCTGCTTCAACTTCTTTTAAGACTTTCACAATCGTACCAGCAGAAGGTGTTAAGCCTCCAGATTCTAAACTTGCACACAACTCTACTCGCTTAAATGGATATGTATTCGCTAACAAAGCAGCCGAATAACTTCCAGCACATAATTCTAATTCCATGAAAATTGTATCTCGTCTATAAATGTCCATGGATCATGACCAGCACCATTCGTACCTTGTGGTATTATGTCCATAGGATTAATTCTTATTTTTACAAAGCGCGCAGTCTGAATTGTGCGTAAATCTATAATTTCTGTGTTTACTTCTTTTGAATTTCTAGCACTCCACGTTTCTGCATCTTCTGAGAAATACCAATCTATGGTTTTGGGCAAGTAGATCCAACTCCCATTTGCTTTTAAGCAGCTCACTTTAATCTGATATAGACTTCTCTTTTGTTGCAAATCATAGATAATTTCAATGGTATCACCAAGGTAGCCTAACCATTCGCTTCCTTTCCATGGACGCTGACCAAAAACACCATCTACCAAAGTAAAATATCCCTTATTCGTAAATTTATTATGTGGTTTAGTAATCGAAATTGGTTTTAAACCTATGTTTTGAGATAAATCTACCTCTAATGTTGAAGACCGTCCTTTTCCATTTAAGACAAATGCTTCTAACTCTACTTTATGATTTATTCTAGGCTGTGGTATTGCAGTTGCCATAGGAATAAAATCAAGAAGCTCATTTTGACTAAAAAAATCAATCTTATTAGACTTTATCGTATCTGATCGAGCTCCATTATTTACAAAACAATATCCAACTTCTTCTCTATTTGGAGCTAGTAATTGAACTGATAAGTCGCCCAATTTTGGAGAAACCAAATCAAATGAAACATCAAATATCGCTTTACTATAATTTACATTCTGTTTTTCTAACCAGTTAAATTGAGTCGGTAGTTTTTCTAGAAAATATTGATAAGATGGAGCTTCTATATTCCATAATTTTTCTATCAATGCAAGAGCTCTTGGATAAGTCATATACTCTACTTGTTGGAAATTTGAAATATACTCTGTCCAAACATTCGCTTGTCCACCAATTATATATTTGTGTTTTTCTGCTGGAAGCTGCACCGGGATGGGGTTGAATTGATATACTTTTTCAAGCGGTAAATAGCCTCCTATTGCGAGCGGTTCTTTTCTGTTTGAAGATTGGTAATAATCGAAATAACAAAACTCTGTTGGAGTCATTACCACTTTATGATTTTGATGGGCTGCTGCAATTCCACCTTCCATTCCTCGCCAACTCATAACAACAGTATTTTTTGCTAATCCACCGTCTAAGATTTCATCCCAACCTATTAATTTCTTGTTATATTTTGAAAGATGTTCTGCTATTTTACCAATAAAATAGCCTTGAAGAGCATGTTCATCTTTCAAGTTGTGTTTCTTTCTATTTTTTTGACACGTTTTACATTCTTTCCATTTTACTGTTGGAGCTTCATCTCCTCCGATATGAATATAATCTCCGGGGAATAACTCACAGACTTCGTACAACACATTTTTTAAAAACTTTATCGTGTTTTTATCTGAACAAAACACATCATCAAAAACTCCCCATAAACCAGGCACACTCATAACTGAATCTGTACAGCTCAAATTAGGATAGGCTGCCAAAGCTGCTCTTGCATGTCCGGGCAATTCAATCTCTGGAACAACCTCAACACCTTTAAGAGAAGCATAAGTAACAATATCTTTAATATCTTCTTGCGAATAAAACCCGCCGTAGGTTGTTTTGTCCCAAAGCCTCGGTTCATCATTATAATGTCCATCTAAAGTTTTATTTCTAACTGCTCCAACTTCGGTTAATTTAGGATACTTTTTAATTTCTATTCTCCAGCCTTGATCATCTGTAAGGTGCCAATGAAAAGTATTAAACTTGTAGTGCGCCATTAAATCAATAAAGCGTTTAAGCTCTTCAACGGTAAAAAAATGACGTGCACAATCTAGATGTAAGCCACGCCATTCGAAATCTGGATAATCATAAATTCTGCCTGTTGGTAGTTTAATAATGGAATTACTATCTGTTTTAAGTTTAAGTTGTTCTAACGTACTCAAGGCATACAATAAAGAAACTGACGAACTGTAATTAATATGAATGTTGGTGTCAGAAATGAGTAGTTCATAGCTGTCTTTATGTTCTGAATTTACCTGCTGAACAACAACTCCTATTTTCGGCTTATCACTTACTTTATCGAGGCTAAAGAAACGTTCAACTTGCATTTTTATCTCCTTACTTAAATCAACTTCTGATTTAAAAATCAATTGAGGTGTACCAGTAAATTCTAGGAAAGATTGCTGAGAACAACTAATTGATTTCGGTTCGGGTACAATCGAATATTGAGCATTACTCTCAACAGTCAGCAAAAGTAAAAGTAAAAAAATCATGCACTTCATATTCAAATATACAAACAACCAATGGAAGGGGAAATAATTTTATAGAAACAAAAAAGACGCAGCCATTCGGTTGCGTCTTTTCAATATCAATTAAGAGAGATTTACTCTGCTGCTGCTTCACCACCTTCGGCACCTTCAGCTGCTGCTTCTTCTTCCTCTTCGTCTTTAACTGCTCCTCTAGACATTTTCACAGAAACAACTACTGCAGATGCAGGATCTAAGACTTTACAACCTTCTATCTCTACTTCTCCAACACGAATTGCTTTACCTATTGTTAATGCTGTAATATCTAAGTCAATTACTTCTGGAATTGCATTTGGTAAACCTTGAACTCTTAAAGTTCTGAATACTTGCTGTAAACGTCCACCATTTAAAACACCTTTAGATCTTCCTGAAGTAGTAACTGGAATGTTAACCTTAACTTCTTTCTTGTCATTTAACTCTAAGAAATCAACGTGCATTGCAGTATCTTTAACTGGATGCATTTGTTTTTCTTGAATAATTGCGTTTACTTTTTTACCGTCGATATCTAATTCAACGTTGTAAACATCGGCAGAAAAAATAATTTTTTCTAAATCTGTTCCCTTTACAGAAAAAGAAGTTTGCTCTCCTGATCCATAAAGTACACAAGGTACGTTACCTGCTGCTCTGACAGCTTTCGCGTCCTTTTTCCCTACGTTCGATCTTACCGAACCGCTCAATTGTACTGTTTTCATTTGTATTTATTTATGAGATTATAAAATGTGAACTAATAGATTGGTTATTTACCAATCTTCTGATAACATCAGAGAATAATTCTGAGGTAGATAATACTCTAATCTTATCGCTTTTTCCTTTTAATGGAATGGTATCTGTAACGATTAACTCTGTTAATTGAGAGTTATTTATTCTATCGTAAGCCGGACCAGATAATACAGCGTGTGTACAAAATGCGCGAACACTTTTTGCACCTTTGCTCATGAATAAATCTGCTGCCTTGGTTAATGTACCTGCTGTATCGCACATATCATCAACTAACACTACGTCTTTACCAGAAACATCTCCAATTACAGTCATTTCTGCAACTTCATTGGCTTTCTTTCTCTGTTTATGACAAATTGCTAAACCTACATCTAATTTCTTAGCATAAGAATTTGCTCTTTTCGCTCCACCAGCATCTGGCGCAGCCATAATTAAGTTGCCGTTATTCATGGCTTCTATCTCTGGAAAGAAGATCGTAGAAGCATATAAATGATCTACGGGAACTTCGAAAAAACCTTGTATTTGATCTGCGTGTAAGTCCATCGTCATTAAACGATCTACACCTGCAGCCATTAACATATTCGCTACCAATTTTGCTCCAATGGCAACTCTTGGCTTATCTTTTCTATCCTGACGCGCGAAACCAAAATATGGAATTACAGCAATTATTTTTCTGGCAGAAGCACGTTTTGCAGCGTCAACCATTAAAAGTAATTCAAACAAATTATCTGCAGGAGGCATCGTAGATTGTACAATAAATACATCTTGTCCACGCACCGTTTCTTCGAATGAAGGCTGAAATTCACCGTCACTAAAATCAGAAACTTTTACATCTCCCAAAGAAACACCATAGGTATTAGCAACTTCTGTAGCTAACTTAATAGACGCTCTCCCTGAAAATATTTTAACTCCTACCGACATAGTTTTTCTGTTTGAAGAGCGCAAAGATAGGTTAAATTTATGAATTATTAGAATTGAATTAAAAAATTGGAAAAGTCCGCATTCTTAATGAATACGGACTTTTACTTTTAACTTAATATTTATTTTATCAACCTGTAAAAAACAACATTAACTCCAAGGCTGATTATCTGAGTATAATCTTGGATTTTCTATCTGTTTTTCTACAAACTTGATAGAATATTGCTCTAATTCGTCTAAAATTGGATTGTAAATTTCTTTATAAATTGGTCTACGTACACCTTTTAAGGAAATCTCGTTGTTGAGCATCATTTTTCCACAGATCGCTGCGGGCAAACCAACGGTATTACTCATGGATGTATAAGTTTGATCTTCTCCAATATTTACCATTTCTGATGTAATTTCGTGGAATTGATTGTTTTTGTGGTAAACAAATTTATGGTACATCACAATCATATCTTTATCTTCTGGCTTAAGCGACCATTTTTCTTCTAAGATTTTCTGCAGAATTTGAGCTGGTGTTGCATCTTTAAATCCAATTTTCTTATCGTTTTCAAAAATTCCTAACCACTCTAATTTATCCCAAAGTGTATCGTCTAAATCAATTTTTAGATAATGACGTAGTTTTAATTCTACAGAATCATTTTGGTTGTAAGGCAAAAATGAATTAATAAAATCTCTCTTAGTCATGTTCTCCGAACCTTCTAAAACGTAAGAATCATCTGTACAGCCTAATTGTACAAAAACATCCCATGCTCTAGAAAAACCTTTTCTTCTTAATGTACCTCTATAAATTGTTGGAATATCTTCTAATCCATAAACATCTCTATAAGACAATGAATCTCTATTGGCATAACCTTCAAATAAGCCATAATTCTCTACTTCAATTATTTCAGTTCTTCTGAAAAGTTTGTTGTAAGGAATGTATTTATATTGATTTTCTTGAATAAATTTTGCTGCTCCACCTTGACCAGCCAAAACAACATTTCTTGGATTCCAAGTGAACTTATAATTCCACGGATTGTTGTCAGACTCTGGCGCAACTAATCCACCTGTAAAAGATTCAAAAATATGCATTTTCCCGCCAATTTCACTGATATGATCTAATACACGCATGGCAGACATATGATCAATTCCTGGATCAACACCAATCTCATTCATAATTAAAATACCGGCTTCTTCGGCTTCTTTGTGCAGTGCTTCCATTTCTGAAGAAACATAAGACGGTGTAATTACATTTTTCTTTAATTCGATGCAGTCTTTAGCTACTTCTACATGAAATCTCGCTGGCAACATACTCACAACTAAATCTGCTTTCTCTATTTCTGGTCTACGCTGTTCGGGGTCAAGCGCATTAAAATCTAATGCTACACCATTTTTATGACCTTTTAATTTAGATTTCACTAGATCTAAATCTCTGTCTGTAACTCTAATTTTCCAATTATTTTCGTCTGAATGTTTTAAAAAGTAACGGATTAATGAGGAAGATGATAATCCGGCTCCTAGTATGAGTATTGTTTTCATAGTTTAATTTTTAACTTTTGAGCTTCTAAGCGTTAAAAGTAAGAGGTATTTTATAGATTAGAAAGAAAGTAGGCTTCTAATTTTTTAAAGAAATGATAACACCATGACACAACAATACTTAGATTCAGATGTTACTATTCAAAAGGTTTAAAATGGGATTATTTTCAAAGAAAACACCTCTTCAAAAATTAGAGAAAAAACACGAGCAACTTTTAAAAGAAGCTTTTACTTTATCGAAAATAAATAGAAGCGAGGGAGATAAGAAGTACGCAGAAGCGGATGCTGTAATGAAGGAGATTGAAAAGCTGTCAAACAACTAGTTTTTAACAATCCATACGTCATATGTCAATTTTGGAAGGACTAGAAACACGAGCCATACTGCGGGTGGTAGTTGGACTATAAAACTAAGCGAGTAAAGCAACCCTGTTAGTGCTAGTGTTAATAACCACGCTTTTCTTCTTGCGAAAACATAGGTTTTAAGTGTAAACGTTCTGACTTTTTGTTTTACAATAAATTCATTTTTATACTGCATGTATTTTGGCAAAAAAACCAAGGGAAGAAGCACATAAACTTGTGGAATAGGAAGTAAATCTTCTGTATACATTAAAAACGCCCAGAACTCTTGTGCTAGATTCATTTTCGGATAAATTGAGATCATGGCAAAATGTGCAATAAACAGAACACAAAAGAAAGCTATCGATTGTATGATTCCTGATCGCAACCAGAAGCGTTTATCCTCTTTTTTTTTACCGTGAAATATGAAAATTGATTTTGCCTCAACATGATAAAACACCTCATTTGCAAAGCAATCTAAAAGATAGTAGAGTACAATGAAGTATAACGACCAATCCAAATAAAACATTCCAATTAAGGGAAAAGCCATTTCTCCCAAAGCCGGTATTATTCTTTGTTGTTTATTCATTTACTTAAGCAGTTCAAGTGCTTCTTTGATTGGCTCATAGTCTGGCGCAATACGAACTACGTTAGAAAATGCACGCGCTGCATCTGATTTTCTATTCTGATCTATATATGCTAGTCCTAAATTATGCCAACCTTGAACAAATTCTGGGTTAACTGCCAATGCTAAATTATAGTAGTAAACGGCGCTATCTAACTCCATTTGTCTAAATTGTTTAATAAATCCACTATTAAAATTAGCAATATAAAACAATGAATCTACAGCTATTAGCTCTCTGTAGCCTTCTAAAGCTTCTTGGAATCGACCTAAATCTTGTTGCGTTTTTGCAACGCCATATAGTGCACGCATTAAAAAATCTTTTTTTACAGGTTTCAAATCATACGCAGTTTGGTAGTATTCTAAAGCAATCGGATTTTTTATTTCTACGTAATAGTCGGCCACATTTAAATAGGTTTCAATATTTGTAGGATCTACCTGAATGGCTGTTTCAAAACTAGATATTGTCAAAGCTGTATCTCCGATAATTCTATAATTAGAACCTTTTAATACATAAGCATCTCTAAAATTTTTATCTATCCTCAATCCTTCATTAATATATTGAAACGACTTTTTAAAATTTCCAAGGAGAGAATAAGTATTTGCCAAGTTTACGTATGCAGCAACATTTCTTGGTTTCTTCTCTATTATATATTTAAAGTGTCTTTGTGCGTTTTCAATATCTGCTGTTGTTCTAGTAGATTTGTTGATTAATGTCCACGCATATAAATCTCTAGCTTCAACATTCGTGCTATCCAATCTGTAGGCTTTAGCTGCAGACTCTAAAGTACAACCAAAATCATAACTATCTCTGCACAGCTTTGCTTTTTGAATCAATAAAGCTACGTTGTTTTCATTTTCTGAAAGCGATTGGTTTACCTTGGCCAAATCTTCGTCAAGAGACTTAACAACTACTTTTTTCTCTGTGAACTGATTAAGTTCTGTTTTCTTTTTTTCTCCGCAACTAACTACAAAAAGAGAAAGTAAAGTAATACAAATGCAAATTCTAATCATGTAACAAAAATAAGGATTGAAATTAAATAAACCTTTCATCAAAGAGCAAAGGGTGGTTTTTATTTAGTCAACAATAAAAGACAGAAAAATTAATTGTACCAAATCAATTATAAAAAGGGTAAATATTTCTCACGAATAATTTTAAGATGATGCAGATCATGCCCAACGATTATCCATCCTAACTCTCTCACAGAAATTTCTGTTCCGTTTGCGTTTCCCATAAAATCTAGACAAGTTTCATTTATATTTTGATAAAATAAGCGCGTAGCTTCTCTTACCGCTTTGTATTCTTCTAGTAAGTCTTGTACAGATAAATGATGTGAATTATCATTTAACGCAAAGTTATTCTCATCAAAACCGGGCAATAAGGAAGTATCTTTTCGCGAAAAACGCAGTGCTCTTGTAGCTAGTATTCTTTCTGTATCAATTAAATGGTTCAGCAATTGCTTGAGTGTCCATTTGTCATTCGAATACTTATAACCTCCTGCTTCTTCTGTCAATTGATCATAAACAGTGATTACTTCTTTTGTACACATCACAAAGGCTTCATTCAAATACTCTTGTGTGGACAAGGAGATGTAATGGCTAAAATAAAATGGTTCTACTCTTTGTTTCGGTTTTGAAATCATACGGTCAAGTTAGCAAAATACAATTATTTTAAGTCTATTCTCTTCATATATCTTTACTAGCTTTGCAACGTTTTAAATAAATACATGTATGATTTCTGTAAATGGTTTAAAAGTTGAGTTTAGCGCTAGAACTTTATTTGAGGATGTAAGTTTTGTGATTAATGAAAATGACAAAATTGCCTTAATGGGAAAGAACGGTGCCGGAAAATCTACAATGATGAAAATTATTGCAGGCGTGCAGCAACCTAATAGCGGTTCTATTCAATGTTCAGACGATACAGTAATTGCATACTTACCACAGCATTTATTAACAGAAGATGACAGTACTGTTTTTGAAGAAACCTCAAAGGCCTTTGGTGGTATTTTTGAAATGAGTAATGAAATTGACGCGCTAAACAAACAGCTAGAAGTTAGAACAGACTATGAATCTGCTGAGTACATGCAAATTATAGAACGTGTTACTGAATTAGGAGAGAAATTTTACGGAATTGAAGAAACCAACTACGACGCAGAGGTAGAAAAAGCATTGTTCGGTTTAGGATTTAAACGCGAAGATTTTAATCGTCCAACCAGCGAATTTAGTGGAGGTTGGCGTATGCGTATTGAGCTGGCTAAAATTTTACTTCAAAAACCCGACTTAGTACTTTTAGATGAGCCTACCAATCACATCGATATTGAATCTGTGATTTGGCTAGAAGACTTTTTGAAGAATAAAGCAAAAGCAGTCATAGTAATTTCTCATGATAAAACATTTATTGATAACATCACAAACAGAACAATAGAGGTTACTATGGGAAGAATATACGATTACAAAGCGAACTATACTCATTATTTAACCTTAAGAGAAGAAAGAAGACAGCAACAAATTAAACAGTACAACGAACAAAAGAAAGTAATTGCAGACAATAAACGATTTATAGAACAATTTAAAGGAACCTACTCTAAAACGAATCAAGTAAATTCTAGGCAACGTATGCTAGACAAAATGGAAATTGTAGAAATCGACGAAGTAGATAACTCTTCACTTTCTTTGCGCTTCCCTCCTTCTCAGCGCTCGGGAGATTTCCCAGTGGTTGCAAAAGATTTGACCAAAGTTTACGGAGAAAATGTAGTATTTAAAGATGCTAATCTTTCCATTGCACGAGGAGAAAAAGTGACTTTCGTAGGTAGAAACGGAGAAGGAAAATCTACGATGATAAAAGCTATCATGGGAGAAATTGATTTTGATGGTTTTTGTGAACTTGGTCACAACGCCAAAGTAGGTTACTTTGCGCAAAACCAAGCTTCGTTGCTCGATCCTGAAATGACTGTTTTTGAAACAGTGGATTATGTTGCGCAAGGAGAAATTAGAAAGCAAATTAAATCTATACTAGGTGCTTTCATGTTTTCTGGAGATGCAATTGATAAAAAAGTTGGATTTTTATCTGGAGGAGAGAAAACGCGTTTAGCAATGGTTAAACTATTGTTAGAGCCTGTTAATGTTTTAATTTTAGATGAACCTACCAATCATTTAGATTTAAAATCAAAAGATGTTCTAAAAGAAGCGCTTTTGAAATTTGATGGAACTTTAATTCTTGTTTCTCATGATAGAGCTTTCTTAAAAGGCCTTTCTCAAAAGGTATTCGAATTTAAAGACCGACGAGTTATTGAACATTTTGAATCTATCGATGAATTTTTAGAAAGAAATAGAATTGAACAACTAAAGCATTTAGATTTGAATTAATTGCAATTTTTAGATGAGGTTTTACGGTTAAGCTGTTCTACTCATTTTAAGGAAAACAAAAAAGGCACTCATTCATGAGCGCCTTATTTATTTCAATTATAAAATTCTAATTGTTCTATAATCCTAAAAGAACTTCGTACGGATCTTTTGCACCGAAAATCATTCTTTCTGGGTTTTCTAACATTTCTTTTACTTTCACTAAGAAACCAACAGATTCTTTTCCGTCAATTATTCTGTGATCATAAGAAAGTGCTAAATACATTATAGGTCTAATTTCTACTTTACCGTTTATAGCAACTGGACGCTCAACAATGTTGTGCATTCCTAAAATTGCAGATTGTGGAGGATTAATAATTGGTGTAGACAACATAGAACCAAAAACACCTCCATTTGTGATAGTAAACGTTCCGCCCGTCATTTCGTCTGGTGTAATTTTACCATCTCTTGCTTTTATAGCTAATCGTTTAATTTCTCTTTCGATTTCTGCCAAGGTCATTTGTTCTGCATTGCGCACAACAGGAACCATTAAACCTTTAGGAGAAGAAACCGCAATACCTATATCTGCATAGTTATGCAAAATCATTTCTTTCCCTTCTATCTGTGCGTTTACCGACGGATATAAATTTAATGCTTCTGTTACTGCTTTTGTAAAGAAAGACATAAATCCAAGATTTACTTCGTGGAATTCAGCAAATTGCTTTTTGTACTTTGTACGTAAATCCATTATTGGCTTCATGTCAACTTCATTAAAAGTAGTTAACATTGCAGTGTCGTTTTTCACAGAAACTAAACGTTCTGCTATCTTACGGCGCAACATAGACATCTTCTTATTCTCAGTATCTCTTGTACCTCCCCAGCCATTAGTAGCTTCGGTTGCAAAACCACCTGCCATTGCTGATACAACATCTTGCTTGGTAATTCTTCCGTCTTTTCCAGTACCATTTACTTGATTGGCTTTTATACCATTCTCCGCCATTTTTTTAGCAGCAGCTACAGATGGTGTTCCAGAAGCATAACTTTCTTTCTTAGCCGGTGCCGGAGAAGGAGTTGTTTCTTTTTTCTCTTCTGTTTTAGGAGCAACTTTAACCTCTTCTTTCTTTTCCTCTTTGGGAGCAGACGCGCCCTCTGGAGCTTCAGCTGAGGTATCAATTAAGCAAACTACTTGCCCTACAGCTACTGTATCTCCTTCTTCTGCTTTTAATGTAATTATACCTGCTTCTTCTGCTGGTAATTCTAATGTTGCTTTATCAGAATCTACCTCTGCGATAGCTTGATCTTTTTCAACATAATCTCCGTCAGATACCAACCACGCTGCGATTTCAACTTCCGAGATTGATTCTCCCGGGCTTGGTACTTTCATTTCTAATACTGACATTGTTTTTTCTTTTTATAAATATGTTTTGCTTAAGCTAACGTAGCTTCAAACAATCTGTCAAATAATCTATTTAATCTTCTCAAGTGGGTTTGCTTAGAACCTGCTGCCGGAGCTGCCGATCTTGGTCTAGCAACTACATCTAAATTAAGATTTCTTAATTCCATCGCTATAAAATGCCAAGCGCCCATATTTTCTGGCTCTTCTTGTCCCCAAACAAATTTCTTCGCATTTTTATATTTAGCCATTACAGCTTCTACCTGCTTGTGTGGGAAAGGATAAAGTTGTTCAATTCTTACAAATGCAACATTAGTAACTCCTCTATTCTCAGCTTCTTCAATGAAATCGTAGTATACTTTTCCTGAGCAAAAAACAACTGCTTCTGCAGTTTCATGAATACTTTTTGGATCGTCTATGAGCTCTTGGAAAGAACCGTTGGCCAAGTCATCCATTGTAGAAACTGCCTTTGGATATCTCAGTAACATTTTCGGAGACATTACAATCATTGGTTTTCTGAAGTCGCGTATAATTTGTCTTCTCAAAGCATGAAAATGATTGGCTGGCGTTGTAGAGTTTACAACTTGCACATTTAAATCTCCTGTACTTTGTAAAAATCTTTCTAAACGAGCAGAAGAATGCTCTGCTCCTTGTCCTTCATACCCATGCGGTAAAAGCATTACTAACCCAGATTGAATTCTCCATTTATCTTCAGCTGGGAAAATAAACTGGTCAATCATGATTTGAGCTCCGTTCATAAAATCTCCAAACTGCGCTTCCCAAATAGTTAACCCTTTTGGTTGTGCTAGCGAGTATCCATAATCGAAACCTAAAACTCCGTACTCAGACAAGAGTGAGTTGTAAATTGTGAAATCTGCTTGTTTCTCATCAAGAAGATTAAGCGTCATTATCTCTTCTTCTGTATCTTCTGTTTTTACAACAGCGTGTCTGTGTGAGAATGTCCCTCTTTCAACATCTTGTCCAGAAATTCGAACTGGGTGACCTTCTACCAACAAGGTAGCATAAGCAAGCATTTCTGCTGTACCCCAATCTAAACTATCTGTTTCGATCATATTTTTACGATCTTTAAATAGCTTTTCTACCTTTCTAAAATATTTTTTACCTTCCGGAAGCGTAGATAATTTGACTCCAAGTTCTATTAATTTTTTCTTGTCAAAACTTGTATTCGGACTCTTATCAAAATCCTCAAACTTACCGTATCTGTAATCTTCCCAGGCTTTACTCAAAAAGTTCGTAACAACAGTCGTTTCTTTCTTCTTAGATTCGTCGTATCTCGTTTGTAACTTTTCTGTAAATTCTTTTCCTATCTTTTTTCCTTCATCATTTGACAAAACTCCTTCTTCTATGAGTTGTTTTAGATAAATTTCTCTAGGATTAGGATGTTTAGCAATCTCTTTGTAAAGTTGAGGTTGCGTAAACTTTGGTTCATCTCCTTCGTTATGGCCATATTTACGATAGCATAATAAATCAATGAATATATCTTGATGAAATTTTTGTCTGTATTCAATTGCAATCTCCATTACCTGAGCAACAGCTTCTACATCATCTCCGTTAACATGGAAAACTGGACATAAAGTTGTTTTGGCAATATCTGTACAATAAGTTGAAGTTCTAGCGTCTAGATAATTCGTAGTAAAACCAACTTGGTTGTTTACGACAATATGTATGGTTCCTCCTGTTCTGTAACCGTCTAGTCCTGCCATTTGAATGGTTTCATAAACAATTCCTTGTGCTGCAATTGCTGCATCACCATGAACCAAAACAGGAACAATTTTTTCTTCTGACTTTAAATAGTCGTCTATTTTTGCTCTAACAATTCCTTCTACAACAGGGTCAACAGCCTCGAGGTGCGAAGGGTTTGGAGCTAACGTTAATTGTACTTTTTTACCGTTTACTTCTACGTCGTTTGTTTGACCGAGGTGATATTTTACATCACCGTCAAAAGACTCGTCATGGTCAAAGGCTTTCCCATCAAATTCTCCGAACAGCTCTTCAAAGTCTTTGTCAAAAATATTCACAAGCGTATTAAGTCGACCTCTATGCGCCATTCCCATTATAAACTCTTGTGCGCCTAAATCAGCTCCTTTTTTTATAAGTCTATCTAAACCAGCAATAAGCGCTTCTCCACCCTCAATAGAAAATCGTTTTTGACCTACATATTTCTTTTGTAAGAACTGCTCAAAAAGAGTAGCTTGATTCAATTTATTAAAAATCTCTTTTTTCTGTTCAGCCTCGTACTTCGGTCTATTTTTCATTTCGACCTTGTTCATGAACCATTTTGTGCGTTCAGGATCTCTCATGTAGTAAAACTCAATACCAATAGATTGGCAATAAGCTTCTTGTAAATGATCGATTATCTCTTGCAGCGTTGCAGCTCCAATACCAATTTCTTCACCTGCTTGAAAAGTTAAGCTTAAATCTTGTTCAGTTAAACCAAAGTTTTCTAAATCTAGATTAGGCGCGTACTTTCTTCTTTCTCTAACTGGATTGGTTTTGGTAAAAAGATGTCCGCGAGAACGGTATCCGTTTATGAGATTAATGACTTTAAATTCTTTTTGGAAATTTTCTGGAATTTCGCCGTTGTTTTCGAAATCTGTTTGCGCAAATTCAAACCCTTCAAAAAACTTTTGCCAGCCTGCATCCACAGCATTTGGGTCTTGTTTATAGGTTTGGTAAAGCGCATCCATTGCGTTTACATCAGCATTTCCTACGTATGATACCTTATCCATGTTTTATGTACAATTATGGAATAACAAAGCTACGATTTTTGTGAACAAAGAAGAGACATTTTTAGTATTTTTTATTACACATCAAATTAAAATCGTTGTTTCGTAAAAAATAAGGTAACAATTAGATACTGAGAACTATTTTAACAATCCCAATTCTAATGTTTTATTCAAAAGTTCATCCAACCCAGAAACATTTAATTTTCTATTTATATTTTTTCGATGTGTATTTACCGTATGTATAGATATGAATAATAAATCTGCTATTTCTTGACTCGTTTTGCCATTTACAACTAAGTCTAAAATTTCTAATTCACGCTGACTCAAATCCACATCAGACGCTTTTTTTTGAGTTGTTACTTGACTTTCTACTTCAATTTCGTCCTCAAAATAGGATTTCCCTTCTACGATATTATTTAGGGCTTTAATTAGGTCTTCTCCAGATTTATCTTTTTGAACACATCCGTCTACTCCAATTTTCATCAATTCTGAAACAAATTTTTTCCTGTTGTACATTGTGAGTATCAAAATCTTTATTTGAGGGAAATGTTTCTTCAATTTCTTTGAACATTTTATCCCATTCATCACAGGCATATTTATATCCAGAATTACAATATCAACTCTATTGTTTTCGCAGAAATCAAGAACTTCTTTTCCATTTGAAAAAGTTGCCAAAACTTCAAAATTATCTTGCGGTTCTAAAATCGATTGAACACCTGTACTTACCAAGTAATGATCATCTGCTATTATTATTTTATACCTCATTAGAAAATGGAATTTCAATAATCACAGTAGTACCTGTTTTTGGGTTAGAATCAATAGAAAAGTCGCCTTTTAATTTTTTTACTCTCAAGCGTATACTTTTCAATCCTAAACCAGGATTTGTTTCAGCCGTATTAAATCCGGTGCCATTATCTACTAAAATAAGAGATAAAGCATCTTTAAACACAGAAAGTTCAACCGTAATTTGTGTAGCGTCTGCGTGTTTAATTGTGTTATTAAACAACTCTTGAATAATTTGATAAATCGTTCTTGAAATTTCTAAATTTGGTTCGCAAACAAAAGAAGTGTGCGTAGTAATACTGATTGTTTTTGTGCTATTTAAGCTTTCTGTTAAACTTTTTAAAGCCTTTTTGAGTCCAAAATGCGCAAGAACGGAATTGCTTAAATTATGAGAAATAAATCGAATATTTTTAATGGCTTCAACAATAGCAATGTTCTGTTTTTGGATTAAATCTTGTTGTTTTTTAGTTGGACTCCCTTGCTGAAGTAAATCCGTATAAATTTTAATAACAGAAAGCTGGGCGCCTAATCCATCGTGTAAGTCTTGTGCTATTCTTAACCTTTCATTATCCTGTCCTTCTAACAAAGCGTAAGTTGCCTTTAACTCCTCTTCTTTTAGCAAGCCTTGAACAGCTTTAATATTCTCTTCTTTTTGTTTTATTTTAGCTTGATAGGTATAGGTAAAAAAGATAATAACAACTACCATTACAAGCATTGAGCAAGAACCGAGTAGTAATATTATTAAATCTGAATTATTCACGTCGCAGTAGTATTAAACCGTAAGATATAAAACTTAAGCGAATAATATTAAATATACATTCTAAAATCCAAGCGTTATGAAAGAAGTCGTTTGTTTCTTCTGACACAATTTTTTCGCTCATTAAATTGATAAACAAACACCCTGAAGCGTAAATAATAAAGCCCAAGTGAATAAAATAAAATGGGTGTTTACTTAATTTTTTGACTTTGAGTTCTGTAATTAATCTAAAAGAGTAATTACACCCCATTAAAATTACAGCAAGTTGAGACAGCGCCATTCCATATGAATTTAAGCTCCATGGAGTAAAGACAAAAAAAGTTGAATAAATATTCGCTAAGACTAGCACAGGGATTACATAACGCCAATACTTAGAGATTGCTTCTTTCTGGTATAAAAAATACACACATACCAATTCAAAAACACCCATTATGTTATAAACCAAAAGGTTGTTAATGTTTTTTTGGGCTAAAATAGTACTGGTTAAAAGTAGCATAGCCATCACAATCAAATAGATTGAAATAACTAGCGCCTTTTTTGTTCTGACCTGCTTTAATATCGCTAAAAGCCCTACTATTAAAAACAGATATTCAGAAACGAAATATAAAATATCAGCGATTCCGTAATAATTCAAAACTTCATATTTAATCTCTTAAAAATTTTCTTGGAGGCCATTTGCTGCCACAGGCATTTGGACAAGGTCTTGCCTTGGATAAAATAAGATCTCGATACACAAGCGTATTACTTTGCTCTTGATTTTCTGTTAAATTTTCGCGTAAAACACCATTTGGATTTGTTTCTACCTTATGCGTATTAATTTCGGCATTTTGTAATGCGTGTAAATCATCGCCATAACTATTAATAGGAAGAGCTACTAGATTTTTTGTTACAATATCTTGCATAATAGTTGGCTTTGAACTTTCGGAATCAAAAAGGTTGATATCTGAAACCCAAAACCGAATTCCTGTACACACCTGCTCTGGATGACTGCTTACTACCTGAGCATTATAACTTTCTAACTTAGAAACTAATTTTTTTAAGTCGGTAAGATCAAACTCAAATCCTTCGTACTTCGTTTTATCGTTTGTTGCTACTACAATTTTATCTTTAATTTCTGCAGCTGTATACCACTTGTTTTTACAATCATCTCCAGTGCAATCATCATCTATTTCTCTTGTGCTCATACTATTGGCATTAATATTATTTGCCTATGAAGGTATACTGAAATAGAGGGGTGTACAATACCTACTGCTAGGTAAAGTTAGTCTGGTCGATCAATTAGTTTAAATCCTTTACCATGTACATTCATAATTTCTATGGCCGGATCTTCTTTTAATAATTTCCTCAATTTGGCGATATAAACATCCATACTTCTGCCATTGAAATAATTGTCATCTCCCCAAATTGCTCTTAAGGTTGCTTGCCTATCAAGCACCTCATTCTTATTTTTAACTAATAACTTGAGCAGTTGATTTTCTTTTGTAGTTAATTTTTTAGGTTCTTTTAAATTCAACATACGCGTTTCCGGATCAAACTGTATTGAACCAACTGTAAGTGTTAGATCAACTCCTCTTTTCTCTATGCCAGCCCGCCTTAAAATAGCTTCAATCCTTGCGAGCAACTCTTCCATACTAAAAGGCTTGGTAAGATAATCATCAGCACCGATTGCAAATCCTTCTAACTTATCTTCTTTCATGCTTTTTGCAGTTAAGAATAAAATAGGAACTTTCTTATCTATCTCTCTGATCTCTTTGGCTAGTGTAAACCCATCCATTTCGGGCATCATCACATCAAAAATACAAAAATCATATGCTCCATTATTAAATTTTTCCAAAGCAATCTTACCGTTTCTTGCTAAGTCTACAGCAAATCCCTTTGCCTTAATAAAGGAGTTTAATAACATCCCCAAGTTATCGTCATCTTCTGCCAATAAGATTGTTAATTGATTACTCATATTTTTCACTTTTAATGATTCGTATACTAAAGGTAGAACCTTCTCCAAATTTACTATTCACACTAACAGTCCAACCTTCTATGTCTGTAATTGCTTTTACATAACTCAAACCTAAACCAAAGCCTTTTACATCATGTAAATTTCCTGTTGGAACTCTGTACAGTTTTTGAAAAATTTTATCTAGATGCTCTGATTTTATACCTATTCCATTATCTATTACCTGCAAAACAATTGCTTCTCCTTCTTTGAAAGTTACAACTTTTATCTTCGGTATGTTTTTGCAATACTTGATTGCGTTATCTACTAAGTTAGAGATAATATTCTGCGTATGCATGCTATCTCCTGTAAAAAAAAGACTACTGGTAGATAAATTTAATTCTATTTCACCGGATTTAGATGCTACCCTTAACCGTGCATTGTCTATAACCGATTTTACAATTTGGTTTAACTCTAATTTCTCTTTTTTAAGATTTAACTCTCCTCTATCGATAACCGCGCTTTGTAAAATGCGTTCTACTAGATTAGATAAACGTTTATTTTCTTGGTTTATCATGTTTACGAACGGACTCATTTCGGGTGGAGCTTCTTTCAACATATCTTTATCTCCCAATGCTTCACATGCCAATGAAATTGTACTTATTGGTGTTTTAAACTCGTGGGTCATATTATTGATAAAGTCGTTCTTAATTACAGACAACCTTCTTTGGTTAATAATTGTTCTAAACATCACAAAGAAAGAAACTACAATAAGAACAATGAGTAAAAAGCTAACCAATAAGGTAAACCACATTTCACCAAAAAGTTCTGCTTTCTTCTGTGTGAAATGAATTCCAATAAAAAGCGCATCCTCAAAAATGTTTGAAGGAAAAAGTTTTGCCATAGTTACTTCACTACTGCTCAAACTCTCATTGTAATGATGGGTATATGCAGGAAAAGTTACTACTTCATTTTTAGTGTTAAAAATTGCATAATCAAAAGCGGTAGAAATTTTATTTTCTTTGAAAACTTGATTTATAATACTGTCTAGGTAACTAAGATCTATTCTTTGTTGTGGACTCAAATTTGTTACATTTCTAAAAACATCTACCATTTTCTGGTTTACAAACTTAGCTTTCGTAATCAGCTGTGTTTTTACTTTTCTATCTAATTCGTAAGCTAAATTTGCAGAATCTCTGCTCGAAATTGAATTATTAACTAGCGCATTTACTTCGCCCAAATCTTTGATCAGCAAACTGTGCGAAGCTGAGACACCCGAAAGTGAGTCGTACGACTTCCCAGTTACGTAGTAATATTTATTTGGAACTCCATTTTCATAAATTGCAGTATCAATTATAGACACTGTTTCTTGCACAGGAAAAATATTTCGGAATTCCTCTTTTAAAGCCATTTTATATTGGTCTTTAAATTCACTTCCAAATATAGGAGCATAAGTTTTAATATCTGAAACCCGCTCGTGTTTAAGCGCAATACTGGCAACAAGATTATTTATTTTTTCAGAATACGCATCCGACTTTTGATTGTACAACTGCTTTGCTTGATAAAGCTGCAAGCTCACAAGTACGAGAAGCGCTAAACTTATAAGAGTAACAATATAACGAATACTAATTTTTTTCAACCGACAAGATTTGTTCGAAATTAACGTAACTATTTATGATTCAATTTATGCTTAACTTTTTTTAACAGCAAAAAACATTAAGCAACTTATCTACAGCTCTAAAAACGATTTAATTCAGATGAATTAAATATGTTTAATTGGAAATTTCAAAAGAATGTAAAAGCATTTAGTAAAAACGTGGACTAGAAATTGTTTTATATCTCTTTACACTAAAGTTAAAATCTTTCGGATATTTTACTGTAAAAGAAATCTGTACAGCTTTCGATTGATTTGGAGCAACAGAAATCCCCCATTTCACCTCGCCATTTTCTTCCGTCAGTATCCCATCGGATATATTTTCGGCACTTACGGTTATATCGCTATTTTTCGAAACAGGTATTTGATCAAACAAATCTATTAGCACCGTTTGCTCTCTATTATTTCTAACTACAATATCAAAGGTGTAGGTGTCTTTTCTATTGTTACCAACTGTGCTTTTCTGTGTGAATTCTTTTTTAAGCTCTCTAGTAACCAAGACTTTACTATCTCTTCCTAAAGAGAGGTTGAGCGTGTCGCTTACATTCCTTGTGTTAATTTCAGACATACCCACATAATTTCCTCCGAAATAAACGTTTGTTGGTCCGGGTATTAAATCTAGTGCTTGCCATCCAGTAATATTAGCCAATAAGAATGCTCCTTTGTCCATTTTTGGTACGGCAACATGACTAAAAGTTGCGTCTAATGTTAAGTCTTTCACCTCTACCGTATAGGGTTTTGCATCCGCTGGAACTGAAAAAGGCGTACTAATTACAAACTCTGAAGAAAGTTGAGAAATTTCAATCATTTTTGTTTGCACCACGGGTTTATCATTAAGACTTTGTGAAACTAAATCCGTATTATCACTATAATAATTATAGCTTCCATTTGTTATAAATCCATTATTTTGAACACCTTGCTTATCCAGCACCACCTCTTCATAAACACGCTGATTCATTTGCTCTATGTTTGATTTAGCTTGAATTCTGTAATCATCATTTCGTTTAAAATCTAACTCTTTATTGTTGACTCTGCCATCTAACCTTGCTAAACTTTCATTTAAAAACCACGTGCGCATTTTAGGATGGGAAGCACTTAAATTTGGATCTCCAGTAGTAAGTGTTAACATTACTTTTTCCCACTCATTACCCGTATTATTATAGACTTGTGCTTTATATTTTAAAGAAATTGGATCTTTAAGATTATCTGCAGACAAATCATAAATAGCAGCCCAGCCACAATCAGAAACCATATAACTTAAATCTACGTCAAGTATTTGTGTTTGATTAGCATCTACTAAAATTACAACTTGATTACTACGCTCATTTTCATTAAAATTTAACTGTGCAAGCTCACTTTTTATCCTACCGATAATTAACTGATTTGCAACGATTGAATAATCTATCTCACTCTGATTGTTGTTGTTATTACGCAGGCGTAAGCGATAAAAATCTGCTGCTTTTGCCAATTCGTCTACCGATAAATTTTGAGCATTCCCACCTAAATCATAATTAGATTCTAACAAACGTTTTTCTGCCAAATAGCCCGATTTTTCATTTGTAAGTTTATCATTTTCTCTTTTTAAAAAAGTAAGGCTATCTCTTAGTTCTATAATTCTAGGGTTTGATATCTCTCCGGCAAAGAAATTCATTTCAGTAGAGGTAGAAACTAAGCGAACAGGTGTGTTTGTCTTAAACTGTATACTCTGAGGATCTGCGTAGGCAGATATTCCTTCAAAAACAATTCTGTTCCTACCTTCTACAACACTAACTTTTGCAGACCTATGAATTTCTCCAGCGGTTAAGTATAGCTTCACTTGCTCTATCTTTGACTTTATTTCAACTCTATTCTCTGCTTGAGCAGCTAGTAAAAAGGGAGCAATTAATACTACTAAAAGAATATATTTCATATGTTTATTTTCTTGTGATACAATCAAATATACACAACGTTCAGTCTACGCCCAAACTTTTGTTCCTTCAGAACAGTTTTTACAGATATCAATAGATTGTCTAGAGGTAAAGACAGCTTTCCTAAAAGCGTTGTATTTAGGTGAATTCCATATCTGTTTAAACGGTGTTGATGTTGCACAACCTAAGACGTGTTTTGCATCTTTATCAAAACAACAGGGTACTACTTTTCCATCCCAAGTTAAAACAGTAGAGCTCCACATTCTCCAGCAATTGTTCTTTTGTTTGTATTTCGATTTATAGGTTCCGTTTTTGGTACGCACATATCTACTGTACTTTTGGTTCTCTGGCATTAAATCATTTCCGTTTTCAAACTCATAAAGTTGCGCAGTTTTGAGTCTTACCTCATCGATACTCATCTCTTTTGCTAAATCAAATACTTGCGGAATTTCGTGTTCATTTGGTTTTACTACTAGAAACTGAAAAATTAAATGTGGTGTTGCAGAACGTACTTCTTCTTTTGCTTCTACCATGGCTTTCGCTCCCTCAATGACTTTATCCAACTTCCCTTTCTTTCTGTATTGTTCATAGGTTTCTTGTGTTAAACCATCAATAGAAATGATAAGTCTATCCAAACCAGAAGCTACAATTTCTCGCGCTTTTTCTTTATCTATAAAGTGTGCATTGGTGCTCGTAGAAGTATAAATTTTATGCTGCTTTGCTTGCGTGATAAGTTCTAAAAAATCTGGATGTAAAAAGGGTTCTCCTTGAAAATAATAATTAACATAAAACAGTTGTTTTCCCATGTTGCGCAACAACTGTCTGTGTTCGTCTAATTTTATTTTACCTGTTTTTCTCGTAAACTGTTTTAAACCGCTCGGACATTCAGGACATCCTAAATTACACGCTGTGGTTGGCTCAATACTCGCTGCAAAAGGCAAACTTGTTGTTTTAAAAGATTTAAAATACTTTGCTCGTAAGTAAGAGGTGTATAGTCGAACTAAATTTATTCCCCGTTTAACCGTAAGATGTTTTGCAATATGTAGTGTATCTTTTAGCATAGCCATAACAAAGAAAAGAAATTCTCATCAGATGAAAACAAAATTCTATTTAAAGTGTTTGCAGAAAACAATTGAAGTAGAGGTTTGTCTTCGATTAACGATTTTAAAACTTAAAACATTACAGGTTGAGCTTGAAACTGACTTTATACGTTAGATTATCTTCTACGTAAGGCGTTGCGTAGTTACCGTAATGATAGAATACACCCAAACCTAAACTTGAAAATCCAGAATTTAGAAGATGGTCTATAATTAATCCAGATTCTGTATATCCCTTGCTATAATCTTTGAATTGAAGGTTTTTATGTGAATTCATGTTTGTCAATCTACCAAAACCAACAACGCTATGAACTACCACTTGCGGACTCGTCCACTTCACATTTGTTTTAATTTTATTAAACGTAAACCTAAAAAACAAATCAGTTTTTCTATCTGCAAAAAAAGAAGAAGGAAGCATTGTTTCAAAAGAGTTTTTAACCGTTAAATTCCAGTCTCCACCTGTTCCAATAGGTTGTTGGGCAAACGAAAGCGGTGTGTCTCCAACTGTTATCCCAGAATTTGATAAAATCGATAAACTTCCCCAACCTCTGATTGAAACATTTTCTTCTAGTTGGAAATTTAATCGTGTGAAATTATAATTGCTTTCCCAAACATTTGAAATTCCTTTTTCTATTTTGAACTTCAAGCGGGGCAATTTAGTTCCTAGACTGATACGTTTGGTTCCGACCTGCATTATTTTCTCTCGAATATTCCAGTTGATTTCCGCACCAATTATTGCTTGATTAAATTTATCTTGAACAGGAAGTATTAAAGGGTGATATGGTGAAAATTTATAATTATCTAAGATCCACCTGCGTTGATAATTTGCGAAAACACGTACTTTAAAATTAGGTGTAACTAAACCAGAAAGCAGTATTTCTCCTATCCTTTGTCTTTCCATTTGATTCACATAGAAATCTCTGTAAATTTCGTTTGTATTTAAATCGAAATTCTTGTTGAAATATCTGTCTACTGCTCTAAGTTCAACATCTTCTTGGTATTTCAAATGTAATTCTATTTGTCTTTTTTTATAAAGATCAACCGTACTATATCCTCCCCATTTCCATTGTTTATCCTTAAAACCATATGCGAAATAACCACCGGTAGTAAAATGTTTTGATACTTTATCGCTTGTTTCTAATCCAAGACCAAGTCTGTACCCTTCAAACAGGTTGAAATCAATGACTCTCTCTAGTGGAAGATTAACATAACCTAACGGTACTTTTCCTTCGGACAAGGCTGTAAAAAGTGCTAATTTCCCTTCAATATCATCTGCTTTGGAAATTGAATCTATGCGATAATAGGTTAAGGTATCTCTGGCCGTAAGTTGTGTCACGCGCATTGTATCTAAAATCTTTATTTTATCTACGGCTTCTTCTTCAACCTCTAATTTAACCGCATTAAAACCTTTTTGTTTGGGAATATCAAAATTTATATTTGAGATGTACATACTGTTTCTAAAAACAACTCCTGTACTGTCATTTATAGTTACATTATTTAATGAGAATTCTGCATTCAACTTATCTGGAAACCATTTCTTATTATTGATGAATTTATATTCTTGTATAATTTTTATAGAAATTGTTTTTTTATCAAAAGGTTCTGCGATCACTTTTTGAATAGCCCAGTTATTTGTGTTGATGTATAAAAATCCTTTTAATCCGCTAAAGCTTTTACCTTTTCTTGGTTGAAATCGAATCACAAAAGTAGAATCATTTTCTATAACTGTAGTATCTTCAAGAATAAACAAGTAGCGTCTTAAACCACCCTCTGCTATTGGGTTGATATATTCTTCTCCTAAAATGCTAAACTGATTGTCATAAAAAGAAAAACTTTGCATTTGATTTCCTAAAGTAGCAAACATGGGGTTTTTAAATCCAGAGGTTTTGTAAGAAGAAATAACATCTTTCTCATAAACAGGAGGGTAAAACGTTTTAGATCCTACGGATTCTGAAATAAAAACATGTTGTTTTGAAAAAAACGCGATTGTTCTTTTTTCCGATTCTGATCTTGCTTTAGTGGTATCTAAATTGAATTCATCGCTATTTGTTACTAGAAATTTATTGTAAAAATCGCAGGTAAAACCAAGCTCCTTCAACGGATGATTTTCTTTGCGTTTATCAATTGTATTTCTAATTATTCTATTCGCAGGATTTTCTCCTGGAACAATAACTACCTCATCGTAAGACTGTGCATCAGACCGCAAGTACAAATAGTTATTTTCAACAATAGAATTTAAGTGATAGGTAGTATCTTTATACCCAAAGAATCTTAAAGAAATAGTTTGTGTGCTATTCAAAAATTCAAACTTACCGTCTATATCTGAATAGTATATATTTTCTTCGTTATCAATGGCTTTCACAAAAGCAATAGGTGCATCTGTATCTTTGTCTAGAACTAGATATTCTTTTTGCGTCATTGCAAGAAAACAAAAGAATACGACACAAAAAGAAAGTAGTATTTTCATAAGTTGAATATGCGATAAGGTTGGAAAATGAATCCCAACCCTATCGTATTTTTTTAGTCTTTATTTACAGAAATCACCTCTATTTCAAATACAAGATCTGAGTATGCAGGCATTCTTCCGGCGCTAGAACCGTAAGCTAAATAATAAGGAATGTACAAATCAATTTTACCTTCTTCTCCAGTTAACGCTAAACCTTCGTTAAATCCTGAAATTAAGGGTTGAACTAAGTATTGAAAATCTAAAGTTCGGTTTCTATCTCTTGAAGAATCGAATTTATCTCCAAATAAATGTGTTCCTACATAATGAACAGCAAGCTTATCTTTTTCTTTTATTAAATCTCCCTTGTGCTCTTTTTTGATTACGTAAACTAATCCAGATTCTGTTTGAATAGCGTTTGGTTCTCTTTCTTTTACCAAATCAAAGAAATACTTTTTATATTCTGGTATAGAATAGTTGTCTGCATTTTCTACTCTAATGTCGTCTTTAAATTTTAAAGCAGCTAAACGTTCTTGCTCGGCTAAAACTCCTACCTCTTTTTCTCTGTATACTGTTTTGAAGGTTTTAGATGCATTAAATAATTTTGCTTTAAACCCTTTTCTAATAATTTTCACAGAAAGTATAAGGTCATCTTTTTCTATTTGATCTACGACTGCTTGACCTTCAATTACACGACCAAACACTGTATGTCTTCCATTTAAATGAGGCGTTGCTTTGTGTGTGATAAAAAACTGACTTCCGTTTGTATTTGGTCCTGCATTAGCCATAGACAAAACTCCTGGCCCGTCATGCGGTAAACCATTATCTGCTTCGTCCCAAAATTTATATCCGGGGCCTCCAGATCCATTTCCATCGGGATCTCCACCCTGAATCATAAATGCGTTAATTACTCTATGAAATTTCAAACCATCGTAAAAAGGTGTTTTAATTTTGATTGTATCAAAAACAGTAAGTTTTCCTTCAGCTAAACCGATAAAATTTGCTACTGTCAAAGGCGCTTTTTCTTCTTCTAACTTCAATAAAATATCTCCTTTCGAAGTTTCAATTTTCGCATACAGCCCTTTGGATAATTTTGTTTTCGCCTTAGCTTCTTTTGCAAAACTTGAAAATACAAGCGTTAATATTGATACTAAAGTTAATAGTCTATTCATCATAATTCTGTTAATATTTGTCTTAGAACTCTAAATTTATGCTTTTATTCTTTTTAGTACGGATAAAAAACACAAATTTTGTAATTCATTAACAAAAGTAATAAATACCAAATGGTAGTAGAACAACTTTATACAAAATGTTTAGCTGAAGCAGCTTATTATATAGAAAGTAACGGAGAAGTTGCAATTATTGATCCAATGAGAGAAACAACTCCTTACATTGATAAGGCCAATGCTTCAGGTGCTAAGATCAAATATATATTCGAGACACATTTTCATGCAGATTTTGTATCCGGACATATAGATTTGGCCAAAAAAACAGGTGCAAAAATTGTTTACGGACCTACCGCTGAAACGAATTACGATGTGATTGTTGCAGAGGACAATCAAGTTTTTGAAATTGGCAATGTAAAATTAAAGGTGCTGCATACACCAGGACATACACCAGAGTCATCTACTTATTTACTAATAGATGAAGACGGAAAAGAAACTGCAATATTTACTGGAGACACGTTATTTCTTGGAGACGTAGGAAGACCAGATTTAGCAATTAAAGGAAATCTTACACAGGAAGATTTAGCAGGTATGTTATTTGACTCTTTGCGCAATAGAATTATGCCTTTGGCAGACGAAACTATTATTTATCCTGGTCATGGAGCAGGATCTTCTTGTGGAAAAAACATGAGTTCTGAAACGGTTGGAACTTTAGGAGAACAAAAAGAAACAAACTATGCACTTCGTGCAGATATGACGAAAGAGGAATTCATAAAGGAATTAACAACAGGTATTTTACCTCCTCCTCAATATTTCCCTAAAAATGCCATGATGAACAAAAATGGCTATGAAAGTATTGATTCTGTACTTCAAAAAGGAAGCAAAGCATTAACACTAAAAGAGTTTGAGACAGCCGTTGAAAATGGAGCGCTCATCTTAGATGTTAGAACGCAATTTGACTTTATTAAAGGTGCAATAAAAAATTCTCTTTTTATTGGCTTAAACGGAGCATTTGCAATGTGGGTTGGAGCGATAATCGAAGACATTAATCAGCCTATCGTTCTTATCTCTCCGGAAGGACAAGAAGAGGAAGCTGTTTTGCGACTTGCACGTGTTGGGTACAACAACTGTATTGGATATCTAAAAGGTGGAGTTGAAACCGCTAGACTGGCTGGGACTACTTTAGAAACGATTGAAAGTATTTCTGCTGAAGAATTAGAGCTAAACTACTCAAAAAGTACTGTTATAGACGTTAGAAAACCTGGAGAATGGGAAGCTGAACATTTAGAAGATGCTAAGCATTATGCTTTGGATTTTATGAACGATGATTTGAACTTCTTAGATAAAAACGAAACTTACCATATTCATTGCGCGGGTGGTTATAGAAGTGTAATTGCTATTTCTCTACTTAAACAGAATGGCTATACAAAATTAATTGATGTTGCAGGTGGTTACGGAGCAATTAAAAAAACCAATTTAACACGAACTGCTTTTGTTTGTCCGAATAGCTAAACTCTTATTTTTGAATAAAGAATGTAAGGTTGAAGTGTTGAATCCGACTCATTTAAAAATATAACGTATGAAAGTGCTTTCATTATTTCTTTTCGCTTGTTTATTTGGTTGTAGTTCTGCACAGGAAGACAATTCAAATAGAATGACTTTAACAGAAGCTAAAACTGCAACTGCTAAAAACATTCGCTCATCTGAATTAAAAACAGCCTATTTTGCTAGTGGATGTTTTTGGTGTGTAGAAGCTATTTTTCAGTCTGTAAAAGGTGTAGAAGATGCCATTTCTGGATATTCTGGTGGAAAAGCTTCAACCGCAAATTACAGTGCCGTAAGTTCTGGTTACACTAATCATGCAGAGTTTGTAAAAGTTTTATACAACCCAAAAGTAATAGATTACAATACACTTTTAACTGTATTTTTTGATTCTCATGATTATTGGACGCTGAACCGTCAAGGTCCGGATGCTGGAACCCAATACCGCAGTGCAATTTACTATGAAACGGAAGCAGAAAAACAATTAATAGATGCTTACATTGAAAAATTAAAGCAAACTGCAAAACCCAATGTAACAACGGAAGTTAAAAAGTTTGAAGCGTTTTATGATGCAGAAGACTATCATCAAGAATACGAGCACAACAACCCAAATAATTCCTATGTAAAAGCAGTTTCTATACCCAGATTAAATAAGTTTAAACAGAAACATCCAGAGTTGTTGAAGTAGAGGTTTATTTGGAAATATAATATTAGAAATTCTTGCTAATATTTAAAATATCTATTGTCAAGATATCTTGAAATCTTAATACTTGGCAGTCTTACCTCCTTGAAATCTACCCTCTAATCTTACTCAAAATATTGGTAGTACTAAACCCATCTTCTAAATCGATGGTAACCACTTCTCCGTTCCAAGATTTAACTTCTTTACTGCCTACAATATACTTCTTGCTGGTTTCGTCGGTTTCGTTAGCATCGTAATCCGCACCTTTTGTTAGAATATCTGGTTGTAAAGCTGTAATTAAATCGAGTGGAGTATCCTTATCAAAGAAAATAACGGCATCTACAAAACCTAAGGCTGCTAGTACTTTTGCTCTAGCATCTTGACTATTTATTGGTCTATCTTCTCCTTTGCCTTGACGCTTTACACTGGCATCTGTATTTAAAGCTAGAATTAATCGGTTTCCAACGTCGGCCGTTTTGGCAAGGTAGGTAATATGACCTTGATGCAGAATATCAAAGCAACCGTTTGTAAACACCACTTTTTGATTTTGTAGCTGCCAGATACCTACTAATTGTTTTGCTTTTTCTAGTGAAACAATTTTATTTTGTAACGCTTTGTACCTGCTCATCTTCTTCTTTTTTATAATTGTTTGGCAGTAGTGCTAAAGAAACTAAACCGAGAACAATCATCATTAAAGTTTGAGAAGACCAGATAATCATTCCAAGCGCCATACCCAATCCTTTAGCTTCGCCAGCACCTAGAGTATCTTTTAAAAAGTAAGTTACTACTAAACCTACCAATACAGGATACGCTCCAATACCGCCATTGGTAAACATAATACCTAATGTACCAGCAATAAATCCTAGTAAAATTCCACCAATCGGGAAATTTAAAGTCTCTGGTAAAGCTAAAAAGCAAATTCCAAAAAACAGTACATAATTTATCCAAATAAATAAAGTATGACCAATAAACGGAATGGGATTTTTAGACTTGAAAATAGAAAAAACTCCAGTAATAATATCTTTCACAAAGGTTTTAAACTTGTTTCTAAATTTCTCTACTTTAAACCATAGGAATAAAAATGCTAAGAATCCAACTCCTAAAACGGCATAAACTACATATTTCCATTGAAAACCAACCAGTTCTCCAGCGTCATTAACCTTTGGAGCCATCAATTGATCTTTGATTGCAATTAAGTCATCGAAACTTAAAATAAACGCAAACAGTACTACCAATCCAAGCATAACAAGATCAAAAACACGCTCGGCAATTATAGTTCCCAAGGTTTTAGAAAAAGGAATTTTATCGCTCCTGTATAACATCGAAGCTCTAGAAGCTTCACCCGCTCTTGGAATTAGGTAATTTACAACATAACCTATCATTAAGGCATGATAACGGTGCCAAAATTTTGCTTTGTATCCAATGGGTTCTAGTAAGTATTTATGACGTGCTGATCTACTCAATAAGGTTGAAAAACTTAAAATTAATGAAAGAACTATCCAAAAATAATTTACTTTACCCAGTGTTTCTTTAAAAATATCCCAAGAGGTTTTAGTCAATGTATTTCCTTGTTCATCTATGATTGGCGCTTGCATACCGTCGTAAAAATACCACAACAAATACACACCTATAAATAAGGGTAAAACAATTTTAAGACTACTGAGTATTATTTTTTTCAATTTGAGCTCGGTTTAATCTAACATATTTGTATCTTCATTTGGGAAACACAGCTGAGGTTTAAACAATTTAGCTTCTTCAAAATCCATGTAGCCATAACCAATAATTATTACTAAATCTCCAGGTGCTACTCTTCGTGCAGCCGGACCATTTAAACAAATTACACCAGATTTACGTTCGCCTTTAATAACGTAAGTTTCTATTCTTTCGCCGTTATTAATGTTTACAATCTGCACCTTTTCACCTTCAATCAGATTTGATGCATCCATTAAGTCTTCGTCTATAGTAATACTACCAATATAATTAAGATCTGCTTGTGTAACCTTAACCCTGTGTATTTTTGACTTAACAACTTGTATCTTCATTCCTCGTTTTTTCTAAATAACGGTGCAAATTTAAACATAGTTTATGAATATGTGATTTTAGCAGCTTGAATATAAATGTGAACTGCTCTGTTTTGAAAGCGTTTCTGTTTTGATTGGTTTCGCTTTTAAAGTTATCTTTGCAAAAAACGACAAACATGATTCTATATAACGTGACCGTGAGTATCGATACCCAAACCGCCGATCAATGGTTAGATTGGATGCGAACAACACATATTCCTGATGTGATGGCAACAGAATGCTTTAAAGAAAGTAGAATTTCTAGAGTTAATGGCGAAGAAGAAGGCGGAGTTACCTATGCGATCACTTATTTATCTCACTCACGTGCGAGCTATAACACCTATCAAGAACTCCATGCACCAAAATTACAACAAGAGCATGCTTCAAAATTTGCAGGAAAGTTTGCAGCATTTAGAACTATTCTAGAAGTAATTGAAGAGTTTAAAGGATAAAAAATGACAGTTAAAGCAAAAAAACATCTTGGGCAACATTTCTTAACAGATTTAACGATTTGTAAACGAATTTCTGATCAATATAAAAAGCATAATGGGTGTGCTAAAGTTTTGGAAATTGGTCCAGGAATGGGAGCTTTAACCAACTTTTTAATTGAACGTGAAGATTTAGATGTTCACGTAATGGAAATTGATAGTGAATCTGTTCATTATTTAGCAGAAAACAAGCCAGAATTAGACGGTAAAATATATCCTGCAGATTTCCTTAAAGTAAATTTAGAAGAAATAATGGGTACGCAAGCCTTTGGCGTTGTTGGAAATTTCCCCTACAATATCTCTTCTCAAATTTTATTTAAATGCATAGAACACAGAAACCAAATTCCTGAAATTATGGGAATGTTTCAAAAGGAAGTTGCTGTGCGTGTGGCAGAAAAACCCGGCACAAAAGCTTACGGCATAATCTCTGTGCTTCTACAAACCTATTATGATATAGAATACTGCTTTACAGTTGATGAACATGTTTTTGATCCACCGCCAAAAGTAAAATCGGGTGTTATTAGATGCGTTAGAAATAATCGAACAGCATTACCTTGTGATGAAAAACTGTATAAGCAAGTAATAAAATCTACCTTTGGAATGCGCAGAAAAACAATTCGCAATGGTGTAAAACAATGGACGAAAGGTAAAAACATAGACCACCCGCTATTCGACTTACGACCAGAAAGATTGTCCGTAGAAGATTTTATCACCCTCACACAGGTAGTTGAAAAAGCAATTAAAGCCTAATTACGAAAAAAATTTACGCATAATTTTATCCGCCAAAACGTCACTGAGCTTGAAGTAACTTTCATTTGTCCACCCAGCAACATGCGGAGACAATAGAACTTTGTTCGATGCTAATAATGATTTAAAATCGGTTGAAATAGTAGTACTGAACATATCTTCAAAAGATGCTTTCTCAAACTCTAAAACATCTAGTCCGGCACCTACCACTTTACCAGATTTTAGAGCATTAACCAGTGCTGACGTTTGAACTATTTTACCGCGCGACATATTTAAGAGGTAAATATTTTTCTCAAAAGATTCAAAAAACAATTCATTCGCCATAAAAAGCGTTTCTTCGTTCTGGGGAATATGAAAACTAACTACATCTGCTTTTTTGAAAAGATCTTTTAAAGCTACTTCTTGTACAAAACCATTAGAAAATCCTGTTTTGTATTTATCGTAGGCGAGCACTTCCACTTCAAATCCACGCAACTTTTTTGCAAATGCTTCTCCATTATTTCCAAAACCAATTAATCCAACAATTTTTCCATCAAGCTCCACACCTCTATTTCCCTCTCTGTCCCACTTACCATTTCTGATTTCACGATCTCCCGAATTCAGATTATTAAATAAAGAAAGGAGCATCCCTAAAGCATGTTCTCCTACAGCATTTCTATTTCCTTCGGGTGCATTAAAAAGATGTATATTTCTTTCCTCACAGTAAGATAAATCAATATTCTCCATTCCTGCACCAGATCTTGCAATAAACTTTAAATCTGTTGCATTCTTTAAAAACGGTTCATCCATAGCGAATCTAGACCGAACCACGATTCCATTACACCCATTTTGCAGTATTTCTGCGCATTGCATCTTACTAAAACCTGTGCCATCTATACACAAAACGCCTTTTTCTTCCAGCCTTTGTTGCAGAATTGAATGTACTGTATCGATAAATAAAACTTTCATTAATCAAAAGTACAACAATGAAAAATTTTAACATGAAAAAACACAACGAATCATCTTTTTTAGTAAATTGAACTCGGTAAACCGAAAATATATGAAAAGAAATAAGTTGTTTTATCATCTTTTTTTTGCTGTTTTAGTAGGTATAAATGTTTTTTTATTTTTCACTTTTAGAAAAGTAAATACAAACTACTCTCTTCTCTATTCCTTGATTAGTGTTTTAATTTCCTTACTTGCTACCTCTTCATTTACCAAATTTAAATACAAGATCAAAATAAAATCGCATATCAAAACCAAATAACATTTATCACTTTTAAAAGGTTATAAATCTGGGTTGTTACCTTTATTTATATACCTTTACAGGTTAAAAATACGAGTAATAGATGTGGTTTAAACTTTCTCAAATAATTCTAAGAAACAGAATTATCATACTTTCTTTGTTGTTCATTATTACTGGAATAATGGCCTATTTCGCAATAACTGGATTAAAGCTAGACAATAAGTATGGTAATATGCTTCCGAAAGAGAGTCCTTCTCAAAGCAGTTATTTAAAATTTAAAGAAATGTTTGGAGAAGATGGTGGAACTTTGGTTTTTGCTATTCAGACAGACAGTCTTTACACAGAAAAGAACTTCAAGAAATGGAAAGAATTAGGAGATGAAATTCTAAACTATGACGGGATAGCATCTGTTGTTTCTGAAGCCAATCTTTATACTATAGAAAACAACACCCAAGAATCTAAATTTGAAGCTCGTAAGATATTTACAGATACTACTTTCAAAAGTAAATCAATAGACTCTATTAAAAGAGAGATCAGAAACAATCCTTTATATAACGATCTTTTATATACCGAAAAAGGTAACGTTTCACTGATGATGATATCGGTAGAGGAAGCTTTTCTTGCAGACCCAAAGAAAGCGCAAGTTGTTGTTGAGATTGAAACACTAGCAAAAGAATACGAACGCTATTTTGGGAAAATTCATTATGCCGGTCTACCGCATATTCGTGTTATCATTGCCAAACGCGTAATGAGCGAAATGTATATTTTCATCGGTCTTGCAATCGCCGTAACATCTCTACTTTTATATATCTTCTTTAGAAGTTTTAGAGTTGTAATGTTCTGTAACGTTGTTGTTTTTACAGCTGTAATATGGTCGCTAGGAATAATTGGAATTCTCGGATTTAAACTATCCATTTTAATGGCATTAATTCCACCTTTGATGATTGTAATTGGGATTCCAAATTGCATCTTTTTGCTTACTAAGTTTCATAGAGAAGTTGCAGATCATGGAAATAAAACAAAAGCACTCTCTAGAGTTATTCAAAAGATTGGAAATGCAACATTTCTTACTAATCTTACCACAGCACTCGGTTTTTCTACTTTTATTTTTACCAATTCAGAAAAATTAATAGAATTCGGAATTATAGCATCTGTAAATATTATTATGGTGTTTATTTTATCTATCACCATTATTCCAATTGTGTTCTCATTGGCTAAACCACCAAAAAATAGACACCTTAGACATCTAGACAGAACTTTCACTAAAGGTGTTGTAGATAAACTGGTTGCGATTACATCTGGACACAGAACCAAAGCTTACCTCGTAACGGTTGGAATAATAGGAATTTGTATTATCGGATTATTTAAAGTAGAAGCTACAGGTAATTTAACAAGTGATTTACCTTCTGACGACCCCATTTTGTTAGATGTAAACTTCATTCAAGACAATTTTAAAGGAGCAATTCCCTTTGAAATTATGATAGATTATAAAAACGAAGGAAGGTTATTAAAAAAGAGTACGCTAGAACGGGTTGATGAAGTTCAAGATTATTTGAAGGCAGATAGTGTTTTCTCCAAATCCATTTCTTATGTTGATGTAATTAAAGTAATCAACATGGCGTATTACGGAAACAACCCCGAGAAATACGACCTCATTAACTCGCGCGATAAAAGAAGACTCAAAACCTATTTTGATAATTTAGATTTATCCAAAACAACAGGTTCAAATATTACACTTAATGAACTCGTAGATACAACAAACACTACACTTCGTGTGAGAATGCAAATTAGAGATTTAGGCTCTTACGAAATTGCTGAAAAAGTAGATACCCTCAAAAAACACATTAGTGCAATACTAAATCCTGAGAAAAAAGAAATTGAACAACTTTATCTAAAAATTAAAAAAGGAAATAATGAGTATATCGACAGTCTGATCTATAATTATTCAGGTATTTACAACAATCTTACAGCTAATTTATCAAATGGAGATGCACAACAACAGTTTGCCTTTGATAGCGATCCTGATTTAATCAAAACATTCTACAACAACGAAAACTTTACACGTAATTTAAGAGCCTCAATAGATGAGGAATACTTAGACTTTGAAATAACAGGTACTTCTGTCGTTGCTGCTGAAGGCACACAATATTTAGTAAAGAACTTACTAACGAGTCTACTTATAGCTATCGTAATTATCGCAATATTAATGTCTTTCTTATTTAGATCTTGGAAAATGGTAATTATCTCCCTCATACCTAATTTCATTCCTCTTTTGGTAACCGCAGCCATTATGGGATTCTTCCATATCCCAGTAAAACCCTCAACAATTTTAGTATTTAGTATTGCTTTCGGAATTTCTGTTGACGATACGATTCACTTTTTGGCAAAATATAGATTAGAATTGAAACATATGAAGTGGGATTTGAAAACATGCGTTTTAACAGCGTTGAGAGAAACAGGACTTAGCATGTTCTATACTTCGATTGTACTATTTTTTGGTTTTTCTATGTTTGCTTTGTCCCAGTTTGGAGGAACTCAAGCACTTGGATTACTTGTTTCTTTAACCTTAGTTGTTGCTATGATAACTAATTTAATTGTATTGCCTTCTTTACTCTTAACATTAGAAAAAAGGGTAGCAACGAAAGCATTTCAAGAGCCTTATATCGATATTTACGACCAAGAAGAAGATATTGATTTTGACGAGCTTCAAATAGAAGGGCAAACAGACAAAAACGCGGAAAAAGAATAACAAATCATTATTTTGCACCAAAACTTTTAATTAAACTTAGATACTATGAAAGGAATAATATTAGCTGGAGGGTCTGGTACAAGGTTACATCCGCTGACTTTAGCCGTTAGTAAACAACTTATGCCTGTTTATGACAAGCCTATGATTTATTATCCTTTATCTATCTTAATGAGTGCAGGAATAAAGGATATACTCATTATTTCTACTCCACATGATATTCCGCATTTTAAGAAACTACTAGGAGATGGAAGTGCTCTTGGTTGTAATTTTCAATACACAATACAAGAAGAACCAAATGGATTAGCGCAAGCCTTTGTTTTGGGTGAAGAATTTATTGGCAATGATAAAGTAGCCTTGATACTTGGTGATAATATTTTTTACGGAGTTGGAATGGATGAATTACTTACAGAAAATAATGATCCAGACGGAGGTGTAGTTTATGCTTATCACGTTTCAGATCCAAGAAGATACGGAGTAGTTGAGTTTGATGACAATATGAATGCAATTTCTATTGAAGAAAAACCAGAAAATCCGAAATCTAAATACGCCGTTCCTGGTTTATATTTTTACGATAATGACGTAATTGAAATTGCAAAAAAAGCACTTGACCAGATATCAGGAAAAAAATCA
>JBMYYC010000007.1:0-67748 GCA_049609045.1 Lishizhenia sp. | reverse complement strand
AAAAATGTATAAATTGTTTATTCAAACTTCGTGAAAAAGTTCACCTCATCACCCCTCTCAATCTCCCCTCAAGGGGAGAAGTTATTCTTACTCAGAGTTTGGCACAAAAGAAAGAGACTTACTATTAACATTAAATCATTATTTTTGCACCAGTAAAAAATGGGTAAATATGGTCTTTAGATCTGATTCGCCCAGAATCAGAGAAAAAAATGGCAAAATTACCAAAAGCATACAAATTCATAGATTTTTCAGATTACGGTAGAACCCCTGGCAGATTAATTGCCAAGAGTTTTCAAAACACGGCAGTAACTCCAATACACGTTACTTCTATGTTTGTGTTGGCCGGTTTAGCAGCAATCTTATCCATACTAAACGGTTATTATTTTATTGGTGGTATTTTATTAATTGTAAAATCAGCTTTAGACGCTGCAGATGGCGAGTTATCTCGACTAAAACAAACACCATCACACACAGGTAGATATTACGATTCTATCTCAGATATTATTCTTAACTTCTTATTCTTACTCACCTTTTGGAAAGTAACAGACGGAAACTTTTTACACACCCTTTTCGCTTTTATTGGTTTACAACTTCAAGGCACGGTATATAATTTTTACTACGTAATATTAAGAAACAATGCCAACGGAGACACTACCAGCAGAATATTCGAAAACGAGGCGCCCACTGCATTAAAAGGAGAAAAGCAAAGCACCGTAAACTTTGTATACAAACTATATACCCTACTCTATTCTGTTTTTGATAAAACAATCTACGCTATGGATTCTAGTGCTGCCAACTGCGCACCTTTCCCAAAGTGGTTCATGACTTTAGTATCCATTTTTGGTCTAGGTTTTCAATTACTTATCATGTCATTTCTATTAATGATTAACAAGGTAGAATACATTATTCCGTTTTTTATTGGGTATTCTGGTTTCATATTTGTTTTTATTGGGTTAAGAAAAGTGCTCTTCATTCCGCAAAATTTAGAGCAAACACTAAATTAAAATGGACCTAATTGCCGAGAGGTTGAGATTCACTTTTGTAGAAGGCACAAAGCAATAGAATCTAATTAAGGAGAGCGAAAGCACAAAATCAATACAAGCCAAATACTAATCAGAATAAATACGTGTTTCTACTTTTCTGAAAATTTATTGAATGACTTATACAGTTAAACTGTAAACCATAGCCCATCAAGTCTCTAACAATTATAATGCGCCTTTTTCCAGCTTTACACTATAGTTTTTTCGTGTTTAAACGTATTGCTAAAAACTACACGGCTTCTATGGTCGCTATGTACTTTAAAGCACTACTAATTTAAACCCTTCAAAAAGCTACCGTTGCAATCTGGGGCGGGTAATTTTCTGATAACAACTCTTCTCTTTAGATAAGAGTTCGCGTTAGGGATAGCAGCAGTTGTTTGAGCTCATTTTTCAATGTTTAATATAACCTTATGTTTGTTTTATTAGATTAACAAAATATCAATTAGAATTAGTTTTCTTAAGAGTTTTAGTCGAATAAAGAAGTAATTCTATGTCATTAAATTTAATTATTTTAGAGCGATGCCAACAATACTTAGAACCAACGGATTTCGATTTTTCTTTTACAGTAATGAACATTTACCGAAACATATACATGTAGAAAAAGACAATAAAACAGCAAAATTTAACCTAAATGAAGCCCAATTAATAAAATTCAGAGGTTTCAACGCATCAGAAATAAAAGAAATCCGTAAATTAGTAGTAGAAAATTTAGATCTTTTTAAAAATAAATGGGATGAGTATTTTAACTGTAAATAAATCAAGGTTTGCTTCTAATCTATCGTTTACAGATAGCAAGATGATTGTTTTGTTTGAAGACGGAAGGGAATTATCTATTCCGTTAGAATGGTTTGTAAAACTAAGAAATGCAACCAAAGAGCAATTAAATAATTGGCGTTTTATTGGGAATAGAGAAGGTATCCATTGGCAAGATTTAGATGAAGATATTTCTATAGAATACCTGTTAGATTAATAAGTTATTGATTCAAACCAAAGTCTTAAGTATATTTAGATAAAAAGCAACTTTAAATTACATTGCTTTCAAAATAATTGCAATATATCGTATATTCGTTAACTATTAAACATAGATAGTCCCATTTATTTTTAAATATATGAATAAAGCAATTCTATTCTTTTTATTAACCTCAACAGCCTTCTGCTATTCTCAGCAAAGAGACTGTGAATATTCACCTACAGAATTTTATACTGGTAAATGTGAATCAGTTTTTCCTAACGGAAAATTGCGATCAGTTACAAATTTTGTAAATGGATTAAGACATGGTGAATTCCATCAATATTATGAGAGTGGAAAAATTGCATCTTACGTAAATTTCTATGATGATAAATACGTAGGTAAAAGCTACAGATTTTCTAAAGATAGCGTGGTTACATTTATTTTATATTTGGACTCAACTGAAACTGGCAATTTTCAAAAGTATAATAGAAACGGCAGTCAACTAATTGCAACTGGTAAATTTAAAAACGGATTTCGGGACGGCACTTGGTACTCATATTCTTTGAATGGCAAAAAGATAGACTCAATTTTACATAGTGCAGAAAAGACTAATGCTGATTTTAATGAGTCCCATAAAAGAGGTATTCCTATCCTACCATATGAAGAAACAGTTGACAATCTTTTTTTTGAGGTTTACGGAATAGACGAAGAAATTACTTTAAAACTCGAGACAATTATTGATGAACCAGATGTTTATGCACAGTACCCAGGTGGTGCAAAAAACATGAAAACTTTTATAAAAGAAAATATCAAATACCCTAAAAGAGCTTTAAATGAAGATATAGAGGATAAGGTGTATCTTTCATTTATAGTTGAGCTTGACGGAAGTTTAACCGATATAAGTGTCCTAAAAGGCGTTTCAGATGAATTAAACATTGAGTCAAAACGAGTAATTAAAACAATGCCTAAGTGGAAACCCGCAATATATAAGGGCAAAGAGGTGAGGTCAAAAGTTATTATGCCTATTTCATTTATTTTAAGTCAATCAAAATAAACCCACATCTGTTAACTAAACCCTAGTTGCATTTAAAAAAAATAGTACATTTGTTTCACTCTTAAATAAATTAAAAATGTCAAATAAACACCAAGCTGAAATTGATGCATTTTTAGACTTAGTGAAAGCTAAGAATGGTCATGAAACAGAATTCCTTCAAGCAGTTGAAGAAGTTGCCGAGGCGGTTATTCCATTTATGGAAGACCACCCGAAATATAAAGAACACAAGATTCTTGAAAGAATTGTAGAGCCTGAGCGTACAATTATGTTTAGAGTTCCTTGGATAGATGATAACGGACAACCACAAGTTAACCGTGGTTACAGAGTTGAGTTTAACTCTGCTATTGGGCCATACAAAGGTGGACTTCGTTTTCACCCTTCTGTAAACCTTTCTATTTTAAAGTTTTTAGGTTTCGAGCAAATCTTTAAAAATTCGTTAACTACGCTTCCGATGGGAGGTGGTAAAGGTGGTTCTGATTTTAACCCAAAAGGAAAATCAGACAATGAAGTAATGCGTTTTTGTCAATCTTTTATGACAGAATTGTGTCAGCACATTGGAGCAAACACAGATGTACCTGCTGGTGATATCGGTGTTGGTGGACGTGAGATTGGCTACATGTTTGGTCAGTACAAAAGAATTAGAAATGAATTTACTGGTGTTTTAACTGGAAAAGGAAGAAACTGGGGAGGATCATTAATTCGTCCAGAAGCAACAGGATACGGAACAGTTTATTTTGCGAAAGAAATGTTAGCAACTAAAAACGATTCTTTCCAAGGAAAAACAGTTGCTATTTCTGGTTCTGGTAACGTTGCTCAATACGCTTGTGAGAAAGCAACAGAATTAGGAGGTAAAGTAGTTTCTATGTCAGACTCTAAAGGTTTCATTCACGATCCTGCAGGAATTGATGCTGAGAAATTAGCGTTCATTATGGAATTGAAGAACGTTAAGAGAGGAAGAATTTCTGAATATGCAGATAAATATGACGGTGTAACTTTCCACGAAGGAGAAAGACCTTGGGGAACCAAAGTTGATATTGCTTTACCATGTGCAACTCAAAACGAGTTAAACGGAGAAGAAGCTAAAACTTTATTAGCAAACGGTTGTATGTGTGTTGCAGAAGGTGCTAACATGCCATCTACGCCAGAAGCAATTGAAGCTTTCCACAATGCAAAAATATTATTTGCACCAGGTAAAGCATCTAATGCCGGAGGTGTTGCTACATCAGGTTTAGAGATGTCTCAAAACTCTTTACGATTAAACTGGACAAGAGAAGAAGTAGACGAAAAATTACACGGAATTATGGTTTCTATCCATGAAGCGTGTGTTGCATACGGTAAAGATGCCGATGGAAATGTAGATTACGTAAAAGGAGCAAATATTGCTGGTTTCGTAAAAGTTGCAGATTCTATGATAGATCAAGGTTTAGTTTAAAAACTACCTTTTATTATACTAAAAGAGGAACTCAAATGAGTTCCTCTTTTTTTGCTTATATTTTAATGAATTACGTTTAATCTTCCTCGGAAAAATCTTCGTGCTTTTCTTCGTATTCTTCTTTTACATCATCAAATAAATTACCATCTTCATCATAATCTTCGTCTTCATCAATTATACTAATTGCTTTTGTTTTAGACATTCTTACTAAATAGTAAACTTCCTCTGTTTCGAACGGCAAACCTAATTTTTCCTCGCCATTTTTATTTGTAAACTCAACTAAGTATTGCACAAAACCTGTTGGATACAACAACTTAATTTGTTCTAAAACTGCAGGAGCGAGATTCTCGTAATCCTTCACTATTCTTGGCTTACTCATCTTTAATTAAATTAATTATTGTGTAAATAAAAGTAAAAAAATGATTCAATCAACCAGTTTTTTAAAAAAATCAGAAAAATGAAAAAACAGCTCTAAGCGATAATCTAAAAAATAATATTTTACAACTTCCACATTATAAAATCAAAAAAACACTCCTTTTAAGAATTTACCATGTGTTGCGCAATTTTAGGAAAACAATCATACAATGCACGCGATAAATTATCTCCAAGATTTAAGCTATCTATTGCTTTTTTCATACAACCCAACCAGGCTTCTTTACCTTCTTCTGAAATTGCGTGTGGTAGGTGACGCATACGCATCTTTGGGTGTCCGTACTTTTCAATATAATATTGTGGTCCGCCCAAAAATTGACATAAAAACCGGAATTGCTTATCCTTTATCACTTCTATATCATTGGTAAAAAGATGTTTAATCTTTTCGTCTTTCAACACACGTTCATAAAATCTATTTACGAGTTCTTTTATTGTTTGCTCTCCTAAGATTTCGTAAAGTGTCATATGTAGTAAATTAGTTAATTATTTATTTAAAGCCTTCAATATTGCACCTATTTTGGTTATACATTCTTCATATTCTTTTTCTGGATCTGAATTAATGGTTATTGCACCACCTACAGGACAAGAGATATACTCTTCTTTAGCGTTATATAGTATACTTCTAATAACCACATTTAAATCGAAATCTCCATTCGGTTTTATATAACCAATTGAACCAGAAAATACTCCGCGTTTAAAATCTTCGTATACTTCTATCAACTTCATAGCGCTGTACTTTGGCGCGCCGGTCATACTTCCCATAGGAAAAAGCGCTCTTAAGAGATCTGTAAAGGTAGACTCATCTTTTTGTTCTGTTTTAATTGTAGAAATCATCTGATGCACTGTTTCAAAGCTGTAGATACCAAAAAGTTCTTCAACTTTAACACTGTTTTTTTTTGCAATTTTAGACAAATCGTTCCTAACAAGATCAACAATCATCACATTCTCTGCTCGTTCTTTAGGATCATTTAGCAGCTCTGTTTTTATACGTTGATCACTTGAAAGCGTTTCTCCTCTCTTCGCTGTTCCTTTTATAGGTTGAGATATTAAAGTTTCTCCGTCTTTTTGTAAAAACCGTTCTGGGCTTCCACAGAGGATATAATTATCATCAAATGAAAGGTATGCAGAAAATGGTCCTTTCGTTACAGCGTTTGTATTAAAATATGTTTCAATAGGATCAGTTAACCTTACATTGTCTTGGTAAAACTCTTGACAGTATGTAATTTCATAAATATCTCCCTGTTGTATGTGTTGCTTAAGTTGTTTAACTGTCCTTAAATAGTTTTCTTTTGTAGTTCGTGGTTTAAGTTGTATACTTTGTTGTTTTGAACTTGACAAATTTTCTTTCTTCAAAAAATCTGTAATAAACTGTCGAGCCTCTGTGTTATCTTCTCCCTGTAAAAAAACAGATTCTTTCGCATCAATCTTAGCTACATATTGAGGCGAAAAGAAAAAGAAATTTGGCATTTTGCATCCGTCGTAATTTTGAGAAGATAGTTTCTCTATCTGATTTTTAACATCATACCCAATGTAACAGAAAATATAGGTGTTTTTGTGCTCGTCTAAAAAATGTTGAATTTCGTCTAAATTACTCGTTTTGGTGGCAACAACAGATTTATTTCCTCCAAATCCGATGATAGAGGAACCATCATTACTATTCAAATAAACTAAAGGAAAATCTTTTGTAGCTGCTGCCATCATCTTCTGAAAATTGAATTTCTATACAGACTGTAAAGTTAAATAAACTATCTTCAACCCGTAAACGAAATTCATGCTTTATAAATTATTAAAATTTTTAGTAGGTATAGGATTAAAACTCTATTACAAAGAGATAAAAGTTAATGGCAAACATTTTCTTAATACAGATAAGCCATTAATAATTATAGCAAATCATCCCAATACGCTTATGGATGCTTGGGTTATTGGTATGCTTTGCAATCAACCCATACATTTTATGGCGAAAGCAACTTTATTTAACTCTAGCTTTAAATTAAAATTATTAAGAAGTCTAAATATGATTCCTATCAATCGTGCTGGAGAAGGAAGAATGAAAGGTGTGAATAATGAATCCTCATTTATTGAATGTTTTAAAGTATTAGAACAAAATAAAACACTTGTAATTTTTCCTGAAGGCACGAGTTATCAAGAAAGAGTATTACGAAAGTTAAAATCAGGTACCGCAAGAATTGCATTAGAAGCAGAATTAAAAAACAACAGTGAATTAGACTTAAATATCATTGCGCTGGGTTTGAATTATTCTCAGCCCGAAAAATTCAGATCAAACATTCTAATCAATATTGATGCACCTCAAGGTATTAAAAATTATATTTCAGCATACGAGAAAGATAAAATTCAGACAGCAAGAAAGCTTACTCAGCAATTTAGAATTCGTTTAGAAAGTGTATTGGTAACGTCTGAAAATAAGGAAGAAGATCAACTTGCGCAGAGTCTATACAATTTATTAAAATCAAAATACATAAGAAACAAAGTTAGTGGTGCCGAAGCAGACCATGAATTAATGCAAGAAATTGCTGAAAGTTTAACAGAAATTAGAGTTACAGAGCCATGGCTCATTCAAGAGTTAAAGGAGAAACTTGCGGCCATTAATTGGAAATTACAGAAACTGGATATAAAAGCTGATTTCTTAGACCGTAGGTTTAAAAGTACTATGTTTATGCGACAAGTTCTACTTGCCTTTGGGTTTATTGTTATTGCGCTTCCTGCTTTTATTTTTGGTTTAATACACAATCTATTCCAGTACTTGTTTACAGATTGGTTGGTCCAAAAAATCACAAAGGATGTTGAGTACTTTGCTCCTATTTCAATCTTTATAGGTTTATTTCTATACCCTATTGTTTATTGTTTCTTTTTATACCTCGGTTTAGAATATTTCGGACTTACTTGGCTTTCTTTACCGCTCTATTTTATAGCTATGCCGTTTAGTGGATTATTTGCATTTTGGTTTTACAAATACTTGAAGCACATTGGCTATAAATGGCGCTATATGCTATTAATGATGGACGATAGAAAAACACTTGAGGTTTTGCAAAAAGAAAAACTAGAAGTGAAAAAGATTTTATTCTACAGCCATTGATTTTGATCAAAGGACAAAGAACTTTTTCCATTCTCTGAGTATTTTCTTAAAAACAATTTATCTTTGAAAACGTTAAAACGTGAGTATGAAGAAGACGGGTGTATTGATGATTCAGTTAGGAACTCCTGATAGTCCTAAAAATAAAGATGTTAGACGTTATTTAAGCGAATTCTTAAATGATCCAAGGGTTATTGATTTACCTTGGTTAGGTAGGAAAATTCTCGTAAATGGAATTATTGTGCCTTTTAGGACTGGAAAATCGTCTAAAATTTACAAAGAACTCTGGGAACACGGAAACGGTGTTTCTCCATTGGTTACGCACACCGTAAATAGTGTTAAAAAAACACAAGAACGCTTTACTAAAGAAGATAATGTAACTGTTCATATGGCTATGCGTTACCAAAATCCTAGTATGAATTTAGTGCTTGACGAAATGAGACAACTGAACTACGATAAGATTATCATTCTTCCTTTATTTCCTCAATATGCTAGTGCTTCTTCGGGTTCTGCTATTGAGAAAGCAATGAATATTATTCGAAAATGGTGGGTGCTTCCTGAGATACAGGTAATTAATCAGTTCTACGAACATGAGGGATATATTGATTCTATTGTAGAAAGGGCGAAAGAGTTTGACTTAAAAGAATACGACAGAATTTTATTCTCTTACCACGGATTACCAAACCGACATGTTGATAAGGTGTATGATAATGGTCTTTGCGAAGATCAACCTTGTGAGTTGGAGATAAACGAAAAGAATAAGTTGTGCTACAAAGCAACTTGTTTTGCAACTACTCGCTTAATTGCTGAAAAATTAGGGTTAACAGAAAAAGATTACACCGTCGGTTTCCAATCTAGACTAGATAAGAAATGGCTAGAGCCTTTTTCGGATAAAGTGATTGAAGAATGGGCGAAGGAAGGTGCGAAGAAGGTATTGGCTTTTAGTCCGGCATTCGTAGCAGACTGCCTAGAAACAATAATCGAAATTGGTGATGAATATCACGAAGATTTTCAAAAAGATGGTGGTGAATGCGTGCATCTTGTGCCTAGTTCAAATGACCATCCACGATTTATTGATTGTCTTGAAGATTTAATAAGACAACGACTGTAATTTACTAGTGTAAATTATTTTCTGATTCGTTTATTTGTTACTGTTTATCTCTCTATACGCGAAAGTTTTAAATTATTGAAAAAAAATTATTAGTAGCACCTAATTTATGTAGAAAAATGATGTAAACGTTGCTTTACACCTAGTTCTTCAGGGGCTTTAACCGTTAAAATAAATTCTTTAAGTAACTCAATCCTTTTAAAAAAAACGGTTATATTTTCTTCGTTTGTAGAATAATCTTGATCTAATTTGTCTGGAAATTCGACAGCCCATTTTACTACAAACTCTTCAAATAAAACGTGATTTGAATATTTTAATCTTATAATTTCTAAAATTCCATTGTAATTTTCTAAAAATAGAAATTCGTTAATTTGAAAATATACTTTACCGTTCAGTGTTCTTTTTTGTAAGGCCGACTTCGGATCAAAACCATGTCTCATTAAATGATTTCTATGCACATGAATACGTTTCGCATTTGTTCTAAATAATCCTAAAAGAATAATATAATTCCTAACTATCATTTTATTTGATTGATAGTCATTTCTAATTTCGGTTGATAAAATACGTGCTAAACGATGGTGTTCATTTTTGCATTCATCTGAGCAGTAAACTTTATCTTTTCTTCCAATTAATCGTGCGCAACAAGTTACGCAAGTTTGGGTTTTTCGTACTTTCATCGTAAAAGGTTTTAGTTGTATTACGATTAAAGATAATAAAAAAAGTCGTAAAATTTAATTTACGACTTCCTTTAAATAACTGAATTTGTTTATTTTACAAAAAACTTTCGACTCCCTCCTTTATTACCCACGAAAAAGTGCGCAACATAAATACCTGGTTTAATTCCTAACGGTAACGCAAACTTTGAGCTATTCTCTCCTTCAAATACCTCACCTAAGTTTTCTAGTAGGAGGGTCTGACCTTTTAGATCAACCACTGTTAAAACTGCATTATCCTGTTCTTTAACAAAATAATCTAAAACAATTGCGTTTTCGTTTGGAGAATAACCTAAATCAAAGAAAACTTCTTGTTTAACTTCAGAAAAAAGCCCTGCTCCTGCTTGAGAGAAAACATGCTGCGAATTATATATTAAATCTCCGCTATTCTGGTTGTTCGCATTCGATTTATTTGTTGCCACATAAAAAGTAACGGTAGGAATATTAGCTGATGGGGCAGTCCAATTGAAAGACCACGTAGAGTTTGATAAACTTGATGATGTATGGTTGACATAAGTCCTACCCATACCCGTTGATATTTGCGTAGTAGCATCTGCTGAACTCAATGTACCAGCCATCGTGTTTGTTTCATCTAAAACTGTAACCTGAAAACCATTTTTACTCCCTGCATCTCCAAAATCTAGTGTAACACTCGTCATTGCACCTGGAACAATATCCGAACCAGAACCTAAAGTAATCGTGTTAACTGTTGCACCGTCTAATATTGATCCTGCATGACATTGCGTACAGGTTCCTTCTCCTGGAGCTCCAGTTTTTGCAACAGGACCAGAATTAGAGAACTTACTTAGGTGAAAAGATTTTTCTAAACCTATCGTTTCTGGTTTAAAACTTGTTAAAGAAATTATAGAAGCTGAAGCCAATATAAATCCTAGTGCTAAATATTTATTTTTCATAATTTATCGTTTAATTATTTAATTTACCTTGTAAAATCCAACATTCTAATTTCTGTATAATACTATCTGAAAGTTTCGCGGTAAGATACGGCATCGCAACCCGAGAAGGATTGTGTTGCATGGCTTCTAAGCTCGCCTCTGCTTCAGAAAAAATATCTTCATAACCAACTAACGTGTACCCCGCCGAATTAGTTGCTGCATCATGACAACCACTAGTAGAGCAATTCATATCAAATATAGGTTTAATACTCGCTATAAATGAAACTGTATCTGTACAATAATCTGGTAATTCAATTAATTTTTCAGTTTTATCCTTATTACACATTGAGAAAACCAATACAAATAAAAGCGAAAATCCAACAATCAATAACTTTCTCATACATTAATATTTAAAAACGCGTGAAATACTAAATCCAAATCTAAATTGACCTTTAAGCCAATCTGATGTGGTAGAAGAAATATATTGAACCTCTCCAATTCCTCTGGCATTCGTAAAATTGAAATTAAATACGTGACCACTGGTAATCCACTCCAAACCCAAAGCTAAACTATTTGTATTGTCTGCTCTACCTTCAACCTGTGAAAAAGCATGAAAATACTCTGCTGTTAAACCAATTTTCTTCGTAACTTTTAAATTCATCGCGCCTCCTAAAGCAAATAATCCGTTGACATCATCAAAACGAACATAATTCCTATGTACGTAGGTTGGTGTAAGTGCTACAGCCAATCGCGTTCCAAACTTTCTGGTAATTACGAGTTGTGAAGAATAACTCAAGCGGTGCGAAAACTTTGGAAAACTTGCAACAGAGGAGATATCCTCTAACGCTTTCATATAGGTTATATTTACAGCACTAACGAAGGCTACTGATACAGGAATTTCATTTTTTTCTGTTTGCTGCCAAAGTCTATATTTTGTGTTAACATCTACCAATGATCGATAGGGCTCTCCTATACCCTTAGATCTCCCAAAACCAACCATCCAACGATCCGTTAAACCAAAAAATCCGCCAAAGCGTATATCGTTTGCATTATCAAACCCAAAGCCTGTTTGAACACCTCCGTTACTTCCTGCTATATCTCCAAAACGGTGTTCTATTACATAACTAAATTCTCGTTTTTTTAATGTTTTAGTGGAGTGACTATTAATTATTTTAATCCCCGAAAAGGTTTCTGAAACAGCATTGCTTTTTTCTTGCGTAAATGCAAAAGTGAAAAAGAACAAACCAAAACAACTCTTTATAATATACTTCATTTTTTAGCTATTTTTTTAATATACGCTACTAAATCTTCTACTTGCTTTTCACTCATCTTTTCTTTTGGATATAAAGGCATGTACTGCTTTCTGCCGGTTATAGGATAGGTTCCGTGCCTGATAATTTGATAAGGAGAAAGGTCTGAATAGTCTTTTCTATGTTTCCATAATAAGCTTGCACTCAATTCGTCTTTATCTAAGTCTAAATATGTTACTCTGCCGTTATCATGACAATACAAACAACTTTTCTCATAAATCTTCTTCCCATTTTCTATATCTCCATTTTCACCATAGGTGCGTTTGTTTCTATCTTTCGTTTCTAAAAATGTAGCCGTATAATATAATGTGTAGCGCTCTTTCAATAAAGAAATTATTTTACGCTTTTCTTCATCACTGCCTCCTGTAATTACATCGTTTAATTTAGACTGTTCTCTATTGGTTAATCTTAAATCTGATAATCTTAATTCATTTTTTTTAAAATAATGTAAAATTGCTTCCTCCTCCCAATCTTTTAAAAAACGACCACTCGAACAGTATTTAGCACATACTTGTATAGCATTTTCAAGGGTGTCTTTTGCGTTATTGATTAATTCTCCATATTTTCTTGTGTAATCTTTGGTGTAAAATTTTTCTCTGTTGTAAATTCCAAAAAAAGAACTCCCAGGAAGAAAGGGTATATCTCTTTCTACAGAATAATCTAATCGTTCTTGAGGATCAACACCTGTTAATGTAGGATATTCTTTTTGGATATTATGACAATCTGTACAAACAAAATAGCTGGAAATTCGCTTTCCTTTCTCACCATTATATGATGCTTTCCCTTTAAATATCAATTGCTCTCCAATGGTCGCAAGATCAAGATTCAACTTCTCAATAGGATTTCTGCTGGCAGTATCGCCTAAAGTTTTAAGTAAATCTGAAAGACCGATCTGATCTGAAATTACCTTATACTTTTCTTTAACTACGGATGAAGAGGAAAACAAAGACCATGAAACCAATCCAACTAAAATTAACGTTAAAATGTAATTCAATTTGTTCATATTCTTTCTTTCTGAGGTTGAAATTAAACAAAGTTTTTTATTTCATGACACTTCTATGACAATTAAACTAAAAAAGTCAATTTTATTACTTCGTTTAAACCGAATTCAAAACGCAAATAAGATGATTTAGAAAGTATTTATCTTTTAAGATTTGTCATCTAAAAACTTTCATTTATTTTCGCTAAAAAAAGCGCAACATGTTTGGAGGAGATTTGTTCGAAAAACTTGGAGATATGAAAAAAATCCAAGAAGAAGCTCAAAAGAGATTAGAAAATATAACCGTTGAAGGCGAAGCCGGTGGAAACTTAATAATCGTAGAGCTTAATGGGAATAGAAAGATGACAAAGCTCACGCTCAATACAGACTTATCTCAAATGGATAAAGAAGATCTAGAAGATTTACTTCTCGTCGCTTTTAACCGAGCATTAGAAAAAGCTGAGGTTGCTAACCAGTCTGATATGCAAAATGCTGCCAAAGGACTTTTCCCAGGAATGTAGATGAGTACAAAGGATTTATTACGAAAGCAAGCCAAAGAAGAACGTAAAGCTATTTCTCCAAAAGCACTTCAAATAGCTTCTGAAGCTATAACAGAGCGCGTTTTAACTAAATTTCAGCTAGAAGGAAAGATGTGTAGTTTATTTCTACCCATCGAAAGACAAAAAGAAATAAATACATACGTACTTTTAGAAAGAGCTAGAAATTTTGGAGCAAAATTCACCGTACCTCAAGCAAGTTTTAAAACCATGGCATTAAAACACTTTGTGTTTACAGATGAAACTGTTCTAGAAGTGAATAAGTTTGGGATACCCGAACCTGTGAAAGGTAAAAAAATTGCAGCCGATAAACACGATATTGTTTTTGTTCCATTATTAGGCGCTGATAAAAAAGGAAACCGGGTGGGGTATGGAAAAGGTTTCTACGATCGATTCTTAGCCAAATGCAGCCCTCATTGTACATTTATAGGATTGAGCATTTTTGAACCAATTAATGCTATTTCTGATGTGGTTTCAACTGATAAACGTTTAAATTATTTAGTGACTCCAACTAAAGTTTATTCGTTTGACAAATAGGAATCAAGGGAAATATCACTTAATAACAATTTTAGCGATTCCAAGTTTATTCGTTCTCCTTTTTGTGATAAAAAGTATATTCTTCACGCTTTTATTTTTAGTAGCTATAGGAATACTAATTTATCTACTTTTTAGAAAATAAAGTCATTATCTTTCAACTTCTAGATTAGATAAAACTTGTTCTTGTTTTCTTGTGTTTTTTATTATTTCGAGTGCGAAACAGACTCCAAAAGTCACATACTCTAAAATGGTTAAGAAAAGTGTTAACTCAACACTTTCTGGATTATAGAAGGTATAACTAAGCATTACAGTAAAACTCCAAACTACAAAAGACCTATAAGGTGTGAAAATACTTAAAGCTAAAGGTATGGCAATGTACCACGGATGTACCGTTGCCGAAAACAAAATATAAATAGAGAAGCCAAATAACATTGCGGTGATAAGGTGCTCTTTTGTTTTTAACTTATATAAAAGGGCGTAAAGAAGTATGAATACTAAACTTATTTTTGAGAGCCAAGGTCCAATTATCTTTACAGTTTCCCAACCAAATTCAGAATAAAAAATTGATTTAACTAGACTGAAAATTGAAGCGTTAAACTCAAAGTTTGAAAAGTACAACGATATACTTTTTATAAAATTCTGAGCATTAGAGGGCCAAATAAATAAACCTAACAGAATAGCTACAAATGCTATCGTAATTATATAGAAACGCACAGATTTTCTAAACCCTAAATAACGATATAAAAATGGAAGTAATAATAAGGGTGTGAGCTTGACTCCTACAGCGAATGACCAAAACAAACTTCCTCTAAATAGTTGATTTTTATAAATAGAATAGATAGAAATAATCAAAAAACTCACTAATACACCTTCAAAATGTAGGTTGTTTGAAAGCTCAATTATCACAAACGGATTAAGGGCAAACAACCAAATTGCATTCTTATTCAAATTTAAAAGGCGTAGTAGTCGAATGGCATAGAATACTCCAACAGCTAAGGTAATTAACATTGTAAGTCGGAGCACAACTAAATTAATCAATAAATTATTTTAAAATAGCGCTCCTATATAAAAGTAAAACTGATTTATTGTTGGATAACAGCTGTAGTGACCTGCAGACAAAGGTGTTATTTCTGTGTAGAGTGTTTTTAAATATTGATTAGACTGAAAAGCAGGCTCTAAAATTAACTCATTTGGTAAATTTGCATAAGGATGTATAGCTCTGGTTAATAGTTCTCCATCCCACAGAAACCTCGACCAATCTGGAGATAAGGTCGGAAAACTAAAGAGACCAATCAAATGTAATCCTAGAGTTATAAATAATAGATTGCGGAAACCAATCTTATTGGCTCTTATGCACAATCCAAGGAAAGAAACAAAAGCGAGAGAATATAAGCAAAAGTTTACAAGAAAAGCGTCTTGTGTTGTAAAATAGGCTATCCAAAAAACTGCAACCGAGAAAAGTAAAGTTAGAATATAGTCTAAAATTTTCATTACACTTTAGACGTAGCTTTCTGCTGTTCCTTAATGGCTTCTCTAATTATTTTTGGAGGTCTTAGTTCTGAAATTGTATAAAAGAAAACTAATCCAAACCCTACGGCTAACATTAAGTGAAATGGAACCATACCTAAATCACCATAAGCTGCTCTGTTTACAGCTGTAAAAGCGAATAATAAGAATAGAATTCCTTCTCCGATGGTAATTATGTTAATCGATTTTTTATCGTACTTATTTCCTTTAAACTCTCCTTTTGCTGAAACATTAAATTTTGGTGTTCTCACAAAAGAGCTCTTAATTCCTAAATATCCTTCTATTACGGCAACTGAGTTATTCAAAGACAATCCCATTGAAACAACCAAAAACTGCAAAAATCTCCATAAAAATTGGAAAAAAGATTTGACTTTATGTTCTGTTTTATCGCGATAACTGTTCCAATAATAATAGAGCAAGAAGATTGTTGAAATCAAGAAAAATGCGCCAAAATTGATGAAGAAATTTAAGTCTTCAAAACTGTCTTTAATATGCAAAATTGGTAAACTTAAAAGGGCAATTAAAAGAATGAATACGAAAACAGAAGAGTTAAACAAATGTGATAATCCGTGTATTCTATCCGTGAGCTTTAAACCTTCTGTTTTCATCAAACGTTTACGAATTTTAATAAAGCATTCTGCTCCTCCTTTCATCCATCTGTGTTGCTGACTTTTTAAGGCCGACATCGTAATAGGTAACTCTGCAGGAGCAATAACATCTTCTAAATATTGAAATTTCCAGCCTTTAATTTGAGCTCTATAACTTAAATCTAAATCTTCTGTGAGCGTATCGTGTTCCCAACCACCGGCAGAATCAATACACGCTTTTCTCCAAACACCTCCTGTACCATTAAAGTTAATGTAATGACCCGCAGAATTTCTTCCAGATTGTTCTATAGCAAAGTGTCCGTTTAACCCAAACGCCTGTAATTCTGTAAGTAAAGAGTATTTTTTATTAAGATGTCCCCATCGTGTTTGTACAACACCTATTTTATCGTCTTCAAAATATGGAATTGTTTTTTTCAAAAAGTCTGGATTAGGCACAAAGTCTACGTCAAAAATTGCGATAAATTCACCTTTCGCTGCATCCATTGCTGCATCTAACGCTCCGGCTTTATAGCCCACTCTGTCTACTCTATGAATATGTTTGATATCAACACCCGTTTTCTCTACAACCTCTTTAATTTTGTTCGCAATTACTTCAGTTGTTTCGTCGGTAGAATCGTCTAGAACTTGTACTTCAAATCTATCTTTGGGATAATCAAATTCTGCTACTTTTTCAATTACTCTCTCGGCTACATACAACTCGTTAAACATTGGTAGTTGAACGGTAACAAAAGGAACAAAATCTGGATTGAACTGTTTTTGTTGAAACGGTTTCTTTTTATTTTTTCGGTAAGCGATGGCTAAAGAAAGTTGTAAAATACTATAAAAAAGTACAAGCGTTAAACAGAAAGCATAAACTACTAATATCAGTTTAGCTAGCCAATGACTCCAATAATGTTCATACCCAAAAGCATCTCCCCAATCGAACATCCAAGAGACAGCTTCATTCATATTTTCTTTAATTTGAAGAAAAATCATCCTCTAAATTTGTATTTAAAAACAGCAAAGATAATCTTTATTCCTGCCAAAACGGTACCTTTTACAGTTCCACTTACTTTTGACACTCCAATTCTCTTTTTATAACGTACAGGAACTTCACAAAAATTCATCTTCTGCTTCGCTGCTTTGATTTGCATTTCTATCGTCCAACCATAGGTTTTATCGGTCATCTGAAGTTTTTCTAACGACTCACTTTTAATTGCTCGGAAAGGTCCTAAATCTGTAAAACTTGCACCGTAAAAAATTTTCATTAATCGCGTTGCTAACCAATTACCAAAAATTTGCTGGGGCGTCATAGATCCTTTTTCGCGTTTACCTGTTGCACGAGAACCAATGACCATATCCATGCCTTGCTCTAAAATTGGTTGAACTACTTGAGGTATTTCTTCTGGATAGTCTGAAAAATCTCCATCTAAGAATACAATAATATCTGCACCATTTGTCTTTGCTTGCGCTATCCCAGTTAAACAAGCGTAGCCATAGCCTTTTCGTTTTTCTAAAAGAACTTTTGCTCCTGCAGCTTCTGCTACTTTTTGAGTAGTATCCGTAGAGTTATTATTCACCACAATGATATCCTGTACCCATTCAGAAGGAATAGCTGCAATCACTTTTCCTATAGACTGCTCTTCGTTAAAAGCCGGAATTACAACATTTATCTTTTTCTTAATGTGCATCTTTAACTAATCGCTTAATTTTTCCATTTTTGTCAAACAGCTTCCAAAGTCCTGTTTTCCGACCTTTATCATACGGACCTTCGCAACAAAGTAAACCGCCATCATAATGCCTCCAAAAACCCTCTCTTTCTCTGTTTTTAATTTTCCCTTCCTCAACTAATATCCCCTTTTCATCGAAAAACATCCAATGACCTTTCGCTTCATCATTTTCAAAAACTCCTCGCGAAGATAACTTTCCATTTCGATGATAAAACTCCCAGACCAAGTTTTTCTTTCCTTTTATATACGTTCCTCTTTCACTTATACCTCCACGATAATAGTACTCGCGCCACACGCCTTCTTTTTTACCTTCCTTAAATCTGCCTTCTTTTAAAACATCTCCATTATCAAAATAGTATTTCCAATAACCGTTTAATTTATTATTTAAAAATTCTCCTTTTCTTTTAATTTGTCCGTTTTCATAATAAAAATGCCAAAAACCAACGGGTTCATTATCTAAAAAATATCCTTTTTTAAGAGGTATTGAGTCTTGTAACGTGGAGAGTGGAGAATAAAACCACCAAAATCCATTTTTCTTGTTGTTTTGATATTCACCAATTTCTGTAATTACGCCTTGTTGGGTATACTTCGCCCAAAATCCTTCTCTTTTTCCTTTTTGATAATAACCTTGCGTACTAATTTCTCCAGTATTGTAAAAATTTTTCCAAAGACTATCTTTTAGGTTGTTTAAATAATTACCTCGGTCTAATATAGAACCGTCTAAATAATAGCTAGTCCAAACTCCTGTTTTTTGACCATTGTCTAACCACCCTTCTTCTCGCAATGTACCATCTAAAGTATACGCTCTAATAAAATCTCCTTTTAGTTCAGAAAACGAAAATATCCCAAAAAGCAGGAGTAAAAAAAGAAGCGTTATTCTCATTTCACATTCGGATTCATTTGAACACCATTGTTACCAATTATAATTGGATTGTCGTAAATTCTATCTTCTTCTGGTCCATTTTCTAATTTAAGCACACCTCTCGGGCAAACTGCAGAACAAACTCCACAACCAACACATGACGCTCTTACAATATTTTGACCTTTTTGAGCGTATGCTCTCACATCAATCCCTTGTTCGCAGTAGGTTGAACAATTACCACATGAAATACATTGTCCGCCATTGGTAGTAATTCTAAACCTAGATTTAAATCGTTGTATAATTCCCATGTAACCTGCCATAGGACATCCAAACCTGCACCAAACACGGTTTCCGAGTAAGGGATAAAAGCCTACTCCAATAATTCCTGAGAAAATTGCTCCAACAAAGAAACCGTAAGATTTTTTAATTCCTTTAGAACTAAATCCAAAAGCGTTCTTTGCATCAAATGCATAACTCGTCATCATTACAACCGCCAAAACAATAATTATTAAAGCTGCTGCTAAGAGATAATTTCTAGACTTCGACTTATCTTTTAGGTAAAACCAAATGAACATACCAAAACCTAAAGCTAATCCAGAGAGTAAAATAAGCATTCCGGTGAACCTATCTTTAATTATGAAGTTTAATTTGAAATCTTTCCCTGCAAAATAAGTATACATTATTGCTAAGGTCATTACTAATACAAAAACCATAATTGAATGCATTACCCAACGTTCTAATTTCCATGCTTTGGTAGAGGTATCGGACAAATGTCTAAAGGAGTCTCCAGCAGTTTCTGCTAATCCTCCGCAACCACAAAACCACGAACAATACCAACGCTTACCAACAAAATAGGTAACAACCGGTGTAACCACCAAAAAGAGTATAATTCCCCAAACTAAATAAGCCATCCCTAAGGGCTGATTTTCTTCTGCTACTCTTGCATCTATTCTAGTCTTTGCAAAGAAATCATAGTTTAATGGATAAGAGTTAATCGGGTTTGTTGAATAATATCCCTCGCGCGTGGTGTTTAAAGCTTCTAAAATATTTGGGATAAAATATGCCAAAACAAGTTGAGAAAAGATAACGACTACAGTTCGAATTAAATGATATCTATTGTGCCTGTATTTTACAATAAACTTGATTCCTAAAAACAAAATTGCAAGCGTATAAAATGTACCATACACAAACCACTGATCTGAACTTTTACCACGTAAAATTTGACTCAACGGTTCAAACATTGCTATCAAACCCGTATTTTCTCCTTTGTTAACTAATCCCAAATACTCCGGAAACCAGTATAAGCTGACATAAAAAAGCGTTAAAACAATAGCAGCAATCCAACCTAATGCACCAATATTTGTAAAGCTATTGAAAAAGTTTCCTGTATTTTTTATACCAGCGGTATATCCTTTATATGTGCCAATTGTATAAAAAATTGTACCTGCTGCAAATCCGCCCAAGGTTAAGGTTAAAAACAACCCTGCAGGATTTAAAGTTAAACCTCCCCAAGAAAGAAGAACTAGAAAAAATGCTCCTGACGCTAAAGTTAAACCAAGCTTTTGAATCGCGTTTAAGTTCTGTGTTTTGTCACCAGCTATTGAGTAATTTATTGCTGCCATAATGTTCTACTTAAGACGTTTTAGTTGTTAATAATTTTCTCCACCAAACAGATTTATTTAAAGCAAGATTTGTATTGAACTTTTTATTGTAACCTTCCAATACTTCTTTTTCGAAATGCTTGTAAAACTCCGGATCAAAATTAGCAGATCGTAAATTTCGCAGTATGGTTTCTATACTTTCTTTTTGAGTTAACCAATTATCAAAAACTTCATGACGCATACGAATCCCAAACGTATTTACCCCTTTAAATTGTTTTGAAGATTTATCAAATACAAAGTGTAATAAAATTTCTTTCGTTGGATGCTGATAAACATACTCATCCTCATTTTCTTTTAATGTATTCCAAACCCAACCGTAGGTTTGATATTCTATATCGAAAAATTTAGCAGAATTGAACCAATTTCCAGGTTGGTATTTTGTAGGAGAACCGCAAATTGTTTGCGCTACGGTTTCACCCATCATTCTACCCGTATACCATACTTGTTCGAGTCCACGTCTTTCACCAACAGGAAAAAGTTGTTCTGCGCAGTCTCCAATCGCAAATACATCTTTCACATTTGTTTCTAAATACTGATTTACCTTAATTCCTCTACCAAAATCTATAGACGTATTTTGAACTATTCCAATGTTTGGAGAAACTCCTGCAGTTAATCCAACGAACTGACAAGCGATTATTTCTCCCTCTTTGGTTCTGATTTCTTTCACTCTCCCATTATCATCTGAAATTATCTCATCCAATTCAGTACTCAACCTAAGATTTACACCATGATGTTTTTGAATGTGATTATTTATTAGTTGCGACTCTGCTTTCGGTAAAACACTGTTCCAAAAACTATTTTCTCGCACTAAAAAATCTACACTTATATTTCTAGAAAGGAGCATTTCTACCATTTCAATTCCTATCAAACCTCCTCCGGCAACAACTGCATGTTTTATACCACGCGTGTTAAACTCCATCAATTCTAAATCTTGTTTAGAATAGAGTCCTTGTACACCATCTAAATCCTGACCTTTCCAACCAAATCTATTCGGTTTAGAGCCAACAGCTAAAATCAATTTATCGTATAAAATTGGAGACGAATTTGCTAAGGTTAATTTTTTATTCTCTGTATCAATAAACTCCACGTAATCCTGAACAAGATTCAAATCGTTCTTCATCCAAAAATGGTCCTCGTAGGGCTGTATATCTTTAAAACGCATATGTCCCATGTACACATACATCAGAGCTGTTCTAGAGAAAAAGTGTTTTGATTCTGATGATATAATCGTGATTTTTTTATCCGACATTTTACGAATATGCCGCGCAGCCGTAACTCCAGATATTCCATTTCCAATAATTACGATGTGTTCCATAGCTCAGTTTTATATGCTTTTTATCAAAACAAGCAAAAGTTTGTCGTACAGAAAACGATTCCCTTACGGTGTACACAAAATCTTATAAAAGTTAGAATTAAACTAAATTTTATAGCACCGAGAGTAAACCGTCTCATTTTCGAATTAATTTATAATCTCCCTCTGCACAAACAAGCGTATAAACGCCATTTTTAAAAAGAGACAAATCCAACTTCAAACTTTTCTCAAACGTATTTCCTTCTAACAAAGCTTGCCCCATTTGATTAATTATTTTCCACTCTCCTATTGAAGTTTTCGCTTCAACCTTGTATTGATTGTTTGCCAGTGTTTTTATTAGAAATTGATGCGTAGGGTTTACCACTCCAACAGTTATATTCGTTTCTTTTTCTAAACTATTTGTATTGCAAGAAGAACTCGCTTCTAATTCAATTGTATAATTGCCCGAATTGGTATAAATGTGTGTTGGATTTTCTAGTACCGAGGTAAAACCATCGCCAAAATCGAAGAGATAGTCTGTTGCTCTCCAAGACCTATTTTCAATTTCTACTTGCGGTGTAATTCCTAAGATATCGAAATTTGCAACTGTAGGATTTTCTCGCAAATAGAAGGTAGATAAACTGTCAGAATTTAAAACCGTCAATGCTGCAGCTTCTTGCAAGAAACCAGCATCCTGAGCAGATAAAGATCCAATAAAAGTTGCGCCAACTGGCGACTTTCTAAATACAGCAGCATAAAACGTACAAGCTGCTAAGTATGTACCTGCATAACTCGGATGCGATTCATCAGCTGTGTAAAGCTCAATAGAAGGCTGGGTTTCTCTTATATATTTCCAAGCCATACCAACAGGAGAGACAGAACCTTGTGTACTATCCGCAAATCGCACATATGCATTTCTCAATCTATTTTGCATGCCTTCATAGGTAGAAATTGGAGCCCATTGTGCATCTCCATTTTTCCTTCCCCATGTCATATAATACAGTATTTGCGTACAAAAGTTGCTAGAATATACGCTGTCTGCAATTTGTTGCGCATACGGAAGCGTGTTCGAATTTACCTGACTATCAGGAAAAGAAGGTTCTTGCGACTGAGCCTGTAAAACAACAAAATGCCACGGATTACTTTGAATTTTTTGATACGTAGCTGTATTTGTAGCATGACCTTGAAACGTTGTTCCTCCTGGAGTTCTTGAATCAACAGTTACAGCATCACCTAAACTTTCTGTAATTGATTTAAACATTTGAGGCAAATTGTTATACGCTGTATAACTATTTCCTAAAAACAAGACAGAGCTAGAATCTTGAGCAGAGCCAATTGAAAGTATCAAAATTGTAAGCAAACTAAACATCCATTTTATCATAATTACGTACTTTTAACGTTGTTCAACAAAAGTACACCAATAAGTTTAATTCTTTTCTTATGCATTTCAAAATCTACGTATCGTTTTTTATCTGTTTTGTTTTGCTTCCTTGTTTTTCACAATTTCAATTTGAAACAAGCACAACAATCCCTGTTTATGTTGGTAACGACACTTTAAAAAATGCTTGGGATGGAGGGCTTAATTACACTCAGTTTTCTGATATAGATTTTGATTTAGATGGTGATTTAGATTTACTTTTATTTGATCGAAGTAGTAACCAGTTACGCGTTTACAGAAAGGATATAAACGGAAATAATTATTCCTATCACCTCGAGTTTAATGCTAGAGAAAAATTTCCATCAGATTTAAGGTATAGACTATTTACAACTGATTACGACAACGATGGAGACAAGGATCTTTTTACTTATGGTATTGGAGGAATTAAAGTCTATAAAAACATTTCTAACCCAACAGACGGATTAAAATTTGAACTCTTTAAAAACATTCTAAGTTCTGTATATTCTGGTGGAAGCTCTAATCTATTTGTTAGTAGTTCTGACATACCTGCAATAATTGACGTTGATCTAGACGGAGATATTGACATCTTAACTTTTAATGGCGGTGGAAGCAGAATTGAATACCACAAAAATCTCTCGATAGAAAATTACGGCATACCCGATTCTTTAGAATTTGAGCTCTTTAATGAATGCTGGGGTAATTTTGAAGAAGGAAGTGCAGACAATACTATCATTCTAAACCCCGGAACTTCTCCTTGCAACGGAGACACTTGGGTAAGTGATCCTCAAAAATCTGCCAAACATACAGGTTCCACTATAATGGCTTTTGATTACGACAATTCTGGAGTGATGGATTTATTGCTGGGAGATGTTGCTCATGAAAATGTAGTTTTAGTCCTCAATGGCGGTACAACAGTAAACAGTAACTCCTCAATGGTAAGCGTGGAAAACAATTTCCCAAGTAATACATCTCCAGCACAACTTTTCATTTTTCCTGCTTGTTTTTATTTAGATGTGAATAATGACAATGTAAAAGACCTCGTAATTGGCGCAAATGCAAAAAATGTTTCGCAAAATAGAACCAGTATACGTTTTTATGAGAACCTTGGAACCAATCAAAACCCAAATTTTATAGCTAGAACCGATGCTTTTCTTCAAGAAGAAATGATAGATAACGGTTTGGCAGCGATTCCCGTTCTTGTTGATGAAAATAACGACGGTTTGAAAGATTTACTTGTTGCTAATTTTTTTAGATACAAAGCTCCCTTAGATAAAGAAGCTGCTGTACAGCTATTTAGAAATATTGGTACGGCATCACAACCAGAATTTAGACTGATAACTGAAGACTGGAAGAGTTTTAGTTCTGCAAATATTGGCTTACGCGTAGTACCAACATTCGGAGATTTAAATGGAGATGGAAAAAACGATATGCTTGTAGGTACAGAAATGGGTAAGTTTCATTACTACCAAAACAACAGCTCTTCTGGAGAATTAGATTTTGCAGCACCTGTTTTTAATATTACCGACCATCAAGGAACAGAGATAAATACCTTCACACATGCTTCTCCTCAATTGTTTGATTTAAATGAAGATGGATTACTCGATTTAATTATTGGTAAGAAAACCGGAGAAATCATGTACTACAAAAATATTGGAACCACAACTAACTACAGTTTTGAACTAATTACAGAAAACCTTGGTCAGGTAAATGTTGGCAATGGGAGTTCAGATGCCTTTAATGTTCCTCACTTCAAAAGTGTAAACGACACGCTGTACTTATTCTGTGGAGCAAAAAATGGTCGTGTTTTTCTTTATTCAGATATTGAAAACAATTTAAACGATGGCGATAGTTTTAACTTAGTTTCTGATGAATTTTTAAATATTGACGTGAGTTCTTACAGCGCTCCATTTATTTACGATGTAGATAATGACGGAAGAGAAAATTTGTTTTTAGGAACTGATTTAGGCGGAGTATGGCTCTACGAATCTAACCCTGATAGTAACGTAGGTTTAGAAGAAACAGAAATTAATTTTTCTATCTACCCCAATCCTTCTTCAGGCATATTCACTATTAACACTGAGGTACACGCTATTACCATTGAAGTATTTAATACTTTAGGGAAGCGTATTTACCAGGAGAGACTACAAAAAGGAAAAAACCAAGTTGAACTTTTCGACTGTCCTAAGGGATTGTATTATGTACACTTTTCCGCTCCAAACAAGCCCATGAAATCTTCTAAAATTATTATTCGATAATTACTAATTCTGCTAAAGCGCTAGAATCTTTTCAAAAGAGCAATCTGCAAATGTGGGTTCTGGTTCAGACTTATAAATACCATACAAAGTAGATCCACTGCCTGTCATACTTGCATAAACAGCACCTTCTTCTAACAATTTAAGTTTTAGTTCTTCTAATTCTGGGTGAATTTTAAATACAGAAGATTCAAAACTATTTTGCAGTCTATTTTGCCATTTTTCAATAGGTTGTTGCAGTGCACGTGTAATACCTTCTTCGGTTTTAGAAAAAGTAATGGAAGCATAGGCTTCTGCCGTACTTACATGTGTACCGTTGTTGATTAATTTGATATAATATCCATTTAAATTTAAATCCACAGATTCTAATTCTGTACCAGTACCCGATGCAAATTGAGGTTTATTTTCAATGAAAAATGGACAATCAGAGCCCAATTGGGCTGCGAACTCCTTTAAGTTTTCCTGTGTGATTTTTAAATCAAATAATTTATTGAGCAGTTTCAAAACTTCAGCACCGTCAGCACTTCCTCCGCCTAAACCTCCGCCCATAGGTATAATTTTATGTAAATGGATATGTACGTGAGGAATACCGTATGTCTTTTTTAATAAATCATAGGCTTTTACACAAAGATTGTTTGATGCGTTTCCCGGAATGGTTAAACCCGATGAAGTAAACTGAAAAGAAGTAGCCGGAATAATCTCCAATGCATCTTTCCAAGGAATAGGAAAAAGAACAGATTCTATCTCGTGATATCCGTCTGCACGCTTGTTTAAAACGTCTAATCCTAAATTAATCTTACAACCTGGAAAACTTATCATGCAACAAATGTAAAAATAGCATTGATTTTTCGTACCTTTCGCCACCCAAATTTAACGAGATGGCAACATATTTAGATTTCGAAGAACCAATACAGGCATTAGAGGAGCAAATTGCGAAAGCAAAAGAGCTAGAAACTGAGTCTGAAGTGGACATGACTGATAAAATAAAAGAGTTAGACGAAAAGCTAGCAATAAAGACGAAGGAGATTTTTTCAAATCTTACTCCTTGGCAGCGCGTTCAACTTTCTCGTCACCCAGAAAGACCATACACACTTGCATACATAAATGCTATGACAGATGGTACTTTTCAGGAGCTACACGGCGATAGAAATGTAAAAGACGACAAAGCAATGGTTGGTGGTTTTGGTCAGCTAGACGGACAAACAGTAATGTTTATTGGTCAGCAAAAAGGAGCAAACACAAAAATGCGTCAATACCGTAATTTTGGAATGGCTAACCCAGAAGGATACAGAAAAGCCTTGCGCTTAATGCGTTTGGCAGAGAAATTCAACAAGCCTATTGTTACGTTGATTGATACTCCTGGAGCTTTTCCTGGCTTAGAAGCCGAGGAAAGAGGTCAAGGAGAAGCGATTGCACGCAACATCTATGAAATGATGAAACTTAAGGTGCCAGTAATCTGTGTGATTATTGGTGAAGGTGCATCTGGTGGAGCATTAGGAATTGGTGTTGGAGATAAAGTACTCATGTTAGAAAATACGTGGTATTCTGTTATTTCTCCAGAATCTTGTTCTTCTATCCTTTGGAGATCTTGGGATTACAAAGAACAAGCTGCCGAAGCCTTGAATTTAACCTCTGCAGATATGAAGAAATTAAAATTGGTTGACGCAGTAATTAAAGAACCAGCAGCTGGAGCACACAGAGAACCAGAAAAAATGTTTGGCATTTTAAAGAAAGAATTAAAAAAACAAATTACAGCACTTTCTAAAGTAGAAGCAACTGAACGTTGCAATGCACGTGTAGAAAAGTTTTGTGATATGGGTGTGGTAAAGTAGATTAGTGATTAGTGATTAGTGATTAGTGATTAGTGATTAGTGATTAGTGAGGATAAGATAAAATACCTTTCAAACACAAATTAAATAAACATTCAGCTCCTTTTGGCTTCCACTTAAGGGTGTTGAGTAAAGATCCCAGTTATTTATTTAGCTGGGATTTTTTTCTTGAAAAACTGAATACTTATGAGATAGTAGAAACTATGACGATAAAGCAACACGCTTTACAATAGCTGGCAGTTATCATTAACTTCTTTTATTTAACGAAAGTAAAAAGAGTACATTTCCTTGAAACCGATAGGTGTATTCTAATTATAGCTATAAACTAAACAAACCACACAAAGGAGTGGTATCGCACACATTACTTCTTTTTTCAGAATACCAAAATGATTTTTTTTCGTAACTTGCATGAACATTAAAGACTAAATTAATTTGTTGTTAAAAGAAAAAATATCGATTGAGAATTTTGAAGATAAAAAATTCAAAATCAAACTTATAGAATCTAAAAAAGATACTACAGCTGCTTTTACGCATTATTTGCATAATCACAAAAATGGTGTGTCTCAATTCTATAAACCTGACGCAATAGAGCACGTTAAGAATTTAATTGAATACAAATTTCCTGAAGAAAAAATTTCAAACTTAGTAGCAGAAGAAGCTCTACAATATTTGATTTTCCAGCAAGAAAACGTACCATTCCCAGCACCTAAAAAACCTGATTTTAAGTTTATTGATTTATTTGCAGGGATTGGCGGATTTAGATTAGCTTTTCAAAATTTAAAAGGAAAATGCGTCTTTACAAGCGAATGGGATAAATATTCAAAGCAAACTTATCAAGCAAATTTTGGAGAAGTTCCATTTGGAGATATTACAAAAAAAGAAACTAAAAACTATATACCAGACGGATTTGATGTTCTGTGTGCTGGATTTCCTTGTCAAGCATTTTCGATTGCAGGAAAACGTGGTGGATTTGAAGATACCAGAGGAACCTTGTTTTTTGATGTAGCCGAAATCATCAAAAAGAAAAAGCCGAGAGCTATTTTTCTTGAAAATGTAAAAGGTTTAAAAAGTCACGATAAAGGAAAAACTTTAGCGACAATATTAAATGTTTTACGGGAAGATTTAGGTTATTTTGTCCCAGAACCTCAAATTATGAACGCAAAAGAATTTGGTGTTCCACAAAACAGAGAACGAATATTTATTGTTGGTTTTAGAAAGGATTTAGGAATTACCGAATTTGAATATCCTAAACCAATCAAGAAAAAAGTAACATTAGAAGATATTTTAGAAACCGAAACAGTATCTGTAAAATATTATCTATCTGAAACGTATGTAAATACTTTGAGAAATCACAAAGCAAGACACGCAAGCAAAGGCAATGGTTTTGGTTACGAAATTATTCCAAATACTGGAATTGCAAATGCAGTTGTTTGCGGTGGGATGGGAAGGGAACGAAATTTAGTTTATGATTTTAGACTTAAAAATTTCACCCCAGTTACCAATATTCGCGGAGAAGTAAATAAAGAGGGCATCAGAAAAATGACACCAAGAGAATGGGCGAGATTACAAGGATTTCCAGACAATTATAAAATTGTAGTTTCAGATGCCCAAGCATATAAGCAGTTTGGCAATTCGGTTGCAGTACCTGCAATTCAAGCTACTGCAAAAAGGATTGTTGAAAAACTAAAAACCTTATGATGAATGGAAATAAAGGCGAATGGAGCGAAATTTACGCACTTTTCAAACTACTTGGCGACAAACAATTATTTCTTGGAAATAAAGAAATCGAAAAATTAGAAGGAATTGTATATCCGATTTTACGCGTTTTAAGAAGCGAAAACAGTGGAGACTTTGAATATTCAATTCTAGATGAAATTATTCTCATTTCAGGCGGTGAAGAAGTTTTAAAAATTGCTATTTCAGAATTTAAAGAAAAAGCGAAATTCTTACTTGAAAAAATTAAAGAGAATAAAGAAAGAACCTTTTCTATACCAGAAATTGAGCAATTTATGATGTCAATTAATTGTATTTCATTAAAAGCGAGTTCGAGTGCAAAAACAGATATTACAATCGTTCTGCATGACCAAAGAACAAATCAACAGCCAACATTGGGTTTTAGTATAAAATCACAATTAGGTAGCCCTTCTACTTTACTTAACGCAGGAAAAACGACTAATTTTATTTTTAAAATTTCAAGTTTAAATTTAAGCAAAACTGAAATTAACGAGATTAACTCTATAGATTCTAGAAGTAAGATAATGGATAGAATTAATGCCGTCTTAGATTTAAACGGGCAGTTTCATTTCGTGAAAACTGAAAAACAAATATTCTCAAATAACTTAATTCTAATTGACAGTAAGCTACCTGAAATTCTATCACAAATTGTTTATGATTTTTATTCTAGTAAAAATTCAAGTGTTTCACATTTAATAGAAAATATAAATTCTAAAAACCCTTTAAAATTTGACACTTCAAACGAGCACAAGTTTTACGAATATAAAATAAAGAGGTTTTTAACCGATACTGCATTAGGAATGATGCCTTCTAAAGTTTGGACTGGACAATATGATGCAACTGGAGGATATTTGATTGTAAAAGAAAACGGAGACGTTTTATGCTATCATATTTATAACAGAAATGAATTTGAAGGTTACCTATTTAACAATACAAAGTTGGATACAGCAAGTTCAAATAGACACGATTTTGGAACAATCTACGAAGAAAACGGAGAATTATACTTTAAATTGAACCTACAAATTAGATTTATAAAATAAGCCAACGCAAATTCCACGTACATTTATTGTTTACCAACGCTGAAACTAGCGCACAAGATTAATGAACTTAAACCATTAGCGATATCGTGTTCATGGATGGAAAATCCTGAATCTATCATAAGATCATTTTTGCTACACCTTTAATCTATTGAGAGTTGCAAAGTCCACTAAACAGAAAATATTTAAATTTGGCTTAATTATTATCTTATATAAAAGAGGATATTAATTGCCCAGTTTTTAGATAAACACGAAGCAAAAATTATCTGTCAGCATAATTTATTCCTACCCCTGATAGAAACGGCAGCTTTTTGGTTTTTCTTTTTTAGAGGTGCTTGGGTTTTGAGCAGCGACTTTAGAAGCTGTTTAAAAGGTTAGCAACTGTAAAAGAAAAACTGAAAACTATAGTGGATAGCAGGATAAGGTTCTAGAAAAAAGTGAATAGAATACTAATCTAGATTTACTTTGGTGCAAAACGATACAGCACCAATCCTAAAACGGCAAAAATCATATTGGGTAACCAAACGGCTAACAAGGTGTTAAAGCCAACATTTACGGCTGCAACCGTTGTTATCTGCATCGCAAAAATGTAAACAAAAACCAATCCTAAGCCTATGGCTATGCTTACTCCTATTCCACCGCGTTTTTTTCTTGAAGAAACAGCCAAACCAATTACCGTTAAGACATAGGTTGCGAAAGGCAAAGAAGTTCTTTGATAATATTCAATTTCATAGGTTGCAACATTCGGCGAGCCTTCCTCTCTTTTGCTTTTTATAAATTGGTTTACTTCAAAAAAGCCCATGGTCATTACGATATTATCGCGCTGGGTCATGCTAGTTAGTGCAACACCAATTAGCGTGTCTAATGTTTTCCCTTCTTCAATTTTTTCATTTATACTCTTTTCAGAATAAGTTCTGATGTGGTAGTTTGTGAAGGTCCAAACACCAGTGGTATCATTATAAGCTGCTTTTTTTGCACGTAGTAATTTAGACATTTTATTGTCTACATTGCGTTGTTCTAAGGTAAAATCATTGGCAATACCTTCGTCACTATAATACGAATCAAAATAAATGGTTTTATTCCCAGGAAACTGCGCGTGATAATCGTTTACATAGTGCGAGTTTCTATAATACTGCTCTTCAAACGCTAATCTACTTTTATTTGCGTTGGGAAGTACAAAGTGATTCAGTACAAGTGAGAGTAACATTAAAATAGTTGCACCAATCATGTAAGGCCTCAAAATTCTAGTGAAATTTCTACCGCTGTTAATCATCGGTATAATTTCTGTATTCTGAGCAAGTTTAGCCGTAAACCAGATTACACTTAAAAAGATAATGAGTGGAGAGAATAAATTTCCGAAATAGAGAATGAAATTGAGGTAATAATCAAAAATTATCTCTGTAAACGATGCTTGGTTATCAATAAACTCTCCTAGCCTATCAGACAAATCAAATACCATAGACAAGATCATAATTACTCCCAACATGAAGAAGAAAGTAACGAGGTATTGTTTAATGATATATTTATCTAATATTTTAAGCATTAAAGTCTGTTTTGCACTTTCACTACCATTTTATCTTTCCATTCAGAAAAAGTTCCTGCAAGAATTTGAGCTCTAGCTTCTTTCACTAACGCTAAATAAAAGGCTAAATTATGGATTGTTGCAATTTGTATTCCTAAATTTTCTTTAGATTTTATTAAATGACGTAAGTACGCTTTTGAGTAAAAATGATCTACAGAAGCCGTTCCATTAGCATCTAACACAGAGAAATCTTTTTCCCATTTTTTGTTCTTAATGTTGATGATTCCTTCGCTCGTAAAAAGCATTCCGTGTCTTGCGTTTCTAGATGGCATTACACAATCAAACATATCTACACCCAAAGCAATGCATTCTAAAATATTGGCGGGTGTACCTACTCCCATTAAATAGCGTGGTTTTTCTGTGGGTAATACACTACATACATGATCGGTCATGGCATACAATTCTTCTGCCGGTTCTCCAACACTTAAACCGCCGATAGCATTACCTATTGCATCAAAAGAAGCTATTTTTTCTGCAGATTCTAAACGTAAGTCTTTGTATACAGAACCTTGCACAATTGGAAAAAGTGCTTGTTCATAGCCATATTTCGGTTCAGTTTTGGCCATTTGATCCATACACCTTTTCAACCATCTATGGGTCATGTGCATAGAGCGTTTTGCATATTTATAATCACATGGATATGGCGTACACTCATCAAAGGCCATAATTATATCTGCTCCAATCGTGCGCTGTATATCAATTGCTCTTTCTGGTGTAAAGAAATGGTAACTTCCGTCGTGGTGACTCTGAAAACGCACACCTTCTTCTACAATTTTACGAACTCCGGATAAAGAATATACTTGATAACCGCCAGAATCAGTTAAAATTGGTTTATTCCAACCATTAAACTTATGCAAACCTCCAGCTCCTTCTATTACCTCTAAACCAGGTTTTAAGTATAAATGATAGGTGTTTCCTAAAATAATATCTGCGTTCACTTCTGTCTCTAACTCTTTGGTATGCACACCTTTTACAGTACCTGCCGTACCAACTGGCATGAAGATAGGAGTTTGTATTACGCCATGGTCTGTATGAAATTCACCAGCCCTAGCTTTTGTCTTATTGTCTGAATGTTGAAGATTAAAGTGCATAAATATGTTGAAAAATAAACGTTGCAAAGATAATTGTATTTAAACAAGTACCTCATCTTTGTTGCAAAGAACACTACAATGGAAATATTCCCACTAATCGATTACGATGTAAGAACTGTATTATTTTTCTTGTTTTGCCTTATGACTTGCACTCAAATGGTGTGGATACTTTTTATTTATTTGCGACTTTTAACGCATAAAGATGTAGTAAATGAGGAGGTATTAAAACCTATTTCAGTGGTTATCTCTGCACGAAACGAAGAAGATAATTTGTTTAAATTACTTCCCGTCATCTTAAACCAAGACTATCCAGAGTTTGAAGTAGTAGTTGTAAATCATCAATCTACAGACGATTCAAAATACATACTCCAAGCTTATCAGCAAGATTTTCCAAACCTCAAAGTGATTCATTTAGAAAAGAGTAAACACTTGAAAAATGGCAAAAAACTACCGCTTACAATAGGTATTAAAGGAACGAAATACGAACATTTACTGCTTACAGATGCAGATTGTAAACCAAACTCGAAGCATTGGATAAAAGAAATGGCGCAGCAATTTTCTAAGGAAAAAGAAATTGTTCTAGGTTATGGTCCGTATTTAAAAGAAAAAGGGTTACTTAACAGACTTATACGACTTGATACGGTTATGATTGCTATGCACTACCTGGGGTATGCCAAAGCAAAACTGCCTTATATGGGAGTAGGTAGAAACATGGCATACACTAGAACAATCTTTGAGAAAAACAGTGGTTTTAAATCGCACTACGCAATACAAAGTGGTGATGATGATTTGTTTATCCAAGAAGTTGCGAAAGGAAATAATTATACGATTTGTTTAAATGAAGAAACTTTTTGTGCATCTCCGGCAGAAAAAACATGGGAAGATTGGTACCGCCAAAAGACCAGGCACTTTACTACAACTGAACATTATAATGTTTTCAAAAAAATGATGTTGGGAATCTATCCGCTATCTCTTATTTTGGTATATACATCTTTTCTTATCTTGTGCCTGAATTACGAAATAAGCTTGATTAGTTTAAGCATACTGTTCCTATTACTTGTTCTTAAGTGGATAATACAAGGCAGGTGTTTAGTAAGATTGAAAGAAAAAGGGTTGGCGTGGTTATTTCCATTCTGGGATTTAGTTTATGCCATTCTTGCTCCTTCTTTATATTATACAAGCGAAAAGAAGAAAAAAGTAACATGGAAGTAGGAAGTAATTTATCAGAAAAAGGTCAAGTTGATTTACAGCTTGTAGAAATGGCCCGAAATGGTAACCAAAATGCCTACGCGCAGCTGATGGAAAGGTATAGAGAGTCTGTCTATTACATGCTTCTAAAAATGGTAAAGAACAATGACGATGCAGAAGATCTAACCATTGAAGCTTTCGGAAAAGCCTTTCATCGCTTACATCAATACTCTCCAAGTTATGCTTTTAGCACATGGTTATTTAAAATTGCCTCAAACAATTGCATCGATTTTATACGGAAGAAACGTGTGAAAGTAACTTCAATGGACCACACATACAGTAATAAAGATGGAGAATCTGTAGGTATAGATTTTGAATCTAACACACTCGACCCTGAAGAAGATTTGATTAAACAGCAAAAAGTAAAAATGATGCGAGAGGTTGTGAGTAAGCTCAAACCGCGTTACAAAGAGCTTATAGAAAAACGCTACTTTCAAGAGTTATCTTACGAAGAAATTGCTACAGAAATGGATCTTCCGCTAGGAACTGTTAAAGCTCAATTATTTAGAGCTAGAGAGTTTCTGGCAAACGTTATGGAGAATAAAAGAGAAAGTATCTAACTACTCTTATTCAATTTAATAAAACGTCAACTTACTTTTTAACGCAATAAATGTTTCTTTTTAGGAGACAGTCTTAGAACGTAGTAATGTTCAAAAAAATCCACTTATCTTTGCATCTCGAATTTGATTCATTGATTTTTTCAGCTTTAACATATGAATAGTGTAGCATTATTAGAACAATATTTTCCAGGTTTAACTCCAACTCAAAAAAAACAGTTTGATCAATTGGCTGCGCTCTACGAAGAATGGAATGCAAAAATTAATGTGATCTCTAGAAAAGACGTTGATAATTTCTACGAAAGACATGTACTCCACTCTTTAGGAATAGCGAAAGTTATTGAGTTCAAAAAAGGAACTCGAATTTTAGATGTTGGATGCGGTGGAGGTTTTCCAGGCATTCCTTTGGCTATTCTTTTTCCTGATGTTGAGTTTCATTTGGTAGATTCTATAGGAAAAAAAATAACGGTTGTTACGGAAATAGCTGCAGCAATTGGTCTCACAAATCTTAAAGCCTCACACATGCGCGCCGAAGAAGTGAAAGACAAATACGATTTTGTTGTAAGTAGAGCCGTAACTGCGATGCCAAAGTTTTTACAGTGGGTTTCAAACAAAATAAGCAAGCAAGATAAAAATGGCTATCCAAATGGTGTTTTTTACCTAAAAGGTGGAGATTTAAGAGAGGAAATGAAGCCGGTGAAACGCTACAAGGAATACCACGAATTAAATGCTTTCTTTGAAGGTGAATTTTTTGAAACAAAAAAAGTAGTTTACGTTAGACTTAACTAAACTACTTTGTACTTCCTCTATAATTTTAGTTAATTTGAATATATGATTTCTAAAATTCAACGGATTAAGCAAACGTTAGGACCAGGTATATTATTTGCAGCTACAGCAATTGGTGTATCACACCTTATACAAAGCACAAAGGCGGGCGCAGAATATGGCTTAACGTTATTTGGATTTGTTTTAGTTGCAAATGTTCTAAAATATCCTTTTTTCGAATTTGGTTCTCGTTACGCAGCAGCAACCGGAGAAACGCTTATTCATGGCTATAAAAGAATACACTCGTTTTTTCTTTATCTGTATATACAGGTTACAATTATTTCTATGTTATTTGTTACTGCCTTAGTTGGAGCCGTAACCGCCGGATTTTTAGAAACGCTATTCGGATTTAACCTTCTTTTTGATTCCAACTACGCTACGCTGCTCATTTTATTTTGTGCAGGATTCTTACTACTTAGTATAGGGAACTATAAATCTTTAGATAAACTGATTAAACTTCTGGGGAGTATACTTTTAGCAACAACAATTGTTGCTTTTGTGCTTACCTTGTATCAAGGTCCTACAACAAGCAATAGTCTTTTCACTACAATAGATAATGAAACTCTTCTTTACTTAATTCCTCTTTTAGGTTGGATGCCAACAGCTGTAGATCTTTCTGCATGGAACAGTATATGGACGATAGAAAAAATTGCTGTAAGTGGATACAAACCTACTGTAAAAGAAACCGTAAGAGAGTTTAATTTTGGCTACTGGATATCTGCAACACTTGCACTCTTCTTCTTAATTATGGGCGCATTTTTAGTGTTTGATACACCTACGGAAATTCCTAATAATTCTGTAGCATTTTCTAAATTCACTATAGACTTATACACCCAAACAATAGGAGATTGGTCGTATTACATCATTGCTTCTGCTGGGTTTAGTATTATGCTTTCAACATTTTTAACGGTAATTGATGGATACACGCGTTCTTTTCAAATCTCTGTAGAACTTGCGAGTAAAACGAAGAAAATAAAACAGAAAAAAACAGGGTTTTTAATTGCGGTAACCTTAGGAGGATTAGGGTTAATTTTAATTTGTATGCAATTGGAGAACGGATTCAACTTTTTATTAAAATCAGCTACGGCAATTTCTTTTTTAATTGCTCCAATTATTGCAATTTTGAACCTAAAGTTGGTAAATGAAAAATATATTGGAAAAGAAAATGTACCGTCAAAATTTAAAATTTTTCTGAGCTATTGCGGAATTCTATTTTTAACCGTATTCAGTATTTATTACATTTTGGCTTAAGAAGAAATTCTTCAAAAGATCAATTTAAATTATCTGTTGTGTGCGTTGCTTAATAAATCTAAGGCTGTTTTTACAGGACTAAACGTTTCTGAAGGAAGCTCCACAAAAAGAGTATTATAATTTGACATCCCACCATTCCACAGCCCAGGAAACTCTCTAAACTTAACTGTCTTTCCTTTGTGATTTTTTTCTACAATAAAATACTTATCACTGTCTATAAAGTTTTGTAAATCTAACCTTTGACCATGAATATCTGTTGGAGAAATAACCATAAGCACTGGGTTGAAGTATTGACTTTGAACCATTTTCTTGTACTGTTCTCCTGTTTTTGAAATCTGAGCCTTTTCTACAATTTGTTTCGATATAACTCCTTTGTCATTCACCCAAAATGGACCTCCACCGGGCTGACCATCATTTTTAACCATTCCGCAAACACGAATTGGACGATATACAATTGCATCTATCTCTTCATTGGTAAGTTTAAGAATATCTATGCCGTGATACAGAAATTGATATTTTTCGTTTAGCTGCGCCAAAGTTTTAGCTCTATTTGAAGAGGTGCTTACTACTTTAAGTTCGTTTTGAAATTGAAGCAATAATCCACCCATATATTGCTGCTGAAAAATACTTTCTTCAGAAATTGATTCGTGCTGTACGTTATCAATATTTTTAATAAATATGAGATCACTTTCTATTGCACTCAAGTTTTTAATAAGAGATCCATGTCCGGCCGGACGTGTAACAATTTGTCCATTTTCATCTTTAAAAACAGCCGTATTCAAATCAAAAGCTATGGCATTTGTTTCAGGATCTTGAACCGACTTTTCTACCTTATACTTCTGGCCCGTTAAAGTTTCAATTGAAGCTAAGGCAGCACTAAATTCTGTAGAAAAGCTTTCATCTATTGTAAAGTGAAATTGTATTGCTTTAGACTTGAATCTAGCTCCCTGAAGAACTTGCTCTTGAAAAGCATTTAAAATAAATCTTCCGTTTCTATGAAAAGGAATTAATCCTTTGGGCAAACTCCCCAATCCTAAACCTCCCTCACCAATTATCGTTTTAATTAAATCATCAATGTTATAATCAAAGCGTTTAATTTTTTCTTGTAATTCAAACGGTAGCAATTCAAAAAATGCAAACTGAGGTAAATTATTAATAAAACGTTCTACTCTGCTCTGATCTTCTTCGCTTGGATTTTCCAAAAAATCATACAAAAACTTAAACATACGAGAGCCAGAACCAGATGCAGGAATAAATAACGTAGCGCTTTCATTTCCATTCACAAAAGCATTTGAAAAAAGTAATTTCTCAGCATCTGAATGCCTCAAAACGCCTTCGTTCAGTTTACAAGCTACTTCTAAGTTTAAATCAGGCTGTTCTCCAAAAACCTCTTGTCTTTGTTGTTCAATCTGCTCTTTTGTAGGAATAAAACTCATTTTATTGCAATTGTTTATTTATTAATTTTGCCAAATAGAAACGTGAATATAATTAAAGCATATATAAATTACTGTATTCGGGCGAAATTTCGACATGGAATTCACTCTCCGTTTGTGTATAACCTGCAAGATAAGGGAATGAAACAAAGAATGTCACCTAATTTCAAAGAGAAATTAAACCGATTCACATCCGCGCTTAAGAAAAACAAGACGCGAATAACAATTACAGACTTTGGTGCTGGATCTAAAAAGCTTGGAAATACTAGAACAGTTAGTCAAATTTATCGCACTTCTTCTAGTGGAAAGAAATACGGCAGATTGCTTTACGCGCTTGCAGCACATACTCAGGCAAAAAATATATTAGAACTAGGTACGAGTTTAGGCTTGGGAGCTGTCATGATGGCAGAAGCGCAACCCAGTGCAAAAATCACAACAATTGAAGGATGCAAAGCAACGTTTAACAAAGCGCAAGAAACTTTTTCTGTCTTTGAGAAAGAAAATCAAATCAAAGGTATAAATGCATCTTTCTTCGATTTTTTAAAAACAGACCAAACCGTTTACGACTTAGTATTTATAGATGGTGATCATAGAGCTGAAAGTCTTTTTAAACAGCTATTGGCATTAGAAAAAAACACACATGCAGAAACTCTAATTGTTCTAGATGACATTCGCTGGAGCAAAGATATGTGCGAAGCATGGGAACAAATACGAAAACAAAAACGTTATCATCTTACACTTGACTATTTTAGAATGGGAGTTATTATGCAACGTCCACATCAAGTGAAAGAACATTTTACATTACGATTTTAATATGAAAATTTACACAAAAAAAGGAGATAAAGGTCAAACTTCATTAATTGGCGGAACGCGTGTTCCTAAAAGCTCACTTAGAATAGAATCTTACGGAACGGTAGACGAATTAAATTCCTGGATTGGTTTGATAAGAGATCAAAATATTGAAGAAGTATATAAATTACAGTTAAAAGAGATACAAGATAGACTTTTTACAATTGGTTCTAGCTTAGCCAGTGATCCTGAAAAATCGAACATGAAAATTCCTGATCTTTTGGCAACAGACATTACTTTTTTAGAAAATTGTATGGACGAAATGGACGAAAGTTTACCTGAAATGAAATTCTTTGTTTTACCTGGCGGACACACAACAGTTTCCTATTGTCATCTCGGAAGATGTGTATGCCGAAGAGCTGAAAGAATAGTTATAGATCTTTCTCAAAATGATTTTGTTGCAGAGTTAGTTCCTGCTTACTTGAACAGATTAAGTGATTATCTATTTGTACTCGGCAGAAAATTAACCCAAGATTTACAAGCAGAAGAAATTCCTTGGAAACCAAGAATGTAGTCTTAAAATTGAGAACATTGTAAAGAACTTGCGGTTAAATTTGCTTTTAAAGAAAATAAAATTACTTTTGCCGAAATAATTAAGATAAACATTTAAAAATAATAATATGTACTGGACACTAGAATTAGCATCATATTTAGAAGATGCGCCATGGCCAGCTGCAAAGGATGAGCTGATTGATTTCGCAATTCGTCATGGAGCTCCATTAGAAGTGGTTGAAAACCTTCAAGCAATAGAAGACGAAGGAGAAGTTTATGAAAGCATCGAAGACATTTGGCCAGATTACCCTTCCAAAGAAGATTTCTTCTTTAACGAAGATGAATATTAAACTAAAAAGCTCTTGAAATTCAAGAGCTTTTTTTTATTCTAAACCTTTGTTAACTACTGCCAATAAGTCACTCAAAATTTATTGGAATGGTTTATGACTTAGCTAAACCGAAATAAATAACTTACACAGCATTGAAAATACCATTGAAACCGCTATTTTTGGAGACGCTGAAAAAAATATCAACATGCTCGGAGGAATTATAAAAAAATTAGTGGGAGATAAAGCGACAAAAGATCGCAAGGAGTATCAACCCATCATAGATAAAACAAACCAAATTTTTGCTACTTTAAGTGGTTTAACTGACGATGAACTTAGAGCTAGAACAGCTGGATTTCAAAACCAGATAAAGAATGCAACCGCAGAATTAGAAGGTCAAATCAAAGCGAAAGAAGACAAAGCAAACGGTACAGAAACACCGGTTGACCAAAAGGAAGCTATTTTTGATGAAATTGACAAGCTTACTTTAGAGGTAGACAAGAAAATAGAAGAAATCCTTGCAGAAATAACTCCTGACGCCTTCGCAACAGTAAAAGAAACGGCAAGAAGATGGGCTACAAACAAGCAATTAACTGTTACTGCTACTGAATTTGACAAAGCACTAGCTTCCAAAAAAGACGGTATAGAAATTAACGGAGAAAAGGCGATTTGGCATAACAAATGGTCTGCCGCAGGATCTGAAGTTGAATGGAACATGGTTCACTATGATGTTCAACTTATGGGAGGTGGAGTTCTTCATAACGGGAACATTGCTGAGATGCAAACAGGAGAAGGAAAAACCCTAGTTGCAACCTTACCCGTTTATTTAAATGCACTTGCTGGAAAAGGAGTGCATGTTGTAACAGTGAATGATTACTTAGCAAAAAGAGATAGTGAGTGGATGGGTCCTCTTTATCAATTCCACGGTTTATCTGTAGAATGTATAGACAGGTACCAACCCAACTCTGAAGCAAGAAGAAACGCATACAAAGCAGATATTACTTTCGGAACCAATAATGAATTTGGTTTTGATTACCTAAGAGACAACATGGCTTCTGATGTAGAAAGTCTCGTACAAGGAAAACACCACTACGCAATTATAGATGAGGTCGATTCTGTATTAATTGATGATGCCAGAACTCCTTTAATTATCTCTGGACCAACTCCAAAAGGAGACCAACAAGAGTACAACGCTTTAAAACCGTTGATCGAAAAAGTAGTGAGTGCACAAAGAACTTTAATCAATAAAGTTTTAGTAGATGCGAAAAAAGACTTAACGGTACTAAACGATCTAAATTCGGATAAAAAAGAACAAAAAAGATTACTAGACGAAGGAGGAATTTCTTTACTTAGAGCATTTAGAGGTTTACCAAAAAACAAAGCATTAATTAAATTTTTATCAGAACCTGGTGTAAAAGCACATTTACAAAAAACAGAAAACTTTTACATGGCTGAGCAAAATAAGCAGATGCCAGTTATTGATAAAGAACTTTTCTTTGTTATAGATGAGAAAAATAATACAATAGAGCTTACAGATAAAGGAATAGATTTACTTTCTGGAAACAACGATCCAAATTTCTATATTTTACCAGATATCGGTTTAGAAATTGCTAATCTAGAAAAAGAGAACCTTTCAAAAGAAGAATTAAGCGCTAAAAAAGATGCTCTAATCAGAGATTACGGTATTAAATCTGAAAGAATTCATAGTATCAATCAATTATTAAAAGCCTACACATTATTTGAAAAAGAAGTAGAATACGTTATACAAGAAGGTAAAGTTAAAATTGTAGATGAATCTACAGGACGTATCATGGAAGGTAGACGCTATTCTGACGGACTACACCAAGCAATTGAAGCAAAAGAAAATGTAAAAGTAGAAGCTGCAACACAAACCTACGCAACAGTTTCGCTTCAAAATTACTTTAGAATGTACCACAAATTATCTGGTATGACAGGTACTGCAGAAACTGAAGCAAAAGAATTTTGGGATATTTATGAATTGGATGTAATTGTGATTCCAACAAATAGACCTATTGCAAGAGAAGATAAAAACGATTTAGTTTACAAAACGGCAAGAGAAAAATATAACGCCGTTATTGATGAGGTGCAACGTTTAACAGAACAAAACAGACCCGTTCTTGTAGGAACAACTACAGTAGAAATATCTGAACTTCTCAGCAGAATGCTTCAAATGAAAGGCATTAAACACGAAGTATTAAACGCAAAACACCACCAAAGAGAATCTGAAATTGTAGCAGATGCCGGACAACCAGGCGCTGTAACAATAGCAACCAACATGGCTGGTCGTGGTACCGATATTAAGCTAAAAGAAGGCGTTAAAGAAGCTGGAGGTTTAGCTATTGTTGGTACAGAAAGACATGATTCTAGACGTGTAGACAGACAGTTGCGTGGTAGAGCCGGTAGACAAGGAGATCCAGGAAGCTCTCAGTTTTTCGTTTCTTTAGAAGATGATTTGATGCGTAAGTTTGGTTCAGAAAGAATTGCCAAACTTATGGATAGAATGGGATTAAAAGAGGGTGAAGTAATTACCCACGGTATGATCTCAAAATCTATAGAAAGAGCACAGAAAAAAGTAGAAGAGAATAACTTCGGAAATCGTAAACATCTATTAGAGTATGATGATGTAATGAATGCGCAGCGTAAGGCAATCTACAAAAAACGACGCAACGCTCTCTACGGTGATCGTTTAGGTTTAGATATTGCAAATATGTTCTATGATGTTTCTGAAGCAATCTGTAACCAATACAACACTGCCGAAGCTTTTGAAGAGTTTGAACTGGACTTAATGAAAACATTAGGCATAGAATCTCCTGTTACGAAAGAAAACTTCAACAGTAGTAAAAAAGGTGATTTAATAAACATCGTTTACGACGCTGCTCTAAATAAGTACGAAGAGAAAAATGAAAAGTTAATGCGTATGTTAGATCCTACGATTAACCAATTGTATGGAGATACAGCGAATCATGACAGACACATAAAAGTTCCTTTTACAGACGGAAGAAAAGGATTAGAAGTAAGTTCTTCGATTAAAGGAGCTAAAGATTCAAACAATAGATCTTTCATTAATGCTTACGAAAAAGCGATCGTTCTTGGTTTAATAGACAATGAGTGGAAAGAACATTTGAGAGAAATGGATGATCTTAAAGTTGGTGTGAGACAGGCACAGTACGAGCAAAAAGATCCACTTGTTATTTATAAGATAGAATCTTTTCAATTATTTAAAGATATGATGGCGCGTTTGAACGAAGAAACAGTAGAGTTCTTAGTAAAAGCTGTTATACCTGTTCAGCAAAACGCACCAGCACAAACCACAAACCAAGAAATTAAACAAGCAAGTGCTTACGGAAACGCACAAACTTCTTCTTCTCCTCAAGAACAATTTCAAGGTTCTCAAGGGTACGACGAAGCCATGGCAAATTCGCAAAGACAGAGTGCTCCAAAGGCACAACCTGTTACAGTAGAAAAAGAACCAGGAAGAAACGAGCCTTGCCCATGTGGTTCTGGAAAAAAATACAAACAATGTCACGGTAAAAACTAACCAAGACACAAGCCTAATAAAAACACCCTTTTGAAAAATCAAAAGGGTGTTTTTGTTTAAAGTCGCATCTATAATTTCTTGTTATACAATTAAATAATCAGAATTAATTACTTAGTTAAATCTAGCGGTTTTATTCATAATAATTTATATCTTTCAGTCATAAAACAAATGCTATGAAAAAAACTCTACTTTTTCTAATCCTATTAACCTGTGCATCCGCTATGAGTCAATCTAGTGGTTCGGGCAAATGTTTCTTGATGGATGATGTAAACGATTATTTAACAATTCCGAATGATGCGAGCTTAAGTCCGAGCAGTTCTATTACAATAGAAGCTTGGATACGAGCAGATTCTTGGGCTACGAATATTTGGGAAAATGTAATTGTATCGAAAGACGGTTGGGCTTCAGGAAACCAAGGATACGCATTACGATGCGGAGCTAACGGCTCTTTATCTTTTAACTTTAGTTCTAGTGGAACTTGGAGAGAAGTTACAGCTCCTAATGTTATGACTACAGGAAAATGGTATCATGTTGCAGGAACTTTTGACGGTGCAAACTCAAAAATATTTGTTAACGGTATCGAAGTTGGTAATTTAGCCTATTCTGGAACAATAGCGCAAGGAAACTACGATTTAACTATTGGTAGAGCATCCTACACTGGCGGAGGTACCAGAAACTTTGCAGGCCGAATTGACGAAGTAAAAGTATGGAACACTGCGTTGCCAGCTTCATCACTTCAAGAATATATGTGCAAAAAAACAACTGCTGCTCATCCGCAATATGCATCTTTATCTGGTTATTGGAAATTAGACAACAACGGTACTGTTACAGATTCATCTCCTAACGGAAACAACGGAACAGTAAATAATGCTTCACAACCCACTTCAGGAGCTCCCATCGGAGACGAAAGTGTTTTTGTTTACAACGCTGCACCAAATATTAGTTTAGGATGGGCGGGCACAAATCCAGACAGTGTTAATTTATCAGGAAATACTTCAATGAATTCAGTTCATCTTTACAGAATAGATGGACCACCAAACAGCCTTATCTACCCAAACATATCTCCCGTAGAAACAAGTCATCACTACGGATTTTACACTGATTCTGATGTATCTTTTTCACTAAATGCAACTTACTACTACAACCAAAGTACATTGGTTACAGGTAACGAGGTTTATGCAAATATTGCAGGAGCCATCGACGCTGCTGGTTTATTTAATGGCCAAGGTTGGACTTTAAATCAAGCGGATACTAAGTTTACTAAATCATTCTCAAATAGAAGTCAATTCATCTTAGGAATTGTTTGTCCGAATACGCTTTTTAACACCTACACACAGCAAAATCTCTGTACTGGAGATTCTGTATTATTAGAAAACACAGGAAATAGTACAAACTTTCAATGGCACAATAACCAAGGAGCTATTGCTGGAGCAACGAACAATCAATTTTATGCCAACCAAACAAACGATTATTACATTGTGGCAAACAGTGGTATCTGTTTAGACACAACAGTAAGTATTGCTGTTGTGGTAAATCAAAATCCAACAGTACTCTTTGGAACGCTCTCTTCACAGTTCTGTGACAATGAAGATGAGATTGCCGTAGTAGCTAGTACACCGTTTAACGGAACATACAGCGGAATTGGAATGACAGACTCTATCTTTTCTCCTCAAACTGCAGGAATTGGAGCTTACTCTCTTTATTATTCCTACACAGATCCAGCTACAGGTTGCTCTGGAATAGATAGTACTTATGTAACCGTTTTAGAAGCACCGTTAACACCTACACTAACAAGTAATGGATTAGAAATGTGTATAGATTCTCCGCAAACTGGCGCAGTTTACCAATGGTATTTAGATGGAATGTCTATCGCCGGTGAAACTGGAATCTGTTATACAGCTTCTGTCAATGGAGATTATTACGTTTTAGCAACAACAGGCTCTTGTTTTGATGAGTCTGAAATTACGACTGTTGATTTTGTTTCTTTAACAGAGGTTGAATCTATTGCGTTAACTGTATATCCAAATCCTACCAATAATTTTATCACTATTGAAAGTAGCAGTGAACTAGAGCGCATTTCTCTTTTAAATGAGTTAGGTCAAGTAATTCACACAACAGAAGTAGAAGGAAAAGAAGTAAATCTAGACATTACAGAATATGAAAAAGGAAGTTACTTTTTAAAGATAGAAACTGAAAAAGGCACTTCAACAAAGTCTTTTATTAAGCAATAAAATGAAAATACGAAAAAGACCCAGCTTAAAATTAAGTTGGGTCTTTTTTATATTTGCTGAATTTAAGTTTATACTGGAGCAAATCTCATCGTTTTACGATTTTATACATACCAATATTTTCGAATTCAATAAAATAAATACCTTGAGGGAATGAATTAGCAATAAATGTGCACATCTAGATAGTTGCCAACCTAGTTCATTTTTTCAATCCAATTCTTTTTCTTTCAACATCTAGCGAAATTACTGTAACTCGCACTTGTTCATTTAAAGAAATAAAATCAGCAGGGTCATCTATATAATCTTCTGACAACTGTGATTTGTGAATCAATCCGTTTTCTTTTATTCCGATATTAACAAAAGCTCCAAAATTGGTAACATTCGTAACTAAACCATTTACTACCATACCAATTTTTAAATCGTCAATAGACTTTATATTTTCATCAAAAGAAAACACTTCTACTTTTTCTCTCGGGTCACGCGTTGGCTTCTTTAACTCAGTAATCAAATCTTCAAATGTAACCGGGTTCACTCCTAAATCTGATGCTTTCATGCTATCTAGAACAATTTCGTTCCCCAGTAGCTCTTCAATTTTAAGTTTATTTCTGCGAGCAATATCGTTCACAATTCCATAGCTTTCTGGATGCACTGTAGTATTATCTAAAACAGATTCTCCGTCGGTAATTCTCAAAAAGCCAGCACACTGTTCAAATGCCTTTTCTCCCAAACGTTTAACTTTTTTCAATTCATTTCTATTCGAAAATCTACCTAACTCATTTCTTTTCTCTATTATGTTTTCTGCTAATCCTAAACTTAGGCCTGAAACATATTGCAATAAATAAGGTGAAGCAGTATTCAAATCTACCCCTACTCTATTTACGCAAGAAACCACTGTATCGTCCAACGCTTCTTTCAATAAATTTTGATCTACTTCGTGTTGGTATTGACCTACACCAATAGATTTAGCATCAATCTTCACTAATTCTGCCAATGGATCCATTAGCCTCCTACCAATAGAAACTGCACCTCTCACTGTAATATCAAAAGTAGGAAACTCTTTACGCGCAATACTACTTGCAGAATAGATAGATGCTCCGTCCTCTCTTACCGAATAAACCTCAATATCCTGTTTAAACTTCATATATTTAAACAACTGAACCGTTTCTCTACCAGCTGTTCCATCTCCTACTGCTACAGCTTCAATTTTGTAGGTTTCAATGAGCTGAGCAAGCTTATTTTTAGCTTTCGAACTTTCGTTTTGAGGAGGATGTGGAAAAATAGTTTGATTAAAGAGTAAATCTCCTTTTTCATTCAAACAGACTACTTTACAACCTGTTCTAAAACCTGGATCAATTGCTAAGATTCTCTTTCCTCCTAAAGGTGAGGCTAGTAACAACTGATTCAGATTTTTAGAGAAAACACGTATTGCGTCTGTATCCGCTTTTACTTTTTTCTCGTTTAATGCCTGTGTTTCTAAACTCGGTAATAGCAAACGTTTATATGCGTCTAAACAAGCTGCTTTTACATATTCAGAGCACGTGTTATTGGTAGGTTTTAAGAATACTCTTTCAATGCTATTTATACAGCGTTCTTTTTCTGGAGCTGCCTTCAACCGTAAGAAGCCTTCATTACTTGCTCTAATTAAAGCTAAAAACCTATGCGAAGCGCAACGCGATAAACTTTCTGAATAGTCGAAATAATCTTTATATTTTTGAGCTTCTACCGCTTTTCCCTTTATCAATTTTGAAGACAATACAGCAGATGTTTGAAACAATCTTCTTAAACGCTGTCTTAATTGCACGTTCTCATTTATCCATTCAGCAATAATATCCTGTGCACCTTGAAGAGCTTCTTCTTTATTTGAAACAGTGCCTTTCACAAACTTTTGAGCAACTGCTTGTATGTTTGTTTCTTTTTGAGCCATTAAAATTTTAGCCAAACCTTCTAAACCTGACTTTCGTGCTTTTTCTCCGCGTGTGATTCTTTTTTGTTTAAATGGTAGATAGATATCTTCCAAAATCGATAAATCAAAGGTCTTTTCAATTTCCTCACTTAAAGATGCAGTCAGTTTACCCTGTTCTTCTATAGACTTAACAATTGTTATTTTCCTTTTTATAATGTCATCGAATTGTTTTGAAAAGTCTCTTATTTTGGCAATTTCTACTTCATCTAAACCTTGTGTAACTTCTTTTCTATACCTCGCTATAAAAGGAATGGTAGCTCCTTCTTCTAGCAATGCTATGGTTTTTTGTATTGATGGTTCAGAAAATGTTGTGTTGCTCTTTACGAATTGACTTTTTTGCATGTCTTTGCTATTTAATCCTTCAAAAATAAGAGTAGTTACCGATACTTTTAATAATAATTTGAATTCGCTTTACTTTTTAAATTAATTTTAGATTTTGATGAGATACATTATCTCCGAGAATTACTATTTTCTAGAAGCAATTGATTATGTCGTTTATTAAAAACTTAAAGGTTATTGACTTATCTACGGTATTGGCCGGACCTTCTGTTGGTATGTTTTTTGCCGAGTTAGGTGCTTGTGTAACCAAAGTTGAACATCCAACACATAAAGACGTGACGCGTACGTGGAAACTTAGTACCGAAAACAAAAAAAGTGACGTTTCTGCCTATTTTTCATCTGTTAATTATGCCAAAGAATACATTTCGTTAAACCTTTCAAACGCCACAGATAAAAAGGAATTTTTAAGTCTTATTTCTACTGCCGACATCTTGTTAATGAATTTTAAAAAAGGAGACCAAGAGAAATTTAATATAACAGACAACGTGCTGCAACGTATTAATCCTAGATTAATTATTGGTAAAATAAATGGCTTTGGAACAGATAGTGATAGGGTTGCTTACGACTTAATCTTACAAGCAGAATCTGGTTTTATGAGTATGAACGGTGATGCTGTAAGTCCGCCAACAAAAATGCCCGTTGCCTTAATAGATGTATTAGCTGCTCATCAATTAAAAGAGGGAATCTTAACCGCTTTGCTTAACAGAACGATTAATAATTTGGGCGAGATAGTAACCGTGAGTTTATATGAAAGTGCCGTAAGTAGTCTTGTGAATCAAGCCTCGAATTATTTGATGGAAGATTTCATACCGCAACGAATAGGGTCTTTACATCCCAACATTGCGCCTTATGGTGAGATTTTCGAAACAAAAGATAAAAAATTAATCACGTTTGCTATTGGAAGTCAAAAACAATTCGAAAAATTAGCAGCTATTTTAGAATTGACGCATTTAATAAGCGATTCAAGATTTATTACAAATCAAAGTAGGATTGCGAACCGCTCAGAACTAAAACAATTGTTAGAAGAAAAAATTTCGACCTTAGAATCCGAGAACTTACTTAATGTGTGTCATTCTAAATATATCCCTGCTGGTGAAATAAAAAATTTACACGATGTTTTTCAAACATCACTGGCACAGCAGTTGATTAGAGAAGAAATCATTGAAGGTAAACATACAAAACGAGTATCCAGCATAGCATTTAAATTCGAAAATGGAAATCATTAGAACTCCTGAAACCCAAGAAGAATGGTCAGCCTATTATGCACTTCGATACAAAGTGCTTAGAGCACCATTGAACCAACCAAAAGGGTCTGAAATAAACGATGGTGATAAAACTGCACAACATTTTGCACTATTTTATAATGGAAAAATTGCTGCCGTTGCACGATTAGATCAACTGGATCAAACAACCAATCAAGTTCGGTTTGTTGCTGTAGATTTTGACTATCACCGTAAAGGTTTAGGTAAAAGAATTATGGAAGCCTTAGAAGAAAAATCGCGCGAAGCCCAGAAGTCTTCCATTGTTTTACATGCACGAGAAAATGCATTAAATTTCTATACGTGTATGGGTTATATTTTAGAAGAAAAAAGCCATCTACTTTATGGCCAAATTCAACATTACAAAATGTCAAAAGCACTTTAAAACATCATTAATTTTTCTTCTTAAGATGCTGTGTAATTCTTTTGGCAATATAATTAAAAAGCAATTGGGTATCTTTTTCACTTAACTTTCTTCCGAAAGCGTATACCTTACCCATGTATTCAAATTCAATCTTATTTGTTCCTCTTACCCAAACTGAGTTTTCGAATACAGATTGATAGGAGTTTTCCTTAAGTTCTACCTTTCTCAGTTTAGAAATATTTTCTAAAAAAAACTGTTGTGTTCTTCCGTAGGTTTTTATTCCTGTTTTTAGTCTTAAAACCGTTTTATCAATCTTAATAAACTCTCTTCCTAAAGAAAGGTGTAGAAATGTTCTTCCAACACGAACAAAAAAGTAGAACCAAAATGCCATAAATATAGCCAATGCAATTTTTTCGCTTTGGTTATAGCCTCCAAAAAGTTGACTAGAAACATAAACTCCAACAGCGATCCAGAGTAATAACCAAATTGCAAGAATATAAATTCTCCAGCCGATATTTTCTGGATAAATCACAAAGGAGATTGATTCCTTTTGATCTACAACACTAATTCGTTTCCCAATCCATTTCATAGAACAAAGATAATAGAAGTATAATCGTTCGCATAAAAAAGGGTATTCTTTTGAATACCCTTTTTCTAATTTTTATCAAACTTATCTAAGAACAGTAACGAAACCTTGAAATTCATATCTTTCGTCTGTCTCGGCATCTTTTGTTTCTAAAGTCCAAACGTAAGTACCTGTTGGTACTAATTTACCATCGTAGGTTCCATCCCAAGCACCTTCTGGATTGTTGGATTCAAATATTATTTGTCCCCATCTATTGAATACTTTAAGATTAAAATCAAATATATCAATACCTAATATACTCACACTCCAATTTTGATTGTATTCATTATCGTCTGGAGTAAATGTATTTGGAGCAAAGAATAAAACTTCACTAATAACATTTACGTCTTGCACAATGGTGTCTGAACAACCATTCGCGTTTGTTACAATTAATTGAACTGGATAGTTACCAATTTCTAACTCTGGATAATTTACTATGGGATTTTCTAAACTAGAAGTTAAAATATCTGCTCCTGAAAAATTCCAGTTGTATGAGCTAACATCAGGAGAACTAACAGACGTCAACTGAACTTCTGTATCAAACATAGAAACAGGAGACGGCATTATATTAAAATCAGCCTCTGGATAATCGTAAGCAGTAATTAAACTTGGATAAGAAGCTGGGTATTCACAACCATAAATAGAGGTAATCAATACATCAATATCATATATTCCTGCCTGCTCAAAGGTATGCGAAACAGGTGATAAACCATTCAATGTAACTTGTTGTGAACCATCTCCAAAATTAATTTGTGTAAATGCTACCTCAGTAGAATTGGTGTTATTCGTAAACTCTACCTCAAAAGGAAAACATGCACCTGTTATGCTCGGAGTTAATAAAGGTTGAATTGGTGTTGGATTTGAAACGGTTACGCATTCTGTTTGAGTTGGAGAACTACATGCTTCAGTAATTGTAACGCAATATTGAGTAGCTGTTTGAGGCGAAACTGTGATTGTATTACCAGTGCCTATTACCGTAGAATTCTCTGACCATTCAAAAGTTATAGGAGAACTTCCTCCTTGACCAGAAACGAAAAGATCAATTGCAGCTCCTTCGCATATTGTTGTATCCGGTATAATAGTACTAATCGTTAAAGGAACAGGTTCTATTACCGTGAAATTATCTGTAGCGGTACAACCAAAACCATTGTCTACCAAAACAGTATAAGTACCTGGTGCTAAATTTGTAAATAAGCCTGTAGTATTGGAAACCGTTCCAATTGGTCCGTTTATAGCAATTTGAGTTACATTCGTTGTTAAAATTGTAACAGATCCGTTATTCGCAGAATTACAATCAACATCTGTAACAGTTATCGCATCAATTGTTGGTAAATTAATTTCATTTATCGTTACTTGAATATCTGCTCCACAACCTAAATCATCGATAACGTTTGGAATATAGTTTCCTGGACAAACTCCTGTAAAAATATTGGTTGTTTGAAATGCAATACCGTCTAACGAATATTGAGTTGGATTCGTATTATTAGAAGCATTTATTTCTATAATTCCGTTGCATGCATTACAATCGGAGTCTGTTAAAGTTGTTGCTAGTGTAATCGTTACCTCAGTAACCACTACTTCGGCTGTATCTGTACAACCTACACCAACTACATACTTATATATTCCGTCGTTCATTGTTAACGGATCATAAGGCATATTAACTATACTGTTGCTCGGATCTATCCAAATTCCATTTAATTCGGCATTTGGTCCAAGTAATGGAAATAAATCTTGAGGAGCTCCGTCAGAGCAAATTGATAGTGTTGCATCGTTACCTGCATCCGGAACTGTAGCCAGGTTTACATCAACGTCATCTGTAGTTACACAAAGTGGATGACCTATAGGATAAACTGACAATGTGAACGTTTCTGGATTACTCAATGTTGCTATTGGATTTGGTATTGTAGCGTTATTCAAGTTAGTAATTGCCGACCATTCAAAAACAAAACCACCATAGCAATCAGCAGTAAAGTTTTGAGTCACGGTTGAAGGTGTTCCTGTTTGACCATCTTGATAAATAATAGTTCCTGTTGGGTCTGTAAGCGTGAATTCACATTCATTAACCCAGTTTCCAGTAGCATTGAATGTAAGACTTATTGAGGCTCCATGTGGGATACTTAAATTTATAAGATTAGAATTTCCACCGTTATTCGCATTGGTAACAGTATAATTTGTTGTATTTCCGTTAATGGTTACATCTATTGTGTTTCCGTTCCAACTGTCTCCAAAAGAATCTTCTAATAACAAGGCATAACTACACGGAGAACCAGAAGTTGCACCTCCTTGTATACTTCCGTTAAGCTGAACCTGTGCATTTGCTTGACCACAAATGGTAGTATCCAAACCTGCGAATGCCTGCGGATTTCCTTCCATAGTTACTGTAACAGTTGAATCGTTGGTACAGCCAAAATCGTCTGTAACGAAAAACTCGTAAACGTATGTTCCTGGAGTTGTAATATTTAAATCTATCACATTTCCGTCTGGCGACATATTTGTAATAAACTGTCCAGCAGCCCAAAAAGAAGAATCTGAGTTTGGACCAATTTGCGGTTCAAACTGAGTAATTGCCGGATAAAGTGAAGGATCAAAATTGACGCCAAAACTAAATACCGTACCGTCATCTGCAGCCCAATTGTCTATAACATCTAAAGTCCAAATACCGTTTAATGGACAACCAATCAAACCATCTAAAGGATTGACCGAGGCATAATCCCCTGGTGGCAATGTCAATCCAAAACCACCCTGACTAGCAACCCAATTCACCCAAGTATCCGTGGCTTGTGGAGTAAAACAATATATACTTGGAACTCCTTGTGTTGTTGGATCATCACAATCAACATTATCTGCCTGAACCGGAACACCAAGTTGAGTTCCTCCACCCCCTTGTTGGTGTAAAGTAACAGACTGTCCATTTGGACATTCAACAATAAGAACTAAATCTCCCATAAAAGAATGTTCCATCTCAACACACAAACTTTGTAAATCTGCCATAGAAGTCACAGTAGCTCCAGCATTAAATCCGGTTTGTAGTAAAGGTATTTCTTGAGCGACACCAAGTAATGTATCATACAAACAACCGTCGTCTACAGCCTGTACTCCTGAAAATCCATTCCAAATTTGTTGATAAGTAACAGGGTCGGCAGTTAAAGTAAGTTGTTCTCCTAGACACAGCGTAGTATCTCCAGGAAATCCTATAAAAGTAGGTTCTGTTCCTACAAGAACTTGCAAGTCGACCAAATTGGGATTAGAGCATCCATTGTCATCTGTTACATATAATTGTACTCTATATTCTCCTGCAACGTCATATGCGTGAGATACGTTTTGACCTTGCGCAGAGGTTCCATCCATAAAATCCCATTGATAATCAATCAAAGTGAAGCCTGGCGCTGCACTAGAATTGGTGTTTTGAAAATTTACTGTTTCACCAATACATACGCGAATACTGTCTGTTGTAATTCCTCCGATGATTTCTGCGCCAGCAAATGGATTGTTACAAGGAGTTTCGCAACTTACTGATGCAGAGAATTGTCCAGTACCAGAGTTATTAGAATAGAACTGTATTGTTAAACAACCAGAAACATTTAACTGGGTAGCTTGAACAACCACCTGCTGCAACCCATTTCCAGTGTAAGAACCTAATGTCGGAGCATTTACATCTGTCCCATCGTAAATCGACATTTGATCTAGATTTGGATTTTGCTGTGTACCCGTATTTGTAAGATCTAAACTGAAGAGATTAAATGTGATCGAAATAATTTCGTTCGGTGTATCGGGGCAAATCGTAATCGTTTGCAGCTCATTATTTCCATAACCTGTACCACCTTGACCTCCGCTGTCAATTAAAAAATCATTACATGTGTAGTAAGTAGTTCCATTCGATGCTGGACCAAATGTGATTTGTGAAAATGCGAAATTCGCAGCTATAAAGGATAGAATAACAATAATTAAATTTTTCATATCTTTCTATTTATGACTTAGAGGTAGTTTTGAAAATTCTGCTGCGATCTGAAGTTTAGACTTTATTAATAAAAATTTATTTCTATCAATTTTTATTAATGAAGGAGTATTTAAATCAACATCTAAACCATAGGATTTAAAATTGAAATTGGTCTTTTCAATCGCTTCCATAGATAGTTTCTCTCCTTTTGAGTTGATTAGGTTATTTATAGAAATTTCAATTGTGTTTTCTAGAAGCTTCACTTCCTTCTTATCAAGAATATCAAATCCTTCATTCAATTCGTAAACGAGATAATTATAATACTCTGATCGAAACTTATAAATTTCTTCAATCTTTTCTCCTTCGTTTTCTAGTAACCTGAGATCTATTTTACTTTGAGCAAATACACTATTAGAAAGTGTTAAAAATAGAAGAAACAACAATGTTTTTAACATACGTTTATTTTTTTGTGAAATATACGTTTTTCAAACGAAGCGATTTAGTAAGCGTTGCTTAAAACACGTAAAAAAAGGAGTTAAATAATGTTTTGACTTAAAAATTACTGAAATTGGTCAAAAATCTAACGAATCACATTAAGATGTCCCGATTCTTTGAATCGTTTATCATTTAAAGAAGACTTGAATTCAATTTGCCATACATAAGTACCTGGAGGAACTATTTTTCCATTATATGTTCCATCCCACGCTGCGTTAGCATCTAAAGTTTCCCAAATAATTTCTCCCCACTTGTTAAAAATAACCATCTGAAAATCGTAAGGATCAAATCCCATAACAAATACGGGTTGAAAAACCTGATTAAATTCATCACCATCTGGAGTGAATGAATTCGGTATAAAATAAAACAAATCTTCAATAACCTCTATTGCTTTCACCACAGTGTCTGAACAACCAGGATAAATCGTAGCAACTAATGTAACAGGATAAGTCCCTGCGCTTAAGGTTGGAAATTGATGTGTTGGATTAACTACAGAGCTAATTCCTGATTGATCTCCAAAATCCCATTGATACGAGGTAGCACCCGTAGATTCATTCGTAAAACTTATTTCTCCATCAAGGATATCTGTTGCCAATGGATTTGCGTTGAAATCAGCATCAGGATTACTTCTAACGTCAATATAATTAACATATTCAAAATATCCATTACATCCATTAACGGTTTCTGAATACAGCGAAACTGAAAATAAACCAGAATTTAAAAAGGTATAATTTAAATCTCCGCACGCATCAATTTGCTCTCCATTTAGTTCCCAAACACAATCAGTAACTACTCCTTCAGTTTCGTTTTGAAAGAAAACATTGAATGGTTCACAACCTAAAAGTGTATCAGCAAAGAAAGAAACATTAGGATTTGCTTCAACTTCAACTTCAATATTATCAGAAGCTGAACAGCCTTCGGTAGAAGTACCAATTACAGTGTATGTAACAACACCCGGTGCTTGGATAAAGGAAACGCCATCCACCGCTCCATTGTCCCAAACATAGGTATCTGCACCATTCCCGTTTAAAGTAATAGTTGTTCCTTCGCAAACTAAAAAGTCGGCACCAGCATTTGTAATTGGTAATGGATTTATTACTATGCTGTCTTGTAAACTAACCTGCGCTGAACATCCTCCAGCTGTAATATTTGTTAATTCATAAAGTCCTACTGCACTCCCTAAAGAAATAACATTGTTAGGGGAAGTTATTGTTTGTGGAAGACCGTCAAACAAATAATCTAACGTAAACGGTCCGGTACCTTGAACATCAACTAAAATATCGTTTACAACATCTCCTTGACAATAAATTGCACCACCATAAATAGAGTCTACAATTGGCGTACCGGGCGACATTAAAGTATCGATAATATACTCACACGGAACGTCATCCGTAAAATGTGCTTTTATTTCTAAAGGAGAACCGTCTGCTGGAATATTTGCTATATAGTATATGTTGAACGATCCGTTTGTAAAAGGCGGACTAAATGTATAAGTATATGTACCTGAATTATTCGTTGCTTCAACTAACAGGTTTCCTGTACCAGGATTATCATTAAAAGCTACACCACCTTGAACAGCGAATGTTCCTGCTGCTGTACATGGATTTACAAGTGCATTCATGGTAGTTATTTGACAATCACATGGATCAACAATTAAATTAAGCGTATCTGAACATCCATTTACTCCGTCTGTAAAGTTAACTATGAAGGTTTCTGAAGAATCAGGAACAAAAGTCTGTGACTGTGGATCAACCGACCCTGTTAAATTACTCCAATCGTACCAATACCCGCAGTTCGTAGGTATAATTGATATGTTATCTATCCCCCAGTGATCATTTATTGTTGAAGACGCGTTGGGTTGTTCCCATTGGAACATAGTATTTGCCGTACTCGCAGCAACTGGAAGTGTAAAACAATAAGAATCCCACTGATAATAAGAGTTTGCATAACCATTGGTCGGTTCAAAATAAAAGAGATCTATCCATGTTGTACCGCCGTTTATAGAATATTGGAAATAAACCCCTTCATCTGTTTGATCTGGATCTTCGCAGTTATTTGAACCAAAATCGTCATTTCCGAAATCTAAATCAAAACAAACCTGACCTCCACAGCTTAAATCGAATCCATTCGTAGTTAGTGTTCTAGGAAAAGGAACATTACCAAACCAAGCACTTGCCGTACCATCCAATGTTGGTCCGCATGGATTAGTAAACAAAGGTGTACTTGACGATTGCCAACCTGCCCCAATTTGATTACCATTAAAGTCGGTACTTAACGCTGGATTATCCGACAATCCTATTGCATTCAGAGTAACAATTGTACCACAATCTACCCATACAGTATCTGTTTCTATTTCAACTACGCACTGAGCGTTTACGTTAACACCTACTACTAAACTGAAAAGAAGAACTACTTGTTTAAATATATTTTTCATCATTAAAGTTTAATTGTATTCATATTTACAAATTCAATTCTATCAACTGGAATATTAGACATTCCGGGTACTAGATTCACAAAAGTATTAAAGACACAGAGGGCTTTATTTTCCTTAAGTAAATCTTCTCCATTTATAATTTGGTTTGGCTCTAAAACAAGCTCATAATCGTATTCTCCATTTATACTTGAACATCCATGACAGAAATCCTTTCTAAAAATATGCTGCTTATATGAAGTTTTTAAAATTTCATTTGTGAGGTTCTCAATCTTAAAGACGATAAGGTTTTGATTTCTATTCGCGATTACGGCCTGTGTTGTCTTTACTTCTATAAGAATTTCATCAGAAGAATAAAATGTTTTCCAATCTGAAGTAAACTCAAAATCTGCATCTTGGCTGTATACCGAAAATGAAAAAGCAAGAACTGCTAGTATCTTTAAAAACATATAAAATAATTTGATTGCTAAAGAAACGATAATTTCTTAAAAGAGTTGCCCTTCTTTAAGATGATTTTCAAAAGAAAATTTAATAAACTACTGTTACGTGTCCAGACTTTGTTATAATGTCGTCACTGCTTTCTGTTTTCAGCTCTATTTTCCACACGTAAACACCCATTTGTACACGTGTGCTTAATGACAAGCCGTAGGTTCCGTCCCACCCAACAGCTGGATTGTTAGATTCAAAACAAATTTGCCCCCAACGGTTGAAAATTTTCAAATTATAATCTTCAGGAACAAAGGATTCTGGGAATATTGGTAAAAACTCATTATTAAATTCGTTCCCATCCGGCGTGAAGGTATTTGGAACGTAAAAAAGTAAATCCTCAACTCCTTGTAAAATCAAAGTAAAAGTATCTACACATCCAAGATCAGAAATAGCAGTTAAACTAACTGGATAACTTCCTATTTCCTCAACATTAAATTCGAAATTAGGACTAACTTCTGAAGATGAACCTTGGTCGCTAAATTCCCAGAAATAATTTGTTGCTCCTACAGAATTATTAATAAAACTAACTTCTGAATCGTCAATCGAAATTTGCGAAGTGGAAGCTGTAAAAAGCGCCTCCGGATTTTCATCTACACAGATATAATCAGCAATAAACGCAGTATTTGAACAACCGTTTTGACTGGTAACCGTGTAAGAAATATCATAACAACCCGAATTTAGAAAAACACTTGAAGATAATCCACACGAAGTGCTTGAAAATCCATTACCAAAATCCCAAGAACAAGTTGAGTTTTGAATATCTGTTCCAATAAAACTCACATTTAATGGAGAGCAGCCCTGTATTTGATCGGCGCTAAAAACAATAGGAATTGATTGTTCAATTTGGATAAATACAGTATCTGAAGCAGAACATCCAAAAGTAGAAGTTCCAGTTACAACATACGACGTATCTTGTAAAGGTACAAATGGCTGTCCATCTAAAACACCATTACTCCAAACATAGCTGAAAGCTCCAGTTGCATTAAAAACAGTAAACTGACCTTCACATACTAACTGATCGAATCCGCCATCTACTATCGGCAGAGGATTTACAGTTACAGTTACAACATCCGAGCTTGTACAACCATTTAAATCCGTTACCGTGACTTCATAATTTGTATTTCCTAAAGGAGAAACGAAAGGAATACCATCTTGCACACCATTATCCCAACTCACCGTATTCGCAATTGAAGTAGTAACATTCAAAACAGCTTGTTCTCCTTCACAAAGAGAAAAATCTGCACCTGCATTAACCGAAGGATTTTGTAACACCTCAACATTAACTGTTACTGTATTAGAACAACCATTTAAATCTGTTCCTGTTAGCGTATAAATTGTGTTTCCAACAGGTGGTGTGAAAGGAATATTATTTACCACAGCATTGTCCCAAATTAAAACCTGAGCTCCTGAACCACTCAAAACAATTGGCGTATTTTCGCACACTACACTATTAGCACCTGGATCTAAAACAGGCAAACTATTTACAATTAAGTTTACGTTAGAAGTACTATCGCACCCATTTTGATCAGTGAATACTTGAGAATACACTCCAGGTATTGATTCTATATTCCCATGAATTAGAGTTGTTTGTCCCTGACAAATTGAAACCGATGTATTTGTAATACTTGGCACAACTTCTATCACATTTGTTATAGATGAGCTAGAAAAACAACCGTTCGCATCTGTAACAACAACAGAGATAGGATTGTTGGCTGAAGTAACAACTTCTGATTGCGAATTACCACCAGAACTCCAAGCGTAAGACACAGCAGATAAACTATTTGCGATCAGCGTAGTATTTCCTCCTAAACAATATTGTGTACTTCCAGAGATAGACACGACAGGATTCGGATTTACAGTTATATCTACTGAAGTAGAGTTTACGCAACCATTATCATCAACACCGGTAGCAGTGTAAGTAAGCGTTCCGATTGGAGGTACAAAAGAAACTGAATTCATCACTCCGTTATCCCAAGAAATAGTTGTTGCTCCAGAGGCATTTAAAACCACAGATTGGCTTTCACAAAGTATTTGATTACTTCCTGTGGTGATAATGGGCAATGGATTTAATTGTATTGTAACTTGATCAGTGTTTGAGCAACCATTAGCATCTGTACCTACAACAGTATACGTTGCTGTATTAGAAGGCGTAAATAAATTACCATCTACAACACCATTATCCCAAGTATAGGTTTGAGCTCCGGAACCAGTTAAAGTGGTTGATGCTCCATCACAAATTGAAAAATCATTTCCTGCATCAACAATTGGCAAAGTATTTACTATAACATTGGTAGTTGCCGTATTTGTACAGCCGTTAATATCTGTAGCAGTTACTATATAGCTCGTATTTGTAAGTGGTGTATCGGTTTGATTTTGACCAGCTCCCAAGCCATTGTTCCAAATATAAGTAGCTGCATTGTTTGCGGTTAAACTCACCGTTTGTCCTTCACAGATTGGTCCGTTATTAGACACAATAATATTTGGTAATCCATGTATGACTATGTCAAACGTATCTCTACCTGCACACAATGAAGGTGGTGTTTGATACACTACCGCGTAATTTCCAGGAATAGAGGTTGAAAGATCAATAGTACCAGAAATAGGATCTAAATCTAATCCTGCGGTAGATGAAAAAACACCTCCATTTATACCTGTTACAGTAGGTGAGGGATCTGTATCAGTAATACAGAAAGTACTTAATGGATAAGAAAAACTAGCGTCATCTGGAATAATATAAGTTGCAGCAAAAGAAGCTGTACAACCATTTGCACCTGTAATATCGAATGAGTAATCCATGCCTTCTGTTAAAAATTCTAAGATCAGGTTTCCATTATTTCCGATAGATGTACCATTAAATGTAAGTGATGAAGGTTGGATATTTGAAACTGTATTATTGGTGCCTGGACCAAAGTAAAATTCTGTATATCCACCTTGAATATTGATGTATGCTTCGCTAGTAGGGCAGTTTTCTGTAAGACTGGTAACTATTGGATTTAAATATTGTACTGTTGTCATCTGATCCAAAGCTAAATCATAACAATCTTGTGTAATTGTAATGTTTGTTCCGTCCACATCAACTGCGGTTATAGGAACAATGTAAAATATATTATCTGTTGGGTTTCCAAGCGCTTGAATTAAAGGATCTGAAGAGCCTCCGTTATTAATTAATGTTATGTCCTCTGCTGTAAAATAGTTTTGAAAACACGGATCAAGAAATGGATTAACTCCTACACCTCCAGGAGATGGTGGACAAGAGTAAACTAAATAAATCAGCGAAGGATTATCTGTTGGATCTGTAGTTTGAATAGAATAATCGTCATTCGAATTAATGGTTAGCGTGTCTCCATCGCACAAAATAAAATTATTTAAACCTTCTCCACTTAAATTTTGGGTAACTGTACCTGCTTCTTCTGGCGGAGCATTTGCTGGCAAAACTATATTTTCGATAAGTGAACAACTCGGTTCATCGCTGAAGTAAACTTCAAAATTGCAGCTATTTTGGGAAAGAGTTGTTGTTGGACCAATTACACCCGCATAATTAACCGGTGATGTAAACGGTGCTGAAGCCAAGACCGTTAAATTTCCTTCACAGTCTTCAAAAATTAAATCTCCAGTAACTGGCTGGTTTTGAAACTCAACCACACCATCCATTGTCCAAAAAGGATCGCAGCCATTAACATTTGCGTACGCTTCAAAATTAGTAATTATACAATTTTGAGCGTATAGCGTAAAAAAGGAAAAAAAAATAAGTAGATAGCAAAAACCTTTAACAACCATATTTAATTACTTTTTTTGTAATTTCTGTTTTTTTGGTTCTAAGGCTACTTTTTGTTCAGGCTTTCTGGCAGAAGCTGAAGCTGGAGTTCTTTTCTTAATTATGAGTTTTCCTTCTGATTTATGAATAGGTGTTGATTCTATTTTTTGCTCTTTACTCGGATTTGATGTTTCAATTTCTGATTTTTCTTGCGCAAAGGATCCAACACTGAAAAGCAAAACTCCTACTAAAACTGAAACTTTCATATTCTACAAATTATATTTCTATCCAATCTGGTATTTCTTTTAACCAGTTTAAGGTATTTTCCTCAGCTGAACCTTCGGCAGCAATATAGTTATATTCCCAACCCACCGTTTTTGGCAAACTCATCAATATAGATTCAATTCTACCGCCGGTTTTCAGTCCAAAATGAGTTCCTCTATCATACACTAAATTAAACTCTGCATACCTACCTCTTCTAATATTTCTCCAAAGTATATTTTGGTCTACAACCTCTTTATTAACACCTAAACGATATTGATGTTCGTAAAGTTGCCCGAAAGCATCTCCAAGATCTATGGCAAAATTGAGCATATCTTGTTTTTCTTGATCTGTATTTGTTTTAATGTGATCGTAAAAAATACCTCCAACACCTCTCGTTTCTTCTCTATGTGGAATAAAAAAGTATTTATCTGCCCAAATTTTGAAGTCGGGATAAAAATTAGCGTCGTATTTATCGCAAATTGCCTTTAAAGACAAATGGAAATCTTTTGCTTGATTGGGTATAACATAATGAGGAGTCATGTCGATACCTCCTCCAAACCAATGTTCTCCGGTATCTAACTCAAAATAACGCACATTCATATGCATGATTGGTAGGTGCGGACTATTAGGGTGCAGTACAATTGAAACTCCTGTAGCGTAGAATTCATTCCCTTCCAATTTAAGTTGCTTTCGCATCATATCTGAAACAGGACCGTGCACAGCAGAAAAATTAACACCTCCTTTTTCAAAAACATTTCCGTCTTGAATAATTCGGGTTCTTCCACCACCGCCTTCTTTTCTATCCCAAAGGTCTTGATGAAACTTAGCTTTATTGTCTAATTCTTCTAATTTTCTGCAAATTCTATCTTGCAACAATTGAAATGCTTCGCTGATTTCTTCTTTAGTCATAAATTACGCCTACTCGCTTAATTAAAAAGTCTTGCTGTTTAAGTATGAAACATGTCCCATTCTCGGATCCGTTTCCTTTCCCTTTTTGAACAATTCGTATATCATTAATCAAACCTTCTTGCATATCGATATCCAAGCAGTACTTACTTAAATAACTATACATCACATCAAAGCCTTGCGCCGTATATTTGGAAGCATCTACTCCAAATTCATCTCTTATTTGAAGCACGAATTTTTTCATTTCTATTTTTTCATAGTTCAAATCATTGGGAGAAACATAATGCAGTTGTGCTCTATTTTTATAATAAGAATTTAACTCGCCAATATTCATCCACTCTTTTCTACCTACAGCGATAATTTGAGCCTTAGAAAATCCAGATTTATTCTTCACCTTATTTAGAGTAGTCATAAACTTCATTACATGCGAAACATTCTCAGATAAATCTACAAAAAGAGTTAACGTGTCTTTGGCAACAGAATAGGACAAATCTGTACCTGAATCACCACCTAAATTTACTTCTTTCAAAACTGATCTATACGATTTTTCGGTTGTTAATCGGTTAAATTCATCTCTAAATACCTGATAAAGTAAAGCTTCTGACTTTAATCCCGATTTAACAAGTACAACATTATCATCTCCATGTTCCGTTGCCATGAAATAAGCCAACGCTTTTATTTGTGTTAATTCAGAAGGTACAGCGCAACTCACATAAGGATTGTTCTTAAGAAATTTAGTATCAATAGGAACGGGAACAACCATTCGTTTTTTATTTTCTTTAGACCAATTTGCCACAACTTCAATCGTGTTTTTAAAAAATGGACCAATTATGATATCTGTATTTTGAAAAGCTTTGCTGTGAATTAGATTAGCAACCGTAGCAGAATCTCTTTTTGAATCAAAAAATTCAACTTCTGCAACTAAACCTAATTTTTCGAGTGAATCTAACGCTAGTTTTGCTCCAGTGTAAAATTCAACAGCCACATTAGAAATGGGATTTATTCTAGATTTTGAATTCGCAACACCTGAAATTGGTCCACCATTTTTATCGAATAAAAAAGGAAGAATCACCGCAATTTTATAACTTGACTTTAACGGAAAAATAATTGAATCATTTCTTCTTAATGAATCAAGCAACATTGGTCTTTCTACAGGTTTAAACTGAATTGATTGAACCACCTTCTTCTTTAACGGAATCTTTAATATTTCGCCTTCTTTAATTTTTCCTTTTCTAATTGCATTCAATCGAACAAGTTCATCTACATCAATTTTATACTTTTGGGCAATTGCGTATAAAGTCTGACCTTTTTGAACGGTATGTAGAGCTATTGAATCTTGAAATGTTGCTTCTACACCTTTATTATTTTCTACACCTTTCTCTTGAACAACCAGTTCCGGTTTAGAAACATTGGTTACCATTTTTTCTTCTCTAGGAACTTTTAGTTTTTCTCCTATTTGTATTCCCTTAGAAGCTTCAGGATTAAGCAACAACAATTGTTCAACTGTGCAGTTATACCGTTTAGAAATACCATACAATGTTTGGTTCGGTTCTACTTCATGAAAGAAATAATCTACCGTAGCCGTAGATTCTAAAGGTAAATTTGTAGGAATATAAATAATCTGCCCTAATCTTAAGGACTGATCCACACCTTTATTAAAATCAACTATTTCTTGTACAGGAACATCATAAAGTCTTTGCAAACTATAAAGCGTATTTCCTTCTTTCACTATGTGAATGTAACACACTTTATTTTGTATTACCTTTTTTTGTGCAGTAGTAGGCTGTGCCATAACACCCATTGATAAAAGCACAAATAGACCGATTATTATTCCTTTCATATTATTCCCATTCTATAGTAGCAGGTGGTTTAGAGCTTATATCATAAGTTACTCTATTTATTCCCTTCACTTGATTAATTATTCTATTGGAAACTTTCGCTAAAAACGCATACGGCAAATGACACCAATCTGCAGTCATACCATCTGTTGAGGTAACTGCTCTAAGCGCCACGGCATTTTCATATGTTCTTTCGTCTCCCATTACTCCTACGGATTGTATAGGTAGGAAAATTGCTCCTGCCTGCCAAACCTCATCATATAAACCATCTTCTTTTAAAGAAGAGATAAAAATATGATCTACTTCTTGAAGAATTCTAACTTTTTCAGCTGTAACATCTCCTAAAATTCTAATTCCTAAACCAGGACCAGGAAAGGGATGTCTTCCCAAAATAGCTGGAGAAATATCGAGCGACTTACCTACTCTCCTTACCTCATCTTTGAACAATAATTTCAATGGTTCAACTACCTTAAGCTGCATGTAATCTGGTAATCCACCAACGTTATGGTGAGATTTTATAGTAGCTGATGGTCCGCCAGTTGCAGAAACAGACTCAATCACATCTGGATAAATTGTTCCTTGTCCTAACCACTTCGCGTCTTCAACTAATTTAGATTCTTCATCGAAGACATCTACAAAGACTTTGCCAATTGCTTTTCTTTTGGCTTCAGGATCTGTTAAACCTTCTAATTCTTTGTAAAACAAGTTTGAAGCATCTACTCCTTTTACATTCAACCCCATTCCATTATAACTTTCTAGAACAGAATCGTATTCGTTTTTACGAAGTAAACCGTTATTTACAAAAATACAATGCAAGTTTTTGCCAATAGCTTTGTGTAATAATACAGCTGCGACTGAAGAATCTACACCTCCAGACAAACCAAGTATTACTTTATCATCGCCTAATTGTTCTTTCAATTTTTGAACCGTTTCTTCTACAAAAGAATCTGGTGTCCAATCTTGTGAGCAACCACAAATATCAACGATATAATTTTTCAATAAAATAGCTCCTTCTAATGAATGATAGACTTCTGGATGAAATTGAATTCCGTAAGTAACTTCGCCTTCAATCTTGTACCCTGCCACGCGAACATCAGGAGTACTTGCAATTATTTTATAATTAGCAGGAACCTCTTTGATCGTATCACCGTGCGACATCCACACTTGAGAGTTGTTAGACATTCCTTTTGTCAACTCATTTTGGGTATCAACAAAAGAAAGGTTAGCTCTACCGTATTCTCTAATTTTAGAAGGAAGTACTTCTCCTCCATAGTTAAGTGCAAGGTATTGCGCTCCGAAACAAACTCCTAGCAAAGGAAATTTGCCTTTAATCTCAGATAAATCTGGCTTTGGAGCTTTTTCATCTCTTGTAGAGAAGGGACTACCAGATAAGATTACACCTTTGATACTACTATCTAGGTCTGGCACTTTATTCCATGGATGAATTTCACAGTAAACATTTAACTCTCTCACTCTTCTCGCGATAAGTTGAGTATACTGAGATCCAAAATCTAAGATTAAAATTTTTTCTTGCATGGATGCAAAGATAGTAACTCTAATTAAGTTGTAAAACAAAAAATTACATCATCTATAATTTGAGTGCATACAACTAGGATTCGATACTCAAAAGTGAGCAGCGTTGCTGTGTTTTATTTACCCATTCAGATTTAATACAAACAAAAAGTGTAAGGTCTACAACCCTTTTAAATAACCCAGGATATTTTGTTCTACTCTATTGGCAACATTACTCGCATCTTCTTTTTGAAATTCTTTTCCGATTATTTTCTCAAATAATTCGATGTATCTATCAGTTACTACTTCTACAAAATTATCTGGCATTACAGGCATTGTTTGTCCTTCTAACCCTTGAAATCCATTTTCAATAAGCCATTGACGCACAAATTCTTTACTCAATTGCTTTTGAGGTTCATTTTTCGCTTGTCTTTGTTCGTAACCATCAGCGTAAAAATAACGAGAAGAATCCGGAGTATGGATTTCATCGATTAGGAAAATCTTTCCGTCTTTTTTTCCAAATTCATATTTTGTATCTACAAGAATGAGTCCTTTTTCAGCAGCCAACTCTGTACCTCTTTGAAAGAGAGCTCTCGTATATTTTTCCAATTGCAGATATTCTTCTTCTGGAATAATACCCTGAGCTATAATCTCTTCTCTAGAAATATCTTCGTCGTGTCCTTCATCTGCCTTCGTTGCAGGAGTAATAATTGGCTCAGGAAACTTATCGTTTTCTTTCAAACCTTCGGGCATTTCAACTCCACACAAAACGCGTTTACCTTGTTTGTATTCTCTGGCAGCATGTCCTGACATATATCCACGTATTACCATTTCTACACGATAAGGCTCACACGCCAAACCAACTGCAACCATTGGATCTGGAGTTGCAAGTAGCCAATTAGGAACAATATCTTCTGTTGCTTTTAGGAACATAGTAGCTACTTGGTTTAATACTTGTCCCTTGAATGGAATACCTTTAGGTAAGACATGGTCAAAAGCAGAAATTCTATCGGATGCTATCATCACTAGAAGATCGTCGTTTATCGTGTATACATCTCTAACCTTTCCTTTGTATACTTTTGTTTGGTTTGGAAAATTATAATCTGTTTTAATCAACGCTTTGTTCATCTTCTTCTAATTTATCGAATGCTGCAATAATATTTTTTACTAACCTGTGTCTGATTACATCATTTTGATTTAATCTTACAATACCTATTCCTTCAACTTTTTTCAATCCGTCTAATGCGTATATGAGTCCTGACCGCTGTTTTCTCGGCAGATCAATTTGCGAGGCATCTCCTGTAATCACAAAATTGGCACTCTTTCCCATACGTGTCAAAAACATTCTCATTTGCGCAATCGTTGTGTTCTGTGCTTCATCCAGAATAACAAATGCTTTATCCAACGTTCTTCCTCTCATAAATGCCAAAGGAGCAATTTCAATAACACCCAATTCTATGAGATCTGCTAATTTTTCTGCAGGTATCATATCTCTAAGCGCATCATACAAAGGCATCATGTAAGGATCTAGTTTTTCTTTTAAATCTCCCGGTAAGAAACCTAAATTTTCTCCTGCTTCTACGGCAGGCCTTGTTAAAATGATACGTTTTACCTCTTTTGCCTTTAATGCTCTTACGGCACAAGCAACGGCCGTATAGGTTTTACCTGTTCCAGCCGGACCCACCGCAAAAACCATATCATTTGTATTCACAGACTTAACCAGCTCTCTTTGATTAAGCGTTCTGGCTTTAATCTTTGCACCACCATTGCCGTGTACAATAATTTCAGAGCCATCTCCACTTAACATCTGTGCTGTATCTTCAACCATAAGGTTGTCAATATTGCTTTCTGTGATTTCGTTATACTTATTAAAATAAGAGAGAATACTTTCGAATTTTGTTTGAAAACGACCAATTTCTTCAGCATCTCCGTTCACCGTTAAAACATTTCCTCGAGCAACAATTTTTAACTTGGGGAAATAATTTTTGATGGCTTTTAGTTTCGTGTTATTTACACCTAAAAGCTCAACAGGGTTAATACCTACAATTTCAATTTTCTTTTCTTGCAAATTATATTTTATTAAGAACGTAATTTCATCTTTGTTCAGATACGAGTTTTCTAAAA
>JBMYYC010000006.1:0-68126 GCA_049609045.1 Lishizhenia sp. | reverse complement strand
GAAGTATATCGCGCGGAATTTCTTTTGGAAATAATCAAGACTTATCTGTAAACTCTTCTTTAAACCTTCAATTGGCCGGAGATATTGCACCTAATCTAAAACTTTTAGCTTCGGTTTCTGATGATAATATTCCAATTCAACCAGACGGAAATACAAACAAATTACAAGAATTTGATCAAATTTTTATTCAAATTTATAACGATAAGTTTAAGCTAATAGCAGGAGATTTTTGGCTCGAAAAACCAACTGGTCATTTTTTAACTTACCGCAAAAGAGCACAAGGTTTATTTAGCCAATATACATTTAGTAATAGAGAAAATACAAGTTGGACAATCCAAGGTGCAGGCGCCTTATCAAAAGGAAAATTTGCAAGAAATACCATTCAAGGTACAGAATCGAATCAAGGTCCGTACAGATTAAAAGGAAACGAAAACGAAACGTTTATTATTGTTTTAGGTGGTACAGAACGCGTTTATTTGGATGGTAAATTACTAGAGCGTGGTCAAGAGTATGATTATACCATGAATTATAATACGTCTGAACTTACTTTTACAACAAGAAATTTGATCACAAAAGACAGTAGGATAGTAGTTGAGTTTCAATATTCTGATCAAAATTACGCACGCTCTTTGTTTCAGACAAGTGCTAATTATAAAAGTGCTAAACTGGATTATTGGTTCAATGTGTATTCTGAACAAGATGCAAAAAATCAAAGTTTACAACAAGAGTTATCATTGGCAGATAAAAAGTTGCTCTCAGAAGTTGGAGATAGTGTTTTACAAGCAAGAGTTAATAGTATTGATAGTGTAGGTTTTAATGAACAACAAGTGTTGTACAAACTAGAAACTGTAAACGGTTATGATAGTGTTTTGGTTTATTCTGTACATCCAGATTCTGCACTTTACAGAGCAGTGTTTACACAGGTAGGAGCAAATGAAGGCAATTATATTTTTGATCGCTTTACGGCGGTTGGCAGAGTGTATAAATGGGTTGAGCCTATTGCTGGTGTGCCTCAAGGAAATTTTATTCCGGCACAACTTTTATTATCGCCTAAAAGAAGAAGAATGATAAGTAGTGGAGTTAATTATCGTTTTACTAAAGGGTTTGAGCTGACTACAGAAATTTCTACAACGAATAACGATCAAAATACATTTTCTGGAAAGGATAAAAAGAACGATAATGCTTTTGGAAATAGAACCCGATTAGTTGGTGAAATTTCTTTGGGAAAAAGCGATAGTTCTAACTGGAGTTTTTCTACGGATACTGAAATTGAGTACAGAACAGCATTTTTTAGCGAAATTGAAAGATATAGAACGGTTGAGTTTGATAGAGATTGGAATATAAGAGATAAAGCTTTTGAAGGACAACAATTTTTGGCGCAAACAGAAGCGAGTTTTAAGCACGCAAAAAAGGGTGTAATTAGTACACAAATACAACGTTTTAACTTAGGTAAAGATTATGTCGGAAGACGCGCAAAATTCGCCGGAAACTGGAAAGGCGATAAAGGATTTTTGGCCAACTGGGAATCTAGCTATTTAAATGCGAACACAGCAGATAATCAAAATACCTATTTGCGTCATAAAGTGGATGTTAGTCAAAATTTTAAATGGTTTAAATTAGGTTTTGTTGATGATCATGAGTTAAATAAATTTATTTCTAATGAATTACTAACCGATAACTCGTATCAATGGTACGATTGGAAAGCATATATCAAACAAGGAGATTCTCTGGCAAATGGCTTTAGTTTATTTTATAGAGAACGTTACGACAATAAAAGCGACAGTTTACGTCTTCAAAGCGCTGCAATTGCAAAGCATTTTGGAGCTTCTTATGATTGGCTGAGTAACAGATATTTTAAGTTGAATTTATTGGGGAGTTACAGAACTTTATCCATTAGAGATAGCACCTTGATTAATCAAACTCCGGAGAATACAGTGGTAGGTAGAGCAGACTATTCATTAAAATTATGGAAAGGCGCTTTAACGAATTCCACATTTTATGAAATTGGTTCTGGGTTAGAACTGCGTAAAGAATTTTTATATTTTCAGGTAAATACTGGTCAAGGTGTTTACACATGGATAGATTATAACGGAGACGGTGTAAAAGATTTAAACGAATTCGAAATTGCACAATTTGCAGATCAAGCGGATTATATCAGAATTTTTACGCCGAGCAACGAGTATGTAAAAACATTTAGTAACGAGTTTAATCAATCCATCTTTTGGAAGCCAGAACGCATTTGGTCTAATAAAAAAGGTGTTTTAAACGTTTTATCACGCTTTTCTAATCAAACTCGGTTTAGAATTACTAGAAAAACTGGAGAAGCAACAGTTGAAAATTACAATCCGTTTAGAGGAAAAATTGCAGATACAAGTCTTATATCTTCTTCTTCAAGTATAAGAAATACGGTATTCTTTAACCGTATAAATGCTATTTTTGGTTTAGACTATGTATTTCAAAATACAGCATCTAAAACGTTACTAGCAAATGGTTTCGATGCAAGAAATACGCAGTACAACCAGCTTAATTTACGGTGGAACATTGCTAAAAAATTTACAATTAAAGCATCCTTAGAAAACGGGAGCAAAGAGGTGTTGGCAGATTATACTTCAGGAAGAAATTACGCGATTACGTATCTAGAAGCAATTCCAAGTTTTATCTATCAGCCGAGTACTAATTTTAGAACAAGCATTGAAGGCAGATTTGCACGTAAAGCGAACAGTTTACAATTTGGTGGAGAGAATACACGCTTAACAGATTTGGGATTATTATTCAAATACAATCAAGCAGAAAAAGGATCGCTTTTAGGTGGTTTTAATACTATAAATATTCAATTTGATGGTGCTGAGAATAACGCGGTTGCTTATGAGATGTTAGAATCGTTAAGACCCGGTATTAATTATACTTGGAATTTAGGTTATCAACGTACAATTTCTAAGAATTTACAATTAAGTCTACAGTATAACGGCAGAAAATCTGAAGGAAATAGTACGATACATGCCGGAGGATTAGAGGTGAGAGCCTTTTTCTAAAAAGGTAAATTTGCTATCCAATCTACTAGGTCTTTCAATACTTGTGTAGAGAAGGTTTCTTCTATTTCTCCGTATTCGGCAATCGTACAAGTTTCGCATTTTTGAAAAAGATGGTTTAAACCTTTGTATTCTTTTGTAAAAAGTTCTTTTTTTGGTGCATGCTTTTTAAAGGCTTTTAAGTTAGATTTTGCATCTACTTGTATATCTTTTTCGCCATTTATTGCGAATACAAATCCGTTATAATTTTTCAAATATTTTTTTGCTTCAAAACACAGAAACTCTTTGCCATAGCTATTAGCGAGTTGGTTAATTAGATTGTTTGTGTAACCTCTAGAAGTAATTTGTTGTTTTAGCTTATCGCTCGCTTTTTCATAATGTAGCGCAAGTTTTTCTCTTAAAATTCGTTTGGCAGAGCTGTAATTGTCTGCTTTTCTGATTTCTTTGTAAACAATTTTAATTCCCTTTTTACTCCATTTAGCATCTTCTTTACTCACACTTTTTTCTGTGATGTCATAGTTTTGTTGGGCCAATACTTTATACCCAGAAGTACCAACACAGGCGAAGAAAAGTAAAAAGTCTATTTCTTTTCGTTCAGAGAGAATTAAACTGTGCATTCCGCCTTCAGAGTGACCTAAAACACCGACAGGATGTTCTGGATATTTTTCTCGTATATAAATTAAAGCAGCTTCTAAATCCGCAGAAAAATCATAAATAGATGCACCTTCAAACCTACCACCAGACGCACCCGTTCCTCTATCGTCGAAACGCAATACACCTATACCGTTAGAAGAAAGATAATCTGCAATCACCAAGAAAGGTTTATGTCCCAATAATTCTTCGTTCCTATCTTGCGCTCCGCTACCACTGGCTAAAATAACTATTGGAAAGTTAGAAATGGCGTTTTTTGGTAAGCTAAGGGTTCCAGAAAGTGTAAAGTTTCCGATATTATTTTCAAATGTTATATCTTTAGATAAGTAGTTGAAAGGAGGCTTCGGTTCTTGTGGTCGGAGAATATTTATTTTTTCTGGTTTCTCACGCAGAAAGAGAAGTTCAGCGTCAAAAACACCTTGTTTAAAGGTTCCAATAATACTATCTTTTTTTAGTTGAGCTGTATATGTTATTCCTAATTTAGAAACAGCAAAAGAGAATTGATTGTTTTCTAGTTTAACTTCTTCTAATGCGATAGGATATCTATTCTCCCCACGAATATCGGTTAAAACAGATTTCTCTATATTTTCGGGTACTTTTAATTCTAAACTGATATTTTGTCCGCCAATTAATAAATTGGCAAACCACAAACCACGAATTGTTTGACCAAAGCTAAAGACAGAGAATAACGCAATACAAAAAAGGAATATCCACTTCATGCTACTAATATAAGTTTAAGAAAAAACACGTTCAAAATAGTATCAACTGCATTTGCTTGTGAGAGGAACTAATATAGGAAGAATAAATAAATTAAAACGGAATATCTCAGTCCTTTTCCCAAAGTCATTAACAACAGAGTACTCCAGATTTGTGTTTTAAATACACCCAATACTAATAAGATTACATCGCCAATAAATGGTAAGAATCCAAAAAATGCAATGAATTGACCTCTTTTTTTGAATTGTTTTTCAATTTTAGTTAATCGCGTAGCTGTTAAACCAAGTTTAAGAAACCAGTCTGTTTTACCCTGTAATCCTATCCAATAATTGCTTGCACCGCCCAAAGCGTTTCCTAAAGTTGCAATACCTAAACATATCCAAGGATTATAACCGTTTGCCAAGAATAAAATTACAGTTACTTCAGAAGAAAAAGGCAGAAGTGTAGCAGATAGAAACGTAACAAAAAAGAGTCCAACCCAACCCAAAGAAATCCAGTCCATACCAAAATTTATAGCGTTCTATCTTTTAAGAACGGAATAGTTTCTCTTATTTCTTTAAGTTCCGATGCAACAAGCGTAGTGCGTATTAATTCTTCTCTGTTTGAAGTAGATATAATTTCACCAAGAGGATTTATGAGTGCAGAATCTCCAGAATATTCAAACCCTTTTCCATCTATTCCTACTCTGTTTACACCAATTAAATAACTTTGATTTTCTATTGCTCTTGCTTTTAATAGTGTTTTCCAATGTTCTTTCCTTTTTGCAGGCCAATTGGCAACATAGATTAATACGTCGTAATTAAAACGCTCATTTTCTACATTATTTCTACAATTCTCAGGAAAACGTAAGTCGTAGCACACTTGCAAATTTAGTTTCCAGCCTTTATAGTCTATGATTTGAGTTGTATTGCCTGCTGTATAGTGCTTATCTTCTTTGGCAAGTGTAAAAAGTTGACGTTTATCATAAGACTTCAATATTCCATTGGGTTCTATAAAAACCATACGGTTGAAGTACTTTTTGTTTTCTTCAATAATTAGAGAAGTAGTAACAGCACAATTTTGTTTGCTTGCTAAATTGCGCAGCCAAGTAATACTTTCAGATGTGAAAAAAGGTTCAGCCAACTTTTCGGGTTGCATAGAAAATCCGGTAGAAAACATTTCGGGCAACACCAATAAATCAATACCTTCTGTATTTTGGATTAAGCGCAAGTAGTTTTCAAAATTGGCATTTTTATCTTCCCAAATTTGGTTGGCTTGCACCAAACCTACGGTTAAATTTTGCATAATAAATTTGTTGCTTCTACAATTGTTTCTTCTGTTTTAGCAAAACAAAAGCGAATAATTTTATTGTCTGCGCCATTTGCATTAAACACAGAAGTTGGTATCACTGCTACGCCTTTTTCTACAGTAAGCCATTTGGCAAATTCTACATCACTTTTGTCGGATATTTCTGTATATCTGGCCGTTTGAAAATAAGAACCGTAACTCGGTAATAATTCAAACTTAGAATTGGTCATTTTTGCAGTAAAGAAATCGCGTTTCTTTTTGTAAAAAACACTCAGTTCATGCAAATCTGTTTTTGGTAAATATTCTGCTAAAGCAATTTGACAAATACTATTTACACAGAACACTAAATATTGGTGCACCTTTTTAATTTCTACCATTATTTCTTTAGGTGCAACTACATAACCAATTTTCCAACCGGTTACATGAAAGGTTTTGCCAAATGATGAGGTAATAATACTTCTATTTTTGAGTTTTTCTCTGGTGTGTGCTGAGATATGCGGTTTTTCAAAATGGATAAATTCATACACTTCATCAGACAATAAAAATACTTTTGGAAACTTTTCTAAGATCAATTCTAGTGCTTCAATATCTTTTAATTCGAAAACTTGTCCGCTTGGATTGTGCGGATTATTCGTAATTATCATCTTAGTTTTAGAAGAAAATGCGTACGCTACTTTATTCCAATCTACATTAAAATCTTCGTTAAGATTAACGTGTATTGCTTTTCCTCCTGCTAATTTTACTGCAGGTGCATAACAATCGTAAGACGGATCTAAAATAATAACTTCATCACCGGGTTGAATAAGTGCTTGTATCGCTGTAAATATAGCTTGCGTAGCACCCGCGGTTATTAAAAGTTCTTCCGATGCGTTTATATCTCTGTTATAATGTCTTTTTATTTTGTTCTGAACGGCATCTAGAAGTTTTGGGTAACCTCCAAGAGGTACATATTGATGCGTATTTTCTTGAACCACACGGGCTATAGTGTTTTGTAAACCTTCAGCTATTGGGAAATTTGGAAAACCTTGCGATAAATTAATGGCTTTGTGCTCTGCTGCTAATTGCGACATTACGGTAAATATCGTGGTGCCCATGTTAGGCAATTTAGAATCTATCTGCATCATATTTCAAATATAAATATTTTCAAAGGATAATAGAACTACTAAAAATAACACTTTGTGCTGCACGTATTACAAGCTAACACCGGCGATTTAACTTTATACTTGTAGGCGAAAAGTGTTTCACTAAATCAACTTGTAAATTAGAGCAGTACAGTAGTTTGTCATTTTATTTCTTCTATATTTGATGTAAATACTTCAACATGCATAAATTAATACTTTTAGGATTTTTATTTTTAATTGGATTTTCTAGCGCGCAGAAGGTAGATTTTGTACCAAATCATACCCAATTTATACTATCTATATCAGGAGAAGAAATACTGAACGATGTGCCGTTAGAAAAATTAGAGCAATACGAATATATGGCAGAACTATCAAAAGAGTTATTTAGAGACGCATCTAAACCTCTTTCTGAGTTTGGTTTTGATTTGAACGGCAAGTTTTTATTCTTCGGTGGAGATTTGCCATCGCATGTGTTTTACGGTTTTTCTATAAGTGTAAAAGATGAAAATAAAGTGTTAGAAAATATGCATTATGGAGAGTCTGGCTACGAAGCGTTAAAGAAAGACGGATTTTATTTTCAAAACAGCAGGCTAACTATTTTAGAGAATAATACTTTCTTTTTCGTTGAAATGGACATGCATTACTCGAAAGTAAATGATTATGTAGACAGTATATACAACGCTAACGGTTGGGAAGATGAGTCGTATTATTACAGCGATTATTACGATGAAGAACTTATGTTAGAGAGCGCAATGGAAGAAGCGTACGAATATGAAGAAGCAGTTGAAGATGAGTTTGAAATTCCTCCTGCTGTAGAAAAGATTGAGGAAGAAGAAATAGTAATGGAAGAGGTATTGCCAGCGTATCCGGATAGATATCTTTTTAGAGACAGTGTAGAAATTGCATGGGCAAAAGAACAGAATGAGATTATATTGGCTGATTTTCTGAGTGAAAATTCGCTAGTTAACAACCATAAAAAAATGAGAAGTGCGCTAGAAAATGGCGATCAAGCGTTGTTCTTCTTTGATGCTTCTAAATTTTATGCAAACTCTTATGAATTTGAAAGAGAGTTAAGATATAATCCAATTATTGATAAAAATTCGTCACTGTTTGAAGATCAATGGTACTTGGCGCGTGCAAATTTTACTGAGAATGGAATTTTAACCGAAATGGATATGCACGGGCATACCGAAATTATGGAAGTAGTTGATGAGCTTGGGAATAGCAAATTTGATAAAAAGATGCTACAGTATATTCCAAGCGATAATATGGGGTTTGTTGTTGGAAATTCTTCTTACAAAGAAGCTTACGAGAAGTTTAAAGAAATTTATTTGCCTAAATTAGAAAGTAGTGCCGACAGTCGTTTACAAATGGGTTCTGCATTGTGGTACACTTGGGATAGATTGATTAATAAAGATGTTTTGTTTGAATTATACTCTGGTAGAATGTTTATGTCGTTCAATGGTTTTAAAGAGATGTCAACTTCTACTATTAGTTACGAATATGATGAAGAAACATTTGAGTATAAGGAAGTAGTTACAGAAGGAATAGAAACGTTGCCAGTTTTTACGGCGGGTTTATCTACCAAAGAGACAGAAATTGCAGAGAAATATCTTGAAGCTTTGTGTAAATCAGAAGGCGACTTCATACATAAATTTGAGGATTTTTATGTGTTGACTAAAAATGAGTTTAATATACCTATTTACATTGGTGTTTTAAACGATATGTTTCTTATTTCAAATGATATTAACGTAGTTAGTGAAGCAAAAAATGGAGGTGTAGCGCATCAACTAAACAGAAAGACAAAAAAGCGCGTTAAAAATTCAAATATGCTTTACATGGAAGTGGATTATGCAAAACTTCTTCATTCTATACCGAGGGAATATGTTGGTAGAAGAGATAAAGAAATGTTTGAAACAATGGCTGGTAAAATGGGAACTATGAATATGTCTTTTAGCAAGGTTCAAAATAGTACTTTGGGTATGAAAATAGACTATACATTTAATGGAGATTTTGAAAATGGAGGATATTATCTCCTCGATTTAATCAATACCATTTATTTAAAGGCGATGCGCTAAATGAAATCAAAAATTGCTTCTCTACTTTTACTAATTATTGCATTTGGTTGTACAGAAAAAACTGAAAAACAGTCAATTCCTTTTCAGAATAGATTGGTTGCAGATGAGTGTGTTGGTTACGTAAATTTAGATGTTCTTGAACAACAAATTTCTACCTCTTTTTTAATGAACAAAGTGCCCATGCTCAGTATGTTTAACCTTAAAAATATGCGCAGAAAGTTTGGGTTAGAAACAGAACAACTCTTTTTTTCTGCTAATCTTCAAAATAGAACGGCAAGAGCATTTATAAAAGTTTCTGATCGTGATTTACTAGATCAAAATTTAGAACTATTGGCAAAGCAAAATAGTTTAGCTAAAGACAGTGCAGAACAATATCTCGTTTATAGCTACCCAGAAAAATCTTTTAATGCAGTTAGAATAGATAGTGTTTTGTTACTTACGTATGCTTTGGACATAAAAGAAGAGATGAACGTTTTTCAGAATCACACGGTTTTAGATAGTGCGTGGCTCGATGTATTGACGAAACAAGGAAAGCCATTTTTTGCAAAAATAAAAAACCAAGACTTGGTCAATTATTCTGTGAATCAGGTCAGTACTACCTTAGATATTGACAGTGTTTTTTCTTTCTCTTTTTTGGTGAATAAGTCAGACAAATTTCCGTTTACAATTAAATCTAATTTCAATTCTTTATCTTCAAAACAGAGTAATTTGTTCTTAGATCTCACGTTAGAAAATCAAACATTAACAACGCATAAGTACTGGTCCAAATTTATTGCAGATTGGGGAAGAAAAATCAGTTTTCCGGCCGAAGAATTTTTAAAGGCATGGCAAGGAGAATTACACTATGCACAAGGCGGAAAGGCATTTGAAAAAGAGATAGAAATTGCAACCGTATTAGACGAAAATTTTAATGTAATAGAACGTACAAAAAAGATAACCAAAGAGGTAGAAGCACTACAACTGATGCTCACCTTGGATAAGGTAAAGAAAGAAATTCTATTCGAAGAAATGAAAAAGAGTGGATTTTTAAAACAAAATGCTGAGCGTTATAATTTTTTTATTGCTCCATCTTTACGTACGTTTCAAAAAAACAATCACTATTATTTCTATGCTGGAAGTGCACTTCCTAAATTGAAAAAATCAGAAGATAAGAGATTGCTTTATTTTAAAAATACAAGCGGAACATATACTTTGATCTTTGCGAAAGACAAGGGTGAAAATTTATTGCTTGAATTAAGGTTTAAACCGAATTTAGATGCTGGTTTTCTACTTTAGAAAGAGTGTTTTATCTCAATACAGTTACTGTTCCTTTAAAATTGCGCACATTATCGTTTAAAACATCTTTCGCTCTAATTGTCCATACATAAGTTCCGTCTTCTACAACTTTACCATTGTAAGTTCCATCCCAAGCTTTTTCTGGGTTATGGTTTACCCAAATTATTTCTCCCCAACGATTGTAGAGCGTTAATTCAAAATCATAAATATCTATCCCTTCTATAAAAACCCGCCAGTTTTGATTGAATTCATCGCCATCAGGTGTAAAAGTATTTGGGGCGTAGAGTATAACTTCTGGGTAAACGGTTACAATTTTAGTAATGGTATCAGCGCACCCAAATTCGCTATACGCAATCAATTCTACGGAATAATCGCCAGCTATTCCGTCAGGAAAAAGTGTCGTAGGATTTTCTAACGCAGATACGGCAGGTTCTCCTTGGGTAATATTCCATAAATAAGTGGTAGCATCATCAGATTGATTTATAAAGTTGGCTGTGGTGTTGAACATAAGAATAGGAGAGGGCGTCCAACTAAAATCAGCATTGGGTATAGGTATTACATTTAAAGCATTCTGAAAAAAAGAACTTGAAATACATCCTTCAGCAGAGGTAACGGTAAGTTCAATACCATAATTCCCAGCCATAAATTCGCCTACATTAATTGTGTCTGTATTAAATAATGTAGCAAGCGTTTCTATCTCCCAAGTTATACTTGCACTGTTGGATGAGGTGTTTGTTAAGTCAAAAGTAGCGGGTTCGCACAGGTTATTTTCTTGTACATTAAAACTAGGAATAGGAGTTGGATTTTGGATTAAATTCGCACTTAAAATAAGCGGTGTACTTTCGCATACATCGATTACAGTTACTGCGTAATTCCCAGGCGAACTTCCTGTAACAGTCTGTGAAATACTGGTGCCTAAAACTCCTGTTGGTCCAACCCACTGAAAAGAATAAGGAGCTAAACCACCCGAAACAGTGGATAAGGTAAATGTTCCACTTTCATATTCGCATAAAGCGAGTGTTGTACTTATATCTGCAGATAAGTCATCTCTAACCGTAACATTTATTGTTTCTGTTACAGAATTACAACCGTTTTCGTTTGTTGCAAAAACAGTGTAGCTTTCATTGGATGACGGATTCACATTTTGGATATTTCCTAAGTCGGCCGTCATATCCCAAGTATACTCAAAAGAATTTCCACCAACCGCATTTGCAGTAAGTGTAGCCGTTCCATTTTGGCAAATTGTAGTATCATTAGAAATAGAAAGAAAGACTGCTGTCCCTGGATTTAGAACAATAAAATCGCATGTTTCGCAATCGTTTACAGTTTTAGAACAGACTTGATATGTTCCGTCTGTTAATCCTGTAAAAATAGCATTGCTTTGCCAATTTGCTCCGCCATCTATAGAAAACGCTGTTGCTGTTGGGTTCACAATTTCAATTTCTCCGTTGGCCAAACCAAGACACGTTGGATCTGCGGTACTAATGGTTTGAACAGGGTTGTCTACAGTGATATTTATTGTATCTGAAGCTGTACAAATTGGACCAAATGAAATATCATCTAGCGCAAAGTCGTTACCGGCATTCAAAGTGTTTTGATTCATAATACAAAGTTCTGCGGTGGTTGCAGTACCAGAATTCCATGCGTTATTGAATTGTTGCCAATTACAACCAATTGTACCTGTTGAGAAAATTGGTCCGATAGCAGTACCATTAATAAAAAGTTGTAAATCTGCAACATTGGTTGTGTTTAATGCATTGGTAACCCAAGCTGCAAAGAGATAATCGGTATTAGGAGTTACGTTAACTGTTTGGCACCAAACTTCTGTATTTGGTGTAGAAGCGCCATTAACAACCATCATGTTTCCGGTTCCTGGACCATGATCTGAGCAAAAAGAAAAATTATTGTGCGATAAAGAAGGTGAGGTAGAAATATCGTATTGACCGGTATTACTAAGTAATCCCCAAGCTCCACCTGTTCCTGGGACATAATCTGTCGTAAAATTTACAGCTCCATTTTCGAAACCAGGATTTAAAACTAAATTTCCTCCAGTGCCTGTAACGTCAAGTGTATATGAACCAGAATTGGTAATTGTTCTAAAGGGCTGACTACTATTATTCTCCCACAGGTAAGTATTATATGTAGCACCAAAATTATATATCACTTGTTGTCCTTGGCAAATGGTTGTATCGTTTCCTAATTCTAAAGCAGGAAAGTTTGCCGTGTTACATTGCGATAAGGCATAAGCACTTTGTAAAAACAACAATAATAAAAGTCTTTTCATACAGTAACATAAAAAAATTTAAATAGTTTGTGGTTGCTATAAAAGTATTAAAAAGTATTAAAAAATATAAGTTAATCCTAATGTATTTCCTGTTAAACGCAAGGCTACCTTATCCAATTCTGGGTCTAACGTTTTTAATCTGCGCGATGAATGAATGAGCGCTGCGGATAAATCGAATAAAAATAAAAAGCTTCCTTGCAGAATTAAACTGTTGCCATAACCTCTAAATTGATGATACGTTTCTGTATTGTTTGAAGCAGAAGCTTTGAACAAAAAACCACCTGTTATATAAGCAATATCCAACGCTGTATTAAAGAGAAAAACTTTTTCTGTTCGTGATTGCGCTTTATACATTTCTGCAAAAGTAAGTGTATTAGAATAGCTTTTTCTAGCTTTTAAATAACCAGGAATTGCCAAAGCTAAATTAACTCCGCTCCACATCACATTCATTTGGTGAAAGTACATAGATTCATCTTTCGATGTTGCCCAGCCATAAATTCCAACTCCTGTATTTACTGCAGACCAAGTACCCAAAGTAAGCATTAACTTTTGATCTAATTTACTTTTTGACTTATTGAAATGCGTGATTTCCTGACCAATTACATTAAGAGCAAAAAGTAACGCGAATAGTAAAGTAATTCTTTTCATATAACACTAAACAGCTTGTGTAAACATATTGTTTTAAAGGACGTAGAGAACGATTTTATAAGCGCAGGTAATTTCTATTTAAGTGAATAAAAAAACTCCCTATTCACTAAGAACAGGGAGTTTTATATTTTATTTTTCCAAATTCGAATAACGAGTCTCCAATTGTCAATCTATCTTGTCCAACCAAATTTTTCTTCGAACTTTACGTATACATGATTTTGTACCGTTTCATTCGAAATACGCTCAACAACTTCGTTAATGAATGCTTGTGTCATCATATGTTGTGCAGTTTTCTTTTTAATACCTCTAGCTTGCAGGTAAAAAACGGCTTGTTCGTCTAGTTGACCAATTGTACAACCGTGCGAACATTTAACATCATCAGCATAAATTTCTAATTCTGGTTTAGAATTGATTTCAGCGTCATTTGATAGCAGTACGTTTCCATTAGCTTGAAAGGCTTCAATTTTTTGAGAATCTTGTCTAACGATTACTTTTCCGTTGAATACAGCTTTCGATTTTCCGTCCATCACACCTTTATACATCTCGTCAGAAACGCAATTCGCTTGTAAATGATCTACAAATGTGTGGTTATCTACCAATTGCATTTCTTTGGTTAAATAAACTCCATTTAGTGCGGTATGACAATTTTCTCCGTCTACTAAAATATTGAGTCCGTTTCTTACCAATAAACCACCAACTGTTACGGTATTTATTTCAAACCTACTGTCTTTCTCTTGAATAAAGTTTTCTGTAGAAACATGGAAAAAGTCTAACTCCTCTTCTTGTATTTTATGAATTTTTAAACCAGCATTTACACCCACAGATCCTTCCATAACTACGTTAGAGAAACTTTCTGTTGCGTTTATAGAATGGTGCGAAGTAATGATTTCAACCTCAGCACTCTGATCTACATCAAAAAAGTGTCTTGTATTGGCAATAACACCTTCTCCTGTGGTAATATGAACCATATGAATAGGTGTTTTTGAAACCACATTTTTCTCTGCTCTAACATGAATACCACCCGTGTAGTATCCTTTGTTGATTAGAGAAAACACATTTTCGTCTATGCTATCCAATTTGTCTAAATAATCTTCCATATCTGCATTTTCAATTGCAGTAATGGTCAGTCCAGGTTCTAAATTCAATAAAGTAGATTGACTTTCATCGTAGTAGCCATTCACAAACACCAAGCGATGCATATCTTCTTCATTTATAAAGAAGGGAGTTGCATCTGCAGTTGCTTTTTTTTGAGTAAACTGTTTTTTTGTGATTCGGGTAACGCGTGTATATTTCCAATCTTCAACACGAGTTGTAGGAAAGTCCATTCCACCCAAGGCATCAATAGCCATTTGGCGAAAAGCCGTACAATCTTTTCCTTTCTCAAATTTATCTACGAACTGTAGAACTTTATTTTCTTGTGCAATTTCCATAGGAATTATGCTTTTTCGTTGATCCAATCGTATCCTTTTTCCTCTAATTCTAAAGCTAATTCTTTCGGACCAGTCTTTACAATTTTTCCATCTGCTAAAACATGCACAAAATCAGGAACAATATAATCGAGTAAACGCTGGTAATGAGTAATTACGATAATCGCGTTATTTTCGTTTCTTAATTTATTAACTCCGCCGGCAACAATTCTCAAAGCATCTATATCTAGACCAGAATCTGTTTCATCTAAAACTGCCAGTTTTGGCTCTAACATTGCCATTTGGAAGATTTCATTACGTTTCTTTTCTCCACCAGAGAAACCTTCGTTTACAGAACGCGATGCCAATTTTGCATCCAATTCTACTAGTTTAGATTTTTCGCGTACCATTCCCATAAAATCTTTAGCAGAAACAGGCTCTTCTCCTCTGTATTCTTTGATTTCATTGATCGCTGTTCTCAAGAAGTTGACATTAGAAACACCAGGAATTTCTACCGGATATTGAAACGCTAAAAACAAACCTTCTCCGGCTCTTTCTTCCGTTTCTAACTCCAATAGGTCTTTTCCATCGAAATCTACAGATCCTTCGGTTACTTCGTAACCATCTTTACCAGCTAAGATAGATGCTAGTGTAGACTTTCCTGCACCGTTTGGTCCCATAATCGCATGAATTTCTCCAGCTTTTACTTCTAAGTTCAATCCTTTGAGGATTTGTTTCGTTTCCACTTCTGCGTGGAGATTTTTTATTTTTAACATCGTTAACTATGTTTCTTATTTTATGTTTCCCCCTTTGAAGGGGGATTAAGGGGGATGACATTACGATTTAAGGTTTTGTCTTCCCTTCCCTTATTTCTTTATTCAATTTTATTTCTCTCTTGAGGTACATTTTCACAGCATTCGAATGCTAAACGATGACATGACTCAATCTAACCCACAGAATTCTCAAGTGACAATGCCAATAGTTTCTGAGCTTCAACTGCAAACTCCATTGGTAATTGGTTTAGCACCTCTTTACAATATCCGTTTACGATTAAACTAATTGCTTTTTCTTCTGGTATTCCTCTTTGTAGGCAATAAAAAATCTGGTCTTCCCCAATTTTAGAAGTTGTTGCTTCGTGCTCAATTTTAGCCGAAGGATTTTTACATTCTATGTATGGAAAAGTGTGTGCTCCAGATGTGTCTGTCATTAAAAGAGAATCACATTGAGAGAAATTTCTTGCATTGTCTGCGTTTTTATGAATTTGCACTAAACCTCGGTACGAGTTGTGCGATTTTCCTGCAGAAATACCTTTAGAAATAATAGTACTCTTTGTGTTTTTTCCGAGGTGAATCATCTTTGTACCCGTATCTGCCATTTGATGGTTGTTTGTAACGGCTACCGAGTAAAATTCTCCTGTAGAATTATCTCCTTTTAATATACAAGACGGATATTTCCAAGTAACGGCAGATCCTGTTTCTACTTGTGTCCAAGAAATTTTAGAACCTGTATGACAAATTCCTCTTTTGGTTACGAAGTTGAAAATACCACCGTTTCCATCTTTGTCTCCCGGATACCAGTTTTGTACTGTAGAATATTTAATTTCTGCATCATCTAGGGCGATGAGCTCCACTACTGCTGCGTGTAATTGGTTTTCATCTCTTTGCGGAGCTGTACACCCTTCTAAATAAGAAACATAAGAACCTTCATCTGCAACTAATAGTGTTCTTTCAAACTGACCCGTTCCTGATTCGTTTATTCTGAAGTAGGTAGATAATTCCATCGGACATCTAACTCCTTTTGGGATGTAACAGAAAGATCCGTCTGTAAAAACCGCGCTATTTAACGCTGCATAGAAATTATCAGAAGGCGGAACAACCGTTCCCATATATTTCTTAACCAATTCTGGATAATCTGCAACAGCTTCGGAGAAAGAGCAGAAAATAATTCCTTTCTCTGCGAGTGTTTTCTTAAAAGAAGTTGCCACAGAAACAGAATCCATCACAAAATCTACTGCTGTTTCTGTACCGGTTAAGCGCTTTTGCTCTTCCATTGAAATCCCCAATTTTTTCATGGTTTCTTTCATTTCTGGCTCAACATCGTCCCAAGATTCGTATTTCTTTTTAGACTTTGGTGCAGCATAATAAGTGATATCCTGAAAATCTGGCTTTTTATATTTAATATGTGCCCACTCAGGCTCTACCATTTTTTGCCATGCTTTAAAAGCATTTAAACGGTATTCTAATAACCACTCTGGTTCTTCTTTTTTAGCAGAAATAAATCGAATAATATCCTCGTTGAGTCCTTTCGGTGCTCTATCCGACTCAATATTCGTAGTAAAACCAAATTTATACTCTTGGTTTTCTAAGTCTACTTTTAATTCTTCTTCTGTATAACTCATGTTATAATTTGAAATTTGAAATTCGAGATTGGAAAATTAATTCTCAGACTCTTTTTTATCATAATTGGCAATTTGCAGTTTGCCATTAGCAAATATGTCTGCCGAATTTTCTAATTTTTTATATTCAATAATTGGTTCTTCGAACTTGTATCCTTTATTCTCTTGTTTTTTTAAATAGCCAATGAATGATTGAAGTTGTTTTAAAATATTTTGACATAATTTGTAGGAAGTTTCAAATTCTAGTTGGCTAATCAAACTTCTATCAAGTGCTCTTATTAACTGTGATTTGGTTTCTCCACAAGAGCCCTTAGCAATACTTAAGAATTGTATGAATTCTCTTTTTCCTGACCTTTCAAAACCTTCAGCTACATTGTCCATAACTGAACCGCTAGATCTATCTATTTGATTCACTAAAGCAAACGATTTTTTAAATTCAGGATAGTTGATATATTTCCAAACCTGTTGACAAAGAATTCGTGCATCCTTCCAAATTTGTATATCTTCTATTTTCTGAATATTTGCCATTTTTAATTCTTCTTTTGCTAATTGCTAATTGCTAATTGCTAATTGCTAATCGCTAATGGCTAATTGCAAATCGCTAATAGGTCTTACCAATTATAATGAAAACGACTCCCCACATCCGCAAGTTCTTCCTGCATTGGGGTTGGTAAATGTGAATCCTTTTCCGTTCAATCCTCCAGAGAAATCTAATGTTGTACCTACTAAGTACAAGAAACTCTTTTTGTCTACTACTACTTTTATTCCGTTATCTTCAAATGCTTTATCGCCTTCTTTATCTTCGTTGTCAAATTTTAATTGATACATCAAACCTGAGCATCCACCTCCTTCAACACCAACACGTATAAAGTAGCCGTCTTGACCTTCCTCTGCCATTAATTTAATAGCTTGATTCTTCGCTTTTTCTGTTACTGTTATCATGTTAATTCTACTTTAATTCTCTTCGCTTTTATTTAGATTAATTTTAAATAGAAGCAAATATCATTGCAAAAATACCGAATTTGTGGTATTGAACCAATAGTTTTTTTTGATTATTTCGGCCGAATTGTAATTTGGATACAATTTTCTTTTTTACTGGACCTGTTTAAGTAGCGTAAGAGAACTTTTTTATAAGAAATCTTCAAAACGAAATAGATTGGACAAGCATAAATGTGACTGCAAAGAAATTTGAATTAATTTTGCACCACTTTTAGGAAGTGTTATGACAAAGAAAGAGCTAGAAAATACAATAGTAGATGTTTTAAAAACAATACATGATCCGGAGATACCTGTGGATATTTATGAATTGGGTTTGATCTATGAAGTGAAGATTGATAAAGAGAACAATGTTTTTATTGATATGACATTAACGTCTCCAAATTGTCCGGTAGCAGAATCTATGCCTAAAGAGGTGGAAGACAAAGTTGCAGCAATTGAACAAGTAAAATCATCTAAAGTAGAAATTGTATTTGATCCACCGTGGGATAAAGACATGATGAGCGAAGAAGCGAAATTAGAGTTAGGATTTTTATAAAATGAATAGGATGGTTATACAAGAGCCATCCTTTTTTATTTTAGTTCATAATTACTTTTCTGTAACGGAGGTTGATTTTTATGGGTAACTGATATTCTTTTAGTTCCCAAACTTCTGTAAAGTGAGTCTCTGTAAGTTCGAGTAAATGAGATTGTTTTTCTACTCCATTTGTTTTCAGTGTGAGTATTTTGCCGTCGGGCGAAAGTGAAAAATGTCCGGCTTTTTTTGTGAAATCTTTTGCAACTCCAGTGTATGCGCTTTCAAAAGTACCATCCGCTCTAAAGTTGTAGTTTCCTTTTGAGAAATTTCCTGCTTCTGCTATGTAATTATCCATTTCGTCTTTTATATTTTGAGGAATGAATTGAGATAATGCGCCTAATCCAGAGGGATCAATTTCATAAGAATCATATTCCCATTGTCCGACTAATTTATCTTCAGGTGAACTGCAAGAATGTAACAAAGCAACTGTTATTGCTAAAAATAAAGTGGTAAAGATTCTCATTTGATTAAATTTGTAACTGGATTTTAAAAGTAGAGAAATATTTTGATGTCATGGAAGAGATTGTAAATAAAGTTGCAGATAGCGGATTAAAAACCTTGGATTTAGCCAATTTTAAACCGAAAAAGAGTATTGTAATTTTTGACATCAAAGATTTTTTGTGGCAAGAACTTATTCTAAAGGAAAAAGACTACCGAATGGCGCTTAAATCTTTTGATTGGAAACAGTTCGAAGATAAAGCAGTAGTAATTTTGTGTTCGGTTGATGCTATTGTTCCAACTTGGGCGTATATGCTTGTTGTTTCTTATCTTCAAACGCATCAAATAGAACATCTTGTTGGTTCTGTAGACGAGATGGCGAAAAAGCTAATTCAAATAGAAATTGAAAAATTAGATATAGATTCATTTGTAGAAGAACGTGTTATTGTGAAAGGTTGTGCAGATATCGCAGTACCAAATTTTGCAATGAGTTACTTGGTTTCTTTTCTTCAACCACACGTTAAGTCGCTCATGTACGGAGAACCGTGTTCTACTGTTCCAATTTATAAAAAACCGAAGTAGTTTACTACTGTGTCTTTGAAATAATGACGCTTGTAGTGAGATTTTTAGATTCTATTTCTTGAGCTATCATTTCTAATATGGGAAGAACGCGGTTGGCCGACTTCAAATTATCGTGAAGTACCACGATATCTCCAGCTCTCAACGTTTTTATTTTATTTTTAATGGTACGTAGCGAAACAGATTGATCCCAATCGTAACTCAATAAGGTCCACATAATTATTTTGCTGGTTTTAGCTATTTTATTGGTTCGGGATATATTAAGTCGTCCGTACGGAGGTCTAAATAACAGAGAATTTACAGTTTCTTTTCCTTTTTCGTAGCTTGATAGATAAGAAAGTTTATCTGTGTGTTTTGAGTTGTTGTGGTATTGAGTATGGTTTCCGATTGAATGGCCTTCTTCTTTAATTCTTTCAAATAGCTCAGGATGTTTTCGTACATTTTCTCCTACGCAGAAAAAAGTAGCTTTGAATTGTTTTTGCTTTAAATAGTCTAGAATTTTTGGAGTAACTTCTGGTATTGGTCCGTCATCAAAGGTAAGGTAAACACTAGGCGTACTAACAGAAAAACTCCACGTTTTTTTTGGGAAAACCCATTTAAAAAAGCGTGGAGTTCTAAAAAGTTTCATCGGTCTTTATTCTTCTAAAGCAGGATATCCTAGGCGCAATTGCTCTAGAGCTTTGTAAGTCATTTCAAATGTGGTAGCTTCTCTTCTAGCTTCATTTCTAGCCTTAGAGCTGCTACTTTGAGAGTTTACAATTGCATCTATTATTTTAGGAACGATTACCGTACTTAGTCTTTGTTCCATTCCTATTGCTCTTACGGCGATATCTTTACTTTCGTCATGCGAATAAACTACACCTACAACATTTAAGATATTATTAACGAAAGAGAAGAAGTCTTTCTTGTTTCTATTAGCGATTAAACCATCAGAGTTTTCATAATAGTTCAAATACGTTTCTAATTGGTCGAGGTACTCGTTTGCTAATTTTTCTCCTGCTTCTATATCTCCCGCTTCATAAAGCATAAAGATATAGTTTGCAACAGAACCATCTTCTGTAATTCTTCCAATCGGTTTATTTGTTTCTCTACCGTTTTCTATAATTTTTAATTCGAGCATTTGACCTTCTCTTGGTTCTCCCATGTCAAGCACTGAATTTATAGGCAAAGCAGCCAAAGACTTTTTAATTACCATACTAGCGCTATCCTTGTAGGCTTGAGCACTTGATTTTAAATTAGTCGTTTCGTTCATTAACGAATCGCGAAGTATGTCTTTATTTTCAACTTGAGCATTTGATAAACGTTCAAGCATCATTTCATTTTGTCTTATTTTATTCGTTACTTCTCTATCTGCTTTTGCCAAATAGTTATACGCTAAATCATTGAAACTACTTCTAAACTGGTTGGTATGTCTTCTTACATAGTAATCTGCTAACGCACCGTCTTGTAGGTTACCGTAACGATATACTTCTGTCATGTTTTTAAACGTTTCAGTTCTTGCTCTGTCTGCAGAAACATCTAATTTTAGTGGAGATAGAACACTTACTAAACCTACAGAAACGATTCTATTTTTAGAATACAATGCTTTTGCTACATCAGAACCTCCAGGGGAAGAAAAGTACGTACCTCTTTTCCAGTCGTTGTTAGCTAAGATATCCATCATCATTACTTCTTCTCTAGATAATCCTTGTACATCAGATCTAAATATTCTACCAGCTTTAAAATCAAATCTAATTTCTTTCTCACAGTTAACAATATCAGCTGCCTCAATAACTCCTGATGCAACAGCGTTTTCCGCTTCAACAGGAAGTATAAAGCCTTTAGAAGGGAAGAATCGCATCTTGCTACCTCCTTGTCTTTCCAATGCATTGGCATCATCTTTAACGAAATCCATCGCTAAATCAATAGGAAGATAATCCCAAGTGGTTAACCAATTTTCTCTCGCTTGATTAAGCGAAGTGTAGATTTGTTGATTGCCCTCTAGTTGACCATTTTGTACAAGTTTGAACACTTGATCCATTACCTTAATCGTTGCATTATAATCATCAACAGTACCTGTAATTATAGGTTGATTAAGTTGTTCGATTAAAACAGGTATAACGCCAGAGATTTTTACATCTTTCGCTTTCATGCCTTGTAATGCTCCAGCCAAACCTCTTCTTACATTTGAAAGTGCTGCGTTGTACGCATTTTGATTATTCTCAATTTTTGCTTCAATAATCTTATTGACTGATGTAGGATTTGTTCTTGATAAGATATCCAAATAGTTACCAAAAACAACATAATCTGTATTTCCAGCTCCCATCAGTATTTGTTCTTCTGTAAACTCAATTGGTAGAGGATCAGAATCATACGCTTTCATTTTCATTTGGTTGGTATACCAATCTGTTTGCATTAATGAAAGGTTTGCCACACGTACATCGGTTTTTATACCTTCAACTTCCTGTAAATACCAAAGCGGGAACGTATCGTTATCTCCATTGGTGTAAAGAATACTGTTGTTAGCACAGCCTGCTAAATAGTTGTACGCTAAATCTTTGGCTGCAGTTCGGTTACTTCTGTCGTGATCATCCCAACCTTGCACACCTAAAATGATGGGTGCAATTAAACCAAGAGTTGTTGCTACCGCGGCACCTGTGGTTCTTGAGCGAATTCCTTTTCTAAGAAAGCCCATCAATAAAAGAGATCCGCAAGCGAATACAACAATTATAATTCCTGAAAGAAGCACTCCAATCTCACTAGTAAAAATGTAACCAATAAAAGATAAGCCAAGTACGGCAAACGCACCTGTCCCCATTTTCTTGTAATCTTCATTTGAAAATGAACGGTATGCTTCAAACAATCCATAAACTCCTAAACCTATCCATATTGCGAAGGCGTAAAAAGAAGCTGCATAAGCATAATCACGTTCTCGCGGTTCATAAGGCTTTTGGTTTAAGTAAATTACAATTGCAAAACCAGTAAAAAGGAATAAAAGTAATACCACAAAAGCATCTTTTGGCGCTTTTAGGAAGTGGAAAAACAAACCAATTAATCCAAGAATTAAAGGAATGAAATAAAAGCTATTATTACTCGGGTTATTCGAAGATGCGAAAAATTCATTTTCTCCTGTTGCTCCTAAACGAGTTTGATCAATAAAGTCAAAACCTGATTTATAATTTCCTCTAAATTCGGATTTGTCATGACCTTGAATATCATTTTGTCTTCCTGCAAAATTCCACATAAAATATCTCCAATACATCCAACCGAATTGGTAGTCTACCATGTACTGCATATTATTCCCGAAAGTTGGTAGCGGTCTATCATCGCTTCCACGCATATTTTTAGCTACCCTTCTGTTTTCGTCATAGCCAGACCAATTTTTATAGCCTTGAATTCTATTTGCATCATTGCTCCAGTACATTCTTGGTAAAAATGTATTTTGGGCATAAGTTGGCACCTGATTTTTTCGTGTGTTTTTATTAGTTTCGAAGTATTTTTCTGTAACCGTATATTTCGCATTTGTTTTAGCAAAAGCATTTGCATCTTTCTCTAATTTAAAAGATTTCACTTCGCTTCCACCGGCGCTAAGAACAACATATCTTCTGTCGTAAAAAGGCGATCTGTCTTTGTATTTATCTGTATTTCCATCTACTTCGTAGTTGGTTTTTGAATTCCAATATTGTCCGTAAGAAATAGGCCAAGACCCGTATTGTTCTCGTTTTAAATAAGCATGAAGCGTAACAAGATTTTCAGGGTTATTTTCATCTAAAGGCGTGTTTGCATTTGAACGGATAACTATTGTTGCAAAAGAACCGTAACCTATAAACAGTACAATTAATCCTAGAATGGCAGAATTTGCATACTTGAAATCTTTTTTTCTAGTATAAATTAAACCAAGACTTAATACTGCTATTAGTAATATGAAGAAGGTTGTAGCACCAACCATAAATCCTGTACCTATTACATTCACAAAGAACACTTCCATTGAAGAAGCTAAAGCAATTGTACCAGGGATTACTCCATTTTGAATGAACGCTAAAACAAAAACACCAACTATTCCAGTTATGAAGAATTGTTTAGTTGAAATTTTCGGTTTGTAGTTAAACATGATTACATATGCCATACAAGGTAAAACAAGTAAACCAAGTAAGTGAACCCCAATAGCTAATCCAAATAAGAACATGATTAAAATCATCCAACGCATGGGTCTAATTTCTCCTGTCAGTTCTCCGTGTTTTATGGCTGTTGTTTCTTCGTCCCATTTCAGTAATGCCCAGAATATAACTGCTGTAAATAGAGATGACATTGCATATACTTCTCCTTCAACTGCAGAGAACCAGAATGATTCTGTGAATGTGTAAGCCATGGCTCCAACAAATCCGCTACCGAGTATTGCAATCATTTGTCCTTTAGACATTTTTCTTGTATCACTATCCATTTTGCCTTGTTCGTCTTTGAAAGCGATTTTCTTTCCGAGCATAGTAATGGTCCAAAACATAAAAAGTATGCTGAAAGAACTAGATAGTGCCGACATACGATTTATCCAAAGTGCAACATTTTCTGGTTCGGCAAAGAAAGAAAACAACCTACCAAAGAGCATAAATAGAGGAGCACCTGGTGGGTGACCAACTTCTAGTTTGTATGCTGCTGTTATATATTCTCCGCAATCCCAGAGAGAAACAGTATCTTCAATAGTAATGAAATAAACGATTGTGGCAATTAAAAATGCTAACCAACCTAACGAAATATTGAGCTTTTTGTAATTCATACTTTTTATATAAGTCTTGCGAATTTAAAACTTTTAGGTAGACAAGGGTTAACTAAAAAACTAAAAAATGCTAAAACCTTAATTTTTAAGCTAGTATTTTCAGTTTTTTGAAACTTCCTTATTTTTCTCTAAAATCTATTTGGAGAAAAGAATTTTATATATATCTTTGCCACCGCAAATGTCCCATGGTGTAACTGGCAACACGTCGGTTTTTGGTACCGAAGAGTCTAGGTTCGAGCCCTAGTGGGACAACTCTTAAAAAAAAGACTTCAACAATGTTGAGGTCTTTTTTTTGTTTTATAGAATCTAGTCTCTAGCTCTACAATTGAAAGAACAAATCTTGAAAATGGAATTAAGAAATAGTTGTCTCAATTATTAAACCTAGACACAAGAGAGGTCTTTATCGAACGAAAATCAAAAAAAGATAAACATATTAAGGTTGTCGAATTTAATCCAGATCTATAATCATTAGTTAAAGACCTTGTTGAATCGGACAGAGTTAAGGAATGAGAACGCTATTTATTTTAGTGAGTGTTGATGTGTTTTCTGTTTTAGGATAAACAGCACTCAAAATAGGAGAAAGTTTACTTTCTTTTAAAATCTTCATTTTTCGAATTAATTTTTGAATTCATTTGTATCAGATTTATATTCCGTGTAGCACGTTTTATGTTATCGCAAGTTGGGTTTTTTATGTACTTATTGAACGTTGTTTTTCAAAATTACGGTGTTAAAAGTTAGTTTCAGTACTCTAAATAAATTGCCGAGATTACAACTTATTAACTGCTTACCTTAGTATGGTGATACGAGTAATTATTATTGATGATGAACAGCCAGCATTAGACATGCTTACCTTCATGTTGAATAAATATTTTAGTCATAAATTTATTATTCTAGACAAGTGTTCAAACATAGAGGATGCTGAAAAGTCGATTAAAGAATATGTTCCCGATTTAGTTTTTTTAGACATTCGAATGAAGAACGGGGGAGGATTTACACTTTTAAAGAAATTGGGAAAGGTAAATTTTGATGTCATCTTTACTACAGCCTACTCTGAGTATGGAGTTGAAGCAATTAAGCAAAGCGCGCTTGACTATCTGTTAAAGCCTATTAAACCTGCAGAATTAATTTTTGCTGTAAAAAAGTTTGAAGATAAGCACGTTAAAAAATACGAAGTTGATCGCATTCAACTTTTGATTGACAATCTAGAGTTCGGACGCGCTGAATTCCCTAATGTTGCATTTCCTATTTATGGAGGTTATAAATTAGTAAAACCTATGCTCATCAAGTATTGTGTTTCTGATATTAATTACACCAAAGTTCATTTTATTGATGGAACTTTTTTAGTAGTAGCAAAAACCCTAAAAAAAATCGAAGAGATTTTACCTAAAAAGCTTTTTTTAAGAACGCATAAATCATATTTAGTTAATAAAAATTACGTAAAAAAATACTTGAATAAAGAAGGACACTTCTTGATACTATCAGATGATGAGCAAATACCAGTTTCAGTCAGAAGGAAAGGTGAGATATTGCAAAGTATTACTTAGATAGCTTTTTTAAATTGGAATAGGATTGCTTTAATGAGATCTATTGTGCTTTCAAATCAATTATTCGAGATAGACTTTCTTAGAACGATTATGTTTTGAGAATCAGAATAAATACAAAGAGAAAATCAAGATACAGCTGCGGCGCATGAAATTCTTCTTACTGCGTATCGGAAGAAAGCGAGAGTATGAAGAGAAGAGTTAGGTTTAGGTAAGTAAAAGTAAGTGAAGTTCGAAATCAAAAAAAATCACACTTTTACGGAAAAGAAGAATGAGTAAACATTCTTCTTTTTTTTGGCCAAACTTTTCTGTCCTCATATTTTTGATGGAAAATGAAAATAATTTGCAGTTGTTTAAAAGAGGTTATTAGTAACTAATTTAAAGTGTACAGGGTTTGAGGGTGCAGTAATTTTTCTTCGTACATAATTTATCTAGATTGTCATTTTATTGCTCGATGTATTCTAAGTATTTGATTATTTTTACAGTAAAATTGATAGTATGAAAGTTTTTTTAGTTGGTTTAACAAGTTTGTTTTTCGTTTTGAGCTCTTGTGGAGAAAAGAGTGATGAAACTATTTCTAAGGAAGAAAATAAAGCAGTAGAAAATTGTTATTATGAATACAGTCCTGCAGATAGTAAATTAGAGTGGACAGCCTTCAAGTTTCTGAGAAAAGCACCGGTTGGAGGAACTTTTACCACGATTTCTGTTAATGGTGGAGACAAAACAGGAGATAAAATAGGATTAATAGAAAATTTATCTTTTTCTATTCCTGTATCAACAGTAGAAACAAAAAATTCAGATAGAAACAAGAAGATTGACTCATTGTTCTTTGGTTCATTTACTATTCCCGAAACGATAAACGGTGAAGTAGTAAGTTTGGGAGATAACGGAAAAGCGATAATTGCCATCTCAATGAATGGAATTACAAATGAGGTAGAGGGTAATTATACTTTTAATGATGCTACATTTACCTATACGTCAAGCATTGATGTTTTGAATTGGAATGCAGGAGCAGCTTTAAATGCTTTAAATGTTGCTTGCGAAGACCTTCATACAGATATTGAAAATGGAGATACAGAATCAAAATTGTGGTCAGATGTTGCTATTTCTTTCTCTACTACGTTAAAAAAGAAGTGCGAATAGGCATAAATAATAGTAAAGTATTGAGGTCGGTCTTTTAATTAAAACCGACCTTTTTTATTTTCTTCAAAAAGAAATAATATTTTTGTTTTTTACGAGTTATAGTAGTTTAGGAACATGCGCATAAATAGAATTATTCAAAATCTCATTTGCATTGCCATTATTTTGGTGATTGTAGTTTCCTGTTCTACAGAAAAAAACACTTTCGTTAACCGAACCTATCACAATACTACAGCTCGTTTTAATGGTTACTTTAACGCAACGGAACTTGTAAGAATAGGTCTAGAATCGTACAGAAACGGAAATAAAGAAGATTATTATTCAATTTTACCCATTGAAGAACTGCCGAACGAAGAGGAGGCGGTTAGTCTTTATCCGGCAATGGATACTGCAATTGCCAAATGTTCTGAGGTTATTTCTAAACACAGTATGCCTACAATGGAAAAGCTTTCTAAAAAGAAAGAAGAGTACTGTAAGTGGATAGATGAGAATTGGATGCTCATTGGTAAATCAGAATATTATAAGGGAAAATATGCAGAAGCGTATGATAATTTTGACTTCGTAAAGAAATTCTATAGAAACAATCCTTCGACCCATGCAGCTTTGCTTTGGATGGCGAAATGTGATATTAAAATGGGAGATCTCACAAAGGCGAATCTCAAACTTAAAAAACTGGATAAAGCAGAACAAGATATATTATTCGCTAAAAAGAATGAGAAAAAGAAATCTAGACTAAAAAATGTTAAGAAAAAGTCAGAAGAAGTTGCAGAATTTCCAAAAGGATTAGCTTTAGAGATTGCCAAAACAAAAGCTGTGCTTGCTTTAGAAAAAGAAGACTACACCGTTGCAATAGAAAAGTTGAAAGAAGCTGTTGTTTTGTGTCATGATGCACAAGAAAAAGCGAGGTTGAATTTTATTATCGGACAAATCTTGCAAGAACAAAATAGTACTGACGCTAGAATGTTCTACACTGCTTCGATTAAACGAAATGCGAATTACGAAATGGCATTTCATGCAAGAATTAATAGAGCATTAGCTGGAGGTGAAGGAGATGAGAAAATTGTGAAAGAGCTAAATAAAATGCTTCGCGATGAGAAAAATTCAGAGTTTAAAGATCAAATCTATTATGCACTTGCAGATATCGAGTTGGATAAAGGAGATCAACCACTTGGAATGTCTTATCTTACGCAATCTGTTTTTTATTCTTTAAATAACAACAGACAAAAAGGTGTGAGTTATGAAAGAATGGGAGACATATCTTTTAAAGATAAAAATTATATAAACGCTCAAAAATATTACGATTCTTCTGCCAATGTTTTGCCAGAAACTTACGAGAAGAAAGAAGAAATTAGAAATAAAGCAGATAAACTTTTTGATTTGGTAACAAACCTCGAAGTAATTCAGTTTGAAGATAGCGTTCAAAGAATTGCAAGTCTTTCAGAGAAAGAGCGCGCGAAATTTATTAAAGATGTTATAAAACAAATTGAAGAAGAAAAGAAGCGAAAAGCTGAAGTAGATGCCAGAAGACTAGAGGAGTTAAGACAGTTACAGCAAGAATTGACTGCTCAGAATAATGGACAAGGAGGGAAATGGTATTTTAACAACTCAAAAGCCATGGCAGAAGGTTTTAATGAATTTAGAAGAATCTATGGTCAGCGAGAAAACGAAGATAATTGGAGGCGATCTAACAAAGTAGATAATTTAGTTTTTATACAAAATGATACTATCCCAGCAGATACTCTAATTGTAGAAGAACCAACAGAAGAGCTAACTGTCGAAACGCTTCTTAAAAACATACCGTTAACAGATAGTGCTTTAGCAGAAAGTAACAACCGATTAATAGAAAGCTACTATGCTTCAGGAATGTTATATCAGAATCAATTGAATGAAATTGACCTGGCACAGCAGCAGTTTGATGCCGTTCTCAATAAAAATATAGAGAACCGTCACAACTTACTTTCTGCGTATCAATTGTATAAAATCAATGAGCAGAAAGATGCTTCTAAAGCCAATGACTACAAAACTTATATATTTAATAACTATCCTAACTCAGATTATGCCAATTTCTTGAGAGATCCAAACTTCTTTATTAAGCAAAAAGAATTAGCAGCATTAGAACTTAAAGAGTATTTGAAATCCGTAGAACGGTTTGAGCAAGGTTTGTTTTATCCTGTAATTACTAAAGCAAATAAAGTAATAGAATCAGAGCCAAATAACATATATAGATCCAAGTATCTATTACTTAAAGCAATGGCTATGGGCGAAATTAACCCCGATAAACAAACGCTTTTACCTGTTTTGGAACAGATTTTAGTAGAATATCCAGAGTCTGACGAAGCGCCAAGAGCAAAAGAACTAAAAGATTTACTGATTAATGGAATTCCCGAGAATATTCCTGTAGATTTTTCTAAACCAACTACTATTTATTCTTACAGCAACAGCGATCAAATGTATGTTATGATTTATCTCTCCGAAAAAGACGATAACAGAGCTTCTAGAACAAAAGTGTCAGACTTCAACAGAGAGTTTTTTAGTAGAGAAAGATACAGTACTACCAGTCAAATAATCAGTACAGAAAAAGGAATCACAGTTGTAATGGTTAAAGATATGGAAGACAAGGCGGAAGCCGATGAGTATCTTCGCGTTTTTAAGCGAACAAAAAAACACCTTGGAGATTTTAGAAATGCCAAGATTCAGTATATTTCTAAAGAGAATTTTAAAATCCTCATACAACAGCAGAAATTGAAAGAGTACGATTTATTCTTTCAAGATAATTATTAAGTTGAATACTATGTTTAAAGCAGAAAGACCAAAAATAGCAACAGATTCACCAGATAGATTAAATCGAATAGTTTCAGGTTCTAAGTTAGAGGGAACACTCAAAACTGAAAGTAGTTTGAGAGTAGATGGAGAAGTTATCGGAGATTTAGAATGTGCTGGGAAATTGGTTTTGGGTGAACAAGGAAAAATAACTGGTAATATTGTTGCGTTTGATGCAGAAATTGAGGGAGAGGTTATCGGGAACGTTAAGGTAGAAACTGTTCTGATTTTAAGAGCTTCTTCAAAGATTAACGGAGATATTGTAACAGGAAGAGTTGTAATTGAAGACGGAGCAGATTTTAATGGAACTTGTAACATGTCGAAAGCAGTAAACAAAACAGTCAAAAAAGTTGCTTCTGCAATCACTGACGAAAAGCAACCTGATGTGGTTTACTGATGGAGGATAAATCCAGAAACAATGTAGATGCCTACCTGAGGTTTTCAGGTTTAGCAATTCAAATGGGAGTAACAATAACAGCAGGCGCCTTATTTGGAAAATGGTTAGATGAGAAACAAGGAAATCAAACACCGGTTTGGACACTCATTTTGGTGCTTTTTACCGTTTTTGGTTCACTTTACCTCGTAATAAAAGAGGTTATAAGACTCGGAAAAAAAGATGATTAAAGGTAAGTTCTATTTTCTTTTATTTTTCGGAATCCTAGCTACATTCCATTATGGATTAGCAATTACTTTTCCAAAACCCTACTTTAATAAAGACCTTATTCTTGTTTATACCGTCTTAGTTTTACTCGCTTTTATTGGAAATACATTAATGTATTTCGGGACAAAGAATAAAGATCCAAATGGATTGTCTATAATGTTTATGGCTTTTACAACGATTCAATTATTAGCTGTCCTGAGTTTTTCTGCATACTTAATTTATGGGAAATTTAATTATGAAAAGCCGTTAGTGTTGCAGTTTGTAACTTTATTCTTTTTGAGCTTGTTGTACCAATGTATTTATTTTATACGTCTTATTAATTCCAATAATCAACAAAAAAACACCTAATTCCATCTAATTTTATTGTTCATTCTAAAAGATTGCATACCTTTGCACCGAAATTTTGAAACACACCATTAGAAGTATTCTAAAATGATGTTAAAGAACACGTTTAAAGCATTTGCTTTTATTATAGCTACAGTTTTTACTGTGAATTTAGGGTTGGCGTCAACACCAGAAAATAGTCATGCAGATGCACACGGTGCAGAACACCATGCCGAGAAAGAGGAGGTTGATGTTACAGAAATGATTATGCACCACATTAAAGATGCACACGAATGGCATTTGTGGGGCGGACACGAAGATGGTGTTTCAGTTTATCTTCCAATAATTCTAGTAGACGGAGGGTTAAAGGTATTTTCTTCTTCTAACTTCTATCATGGAGAACATGTTGGTCACGGTAAAGATTCTTATTTGAAAGGTACTGGAGCAGCGCAAGGATATGCAATGTTTCATGAGAAAATTTATAAACTAGATGCAGAAGGAATTCTTCACTTTGATGAAGAACACCACGTGAACAGTGAGCTAAATGCAAAACCGTTAGATTTCTCTATAACCAAAAACGTAGTTGCTTTAATTGTTTCTGCTTTGTTATTGATTTTAATTTTAGCAGCAGTTGCTAAGTCATATAAAAAACACGGTTTCGGAGCGCCTAAAGGAATTAGTCGTTTCGTAGAGCCAATCGTTATTTTTATTAGAGACGATATTGCTAAAAGTAATATTGGAGAGAAGAAGTATAAGAAATTCATGCCTTATTTATTAACGGCATTTTTCTTTATTTGGATCAACAACTTATTAGGTTTGGTTCCTATTATTCCAGGTGGAGCAAACTTAACAGGGAATATTAGTTTTACACTTGTAATGGCAGTGTTTACCTTAATCTTAACGTTAATAAACGGAAACAAACATTACTGGCAACACATTTTTGCAACTCCAGGAGTTCCTAAAGCATTATTGCCAATTATGATTCCGGTAGAAATTGTAGGTGTATTCACAAAGCCTTTTGCCTTAATGGTGCGTTTATTTGCAAACATTACAGCAGGACATATTATAATCTTATCGTTAGTAGGTATTATCTTTACTTTCGAAAGCGTTGCTTGGGGTGGACTTTCAGTTCCTCTTGCATTGTTTATATCAGTGCTCGAGTTATTGGTAGCTTTCTTACAGGCCTTTGTATTTACGATGTTGTCTGCGTTGTTCATCGGAGCAGCAGTAGCAGAAGAACATCACTAATAAATTTGTAAACTTTTAATAAATAAATATAACCGTTATGGGTATTACAGGAATCGCAGCTCTAGGAGCAGGATTAGCAGTTTTAGGAGCAGGATTAGGTATTGGTAAGATTGGTGGTTCAGCAATGGACGCAATCGCACGTCAGCCAGAAGCAGCTTCAAAAATTCAAACTGCAATGATTATTGCAGCAGCCTTAATTGAGGGTGTTGCTTTATTCGGTGTTGTAGTTGGACTTCTTCAAGGATAAGAAGAGAAAGCTTAATGTGTTCTCGCAACGGTTGGTTGCGAGAACCTCTTTTTAAAAGTTTAAAAAAAGAAATTATTTAATTTATATATAAAGATGGATTTAATTACGCCAGATTTAGGATTGATATTTTGGACAGGATTAATTTTCTTGTTACTGATGTTCATTTTAGCAAAATTTATTTGGAAGCCAATCATGTCTGCTGTCAATACAAGAGAGCAAAACATTGAAGAAGCTTTAGAATTAGCTGAAAAGACAAAAGCTGAAATGAAAGCACTTGCAACACAAAACGAAAATGCGTTAAAAGAAGCAAGAGCAGAAAGAGATGCTATGATTAAAGATGCGAAAGAAGTTGCAGAGAAAATGAAAACTGATGCAGTTGAAAACGCAAAGAAAGAAGCTGAAAAAGTAATGCATTCTGCAAGAGAAGTTATCGCTTCTGAAAAGAATGCAGCAATTGCTGAGTTAAAAACACAGGTTGCTGCAATTTCTCTTGAGATAGCAGAGAAAGTTGTAAAAAGCGAATTGTCATCAGATGATAAGCAAAAGGCTTTAGCTTCAACATTAGCAGAAGATATTCGCTTAAACTAAGAGTATGAAAGGGACAAAAGCAGCTTCAAGATACGCACAAGCTTTATTAGAGTTAGCAACGGAGAATAGTAAGGTAGATGTTGTTCAAACAGATATGAACACGCTGCTATCTGTTGTAAATGAAAATAGAGAGTTCGAAAATTTACTGAAAAGTCCTATTGTGAAAGCAGACAAAAAGATTTCTATCTTTAATGCTGTTTTTAATGGGTTTGATCAGATCTCAACTTCGTTTGTTACGCTTATTGTAAAGAATAGAAGAGAGAACATTCTCCCACAGATAGCAATGGCATACAAAGCGAAGTTACAAGAGCTTAAAGGAATTGTTCCTATTACAATTACTACAGCATCTAAACTAGATGATTCGGTAAGAGCACAAATATTAGCAAATATAGAGCGCTCTGTAAAAGGAACTTTAGAAGTAGAAGAAAAAATAGATGAATCTCTAGTTGGAGGTTTTGTTGTAAGGATGGGAGACACGCAAATTGATGCAAGTGTATCTCGTCAATTTAAAGATTTAAAACAACGTTTAACACGATAATCCGTTAAGGATAAAAAGTCAAGAACATGGCAGATGTAAAACCAGCAGAAGTTTCTGCAATTTTAAGAGAACAGTTATCAGGTCACAAATCTGAAGCTGAACTTCAAGAAGTAGGTACTGTATTACAAATCGGTGATGGTATCGCACGTATTTATGGTTTAGGAGGAGTACAATATGGTGAACTTATCGAATTTGACGGTGGTTTACAAGGTATTGCACTTAACTTAGAAGAAGATAATGTAGGAGCCGTTCTTTTAGGACGTTCTTCAAGCGTGAAAGAAGGAGATACTGTAAAGCGTCTTGGCCGTATCGCATCTATTAAAGTAGGTGAAGGTATGGTTGGTCGTGTTGTAAATACACTCGGACTTCCTATCGATGGTAAAGGAGATATTCAAGGAGAATTATTCGAAATGCCTATCGAAAGAAAAGCACCAGGTGTTATTTTCCGTCAGCCAGTTACAGAACCATTGCAAACAGGTATTAAATCTGTTGATGCTATGATTCCAATTGGTCGTGGTCAACGTGAGTTAATTATTGGTGACCGTCAAACAGGAAAAACAACTGTTGCGATTGACGCAATCATTAACCAAAAAGAATTTTACGATGCTGGGAAACCAGTTTACTGTATTTATGTAGCAGTGGGTCAGAAAGGATCTACAGTTGCAGGTATTGTAAAGAAATTAGAAGAAGCTGGAGCAATGGCTTACACTACAATTGTAGCAGCGAACGCTTCTGATCCAGCTCCAATGCAGTTCTACGCACCAATGGCCGGAGCAGCAATAGGAGAATATTTTAGAGATACTGGTCGACCAGGATTAATTGTTTTTGATGATTTATCTAAGCAAGCAGTAGCGTATCGTGAGGTGTCATTATTATTACGTCGTCCTCCAGGTCGTGAGGCTTATCCAGGAGATGTATTCTATCTTCACTCAAGATTATTAGAGCGTGCAGCAAAAGTAATTAATGATGATTCTATTGCAGCACAAATGAACGACTTACCTGAATCATTAAAAGGTAAAGTAAAAGGAGGAGGTTCTCTTACAGCATTGCCAATTATTGAAACACAAGCGGGTGACGTTTCTGCATACATTCCAACAAACGTAATTTCTATTACGGATGGGCAAATTTTCTTAGAGTCTGATTTATTTAACGCAGGTATTCGTCCGGCAATTAACGTTGGTATTTCTGTATCACGTGTTGGAGGTTCTGCTCAAATTAAATCAATGAAGAAAGTTGCTGGTACTTTAAAGTTAGATCAAGCTCAGTATAGAGAACTTGAAGCGTTTGCTAAGTTTGGATCTGATTTAGATGCTGCAACAAAAGCAGTACTAGATAAAGGAGCAAGAAACGTTGAAATTCTTAAGCAAAAAGAAGGAGATCCTTACCCAGTAGAAAAGCAAATTGCAATTATTTACCTAGGAACTAAAGGTCTTATTCAAAACGTACCAGTAAACAAAGTAAAAGAGTTTGAAAATGAATTCTTGGACTTTATGGATGCTAAGCATAGAAATATCTTAGATACATTAAAAGCTGGTAAATTAACAGATGAAGTTACAGATACACTTACGCAAGTAGCGAAAGAGTTGTCTTCTAAATACTAAAATTAGTTTAGAGTTCGGAGTTAAGAGTTCAACTTTTAACTCCCCTCTAAATTGTTTAAGATATCATTTTACGAAAACAACAACATATTGAATAAAGCTTTTGAATTTTCATTGAAAATTGTAGACTTTGCTCAGTTGTTATAAGAAGAAAGATATTTTAATTAGGTTCTCAAGTTTTAAGATCTGGTACAAGTATCGGTGCAAATCTTGGAGAATCTCAAAGAGCTGTTAGCACTAAAGATTTTACTCATAAATTGAGTATATCTTTAAAAGAAGCAGATGAAACAAAGTATTGGTTAGAAATAATCGATAGAAAAATTAAAAAAGTAGATGCGAGTTTAAAAGAGGATAATGAAGAACTAATAGAGATTTTAGTTTCGATTATAAAAAAGTCTAAATTAAAATAATAGAGATTCATAACTCTGAACTCATAACTCATAACTCATAACTAGAAAAATGGCAAATCTTAAGGAAATTAAGAACAGAATCACATCAATCGGATCAACGATGCAAATCACATCCGCTATGAAGATGGTTTCTGCTGCTAAATTGAAAAGAGCGCAAGATGCAATTACGCAAATGCGACCTTATTCAGAAAAATTGCAAGAAATATTAGGTAATTTGAGTGCAACTTTAGATTTATCTGAAAATGTCTATGCAGAGCAAAAAGAGATTCAAAACATAATCATTGTAGCAGTAACTTCTAATAGAGGTTTATGTGGTGGTTTTAATAATGCCATCATTAAAAGAATCAATGGAATGCTTTTAGGAGATTACGGTAAAGTAAATACTAAAATTATTGCTATTGGAAAAAAGGCAAACGACGCTTTTAAAAGAAGAGAAGAGTCCTACAGACCTGAAGGTATCGGAGCTGCCGAAGATATGTTCAATGATTTAACTTTTGAAAGATCTTCAGAAATTGCCGATTTCTTAATGAAAGAATTTAAAGATGGGAGAGTAGATAAAGTGGTTGTTGTTTACAACAAGTTCAAAAACGCTGCTGTTCAAATCGTTCAAGAAGAGCAATTTTTACCAATTGTGCCTACGGTTCAAGAAAATGGAGGGTCAGGCGATTATATTTTTGAGCCTTCAAAACAGGAAATTGTAGAAGACTTAATACCAAAGTCATTAAAAACTCAACTGTTTAAAGCACTATTAGATTCTAACGCTTCAGAGCATGGAGCTAGAATGACAGCAATGCATAAAGCAACGGATAATGCTTCTGAGTTAAAGAGAAACTTAACGTTAGAATACAATAAAGCACGTCAAGCTGCAATTACAAACGAAATATTAGAAATAGTTGGTGGAGCAGAAGCTTTGAATAGCTAGTTTTCAATTATATTATGTAATGAGCCATCACTTTGTGATGGCTTTTTTGCTTTTATAGTTTTCTTAAAGAATCACAATTTTTTCGATAAAATGATATAAAATATAGATAGAAGCACTTTTTTTAACGCTTAATTTGTTTTCTAACGAAATCTTTCGTTAACTTTGCAAAAAATTGTATGATAATGAGAGTAATATACTATATCGCAATTATGGTTTTTAGCTTACTGGGCTTTCAAGTATCTGGTCAACAGGATGCTCAGTTCACGCAGTATTTTGACAATACCTTATTTGTTAATCCTGCTTATGCTGGTAGTCGAGGTCTTTTGAATATCACGGGTATTCATCGCCAGCAGTGGGTTGGTTTTGATGGTCATCCTGAGTCTACGACTTTGGGAGTTCATTCTCCTGTAGTTAATGAGAATATCGGTTTGGGTGTTACTTACGTAAACGATGTTGTAGGTCCACTAACCCAGAATTTAGTTTATGGCGATTTTAGTTATACCTTGAATTTTAAAAATTCACCAGGAAAACTAGCGTTTGGATTGAAGGCTGGGATGAATTTGTTGAATTCTCGTACGAATGAATTATTAACAACAGATCAGCAAGATCCGAGTTTAATGACGAATGCAACGAATGCAATAACACCTAATTTTGGTTTTGGGATTTACTATCATAGTCCAAAGTTTTTCTTAGGATTAAGTGCACCTAAATTGATGGAGTACAATTCGAAATCGAACCTTGTAGATAATATTGTTTTAGATGAGCGCCGACATTACTTTTTGATATTAGGAGGAGTTTTCAACTTGTCTTCAGATTGGAAGCTACGTCCTACGAGTAACTTAAAGTATATACCTGGTTCACCGTTGAGTATTGATATCAGTGCAGCATTCATTTATTCAGAGTGTATTTGGTTGGGAGTAATGCACCGTGTTTCGGATTCATTTGGTGCTTTTGTGCAGTATCAACTCACACCACAATTCAAAATAGGATTAGCTTACGATAAAAGTATAACCGAGTTAGCTGGTTTTAATAAAGGAACATACGAAGCTCTAATGAGCTATGATTTTACATTTAAGAAAAAAGGAATACGATCTCCAAGATACTTTTAAAAGAGTAAACTATTGTTAGATTGCATGTAATAAGAATTATATAGATTATGAAAGTACAAATTTTGACATTGTTAGTTATTTTAAGTTCAACTTTAGTAGTTTCTGCACAAAGTGGGAAGTTGAAAAAAGCAGATAACTTTTACAATAAAATTGCATATGCTGAGGCCGCCGAGTTGTATGTAGATTTACTAGGCTCTGAAGTGGATAGTCCTATGCTAAAAGCTAAGTTAGCTGACTGTTATTATGAAATGGGGAACACCATAAAGGCTGTTGAATACTATTCTGCTATTGTAAATACATCTACGGCAACACCAGAACATTTTTATAAATATGCATCATCTTTGAGAGAAAATGGTAATTACGAAGAAAGTAATAGATGGATGGAGCGATTTGAACTTGAAAGTAAAATGGATTCAAGAGCCATAGAGTTTGCTAATAATCCTGATTTCATACAGAAAATTAAAAATCAAAAAGCCTACTTCAAAGCTGAACCCTTAACAATTAATACAAAACATGACGAATTTGGAGGTTATCAAATTGGAGAACAAACCTTTTTTGTATCAAACAGAAGGGCTCCGCTATTAGTAAGATATTCTCATACCTTCAATGGGAATCGTTTTTTAGATCTTTATTATGCCAATGTAATTAATGAAAACAATCAATTGGATAACGTAAAATATCAATCAAGAAAAACAAATACACGTTACCATGAAGGACCAATATGTCTATCAAAATCTGGTGACAAAATTTATTTTACTCGCAACAACATCTCAAGAGGTAAAAATAGAACAGGTGAAGACGGTATTCAAAACTTAAAATTATACCGAGCAGAAAGGAATGCGAATGATAACTGGGCAAATGAGGAAGAACTTTCTTTTAATTCTAATAATTACTCTACCGGACACCCAACTATATCTCCAGATGAGAAATGGTTGTACTTTGCCTCAAATATGCCTGGCGGTTTTGGTGGTGTAGATATTTGGAGAGTTGCTATAAATGATGATGGGACTTTCGGTAGACCTCAAAATTTAGGAGAACAAATTAATACTGAAGGTCAAGAGATGTTTCCATGGTTTACAGAAGATGGACAGTTATTCTTCTCTTCAGACGGACATCTAGGTTTGGGTGGTCTTGATGTTTTTGCTGCAATCTTGAAGAAAGACTATTCGGTACAGAAAATAATTAATGTAGGAGAGCCTGTTAATTCTTCCAAAGACGATTTTGCCTTAACATTAGATAACAAAAATAATAGAGGTTATTTTTCTTCTAATCGTGAGTCAGGTAAAGGAGGTGATGATATTTATACAATTGAACTTATACAGCCATTTGTAGTAGATTTAACTTTAAAAGGTTTAATAACTGAAAAAGGAACCGAATTAATTATCCCTGGTGCTAAGGTGAATCTTAAAGATAAGAATGGTGATATTATTTCTACTGTTACTTCAAATGAAAAAGGATCTTATAGTTTTGATTTAGAGCCAGATAAAGAATATACGGTTGAAGCTGAAAAAGTAGATTATTTTGATAATATGGGACAAGTTTCTACTATAGAACTACCCGAAGGAACTGAGTTTGTGGAAAGAAATATTGGTTTGGAAAAAGATCCGGGAATTGCTCTTTATGCTTTGATTAAAAATGCAAAGACTTCGATACCTTTAGATAGTGTAGATATTACAATTACAGACAATATTACAGGAGATAATTTTCTGGTAACCACAACAGGAGAAAAAGGAGATTTTCTAAAAGGAATTAGCGATAAGCGTATTGGAGATAGAATTTCTTACAATATCTCATTAAAAAAAGAAGGATATTTTCCTAAAATGGTAACGTTTAATCACGAAATTAATAAACCAGGAATTATTAATGTAAACGAATCACTTTTTGGTGGTCTCGCTATGGATGAAACAGTAAAAGATCTGGCGCAGATGATTACTATTAATCCAATTAATTTCGATTTGAATAAATATAGAATTAGATCGGATGCAGCCAGAGAGTTAGATAAAATAGTCGATGTAATGAATCAATATCCAGAAATGGTTGTTGAGCTTGGTGCTCATACTGATTGCAGAGGTTCAGAAAGATACAATGAAAGGTTGTCTGATAAAAGAGCGAAAGCTTCTGCGGCTTATATTTCTACTAAAATCGAAAAACCAGAACGTATTTATGGAAAAGGATATGGAGAATCAAGAATTTTAAATGGATGTGAATGCGAGGGCAGTGTACGCTCAACTTGTTCAGAAGATGAACACGAAAAAAATAGAAGAACTGAGTTTAAAGTTATAAAAACTGGAGCGGAGGATCTTAAAGTGAATAATTCATCCACTAATTCATTTAACCGTTAGTTTATAAAAATTGATTAAAATCAAAAACGTATTTATTTTTTAAATACGTTTTTTTTATGTCTAGTTCATAACAGTAATAAACATAATGCATTTTCACTTGTCTTATTTCTGTACTTTTAATTATGAACGAAAATAAGCATACACGAAAAGGTCTTGTTTTTAAAGAATTTATTAAAGAAGATCAATCACCTTTTGATAGACTTTTCGATATCTGGAAAGAGGTAATTGTACACGTTAGTGGAGATGTAGACGAATCGTTTGAATGGATGGAAACGATAGATTCAGAGTATAAACTAACAACTCCAGACTATACACTAGAGGATTTTAGAAATGAATTAATAGATAAGGGATACATCAAAAAAGAAAAAGATCCGAAAGATAATGGAGGCTTAACTGTTACTGCAAAAACTGAACGTGCGATTAGGCAATCTGCTCTTGAACAAATATTTGGGAACCTCAAAAAAAGTGGGTCTGGAAGTCATAAAACGAAGCACCTTGGTAGAGGTGATGAACATACCGGAGATCTACGTGCGTATAACTTTGGTGATGGTTTAGATCGTATATCAATGACAGAGAGTATAAGAAATGCTCAACTGAACAATGGTGTTGGTGAGTTTAAGTTAACTGAGAACGATCTTGTTGTAGAAGAAACCAATTTTAAAGCTTCTATGAGTACTGTGCTAATGATTGATATAAGTCACAGCATGATTCTATATGGCGAAGACAGGATTACTCCTGCTAAAAAGGTAGCAATGGCCTTGGCGCAATTAATTACTACAAGATATCCCAAAGATACTATTGATGTGATTGTTTTCGGAAACGATGCATGGCCAATTAAAATAAAAGAATTGCCTTACTTACAGGTTGGACCATATCACACGAATACTGTAGCTGGACTAAACTTAGCAATGGATATTTTAAGAAGAAAACGAAATACTAATAAGCAAATTTTTATGATTACAGACGGTAAACCAAGTTGTATTAGAGAAAAGGATGGCAGTTACTATAAAAACTCTTTTGGTTTAGACCCTTATGTTACCGAGAAATGTTACACTATGGCAGCGCAAGCTAGAAAGCTTAGAATCCCGATAACAACATTTATGATTGCTAGAGATGAATATTTAATGGAGTTCGTAGAAAATTTCACGGAAGCAAATCAAGGAAAAGCATTTTATACAGGTTTGCAAGGACTTGGAGAAATGATTTTTGAAGATTACGAAACAAATAGAAAAAAAAGAATTAAAGGATAATGGAAATACAAAAAATCAAGACACTAGGAGAGTTAAAAAAAGCAGGCTATCAATCTAAATCAATCAAAGATGAATTGCGTAACAATTTAATTACGCACATTAAAGCGGGTACAACTGTTTTTGAAGGAATTTATGGATACGAAGCTACGGTAATTCCAGAATTAGAACGCGCTATTTTATCTAAACATAATATCAATTTACTTGGATTAAGAGGTCAGGCTAAAACACGTCTTGCTCGTTTAATGATACAGTTGCTAGACGAATGGATTCCATGTATTGAAGGTTCAGAAATAAACGATGATCCACTACAGCCAATTTCTAGATTTGGACAAGAACTTATAGCTAATAAAGGAGATGAAACTCCGATAATTTGGATGCATAGAGAAGATCGTTTTGCAGAAAAATTAGCAACGCCAGACGTAACTGTAGCAGATATTATCGGAGATGTGGATCCGATTAAAGCAGCGAATTTGAAATTAAGCTATGCAGACGATAGAGTGATACATTTTGGAATGATTCCCAGAGCAAATCGTTGCATTTTTGTAATTAATGAGTTACCAGATCTTCAGGCTAGAATACAGGTTGCATTATTTAATATCTTACAAGAAGGCGATATACAAATTCGTGGTTTTAAATTGCGATTACCGCTAGATATGCAATTCATTTTTACTGCCAATCCAGAAGATTATACCAACCGAGGAAGTATAGTTACTCCATTGAAAGATAGAATAGGATCACAAATTTTAACGCATTATCCCAAAGATATTATAACGGCCAAGAAAATAACAGAGCAAGAAGCTAACAAGGTATTAGCAGATTATTCTATGATAGAGGTACCAGAGTTGGCAAAAGATATTTTAGAACAAATTAGTTTTGAAGCAAGAAAAAGTGATTTCATAGATGTAAAGTCTGGCGTATCTGCACGTATGAGTATTTCTGCATTTCAAAATTTAGTTTCTGCGGCAGAACAAAGGCTGTATAAAAATAAGGATGAGCAAACAACTGTAAGGCTTAGCGATTTGTTTTCTATTGTTCCAGCGATTACCGGAAAGGTAGAGTTGGTTTACGAAGGTGAGCAGGAAGGTGCAGCTAATGTTGCAGAGTTTTTAATTGGGGATGCCATAAAAAGTACTTTTGCTAATTATTTTCCTAAAATTGAGAAGTTAGATAAACCGGGAGAATCTCAATGGTTTCAGCCTGTTATCGACTGGTTTGTTGAGGAAGGTGAGTTTGAATTGTTCGACGATTTGAATAATGAGAAGTATAAAAGTCAATTGGACCGTGTTTTCCCTTTGAATGCTATTTTATCAAAGTATCAACCGAACGTTAAGGACGAAAGTGCTGTTTATTTCTTGAAAGAATTTATTCTTTGGGCTTTAGTAGAATTTGAAAAGTTGACGAAAGAAAAATTCGTTGAAGGTTTTCAGTTTAGAGATAATTATTCCTCTTTTCTGAAAGGAATTTAACCTAATGAAAGGCGTTCAATTATTGAGCGCCTTTTTCATTTAAATTCATTTCAAGTAGTGTACCTTCTTTTTGATAAGTAAGTAATCCATTGTCTATTCTCCATGTTGGGTTCTCCCAAACACCTGCTATACTCTCTAAAAATGTAGTTTCTCCATTTTCTAAATGCATCAAATAGATATTGTATGCAAAATTTGTTTGAATAATTAAGTAGAACGTTTGTGTTGATTTATCGTTTAGTAGATACTTGCCTTTGTTGCTATATACAGCAGGTTTTTCAATGTTTATTTTTGATTTGAATAAGGTGTTTCCCAAGTAATCGTATCCAATTATTTTTGTCAAACTTGTATTAAATACATAAAGTTTATTTTGTTGCGTAGAAAAATAGAACTGATTGTTTTCAATTTTATCAAAGTTAACTGCTCGTGTATAACCACGTCTAGAATTATTGATTTGGTTTTCGTAGAAAGGATGTGTGTCGCGTGTCACTCTTCCATCTTCATTTACACTTATTATAGAAGTGTTGGGTTGTCTGCGAGATACTCTATTTATCGCACTAGGCTTTATAAATAACCTGTTTCTTGAAGTGCCCCAACGCTCAATAGTTTCATTGTCATTAAATTCTGAAGCCAAATTTTTCACTGTAAATCCTACTATTTTATTAGAATCTAAACCTACTGGGAAAACAAATGATTCTAATCCTAAAGAATCTGCAAGTTGTAGATTAATTTCATCTACGTTAATGATTTGACCAATTATTAAATTGTTTCCAGGTTTGATTAGAAATGCACAATAATTTGAATCTTGATAGAGCGCATCGCGCATAAACAAATATTTTTGTTGGGCATAAAAAGAAGAAATGCTTAAACATAGCGTGAAGAAGAGTATTAAAGATTTCATAGTCTGAGTTTTTAAATTTATAGCAAAAACTATGCCTTTAAGTTTTTTTGAGCAATTCATTATTTTTATATTTTTATCAAATGAGAAACGTTCAACTTATTGTGCTGGTTTGTTTTACTATGATAGCATGTAAACAGAAGAAAGAAGTAAACCTATCGGATGAACCAGAAATTTTTCTTGATTATTCAACTGCTAGTCAATTAATAAAATTGCCCTTGTCTTGTGTAAGCAAAGAATATCCAAATAAATTAAGTCAAGTTATCTCTAGCCATAAAGATTTAAGATCTCCACAAGATTTACACCCTATATTTTATGGATGTTTTGATTGGCACAGTGCTGTTCATGGGTATTGGAGCTTGGTTTTCTTGTGTAAAAATTTTCCCGATTTACAAGAGGTAAATCAAATAGAAAGGTTGTTAGAAGGCACATTCACACCTGAAAATATCCAAAAAGAAATCGATTATTTTAACACGCCATTGAATAATAATTTTGAACGTACCTATGGTTGGAGTTGGTTGTTGAAATTAGATCAGGAGCTAAATAACTGGAATACGCCTCTGGGAAATTCACTTGCTACAGTTCTGCAACCGTTAACAGAATTAATTGTAGAGAAGTACATAGCGTTTTTGCCTAAATTAAATTATGCTTTACGTGTTGGAACACATACAAATACTGCATTCGGATTAAGTTTTGCTTTCGATTGGGCAGAACATAATAATAACGCTCAATTATTAACCGCTATTAAAGAAAGGGCAATATATTTTTATGAAAATGATGTGAGTTGTCCATTAAGTTGGGAGCCAAGTGGTACAGATTTTTTATCTCCTTGCCTAGAGGAAGCTGCGTTAATGAAAAAAGTACTTAGCCCGGTTGATTTTAAAGCTTGGCTACTTGGTTTTTTACCTCAACTTTTTAAAAGTGATTTTGAGTTAGAAGTAGCCAAGGTTTCTGATAGAAAAGATGGACACTTAGTGCATTTAGATGGATTAAATTTTTCTAGAGCTTGGTGCTTAAGTGAATTGGCTCAAAATATCCCGGAGTTGCTGCATCTTAATTCTATTGCTCGGAATCACTTTAATTATTCGTACCCCAATTTGATTGGAGATGACTACATGGGTGGACATTGGTTAGCCAGTTTTGCACTGCATGCATTCGAAACAAAACGAAATGAAACGAATTAACTTTAAAATCACCTCAATTTTATTAGAACCCAGTATAAAAGTAATTTAGATGTATTAATCTGTACTTTTTCCAGTTTTATTAGATTCAAACTAATCACTTGTTTAACTTTGTGTTATGCTTATAGAGATTGGAGATAAGGTTGTGTCTGCAGATATATTTGAAAAAAAGTTTGTTTGCGATTTATCAGCTTGTAAAGGAGCGTGTTGTGTGGAGGGAGATTCTGGAGCGCCTTTAACGGAAGAAGAAGTGTCAATTTTAGAAGATGTTTACGAGAAAGTAAAGCCTTATATGCGTCAAGAAGGTATTGATGCAGTAGAAGAAACAGGTGTTTTTTATATGGATTATGATAATGAGCCTGTAACTACCTTAGTAAATAAAAAAGAATGTGCCTTTGTTAATTTTGATGAAGACGGAACAGCTAAATGTTCTATTGATCAAGCCTATCGCGAAGGAGTTATTGATTGGAGAAAGCCAATATCTTGTTATTTATATCCAATTAGAGCTAAAAAGTATAAGACATTTGAAGCCTTAAACTATCACGAATGGCCAATTTGTAAACCAGCTTGTGATTGTGGAAGCAAGTTAGACGTTTCTATCTTTAAGTTTTTAAAAGATCCATTAATAACTGCTTACGGAGAAGAGTTTTACAAAGAGTTAGAAATAGTAGATAAAGAACTGAAAGCAAATAAGAATGAACAATAAAACACAACGTACATACGCAGCCGGTTGGGAAGATTACGATCTAATTGATGCCGGAGGAGAACAAAAATTGGAGCGTTGGGGGAATATTGTAACGATTAGACCAGAAAGACAAGCTTATTTTAAAGCGCATTTATCTAAGAAAGAATGGTATGAAAAGGCGCATGCCGAGTTTGTACCAAAGGGCACACAAAGTGGTGCTTGGAAAATACTGCAAGAGGTGCCAAGTAAATGGAAAATTAATTTTCATGATATTCAGATCAACTTGGCATTGACTAAATTTAAGCATGTAGGTTTATTTCCAGAACAAGCTGTAAATTGGGAGCTTCTAAAATCAGAATTAGACAGTTCAAAGTCTTTACTCAATTTATTTGCTTATACAGGAGTTGCTTCAGTGGTTGGAAAATTTACAGGTGCACATGTAACACATGTAGATTCTGTAAAACAACTTATTTCTTGGGCAAGAGTAAATATGGAAGATTCTCACTTAAAAGACATTCGCTGGATTTGTGATGATGCCGTAAAGTTTGCGCATAAAGAGGTGAAGCGAGGAAATACTTACGATTGTTTAATAATGGATCCGCCAGCTTTTGGATTAGGAGCCAAAGGAGAACGATGGAAAATTGAGGATCAATTGCCAAAATTGATTAAATTAGCTCATTCATTACTTAAAGAAAATGGATTGTTAATTATGAATACGTATTCACCTCGGGTTAAATTGAAAGAAATTTACAACGAAGTAAGACGTTCTTTTCCAGTGGATAATATTGAAAATACAGAACTCTGGCAAAAAACATCGTCTGGCAACGACTTGTTTTATGGACATCTAATCCGAGCTAGAAAATAAATAGTTTTTACAATGTCTAAATCGAAAGTTTATTTACTAGAAGATGATTTTATAACACAGGCGTTAGTGAAGAAAACGCTTAAAAAGTTTAACTTTGAGTTAATAGGGTTTAATGATAATGCCGAAGAAGCTTTTAAAGAAATTCAAACCTTAAAACCAGATGTAGTCTTATTAGATATTCACGTAAATGGAGAAAAAACAGGCTTGTGGTTGGCAGATTTACTTATAGGTATTCCATTTATATTTTTAACAGGTTATGGCGATATTAAAACGCTTGAAAATGTTTTAAAAACCAAACCAGCAAGTTTTTTAGTAAAACCATATAATGAGGTTCAATTGATTGCTTCTATAGAATTAACATTAAGTAATGAAAGGTATAAGCCTTCTGCTAATAACGAGGAAATAGTTATAAAAGATGGTTATGAATACGTTAAAATTAAGGTAGAAGAAATTCTATTTGTTGAAGCAAATAATAATTACATAATTATACATACTAAACACAGTAAACGTCACGTTATTCGCGAAACTTTAATTGCATTTTTAGAGAACGATTATTTATCTACATTGACGAGAACACATCGTTCTTATGCTGTAAATCTGAACCATGTTACACGGGTAACTACAGAATTCGCTTTATTAGGATCAGAAAAAATACCAATAACAAGAAGTTATAGAAATGCAGTCTTAATGAATTATACAAAAAAATGATTAAGTTTTGTGTTTTTAAGCTTTGTGCGAGCTAGCTTAACTTATCTGTTAGAATTCTCATTTCAATTACCGGAGCTATCTTTTCATAAATAATATTATGTACAGCTTCAACAATTGGCATCTCAACTTCAAACTTTTTGTTGATTTCCATTACACATTTAACGGCATAGTAGCCTTCTGCAATCATATCCATCTCTAACTGCGCAGTTTTTACGGAGTAGCCTTTGCCAATCATAAAGCCAAACGTTCTATTTCTAGAAAATTTTGAATAAGCAGTTACAAGTAAATCTCCCAAATAAGCACTTGTTTTTACATCTCTGTGTATAGGACTCACTTCATCTATGAAATTCTCTATTTCTTGTATTGCGTTAGATATTAAAACAGATTGAAAGTTATCTCCATAACCCAAGCCAGCGCAAATTCCGGACGCAATAGCGTAAACATTTTTTAATACAGCAGAGAGCTCTGTCCCAAATAAATCATCAGAAACAGTTGTTTTGATATATCTACAAGCCATTATTTCTGCAACTTCATCTGCCATTTCTTCGTTGCCACAAGCAATTGTTAAATAAGACAAACGCTCTAGAGCAACTTCTTCAGCATGGCAAGGCCCGCATATAATACCAATATCATCGTAAGGTATTTCAAACGTTTTATGAATAAACCGAGCTGGTATCGCATTGTATTCCGGTATAATTCCTTTAACAGCAGAGAAAATGAATTTATTTTTAAAAATATTCTTGTCCACGTCTTTGAACAAATCATTTAAGAAAGCAGAGGGCGTAGCAATTATAATTATTTCTGATTGTTCTATTGTTTTTACTAAATCTGTTGTTACATTAATTTTATTTAAGTTAAACTCAACAGATTGCAAGTATCTTGGGTTGTGCTTGTAAGTCAAGATATGCTTTACAGACTCTTCGTTGCGCATCCACCAATTTACATTAGATAAATTATTACACAGTATTTTAACTAGGGCAGTAGCCCAGCTACCTCCACCAATTACCGCAATGCTTCTTTCTTTTTCCATGTCTGAATAGGAAACAAAAATAATGATAATACTAGACTAAACGATTTTTTCTCACATTCTATTTTCTCTTCAGATACTGTTCGTTTGCTGTTTATACGCTATTGGTTATTTTTAATTTTTAAAAGCACCTTTTCTAATTTCTTCTTTCAGATTGTGTTTTGCATCTTCTAATCCGAAAATGGGTACATAACGACCAGCTCCAATTTTAGCAGCATTTTGCATTTGTTCTTTGGCAGTATCTTTATTTTTAATTCCAACAACTGAAAGTGTAATTCCCTTTCTTTTATACTTTCGAATATATTTTTTGTAATCGCCAGAATTTCTATTGAAACCTCCATCTGTAATAATAATTACTTGATTTTTTCCCTCGGATATAAAATTCTTTTTAGCCTGTTTATACCCAAGTTTGATTCCTGCTCCTCCAGCCGTTAGACCTGCAGCTTTCATTTCTTTAACAATGGCTTTGATCTCCTCCTTGTTTTGTCCGGAAGTAGGTTTTAACAAAACAGTTGCGTTATTTGCATAGCTGACTAATCCAATACGATCTTGCGGTCTAAGCATATCCGTTAACGCATACAGCGCGTATTTCATTAGTTCAAGCTTATCCTCTCCGCGCATAGAAGAACTTACATCAATTACAAAAACAACATTTGTTGGCAAGAAATATTCACTATTAAAATTATCTTCTGGTAATTCTGCAAGAGTTATTGGAGGAGAATTTATCTCTTCAGTCGTTTCTTCTTCTAATTTAATCTCCTCTGTTTTATCGATAATCTCGTTTTCTATTATGAGATAAGTGGTGTCTTTTAATTCAGTTAGGTCTGCCGTTTCAACTTCAGTTGTTACTTCATTTTTATATAAGTCTATTACCACCTGGTTTTCTTGAAAGTTAACGTAATTGCCTAATTCAGTAGGGAAATATCCGTCATGTATTGCGTAAAAATAGGTGTAACCAATGTTGATTTTAAGCGCTTGTTTACCCGCTTTGTTTGTTTTAATACGAGCAATTTCAATTCCTTTTTGAATTAAAGTAACTTCAGACTTACCCAAAAGTTCTTTCGTTTCTGCATCTCGCGTAATTACTGTTAATTCAAATTCTAACGGATTTTTATTACTTGGTTTGTTTCCAAAGCTCGGACAAGCGGTAAAGTTGTTGTCACTTTTTGGAGGAATTATTTTTAAATTTCCTTTTAACCGAATTCGTGTAGGTGTTTGTTTATCGCTGGTAAATACGTCTACTTCATAATTAAAACTTCCGCGTTTTTTTGGGTTTACTTGAAATCGAAGGGCAATACTTTCCTTTGGTAAAATCAATGCGCGCTGCTGTATATAAACGACTTCTGAAACTTGTTTCACACTCAATATGTATTGAGACTTATTTCCAGTATTGGTTAAAAAAAAGTCTATATAACGAGGCGTATCTAATGTTAACTCGCCAAAGTCATATGTAGTTTTATCAAACTGTATTTGACCATAAACTGATTGGATGGTGAGTATAAGTAGTAGAGTTAAACGTCTTATCATAGAATAAATATAACAGAATTTACACCAAAAAAAATCCCGATGACTATAAATATCATACGTATTACTCATTCTACTGCTTCATGTCAATTTAGATTAAACTAACTTAGAATGAAAATTAAATAGGTTGCAATGAAAAATTATTTAGTAGTTAGTGTGGTATTATTTACAAATATGATCTGGAGCCAGATAGACATAACTTATTTTACACCTGAAGATTTAATAAATGACTTTTTAATCGGAGAAGGTGTTTATACAGACAATATAGAATTCACTGGCTCAGCGTTTCAAATAGGCCATTACCAAGGCACCGCAATTAACTTTGAAGGAACAACAGGTGTGGTTTTAAGTACAGGTAGGGTTTACGATAATTATAACAATGGAGTAGTTGGTCCGAACGATTTAGAGAGTTGTGGAACAGATTTTGCTTCTTCGAGTAACACTCCAAACAACCACCAAAGTATTGCATACAGTTTAGGTGTTTATTCCTCGGTTTTTGATGTCTGTAAATTAGATTTTGATATAATACCTATTGGAGATACTCTATTTTCTTCTTTTATTTTCGGTTCAGAAGAATATCCAGAGTTTGTTGATTCTGAGTTTAATGATTTTTTTGCCATTATTCTAGAGAACAAGCAAACCGGTGAGAAGACAAATCTAGCAGAAATTCCAGGTACAAATTCAATTGTTTCGGTAAATACCTTGAACAATGGAATTGGCAATACCGGCCCATGTGAAAATTGCTTTTTTTATGTAAATAACGGTAACGGCAATCAATCTCCCTATGATGAAAGCGATGCTTATTTACAGATGGATGGTTTTTCAAAAAGAATAACTGTTAAAGTTCCAATACAGACAGGTACAGAATATCATGTAAGTATTGTTTTGATGGATGTAACAGACGGTTCTTATGATTCTAACCTTTTCTTTGAATATTCGAGTTTTTCTACAAACGAAGCAGTATTGTCTGCAGAAGAAAATGCGCTCGAGAATGTGGTGATTTTCCCAAACCCAGTGGATGATGTTTTAAAAATTGAAGGACTCTTAATAGATGATTTAGTTACGATTCAAGACCTATCAGGTAAAATGGTAAAAACAATTGATTCTCAGCAAAAGGAGTGGAATGTATCAGATTTGGCAAAAGGCGTATATCTGGTAACCTTTGCAAGAAAAGGGAGTAAGGAGGTGAAGAAAATTATAAAAAAAAAAGGCTTTCCATTACATGAAAAGCCTTAGGATATATTAGAATATCATTACTTCAAAGCATCCAACAAAGCGTTTACCAAATTCTCATTAGCGTCACCGTATTTGTTAATGTAGTCTTGATTACTTCTTTTAATTACTTCGTAAGCTTCTTCTTTTCCGTAAACGTGCGTAATTTCTACTTCTTTTGCTCCACCTTCAAAATCTTTGTAGGTTAAGAAAAAATGTTTTACTCTGTTCATTACTTTTTCTGGTAACTCAGTTATGTCTTTGCAATCACCATAAGCTTGGTCGTCTTTTAAAACAGCTATAATTTTATCATCGGCTTCTCCGCCATCAATCATTCTAAAACCACCAACAGGTATTGCTTCAGCAAGAATATTACCTCTGTCTACTTGTCTTTCAGAAATAATACAAATATCCAACGGATCTTCATCTCCAACAATAGTTGTTCTTCCTGTTTTTTCATTGGCATATTCTGCAACAAGAGTGTCGCAATAAGTTTGAGGTACAAAACCATACCAACAAGGCATATTATTAGAGTATTTCTGAGGTCTATCAACCATGTTGTATCCAGACGCTTTATCAACCTCGTACTTTATTGTGTCAGATGGGATAATTTCAATAAAAGAATTTATCTTTTCAGGAGCATTTTCTCCAATTGAAATTCCGTGCCACGGATGCGAAACAAAACGTTTACTTAGTGCATCTACTATATTTTGAATTTTTTCTTCCATATTTTTTATTCTGGGCAACAAAAATAAAAGATTTTTATTACTTGAGTGATTCGTATTTTATTAATTGATTAATTTCCAAAAGAAAGAAATTCTAGCGGGTCAATAGCCGAGTTGTTTTCCCACAATTCAAAATGGAGATGTGGTCCGCTTGTATTTTCACCTGAATTACCAACTAATGCAATAGGATCTCCTGTTTGTACGCGCTCTCCAGATTTTTTTAATATTTTATTGGTATGCTTGTAGTAAGAGGAAAAACCGTTTTTATGACTTAAAACAATAAAATTACCGTCTTCCTCAGAGTATCCAGAAAAAACAACGGTTCCCTCTAAGCATGCTTTTATAGGAGTGTTTAGCGAACTAACAATGTCTATTCCAGGGTGTTTTGCTTTGTCAAATTTTTGACTAATTACTCCTTTTACTGGATCTGTAAAAATATAGAGTTCAGCTTTTTCATTTGTAATAACCTCTTCACTAATATTTTCAATTTCTTGAGCAAGCAATAATTCATTTTCAGTTCGTGCTGTATCAATTTTAGTAGTTTCAGTTATGGTAGATTTTGGAGGTGTTATCAGAGCAGAATCTATTGTGTTCTTTCCGAGTATGACGTTTTGAAGATTACTTATGTAATTATTTTGTTTTTCTACAGATTTCTTTAATTCAACTATTTCTACGTACTGTTGTTCTATTTGATCTCGAGTTTCTTTATTTCCTTTGCTAGAGATAAGGTTACCTAAGGGAGTGTATATTACAGCTAACACTGTTAGGATACTTATAGAAAGAATGAAAAGGAGGAGAACGCTAGTAAATTGCAATGGAGTAATCGAAAATCTCCATTTTTCCTCGAAAGTCTTAGGGTTAAAGCCTGCAATTCGTGTACTTTTTCTTAGGTTTTGCCAAATTGATTTATTATTTTTCATCACGCACAAAAATAAAAAGGTTTAGTTGATTAGAATAATCTAATTTACAAATTATGACAGTTCACTTCATGATTATGTACTTTGGTTCGATTTTTGTCAAGAAATCAGCAACTTTCTATGCGTAAATACGTTATTATATTAATGAAGCACTTGTTCGTCATATTTTTACTTTTTTCTTTTGGAGTTTCTGCTCAATTGGTTACCTCAAATATGACACCTGGAAATCTTGTTCAGAACGTGCTAGCAGGTACGGGTGTAACGATTTCAAATGTAAATTATACAGGATCTTCTCAGTCTTTAGGATACTTTGATGGTTCTAACACAAATATAGGTTTAGATGAAGGTGTGATTTTAACCACAGGTACAATTAATAATAATGGTAATGGTCCGCACGGACCAAATAACTCTGCGGGTTCGGGTGTTGATCTAAATGGAGCTGGTTACAATAGATTAAATAATTTATTGGATGGTGGCTCAACGTTCGACGCTACTATTTTAGAGTTTGATTTTGTTCCGTTTAGTGATACTGTAAAGTTTAATTATGTATTTGCATCCGAAGAGTATCCAGAGTTTGTAGGTTCTGATTTTAACGATATTTTCGCATTTTTCATTAGTGGTCCTGGTATTGTTGGTGAAAAAAATATGGCTATTGTGCCAGGAACAAATGCAGCAGTAGCTATTAACAATGTTAATAATGGTCCAGCTAATATTGGACCGTGTACAAATTGTCCGAGTTATATAAATAATGGTGATGGAAATAGTGCACCTTATAACTCTAGTAATTTTTATGTTCAGTATGATGGATTTACAATTCCTTTACAGGCAATTAGCGATGTGCAATGCGGAGAAACGTATCACTTAATAATGGCAGTTGCTGATGTGGGAGACGGACAATGGGATTCAGGCATCTTTTTAGAAGGTGGTAGTTTAACATCAGAAACTCCGGTAACTGTAAGTTATGAGTTGTCTCAATTGGCATTTAATCAGCCAAATGTTATGGCAGAAGGTTGTGTAGATGCAACTGTGACAGTAACCCGAACTGGACCAGATATAGTTAATCCATTGAATATTCCAATTAATGTTTCGGGTTCTGCAATAGAAGGGGTTGATTACAGTAATGTTCCGGCATCAGTTACGTTTGCAGCTAACCAAACAACTCAGTCATTTACGATTAGTGCTTTTCAAGATGGTGTTGCAGAAGGTCAAGAAAGTATCGTTCTAGATTTTCAAATATTGGATCCATGTCAAAATTTAAGTGTGCAAACAGTTAATCTTCTTATTAATGACTTAGAGGATGTTGAGGTTGTAGTAGATGATGTAGAGGTGGTTTGTCCTGGAGATTTAGTCCAATTAACTGCTTCAGCAACAGGAGGAGGGGGAACTTATACTTATTTATGGAGTAACGGAGCAACTACGGAAAGTATTATTGTTAGCCCCACTACAACAACAACATATACTGTTCAAGCAACTGATGATTGCCTCAATCAAACGGCAACAGGTACAGGACAAGTTGTTGTTCCTGTTTATGATCCTTTGGATATTTTAGTTACGGATCCTATCGTGGAGCAATGTCCGTTTGTGCCTTTTACCTTAACTGCAGAACTTAGCGGAGGAGCAGGTGGGTATCAATATGAATGGTTTGACGACCAAGGTAGTGGTTTTTTAGGTTTTTCAGAAAGTATTGAGGTTGCTCCTAATACAACCACACAATACAGTGTAATTGTTACAGATCAATGTGATAACGTAGTTATAGGGGTTACAAGTATTACGATTTTGAGTCCGCCTTTGACCTTAGAAGTGCCTGATTTTCCTGTTGTTTGTCCAGATACAGAAGTGGAGCTTTCGGTAAGTGCACAAGGAGGTTTTGGTAATTATTATTATTTCTGGCCTCACAGTGGAGAAACAACTCAAAACGTATTTGTTAGTCCGCTTTCTACTACAACGTATGAGGTCGTGGTTAGTGATGATTGTCAAACATTTACTGTTTCAGCATTTAATACTATTGAGGTGGTACAGCCAAATGCTAACTTTATTATTAGTTCGCAAACACTTTATGAAGATTTGCCCATTACATTTCAAAATTTAACTACAGGGGCTGTAAGTTATGTATGGGATTTTGGACAAGGGTCAGGGAGTAGCGATGTACATCCAAATCACGTATACGATGAACCTGGAACTTATCAAGTACAGTTAATTGCAACAAACGAAATTGGTTGTATAGATTCAATTACTAAACCTATCGTAATACTTCCAGAGTTTTATTTGTATATACCAAACACCTTTACTCCAGACGGAAATCGTTTTAATACATATTTTGAAGTAAGTGCTATAAATGTAGTTGAGTTTGAAATAAAGATTTTTAATAGGTGGGGAGAGAATATATTTGAATCTAAAGATGTTGATTTTCAATGGGATGGATTTGATGAAAACGGTTTACCTGTTCCTGATGGCACATATGTTTGGAAGATATTCTATCGTTCCATTAATGATGATGAAGAAACAATTACAGGACACGTTAATGTGTTGCGTTAATAGTCTCCAAAAATTCGAATAATCACTCCGTCAAAAATTAAAGTTCCTTCAATTCTTTCACTAGATAGAAAATCTATGAAAAGCGAATCTGTATTAGCGGTTAATAGTTGACGATTAATCAGGTTGTTATTTTTTATATGAATAGAGTAGAAGTCGCCTATGTAATCTGAGTCAAAAGTATTTAGTTGTGTTGCTTCCAATGGTTTGTTATAGTTAGAAAAACTCATAGCTCTGTTTATCGCCAACTCAAGGGTGTCTAATTGAGCGATTGAGTCGGTAAACAATAGAAAACGAATAGATATTCGCTGTCTTTTTTGATTGCTTTGGTAGATCCAAGAACTTGAATTTATATCTATTAAGGATATATTCGTAACTTCTTGTAAGCTTGTATTGAGAGATTCTGACTTTCTTTTAAAAATGCCTGAATCTCTCAAACTTTCTAATTCAGAGGAATTCTTGCAACTGCTTATTGATGCAAGAATTATACAGATAATTATTCTATAGAGATTTTGTCCTACCACCGTCTACAGGAACATTAATTCCGTTTATATAACTTGCTGCTGGAGAGCATAAAAAACAAATAGCATTCGCAACTTCTTCGGGTTGTGCAATTCTTTTCATCGGACTTTGGTTGGCCATGGCTGTTTTTATTTCTTCGGTAGATTGTCCGGTTTTTAATGCTTTATTTTCGATGATTTCTTTTAAACGAACAGTGTCTGTAGCTCCAGGTAATACGTTGTTAACGGTGATATTAAATTGACCAAGTTCATTTGCCAATGTTTTACTCCAGTTGGCAACTGCTCCTCTAATTGTATTACTTACTCCAAGACCATCTAAAGGTTGTTTAACAGAAGTGCTAATTACGTTCACAATTCTTCCGTATCCTAGTTCCTTCATTCCGGGTATAAGTGCTTGAGATAGGATATGATTGCAGATGAGGTGCTGATTAAAGGTATTGATAAACTCATCGGTTTGTGCACTTACAATAGGTCCGCCTTTTGGTCCGCCAGTATTATTAATTAATATATTTACTTTGTTTGTTTGCGCGAAATTTTCAATAATTACTTTTAATGCTGATGGATTGGAAAAATCAGCAACTAAATAACTGTGTTTTTGTCCTTGACTTGCTTTCAATTCTTTGCACGCCTTTTGCAATTTACTTTCAGTTCTGGCAATAAGTATGCAGTTAGCGCCTAAATTAGCTAATGTTTTAGCAGTTTCTAGCCCAATGCCTTGTGTACTTCCACATATTAGAGCTGTTTTATTTTCGAGATTTAAATCCATGTATTTTGTTTGTTGCTAAGTTAAGAACCTTTTGCAATTCTTCAAATTGGTGTCCAATTCAATTGATAGTTTCAGTTTATTGTGTCATTATATTGAAAATTAAAAATAAAGGAATTACCAACCGTTTTTTATTATGTTTCGTTAATATGAGTAGTGAATTTTTTTCACTATGTTTGTATAAACTATAAAAATAAATTATGAAAAAATTATTACTTAGTGCTGCAGCTATCCTCGGGATAGGTTTGTCGGCATTTACGCAATGTTCTTGGACATTAAATGGGGCAGATAGTTATGGGGATGGATGGAATGGCGGTTCGCTTGCTATTTTAGACGGTGGTGTTCCTGTTGCTGGTTCTCCTTTCGCTGTATCTGGTTCTTCAGGTACTTGGACATTCCCAGTTACGGATGGAAATACAATTGAGCTAAACTGGACAGCAGGTGGTTACTTAAGTGAGGTGTCATTTAGTCTTTTGGATGCTGATGGTGCATTAGTTCATAACCAGCCTTCTGGACCTTCATCGGGTCAGGTTTATTCTGGTCCTATTGCTTGTGATATTCCATGTGCAGTACCCTTAAATTTTTCGGTAGTGGGCTCAACGGGAATTACAACAGACTTAACTTGGGATAATAATCCGGCAGCAATTGGCAGTGACTTTATAGTTGAGTATGGAGTTACTGGTTTTACTCCTGGTACATTTCTTAATATTGTAAATGTTTTCGGATCTACTAGTGCTCAAGTTGTTGGTTTAACACCTGGTACAATTTACGACTATTATGTATACAGAGATTGTGGTACAGATACAACTTCTGGAGCTGGTCCATTAACAATAACAGCGGAGTGCGGTGTTCCTTCATTGTTAGTTCTTGATGACGCAGATTTAACTTCTGCAGATGTTTCTTGGACTTCCGTGGCATCAGAATTTTCTATTGAATATGGTTTGAGTGGGTTTACCCCAGGATCTGGGTTTACTCAGGTTGAGACGACTACAACTTCAAATATTCAGGGGTTAGTTTCAAATTCTTTTTATGAAGTATATGTTAGAACAATTTGTGGTCCTGGAGATACCTCTGACTACGTTGGTCCAATTGAATTCAATACATACAATCAAGCTGCTTTTATGGACTTTGATACGCAATGTCCAACTGCTGGTTTTATTGATATTTCATCAACCGGAACTGATCTTAACCTTACAGACGATGGCGAAGCAAATATTAATCCTCTTCCTTTTCCAGTCCTTTATCAGCAATTGTTGATGACAACTGCTCGAATTGGAAATAACGGTGGTATGCAATTAGGTTCAACAACTGCTAATATTGGGTCTGGAGGTAATTTTAATACTTTACCGGATGGTACGCTTTTCCCATGGGGAGACGATTTAGATGAAGAAACAGGAAATGTATATTGGGAGACAATAGGCACAGCTCCAAATAGAATTTTGGTTATTCAGTGGGATAATATTTGTAATTTCTCTGGGAACCCAACTGCACCAACTGTAACCTTCCAAGTTCAAATAGAGGAGGCTACTAATGAGATTTATTATGTTTACGATGACGTAGTTTTTGGAGGCTCAAATGTAGGGGATGATTTTGCTGCAAATGCCTCAATCGGAGCTTCAGGGCCAAATCAAGATATTACAATATCTGATGATGATCCTGTTTTCTTACAAAACAATTCATGTGCAAGATTGTATTACACAGATTGTCCAAATGTAGTTGATTTGTCTACAGTTGGATATTTTTCTGATACAATTATTGTTTCTTGGAATGCTGGTTTAGCAGGAGAAACAAACTGGACAATTGAATATGGTCCTGCTGGATTTACTCCAGGTACAGGTACTACATTTACTACAACAAATACACAAGATACAATTGGAGGTTTAACTCAATTGACAGATTACGATGTATATGTTTATTCAGATTGTGATATTACTCTTCAATCAGTTGGAGCTGTCATTACTACTCAAACAGCACCAGTTTGTGCTACTCCATTCGGAGTTTCTGCAAACGGATTACAAGATTCAATTTCAGTAACTTGGGATTGGACAGTAGGAGCACCTACTTCACTTCCTACAGGATTTAATATTCAGTACATTCTGCAAGGTCAGCCTTTATATACGGGAATGACAGTAACTTCAGATATTCTCTTTGATGATACAATTGTAGATGCAGGTTTATTGTATGGCGCTTATTATGATGTTTATGTGCAAGCAGTGTGTGGAGCAGATACAAGTTTGTATTCAACACCTAATACTGCTTTGATACCAGCATTGAATGATTCTACATGTTTTGCAGTTGATTTAGCAATAGACGGAACAGTTTATCAATTCAGTAACTTAAATACAGGTGTTTCAACAGGTGAGGCAGCAATTGCACCACCAGCAACAGGATTCCAAACTCCAGATGGATGGGGTGCGTCTACTTTAGTTGAAACAACTTGGTTTACATTTACTGCTCCTGCATCAGGAAACGTATTGATTTCAGGACTGGATAATAATCAAACAACTAAGATGGCAGTTTACGAAGTAACGGATTGTGGAGATTACAATACGTTTACTTTGGTTGGTGCAAACGATAATGATATTGAGGTGCCGTTTCAAAATGCTCCATTTTATATTCAGTGTGGTTTAACTCCTGGTGCGCAATATTACTTATTGCACTCAAACGAGTCTACATTTACGAATAACAACTATTCAATCGCTTTAACGGAGATTGACTATAACGCGGGTAGTTTTGTAACAGACTTAGATGCTTGTTTAGGTGATACAGTAGATATGTTTAATACAATTACTGGATACGATTTAGAGTACGGTACTTGGTTAGAAAATCAGTTTACTGCGCAATTAAACGATGAGTTCTTTGCAACCACTGTTTTAGCGTCAAATACATACGCCTTTGAATATAGAGTTCAAAGACAATGTGCATACGATTCTGTAACTGCAAATATTACTATTTTTCCTCCTTCAAACGCAGGACAAGACGGAAATATTACGGTATGTTTGAATCAGCCAACTAACTTATTTTCAGCATTAAATGGTAATGCAGATTTAGGTGGTACTTGGTTTGACCCTCAAGATGTAGCGTTACCTAACGCAACACCATCAGCCTCTAATATACTTGGTCAGTTCAATTATGATTATATATCAGGAAATGGTGTTTGTCCGGATGATACAGCGTTAGTTGTTGTAACGGTAGATGGTACATGTGACTATTTAGGATTAGATGAAAACAAATTAGAAGGAATTTCAATTTTCCCAAATCCAACTTCTGATATCGTTACAATAGCTTCAGAAAATAATGAAGTTCTTAGCGTGGAGATAACAGATGTAAACGGAAGAGTTGTTTTTACTTCTAATGAAAAATTAACATTCGGAACGGAGTTAATTATAAATGTAGCTGCTTTTGAAAATGGTATTTACATGATTAATTTACGTAACGAGAATGTTGCGAATACGTATAGATTAGTGAAAAACTAATTTGTATTAGTCATTTAGAAAAGGTCGATAGCAATATCGACCTTTTTTTTGCTTCAATTTTTTATATTGATTAACTTTATCAAAAAATTAAATATGAAACTTCCTTTTAATTTATTCAAGTGGATTGATGATAATAGAGATTTGCTGAAACCTCCAGTGAGTAATAAAAATCTTTATGTTGAAGCAGGAGATTTTATTGTAATGATTGTTGGCGGTCCTAATGCAAGAAAAGATTATCATTATAATGAGTCTGAAGAATTATTTATTCAAATAGAAGGAGACATCTTAGTTAAAGTCCAAGAAGAAGGTAAAGTAAGAGATATTCATATAAAAGAAGGCGAAATATTTTTGCTTCCCGGTAATATTCCTCATTCACCTATTCGTCCGGCTAACTCAGTTGGTTTAGTTATAGAAAAGGTAAGAACAGGAACAGACCTCATTGATGGTTTAATGTGGTTCTGTGATAATTGTAATAATAAATTGAAAGAATATAAGTTTAATTTGAATAACATTGAAGATGATTTCTTACCTCGCTTTAGAGAATTTTATGGCTCTGAGCAGAATAGAACGTGCTCTGATTGCGGAACAGTAATGGAAGTAGACGAACGATTCGTTTAAATAAAAGGATTATATTATAGATAAGCGCAGTTCAATTAAGAGTTGCGCTTTTTTTAGGCTCTTTTAATTGCATGGTTAAAAATAGTCAGACTTAATTTTTGTTAGTCTTTATACTCCTTTTTTATCTAAGCAAATTAACATGACCCACCTTTTGAACTTGATTTCCTTCGATATCGGTATAGTTCATTTTCCAAACGTATGTTCCATCTTTACAAGGTAAACCTTTATATGTTCCATCCCAAGAATCAAAGAAATCTGAAAATTCATAGATTAATTCTCCCCATCGATTGAAAATTTGCATTTCAAAGGTTTTAATATTCCCTCCTTTAACTGAAAATCTCGGGTTAAATTCGTTGGCATCTGGCGTAAAAGTATTCGGCACATAAACCAAACCTTCAAAAAAGATAGACGTGGTATCATTGTCTTTACATCCATTTTGATCAACAAAATAAACGATATAATTTATGCTATTAAGTGGTGTAGCTATAGGTGCACTGCAATTTACGCAATTTAAAAACTCTGTGGGAGACCATGTAAAAGAACCTGTTAAATTTGAAACGGCATTTAGCTGTATTTCATCTCCCGTGAAACCGTAATAGTCACCATTGGCTTGAACAAATGGTTCAGGGAAATGATCTATTAATACAAATGCAGTGTCCTTACATCCATTAATATCAGTCACCTCAACACCAAAGTTGGTAGGGTAGTTGGGCTGTACAATTGTTGAGTCGGAATTGAAATTACTTACAAATGCACTAGGAAACCACATGTAACTTATTCCTCCTGAAGCCCAGACCTCAGCGGGCTCTCTTGGACATACGATAGTATCGTTTCCTGCCCTTGCGTTTACTTCAATCACTTCAATATATGTAGAGTCCGGAACAGTTCCACATGGATTTGTGAAATCCACATAATATGTAATGTCATTTATAGTATTGGTTATTACTGTACTTCCAACGGTTGTATTTAATCCTGTTGGCGGACTCCAAGTATAATTAACTGCTCCGCTAGCGGTAATCTCTGCCGAAGAAAACTTACACAGTTTTAACGTATCATCAATCATAGGAGTAGGTACATCGAAGAATACCTCGATAGTAAAAGATTCGTTTATTTCGCATCCTTCAGGAGTAGTTACTAGGATTTCGTAAGTTGTAGTAGCGTCTGGAGAAGCAGTTGTGGTATCTAAGTTCGTTGCTTGTAAACCATTTGGCGGACTCCAAGCGTATGTTCCTCCTCCAGTTGCCCAAACTGTAATTTCTTCTCCAAAGCAAATAGAAGTATCACCAATTGTTTCTATGTTTCCACCGTAAACATCTAAAAAAGCATCTAATGTATCTGCACCACAGACGTCCGAAACAATTACGGTGAAATTAGTGGGTTGAGTGATGTTTGCAGTAGGAGTTGGTGAATTTGCGTCATCTAAAAATTGAGCGGGAAACCACTCATATGTCGCACCTCCAAATGCTTCTAACTGGTATGGCTCTCCGGGGCAAATTGGAGTAGGTGGAGTTACAACTCCTCCTTCAAATATGTCAATTACTATATCAAAGGTTGTAGTGTCATTCTCGAAGCAATTTAAGCTATCGCCCACAACAAGAGTAACGGTATAATTTCCTGGTCCTGCATAGTCATGTGTCGGACTAAAAGCTGTACTAAAATTATTATCTCCAAAATCCCAGAAAAAGGTATTTCCATTTTGCGAATTATTGGGAAATGTAACAGAGTTCGGTAGGCAAATTAGTGGGGCAACAGCGCCAATAGTAGATTCTATATTACTTAAATCAAACTTAAAGCATGCCATATTACAGTTGTTACTATTGTCAGTATTGGAAAATGCTCCCAACGTTGTAGTAAAGCCATCTGTTGCTGATCCACAACTTCCACAAACAGCATGATATATTCTTCCCTTTTTATCGAAACGACTTGTTCCGCCGTCTACGTGGTTAGAAGGGCTATTTGTACCTCCCATAAATGTTGCATAATCTAAATTTGTTGCGTCCGTTCCTAGAACGGCAATATAAAAATTACTGCCATTGGTAGTTGATTGAAAAGCATCAAGAGTAACCGGAAAACCGTTTGTGGTGCTAGAAGGAACTGAACCACTATTTGTATTTCCTCCCCATCCTGCTATATAAATGGTATAACAATCAGATACCAAGAAGGCAGTCGGAGAGATTTCTGGAGCTCCCGATCCAGCACCTATTAAAGTTGTCCATTCTTCTGCCGTTAGCGTTTCATTGAATTTTTTTATGAATTGTCCACTATTTGCAACTCCAAATTTGCCCGGAGTAATTGCCATATTTCCGTCGGTTTGACCATAGACATAAGGCTTGTTGTCTAAATCTACTTGAACAAAATATCCTTGATCGTAGTTAGGAGTACCTATGTATGTTCCAGCTAATAGGTTGGCGGTGTTTCCGTCTAATTCTATTAAGTATCCATCAATACCTCCGTTATATGTTAGGTCTAATCCAGTACTTACACCTAATGAGTTTGACGTTGTTCCTCCAGTTACATAAACATTTCCTGTATTTGAAACTTGCAGCGCATTTCCAGTTTCTATTCCAGATCCTCCAAAGTAGGTGCACCAGTTTAAATTGCTTAATGCAGGGTTAAATTTACCTATTACTGCATCTTGACCTCCAGATAGTGTATTGTCTGACTGGCTGCCCGCAGTTGGGAAATTTGATGACTGCGTAGTTGAAGAGAAATAAACATTTCCTGAATTATCAAGCGTTACTTCCCCTCTGTATTGATCACCATAATTATACGCTAAGCTTCCAATATTAACGCCGTCCACTCCCGAACCTCCAATGAAGGTAGAAGCAAGTAAATTAGATCCATCAGCACTTAGTCTTGCCAAATATAAATCACTACCGCTGAGGGGAACAAAATTTTCGTTTGTAAACTGACCGCCATTAAAAACGGTTTGAAAGGCACCTGCTGTTACCGGAAGGTTTGGACTAGAAGTAACGCCAAAAATAAAAAGTTCTCCTGCGTCATTAGCAATGATTGAGTTGGGTGTTTCGTTTCCTGCGCCTCCAAAATAAGTACTATAAATTAAAGCACTTCCTTGTGCATTGAATTTTGTAATGGCAACATCCCATGGATATTGTCCTTCTCCACCGTTGAATGTGCCGTCATAAGGTCCTGTAGTAAGAGGATACCCAGATCCTGCTACGATTCCTCCGCCAAACAAATTAGCGTTTTGATCTGGTGTTGCAGTATATCCCCAGTTATCTGCTGTAGAACCTGAGAAAGTAGAAAAAGTTATTTCAGGATCTATAACATAAGTTCCATTTATTGGTGCGTTCGGTATATCAAATCTAAGGATTCCATTTTCTAGAATAAAGGAACTCTCTATTTCTTTATCTCTTTCTATTTGATATGAATACGGTTTGCTTTCTGTTAAGATTCCTAAATCTGTGTGAACTTTAAGGTTTCCTCCTTTGTCTAATTTGATGCTGTTTTGACCGTCGTATTGAATTTTGATTTGAGATATATCTGCACCTGGCTTTACTCTAAAACTATATTTAAGGGCTTTGGTTCCCTCAATTATTAAGTCTATGTTGGGGTAAAAATCTAAAAATTCAACTTTATTGTAACTGTGTATATTTCCTTTCCATTTTGTAGAATCAGACCCCAAAATATAATTTCTGTAAAAAGTGGAAGAGTCAGATACTTTTAACTCTCCTTGCCAATTGCTATTTAGAAATTTAGATTTTAGTCCAAAATTCTGGATTTTTTCCTCGGCATGATCATTTACATGATGGTGTTCATGTTTATCCTCTGAGTGATTGTGTAAATCCGAATAATTATTTAAATGATAAGCAAATCCATCTTTTTCTATAAACATGGCTCCAGCGTTCATATCAACTTTATACAAGATTTTTTCCTCCCATTGTCCTTTGTTAGGATGCAGCCATACTTCTTGAGTAAAACTCATGAAAGAGACTAGTAATAAAAATATGTATAGCGTCTTTTTAATCAATGACTTAAATTTACAATGTATTTGTGAGTCAACCAAACGAATTAATCTATGACATCATCCGTTTTATCTTTAATTAATAACTGTTTTTTTCATTTAAAGTTGCCTAATTTTAGAAGTTTATAGCAAATGTCTTACCAAATGTCATTTTGCTTCTAAAATTAAAGGTTAAATTTGCAATAAAAATATCTCGTACCAACGATGAGTGATGCTATAAAACACGAGTGTGGAATTGCACTTTTAAGACTAAAAAAACCCCTAGAGTTCTATCTTGAAAAATACGGAACAGCTTTCTACGGAATAAATAAACTTTATCTATTAATGGAAAAACAGCATAACCGTGGACAAGACGGAGCGGGTGTTGCCAACATTAAGTTAGATATGGATCCAGGAGAAAGATATATTTCTAGGGTGCGTTCTACAGACCCTAAACCCATCCAAGATATTTTTTCATCTATCAATAAACGTTTTCAAGAAATAGAAGAAACGAACCCAGAGAAACTTAATGATGTAGATTATTTAAAAAGAAATGCAGGGTTTACTGGTGAGTTGTTTTTAGGTCATTTACGTTATGGAACTTTTGGACGAAATTCTATTGAGAGTTGTCATCCATTCCTTAGACAAAATAATTGGATAACAAGAAATCTAGTGGTTGCAGGAAACTTTAATCTTACAAACGTTGATGAATTATTTGACGTTTTAAAAGGAATAGGTCAGCATCCCAAAGAAAAATCTGATACAGTTACTGTTCTAGAAAAGATAGGACATTTCTTAGATGAGGAGAACGACGAGATGTATCAACAATATAAAGCGCAAGGATATTCTAAGCCTGAAATATATAAGCGTATTGCTGAGAAAATTGATTTAGAGAAAATCCTAAAAAAAGCTTCTTCAGATTGGGATGGAGGTTACGCAATGTCTGGACTCCTTGGTCATGGAGATGCATTTGTACTTAGAGATCCTTCTGGTATTAGGCCAGCATTTTGGTACGAAGACGATGAAGTTTGTGTAGTTGCATCTGAAAGACCTGTTATTCAAACAGCATTTAATTTAAAGCAGTCAGATATCCAGGAATTAACTCCTGGTCATGCTTTAATTGTCAAGAAAAACGGTTCAGTAAACGAAGTATTAATTAATGAACCAAGAGAAAGACAAGCATGTTCTTTTGAGCGCATTTATTTTTCAAGAGGAAACGATTATGATATTTATAAAGAACGCAAAAAACTTGGCGATTTAATTGTTCCTGAAGTAGTAAAAGCGGTTAATTACGACCTTGACAATTCTGTTTTTTCATTCATTCCAAATACAGCAGAGACCTCTTTTTATGGTATGATTAAAGGGTTGGAAGATCATGTAAATAAAGAAAAATTTGAAGCTATAAAGGCTTTAGGAAAAGATTTTACCGACGATCAACTTTCTGCTATTTTAAATAGACGAGCGCGTATAGAAAAGATTGCGATTAAAGATGCTAAACTAAGAACTTTTATTACGCAAGATGATGCCAGAGATGATATGGTAGCGCACGTATACGATATTACCTATGGTTCAGTTGTTCGAGGTAAAGATAATTTGGTAGTAATTGATGATTCTATCGTAAGAGGAACAACATTGAAACAAAGTATTCTTAGAATTTTAGATAGATTAGAACCTAAGAAAATAGTTGTTGTTTCTTCTGCACCTCAGATACGTTTTCCAGATTGTTACGGAATAGATATGGCTAGAATGAAAGACTTTATTGCTTTCGAAGCTGCAATTTCTTTATTGAAGGATAAAGGAATGGAAAATGTAATCAATGATGTTTACAAAAAATGTAAAGAGCAAGAATTTATTCCGAAGGAACAGATCAAAAATTATGTGAAAGAGATTTATAAGCCATTTTCTCCGGAAGAGGTGTCGGCTAAAATATCTGAATTGTTAACACCTAAAACAATTAAGGCAGAAGTGGAGATCATATATCAATCAATTGAAAACTTGCACAAGGCATGTCCAAACAATCTTGGAGATTGGTATTTTACAGGAAATTATCCAACACCAGGAGGAAATAAGGTTGTAAATAAAGCATTTATTAATTTTGTAGAAGGTAACGACAAACGAGCCTATTAAAAAGATATGAAAAAGCAGACTACATTATTCTTCTATTTATTAGGTGTGTATGTAGTTTTGCAGTTTTCTTGGTGGGGCTATCATTTGATAGATCTCTCTAACGAATTACAAATAAATGAGCCGGGTTCCCAAAACAGAACTTGGATGGTTGTTGGAGAAGGTTCGGTATTCTTAGCTTTATTGATTTTTGGCCTCTGGAGAATAAGAAGATCCATAAAAAAAGAACTCGAGTTATCGCAACAGCAAAGTAATTTTTTATTATCCGTTACGCACGAATTAAAAACACCGATTGCTTCTAACAGACTGTACCTACAAACTTTATTAAAGCGTGTCAGTTTATCAGAAGAAAAGAGGGAATCTTTATTACATTCAGCACTTACAGAAAATAAGCGTTTACAGGATATGATTGAAAATATTCTGACGGCTACTCAATTAGATAACCGCGTACTTCAATTAAATAAGTCAGAAGAAAATATTGCTTTACTTGCTCAAGATTTAGTGCAGAAGTGGAGTAAACAACGCTGTGATATTTCTGTAATAAATAATGTTTCGAGAAACGTAAATGTAGATAGAGTTCTGTTAGAAATTATGATTATAAACCTTCTAGAGAATGCATTGAAATATGCAAAAGGAAAAGGAATTAATCTATCGTTTTTCTTAGAAGAAAACAATTTACAAATTATAGTTTGTGATACTGGTCCAGGTATTGCGAAAGAGGAACAAAAGCAAATTTTTAAGAAATTTTACAGAGCAGGTAACGAAGAAACAAGAACAGAGAAAGGTACTGGCTTAGGTTTGTATATTGTATCTGAACTCGTAAAAATACACAATGGAAAAATTTCTTACCAAAATAATGAGCCCAATGGCGCTTGTTTTAAAATCGTTATAGAAAATGTCTAAAAAAGTAGGACTAATTATCCTCGATGGATGGGGGATTGGAGATAAATCAAAATCCGATGCTATTTTTAACGCAAAAACTCCTTGTATGGATAATCTTATAGCGAATTATCCAAATGCAACCTTAGTTACACACGGCGAAGAAGTTGGATTGCCACAAGGTCAAATGGGAAATTCTGAAGTAGGTCATTTAAATATTGGCGCCGGAAGAATTGTGTACCAAGAATTAACTCGAATTAATAAAGCAATTAAGGATAAAACCTTCTTTGAAAATAAAGCATTAACAAAGGCATTTTCTGAAGCAAAACAAAAGAACAAAAAGGTTCATTTTATTGGATTAGTGTCTGAAGGTGGTGTCCACAGCTCTCAACAGCACCTTTATGCTTTATGTGAGATGGCAAAATCCTATGATTTGAAGGATGTTTTTATTCATGCATTTACAGATGGAAGAGATTGTGATCCTAAAAGTGGGAAGCAGTTTTTATTAGAATTACAAGACAAAATCAAAGCATCGAATATTGAGATAGCTTCTATTATTGGTAGATATTTTGCTATGGATAGAGACAATCGATGGGAAAGAATTAAAAAAGCTTACGACTTATTAGTACATGCTAAAGGAAATTTATGTTCTGATTTAGAAGAGGTTTTTGATACTTCTTATGCAAATGAAATTACAGATGAATTTATAGAACCTACTTTATTAACCGCAAAAAATGCTAAAATTGAAGAAGGTGATACAGTAATTTGTTTCAATTTTAGAACAGATAGAACAAGAGAAATTTCTATCGCTTTAACGCAAAAAGAGTTTCCTGAATTTGGAATTAAACCTGTGCATATTGATTATTATACAATGACATCTTACGACGATGCGTTTCAAAATGTTAATGTAGTTTTTTCAAAAGATAATTTACAAAATACATTAGGTGAGGTTTTAAGTAAACACAATAAAACGCAAATTAGAATTGCAGAGACGGAGAAGTATCCACACGTTACTTTTTTCTTTTCTGGAGGTAGAGAAAAAGAATTTGCGAACGAAAAAAGAATTCTAGTTAAC
>JBMYYC010000005.1:0-69436 GCA_049609045.1 Lishizhenia sp. | reverse complement strand
AATCACTTACACGGTAACAAATGGAAACGGATGTGTGAATGAAACAACAGCATCAATAACGGTTAATCCAACACCAAGTATTCCTGTAGTAGTAGCGAGTGGAGCAACAACAATTTGCCCTACGGGTTCTGTTACTTTAACTGCTCCAGCAGGATTTATATACTTGTGGAGTACTGGCGCACAAGCACAATCGATTACGGTTAGTCAGGCAGACGATTACAGTGTAACAGTTACAAATGCGAGTGGTTGTTCAGCTACATCAGCAGTGACTACAGTAATTGTAGAAGACCTTACTGCACCAATCTTAGTTGTTCCAGCTGATATCACAGTAAGTGTGAATGGTGGTTGTGAAGCAACAGTTGATATTGGAAATGCAGTAGCAACAGATGATTGTTCTTTACTTTCAGTAACAAATGATGCACCATCTTTATTCCCAATTGGAACAACAACAGTAACATGGACAGCAACAGATGCTTCAGGAAATGTAACTACGTTGACACAAGATGTAACTGTAGAGGATGACATTAATCCAACAATTACTTCACCAGAAGATGTTACAGCGTATACAGATAATGGATGTGAAGCAACAACAGTTAATTTAGGTGTAGCGGTAGCAAATGACAATTGTAACACAGGTTTAGTTGTTACAAATGATGCTCCTGCAACGTATCCAATTGGTGAAACGACTGTTACCTGGACAGCAACAGATGCTTACGGGAATGCGTCAACAACAACGCAAGTAGTAACTGTACTGGATACGATAGCGCCAACAGCCGATATTATAGATATTGAAATTACATTGGATGCATTTGGAGAAGCTTTCATTGACTTTACAGATATAGACAATGGATCTGATGACAACTGTGGTATTGCAGATGTAACAGTAAGTCAAACAAACTTCAACTGTGACAATGTTGGTAACAACGAAGTAACTGTTACGATTACTGATAACAGCGGAAATGTTACAACAACTACAGTGAATGTGTTTGTCAATGCTTCAGCATCTTGTGGAGAAGATCAGTGGGATGGACCAATGGTTCCAGAAGCCTTCACTCCAAATGGTAACGGAATAAACGATTTATTTGTAATTGAAGGAATCGAAGGTTACCAAGTTAGAGAGCTATTTGTTTACGACAGATACGGAGGGTTAGTATACGAATCTAACCAGTATAGTAATGATTGGGATGGAACGAACATGTCTGGAGAAAGATTACCAGATGCAACGTACTACTACATCTTAAGAATTACGGGTGGTAAAACAAAAGCAGGTTTTGTTTACATAAATAGAGTGAAGCAATAAATTATAGAGATCAAAGATCAAGATGATGAAGAATTTAAATAAATTAATTTTAGGTGTAGCGTTAGCATTAATTGCAACGCACACCTTTGCTCAAGATCCAAACTTTAGATTGAATCAATTCAATTCATTGTTGTTGAACCCAGCTCAGGCGGGAGCAAACAGCTATTCTGATGTGAGTGTATTGGGTATTTCTCAATGGAATGCTTTACCTGGAGCGCCAAGAACAGCTGCTTTTTCAGGAAACTTTAAACTGGGAGATAACTTTGGCTTAGGTGCGGTTATAATGCAAGATGAACTTGGCCCGGTTAAGTCTTTTAACACAGCTATTAACGCAGCTTACCACTTAAATTTATCTAGAAAGTGGAAGTTGTCTGTTGGTTTAAAAGGTACTGTAAGTAATACAACTGTTGCTTTACAAGACCTAGAAGTGGTAGAATCTGATCCAGATATGATGGCTAATTTAACTTCTGGTATTGCTTTTAATGGTGGTTACGGGGTGTTGTTATATACAGATAAATTTTACTTCGGTTATAGTCAACCTAGAGTAGCAGAAGCTTCTTTTCAAGACAGAGATATGTCTGAATTTGTAGATTCAAAAGGCGGTCACCTTGCATACATAGGAACAGAACTACCAATGGGATCAACATGGAAATGGAGACCAAATGTGGTTACACGTTATATACCAACACTTCCAATTGTGATGGACATTAACTCTATTTTCACAGCAAAAGGCGGTTTAGATTTAGGAGTTACTTATCAATTAAATAGTTCTGTAGGAGCAATGGTAGGTTACGAGATTAAGAAAAAATTCTATGTAGGATATTCTTATTCTTTCCCACTTAGCGAATTATCTAATGCTACAAACCAAACGCACGAAGTTGGTTTAAGATATATGTTTAATAAAAGTAATTCAAGGTTTCAAGGACCTCGTTTTTTCAACTAGTCTATTTAGATAATCAGTTAGTAGTATGAGAGTATCAACGGTAAGCATAATTGCATCCTTATTTTTAAGTGTATTTGTTTTCGGACAAGAGAAAGAAGTTAAGTTAGAAAACTTCATATCGAACACAGAAAATAATGAATTGGCTATACGAAAGTTAAAAGATGCTTATGTTTTTGTAGGTCCTGCTACTGATGATTACGGAAATGCGCTTTTTGATCCATCTACAGGAGAGCAATTTACAGATCTATTTTTAGTATCAGATTCGGGAAGTGTTCCGTTAGAAATTCCAAATGTGTCTGGAGATGTATTACTTGCGAGTTCTTATTATTTTGATGGTCCAATTTCGTCAACTGCCGATGCAGGTCTTATCTTTTTTACCAATAATATAGTTAGTGGTAAAGAAAAACTGACGTTAGGTATATTTTATGCGGTTAAAACAGAATTAGGATATTCAGATCCACTTCCGTTTAGTTTTAATTCAGAGGAGTATAATACAACACACCCTTTTTACGACGAGCAAAACGATGTTTTGTATTTTTCTTCAGATAAAGAGGACGGAAAAGGTGGAATGGACATCTATAAAGTGAAATGGAACAACGGTTTACCTGGAATAATTGAAAATCAAGCATTTAACTCTGCGGAGAACGATGTTTTTCCAACAGTAAATGATGGAAAAGTATATTTTTCTTCCAATCGAGTTGGAGGTATGGGTGGATATGATTTGTATAGTAGTCAGAACAACGCTACACTTCAATTAGCAGCTCCTTTTAATTCAACTGCAGATGATGTAGATATTGTATGGATGGATAACGTTTCGGGATTTATCACAACCAATAGAAACAGCTTAAATGCCAATGTGAATGATGATATTTTTGCGTTCACTGTTACAGAAAATGAGCGTATTGTATCCATAGATATCGATTTAAGAGATGAAGATGGAAACCCTATCGACGGAGCACTAATTACTGTAACGGAAGATGCATCAGGTGTAATTAAGTTTTCTGCACTCACAGATGAATTCGGAAGAATAGAAGGTACAGTTGATACGCTTGTAAGAAATGCTTCTAACGGATATACAATTAATATAGATAAAGAAGGTTTTATATTTCAAACACAACAGTTAAGTGTAAATGCAGAAGATACAAGTTCATTAGCGATTAATTCTGCTAATATTGATCCAAAACCAGCGCGACTAGAAAATGAAATGGAATTGTCTTTAGCATTGGATATTAGCACTATTTATTACGATTTTAATAGCTCTAAGTTGAGAGAAAGTTCATTGGTTGAGTTGGATAAATTAATTGTATTCATGAAAAAGCATCCTGAAGTTATAATTGAACTAGGAGCGCATACAGATTGTGTAGGTAGTGATAAATATAATATGTGGTTATCCGAAAGAAGGGCAGAAAACGCTGTAAATTATATAAAAACTAAGATGTCAAATACTACAAACCTCATATTTAAAGGGTATGGAGAAAGTAATCCTGTGGTAAATTGTAATTGCTCTGGAAAAATCTCTTCTTGTTCTGACAGTGAAAATCAAAAGAACAGAAGAACTGAGTTTAAGATAGTTGAGGTGCGTTTAGGAGAGTAAAATTTACATAAACTTTCGACTGAAATACATCGGGCTATAATATCTTGCTTAAGTTGTGCAACCTAATATATTTATTGTACGTTTATATATTAACCTCAGATACATAGATAATTATATCTTTGTTGGGTATTTTTTATAAACGTATGAAAGCATTTATTTCTATTTCATTTATCATTTTCAGCGCATTTATTGTTTCGGCACAGACAGTAACGCCATTTACTATTAGACATCAAGTAAATCAAAAAGGAGGTTTGGTTATGTTAGCCAACGTTTCTGTTGATTGTAACGGCTGTTCTGCCAATAATGAACTTCCTCCTGGAGGTTCAGGAAACAACAATTCATTTTCTGCAACCTATACGGATATAGACACTGATCCAAGTACTTTTATGTCTTCAAGTGATCAATTGGCTTTAGCAAGTTGTAGCGAGATTACTTGGGCAGGTTTATATTGGACAGGTTTGGTTAGTCAATCTAATCCTGCGTCTACACCTAATTATGCACAAAGAAGTCAAGTAAAACTTAAAGTAGATGGTGGAGCATATCAAACTTTAACGGCAGATCAAACAATAGACAATACGGTAAATAAGAATTCTTATTATTGTTTTAAAGATGTTACCGCAATAGCTCAGGCAAATCAGATTAACTCTACGTATACAGTTGCAGATGTTGTAACATTCAATGGAAATAATACATTTGGTGGTTGGACACTTGTCGTAGTATATAAAAATATTTATGAATCTATGAGAAACATCACTGTTTTTAATGGATTATCAAACATTAGTATTGGTGCAAGTACAACAACACCAATTTCCGGGTTTCTTACGCCTCCAGCTGGACCAGTAGAATTCGAGTTGGGTGTAGTTGCACACGATGGTGATAGAGGTGATACGGGCGACCAACTTTCTTTTGATGGAACTGGAACTTTCGTAAATATTAGTGATGCTTTACACCCAATAAGTAACTCATTTAATAGCACAATTACGAATAATGGAGTTTTAACGCCTAATAGAATACCTAATTACAACAATAATCTTGGTCATGATGCTAGTATTTATGTTCCTGACAACTCAACGTTTAGTTATTTAGGTAATTCTGCTACGAGTGCAAATATTAGAATTGCTAGTGCGTCAGAATCTGTTTTAGCGAGTGTGATTACATCTGTCATAGATATTTACGAACCGGATTTAAGAGCATCTGTGTCATATACAGATTTAAATGGTGGAACTGTTGTACCAGGAGATATATTAGAATATAGTATCGTTTCAAAAAATATTGGTTCAGATGTTTCTTTAAACACTACGTTGGTAGATACACTTGATCCAAGATTAAGCTATATTCCAAACTCTTTGAATATTACTTTTGGACCAAATTCAGGACCCAAAACCGATCCAATAGATACAGATCAGGCAGAGTTTATTGCAGCCGATAATGTTATAAGGGCTAGAATTGGTACTGGAGCTAACGGTACAAACGGTGGATCAGTAGTAAATTCATCTACAGGTGCAGATAGTACAGTTATTACTTTTCAAGTACAATTATTACCGGATTGCCCAGTTTTTCAATGCGGTTCGATACTTGAAAATAGAGCTTACTTATTTGGAACAGGTCAGATTTCTGGTATTACTAATAGTAATGGCGGTACTTCGGATGAATTAGATGTAAATGGCTGTCCTTCTTTAGAGAGTGGTATTGTATTAGTTGATGTTTCTCAATGTGCAGATACAGTAATTAATCATACAGACTCACTTTGTGTTGGAGAGTTACTTTCTTTAGATTTCCCAAATTCTGGATTTTTAACATATGAGTGGTCTGGGCCAAACAATTTCACTTCTTCAATTAATAATCCAACTATCCCAGATGTTCAATTGATTAACGCTGGAGATTATGTATTGCATGTGTTTTATGAAGGTGTAGAATGTATTACAGACACAACTGCACCGGTTTTTGTATCGGATAATCCTACCATAAACTTAAATCAACTAGAAAACGACAGCTGTTTTAATTTAGGTTCTGGCTTTATCAATGTTTCAGGTGTTGGTAATGCTCCTTTTGATTACTTATGGTCTAATTCTGACACAGATTCGCTTGCCGGTAATTTAGGAGCTGGAACTTATGATGTTCTCGTTACGGATCAATATGGTTGTACAGCTAGTGATACCTTTGATATTACAGAACCGGATGAGTTAATTGCTAATGCTTCTATTCTTTCTGATTTTAATGGACAAAACATTAGTTGTTTTGGTGCGAGTGATGCTATCGCTGCGGTAGACATTACTGGAGGAACATTACCTTATGATATTCTTTGGGTACCAACAGCCCAAACAACAGATACTATTTATAATTTATCTGCAGGTTTATATGTTGTGAATATTACAGATTCAAACGGTTGTGAAGCGTTGAGTAGTGTACTTATAACAGAACCAGATACCTTAACATTAACTGCATCAATAACAGATATTCTATGTTTTGATGATACAACTGGAGCGATCGATGTAACAATACAAGGAGGCACGCAGCCGTATTCTATTATTTGGTCAAGCACCGATACAACAGAAGATATTTCAAACGCTTCTTCAGGATTGTATACAGATACAGTTACGGATATTAATGGTTGTCAAACAATTGAGACTTTTGAAATTTTAGAACCTGCAGATTCTATCTCCATTCAAGCGACAAGCTCAATACTGCTTTGTCTAGGAGACACAACAGGGACTGTTAATCTTGTAGTTCGAGGAGGAGTTTTCCCTTATACTTTTTTATGGAGTAATGGTGATACAACTCAGAATATTTTTAATCTTGGTGAAGGTACTTATACCGTTGTTGTAACAGATGCCAATGGTTGCACGCAAACAGTGACAGAAGATATAATAACGATACCTCAGATGGTTTTATCGTCTACTTTTTTAGATCCTGTTTGTCAGAACGGTACGCAAGGTTCTATAGATTTAACAGTTGTGGGAGGTACACCTGGTTACACCTACTTCTGGAACAATAGTGAGATCACACAAGATATAACGAACTTATATGCGGGAATTTATGAGGTTATTGTTACAGATGCGAACGGTTGTACAGATACTACTCAAGTAACCATTACAGATCCTGATGCTATCATTTTAACAGAAACACATACAGATATTTTATGTTATGGAGATTCTACCGCTTCGGTTGATTTATCTGTTGCAAATGGAACACCTGCTTATTCATACGATTGGAGTAATGGAGATATTACTGAAGATTTGGTTGATGTTCCTGCTGGATTGTATTTTATAGATGTTACTGATATAAACGGTTGTGGTGGGTTTATTTCTTTAACTATACTTGAACCAGATACGTTAATGTTCATTTCAGATACACTAATTACGAACGTGCTTTGTTTCGGTGATGCTACTGGAGCTATAAATATTGAAGTGGATGGCGGAACAGGAAGTTATGCATACGTTTGGAATACTACGGATTTAACACAAGATATCAATAACCTAACGGAAGGTGAATACAGTGTTACTGTAACCGATGATAACGGGTGTACACTTTTATATTTAGATACTATTTTTGAACCGACTGATTTGGTTTTAAGTGATTCAATGACGCCTGTTTTATGTTTTGGAGAAAGCACAGGGGCAGTTGATTTAACAGTAACAGGTGGAGTCCCTAATTATACTTATCAATGGGACAATACAGATATTACTGAAGATATTGTTAATGTACCATCAGGAGTTTACTCGGTTGTTGTTACAGATAGCAATGGTTGTACGGCAACACTTTCGAGTACTGTTACCCAACCAACCGCTGGTCTATCTTTGAGTTTTACTACAAATCCAGTATTGTGTTTTGGTGGAATCGACGGCAGTGTTGATTTAAGTGTTTCGGGAGGTACTCCAGGTTACACATATCAGTGGGATAATTTTGATACAACACAAGATATAGATTCAGTAGAGTTCGGGAACTATACCGTTTTAGTGACAGATACAAATGGTTGCTCAGAAACAATTTCTGCTTCAGTTACACAACCTGACGCACCACTAACTCTTGAAGCAGAGGCGGAACCAATTTGCTTTGGCGATTCTTCAGGGGTTGCTTTTGTTTATCCAGAAGGAGGAACACCTGGTTATTTCTATGTGTGGAGTACAGATAGTTTAGATACATTGGATTTTGTTACTGATCTTATTATTGGAGATTATTTTGTTACAGTTTCAGACGTAAATGGATGTACAGAGGAAATTAGTGTAAGTGTATTATTGGCAGATGAATCTGCAGGTTGTGTTGTTGTAAATATGCCAAACGTCTTTACGCCAAATGGAGATGACGCAAACGACGTTTATAAACCTAGCATGATCATGAGTATTAGAGATTATAAGCTAACAATATTAAACCGCTGGGGAAATGTTATGTTCGAATCTAACGATTATAATTTAGGATGGGACGGTACCGTAAAAGGAAAGAAAGCATCACACGGTGTTTATTTTTACATTGTTGAGTATACAGATATCTATGGCACATCAGACGCGCAACAAGGACATCTTACCTTGATAAGAGAATAGTATAATCATTGGTTGAAGGTACATTGACCTTTTTCTGTTACCTCAAACCGAGTTTGTTTCCCTAAAATTAACGCACGATTATCCTGTATATGCCCTGCAGGAAAGTCAAATGCAATTGGAATCTTACGATAAGGGAAGTGTTTTAATATCATTTCTTCTAGTGATAATCCAAAAGGTGGTTCTGTGTCTTTGATATTCGTCATACCTCCCACAACGAGTCCATTTATCTTTTCTAATATCCCTGCTTTTGAGAGAGAATAAAACATTCGATCAATTCCATAAAGATACTCGCCAACCTCTTCTATAAATAATATTGCTCCAGAATAGTCGGGCTGATCATTGGTACCAATTAACGCGTGTATTATTGCTAAATTTCCTCCAAGTAATATGCCTGAATTTATTCCTTTTTTAAATTGAGGTGAAGACCAATCGTATGTAAGTGATTTTCCTTCTAAAGTTTCGCGTAGTGACTGTAATGATTCTGGGGTGTTTTCTGCATAGTTCAATGGCATAGTTGCATGTAAACTGGCAATGTTTAGTTTGTTTAGTTTTTGGTGAAAAACGGTAATGTCGCTAAAACCAACTAACCATTTAGGTGTAAGTAACATTCCGGCCCAATTCACCACATCTACTAGATCCAAACTACCGTAGCCTCCTCTTGCACAAAGTATCGCTTTTACATTGTCGTTGTTCAGTGCTGCTTGTAAATCTTCTGAGCGTTCTTGTATAGTTCCTGAAAAATAGTGATTTTGCCCTTCTGCATATTTTCCTATAAGTACATTATAGTCAAATTTTTCCCAATAGACTTTTGCATTTAGAATGTATTCGCTCTCAATATGTTTCGCTGGAGAAATAATTGCTATTGTATCTCCTTTTTTTAGTGATTGTGGAATTTTCATTTTTCTTTTTTTAACCAATTGGGTAGAATTATTGCTCCTATGAATAGATAGGGGAAATAAGAGATTAGCCGCCATAAAACAGCCAAACAAGTCAATATTAAAAGTGAGTCTGAAAATGGTCTGAGCAGCTCAGAGAAGCCAAATTCTGCTATTCCAGAAGCTCCTGGGGTTGGACTAACAAGCATAAGTAACCAAAGTATAAGTTGTTTTCCCAACAGCGCAATGTTTTGGATTATATTTATTGAGAGAAAGGCCATAACCAATGCATTAATGACAAGGTATCTGCTTATCCATGAGAGTATCGTACTCCCAAATGTATGTAACCAAAATTTTAGTTCTTTTTGACGCAGTTGTTTTGAAGTTGTAACAATATCAATTGAAAATTTTTGTGCTTTATCACTCCATTTCTTAAACCATTTCAAGTTAGTAAAGCGTTTAAGGATAGCTCCTATTAAATTTGGGTAAACGATAATCGCCAAAAAAAGGAATACACTTAAAAGACTTATAAGTGCATATCCCATCCAGAATAGGGTTTTTAACCACAAAGTTTCCGGACCGAACATGGTTTCTATGGATATAAAACACAATACCAAAGGAATCATAAGAACGAAAAACAAGTTATCCATTAGGGTAGACAGCATAACGATTGCTGTAGATTTTGCCATTCCAATTCCTTCTTTGTTTAGAATAAACATGGCAACTGCTGATCCGCCTACTACACCAGGAGAAAGTGCAGAAGCAAACTCCCAAAGCATAATTGTTATAAAACTGCGCTTATAACTGAGTTGATTTTCTGTAAAAACACGTATTCTTTTTATATATGCAAGGTCTCTTATAACAACAAATGCGATAGCGACCAGAAACCAAACTATTGTTTTAGTTGATATATTGATTGAAGCGAATGAGTCTAATGAAGAAATGACTGTATAGTTTCCGTGGGGAGATAGTGACATTTCATTTTTTTGGATTTGTCCATCCTTATTTTGGTCTACCCACACATGTGTGCCGTTACCTGCAGATTTATGATAGTGTATTTCTGATAAACTACGATAAACTAAAAATCCTGATATAAGCAAGAATAGCCCAATGATAAAATAAATGCGCTTTCCTGTAAATAGCTTTTGTAACGGATTTCTATTTGTCATACACAAATTGCAGTTTTACTTCAATGTCCCAGTTTGCCCTCACTTTTGAAGTACTCTTAAAGTATATCATTGTTTCGGGTTGTTGCTTAGTGTAAATATTTCCGGGTGTCCATTTACCATCATCGTTGTAGTCCTCAATAAAGCGAAAACTATAACTATTCGGTTGTAGGTTTTTAAAGAATACTGTTTTCGTTTCAGGAGTAGTGCGTTGTTCTTGTATTACTTTATCATTCAATAATAGTTGAAGTATTCCTTTTTTGAAAATACTGTCTGCTATAACTTTTAAGTTACCAACGTCTTTAGCGCTTTGTTTTGTAAATTCATAGATTAAGCTGTCTTTTTGTTCTAGGTTTAAGAACTGAAGTGCGTTTGGTAGAAATATGATTTTTGTACTGTCGGGCAGCGGTTCACTTTCAAACGAAATAGTTAGTTGGTTTTTAAGTTTTTGAATAAACGTGCTATCGATTGCTTTACCATTAAGCAGTATTTTGTTATACTCTATTTCCTTTACTACATCGTTAAAATTAAGTGAAAAAGGTGTTTCATACGGTAGATGTTTATTAATTAGATTGTTTTTAGCGACTAGTTTTATGTTTTCTTTTTTTGTTCGTTTGGAAAGTGTGTCTTGCGCGTATCTTATCTTAATTACGGAGTTGTTAGTGTTTTTATAATAAGCATAAATAGTATCCGAATAATCTATATAATCTGGTAGAGGTTGTAAAAATTTCAACTGGGCTGTATCTAGATCTTCTGAACCCCATATTTTGAATGTAGATGGATTTTCGTAGGCCGTCGAAAGTTTAAATAAAGTGGGTTGATCAGAAATTTTTATTTCACTATTTAATTCAATTGTATCATTAATAATGTATAACGTGTCTATAACACCAGCTCTCTCACCTAAACTTATTGTACCATTTTTATCTTTATCCTCGTAAGCATATACGAAGTAATTTCCAGACTTTATAAAATTGAAATTTGCTTTACCTTTTTCCGTTGTAGCGGTTTGATATAAAGGCTGTACAAGACTGTCTCGTGTTATAAGTTCCTCAAATAGTCCAACCGTTATATTGGGTAGCGCGGTGTTTTTAAATCCGTCGGTAACACTAAAACTAGCTCTGTTTTTATCTATTTCTGAACCGGTAGAGAAGACGTAACTAAATATAGAATCATTATTTTCGGTGATATCTTGAATTGCTCTATTAAATTGAATAGAATAAGTTGTGTTTTCTAAATATTCTCCTTTAAGATCTATAATTAATGTTTTGTTTTTTATCGTTGTTTTTAAGTCTAACGTATTGGGTGTGATTCTAATAGTTGATGCAGGAGAATTAAGTTTTATATATTCATCAAAGGGAATTCTTATCTGGTTGGGTAAAATCGTTGTGCTCGCATTTGGTGGCAGCGTTTTTTCACTAATCGGTTTTGGAGCATAGATGTCTTTTAAACCGCCAGTTATTGTTCCTACCTGTGCACAAGCAGAGATAAGTACAAGCAGTAAAAGGGTTATAGACGTGTGCTTAACGTTGCGCATAATTTTTCTAAATATTTCTTATCAATAAGGTCAAAACTACTTAATTCACTACTGTCTGCATCCAATACGCCAAGCACTTTATTTTCCGAAATAATCGGTACAACTATTTCTGATCGAGATGCACTACTGCAAGCGATATGTCCAGGAAAGGCTTCAACATCGTCTACAACCAGTGTTTTCTCCTGTTCCCAAGCTCCTCCGCAAACACCTTTTCCTTTTTTGATGCGCGTGCAGGCAATCGGACCTTGAAATGGCCCTAGTACTAACTCGTCTGTAGTATCAACCAAATAAAATCCGATCCAAAGCCAGTTGAAGGTTTCTTTTAAGGCAGCACTTACATTGGCAAGATTGGCCATAGAATTGCCTTCGCCTTCTATTAAAGCGTTAATTTGTGAAAGAAGTGTTTGATACTTTTCCTCTTTCGTATTTCCTACTATTTTTAATTCTTCCGCCATTAGTCTAATATAAATAGTTGTGAAGCGATTGCATCAGCGTATGCTTTGCCTTTGTCCGTTAAAATTAAGTGATTTTCTTTGATGTAGGCGTTTTCTTGCTGAAGTATATTTTGAAGTTCGCTTTGAAAATGGTGTAACGATACGAGATCTGAAGAAAGTAAATTTAGATTTACACCCCACTTGGTGCGTAAGCCTATGAGTATCGTTTCGTTGAAAATATCGATTTTACTGAGTATTTCTGTTTCTGTTACACTGGTATTTTCTTTTATCCCTTTTATATAGTTAGAGTTGTTTGCACTATTCCAACTTCTAGATACTTTGTTATAACTGTGTGCAGATGGACCTACACCTAAATAACTGCTTCCAAGCCAGTAATTACTGTTGTGTTTTGCATATTTTCTATCGCGTGCAAAGTTGGATATTTCGTAATGCTCGTAACCGTCTTTTTCTAGTTCTGCTCGGAGTAATAAAAATTGTTCAGCTTCAGCTTCATTACTTGGCAAAGAAATTTCTCCTAGGTCAACCTTTCTATCAAGAACTGTGTTTTTTTCAAGGGTTAGACAATAAGCCGAAATGTGCTCAGGACGGTATTTTAATGCTTCGCGTATATTGTGGAGCCATTCTTCTGAAGAGAGATGAGGTAGGCCATACATTAGGTCAAGACTTAATTCAAAGCCATAGTTTTTAGCAGATCGTAATGCATTATGCGCTTCTTCTAACTGATGTGCTCTGTTCATCCAAACTAAATCCGATGCTCTAAAAGATTGAATACCAATACTTAATCTGTTAACACCAAAGTTCTTCCATTTTTCAAGTTCCTTATTATTTATATCGTCTGGATTTGCTTCTAGTGTAATTTCAGCATTTTTTTGTACGTTAAATTCTGAATGTATTGTGTTTAAAATCTGTTTCAGTTCTGTTTCATTGAGCAAACTGGGTGTTCCGCCTCCAAAATAGATGGTTTGTACTGCTTTGTGATGTAAATAGGATTTTCTAACTTTTATTTCCTTGCAAATAGAAGTTATCATTTCTGTTCTATACTTTTCAAAGGTCGTACTGAAGTGAAAATCACAATAAGTACATGCCTTTTTACAGAATGGAATATGAATATAGATACCTGCCATCTGTGCAAAGATAGGTCTTCACTTTTACTTTGTTTAATTTGTTTGTTCTAAAGAATACAACTTTTTTCAAATATTTTTAACGAACTTGCGTTTTTAATAGAGATTTTATTGATATGCGTTCAAGTGTAGTTGTACTTATTCTTTTATTGAGTTATTGCGGTATTGCCCAAATTGGAACCGGACAATGGCGTTTGCATGCGCCTTCGAACAGTGCGGTAGATCTTGCTTTGCTTAATGCGAGTGTACATTGTGCCATGCCAGATATATTAATTACGTATGATGTAAATTCTGGAGAGCGAACAATTAGAAATAGTGTTGGTACCTTGTCTGATAACGACATTACAGCATTGGGAACTTTTAGTGATGATAATCTTCTTTTTATTGGCTATTCAACTGGCAATATTGATGTGTTAGCGAATGAATCTATTATTAATTTGCCCTATATTGTTACTTCTCAAATTACCGGTTCTAAGAGAATTTGGTCAATTAAGTCGTACAAAGATTTGGTTTACATCGCTACTGGTTTTGGAATTGTGGTTATTGATCCTATTAAAATGGAGGTAAGGGATACGTATTTTCCTACTTCAGGGAATGCACCTATTATAGAATTGAGTTTTCAAAACGATACTATTTTTGCGTTGGGCGAAAATACGTTGTATAAGGGAAATGTGAATAATCCTTTTCTTGCAGATGCAGCGCTATGGGAAATAGATGATCGTTTGCCTGCATACAGTAATTTTGGAAAGTATAACGGGCTAATTAGCGCAGAGAATAATTTATATGTAAGTTTTAATCATACTTCTTACGCAGAAGATTCTGTTTTTAATCTAACAACTAATTCTGTGCTTTTATCTGGTGTGGAAGTGGGAGGAATTAATGCCGATGAAAGTTTTATTTACGCAAATACAGTTGGTGGTAGTTATATTTTTGAGCTCAACGAATCGTTAAAGGAGGTAATTTATGACTATGTAGGTGGAGTTTTTCCGAACAGTGTGGCAACAGCCTTTTTTAATGGTAACTATTACATTGCAGATAGAGCGAATGGTTTTGTGAAAGCACCAAATGCGTTTTCAACTAGTTTTTTAAATGTTGAAGGTCCTGCCAGTTCAAAAAGTTATAAGTTAGATTGGCAGGGAGATAGACTGGTGGTTGCATCGGGTGGTTTAAATGGCGGTAATCCTTCTTTTAATAATTCTGGTATTTATACGTTTTATGAGGAGAAATGGACAAATATTAATAGAGATAATCAGTCTCTGTTAAATGCTGTGGAGGTTTGGGATTATCTCGCTGTGGCAGTAGATCCAGAAAATAGCGACAATTTTGCTGTTGGCACATATTCTAAAATTCCACTGTTTTTAATAGAAAATGGTACAACTGTTACAGATACATTTAATAACGCAAACAGTTTTTTAGAAGCTACTTCTTTGGGTAATTCATGGACATATATTTCCGACTTAAATTATGATAGTAAAGGAAATTTATGGGTGGCTAATTGTTACGCGAATAGACCGTTGAAGGTTTTGGGAGAGAATGGTTTTTGGTATGATTTTGAATTGCCAAATGCTGTTAAAAATAGAGTTACTGGAGATGTTTTGGTAGATTATAATGATATCAAATGGATGGCTGTTGAAGATGCGGGGTTAATTGCTTTCTCTGAAGGTGCTAATTTCGACGATACGAGCGATGATAAATTTAAGATTTTTAATACGGGAGAATCTACGGGTGCACTTCCAATTAACGATGTAACTACAATTGCAGTTGATTTTGATAACGAGATTTGGATAGGCACAAGTAAAGGGTTGAGAATTTTATATAACAGTGAAGCAGCGTTAGAAGCAGATTTTGGAGAGTATAATTTTCAGAAGTTAGTAATCGAGTTTGGAGAGAACAATGAGGAGGTTCTGAAAAATGTAGATATCGTAGACATTGAAGTGGACGGCGCAAATAGAAAATGGATAGCTACTGCAGGAGCAGGTGTTTTTCTCTTTTCGGAAGATGGTTTGGAAATTATTGCAGAGTTCAACGAAGAAAATAGTCCTTTAATTTCTAACGAAATTACAGATTTAGAAATTGATCAGAATACAGGTGAAATTTTTATTGCTACTAATAAAGGACTCTGCTCTTACAGGGGTGATGCCAGTTATGGTGATTTCGACTATGAAGACGTTGTAGTTTTCCCCAATCCAGTATTGCCAAATCATTCTGGTTTAGTTACCATTCAAGGAATTGCTTTTGATTCTGATGTGAAAATAACAGACGTATCAGGAAACTTAGTTTACAGTACAACCTCTAACGGAGGTACAGCAACTTGGAATGGAAAAACATTGTCTGGTGAACGCGCAAGTACTGGTGTTTATTTAATTTGGACAGCCACCAACGAAGGAAAAGGTAGAAAAGTCGGTAAAGTTGTTTTTGTAAATTAAGAACAATGAAACTGGTTTTAAACGGTATTCTTTTATCTAAAATTGATTATAGCGAATCGAGCTTAATCTTGCGCTTTTTTACAAGAGAGGAAGGACTCGTTAGTTTTCTTTTTCAAGGCGGTAAGAAAAAAAAAGGAAATGCACTTTTTCCTTTAAGTAGAGCAGAAATTAATTGTTATAAGCGGTCAGATTCTAGTTTGTCTAAAATTTCAAGTATTGACATTTCAACAGTACAACAAGAACTGTTCTTCGATCCTATCCGATCGAGTATTTTATTTTTTGTTTCAGAATTATGTTCAACTACAATTCAAAATGAAGAAGAAGACTTGGCACTTTATCAATTCTTAGAACAAGAGATAGATTTTATTCATAACAGTAAAGAATTCACTAATTATCCGATCTATTTTTTATTGGAATACACGAAACATTTAGGTTTTTATCCTCAAAGTTGTTCAAACGCCCTGTTTTTCGATTTAGAAGAAGGTGAGTTTACGGTTGGCAAGCCGGTTGGGCACAAATATATTTCAGACGATTCAATAGCTGTTTTAAATAGTTTGGTGAATCAACCTCCTACAGAAATTTTGGCGCGTACTATCTCTAAAAGCTCACGCAAAAAGATGCTCAATAATTTACTTACGTATTACAGATTTCACCAAGCAGGATTTAAAGATTTGAAAAGTATTGAGGTGTTAGAAGCACTTTTTTAGTGCCTTTACCATTGTGGACAAGAGTCACATCCGTTCGTTGGTCTAAGATAGAGTAGAAATCCAATTACAGTTTCCCAAGAAGCGTAGCCATATTTATGTTTGGTTACAGCACTTTTATCGTTGGGTCTATTTCTTACTTTGGTCTGATGATTAAAACCTGCAGCAAAACCAGATTGTAAATAAACGTGATTCAAGAATTCGAAACGCGTATTGGCATGTGCGCTTATTCCGTAACCACTAATAGATACAGTTCTTACAGTATGTTCTCCAGCAAATCTGAAATCGTTAAACGATAATAAAAACCCCGAAGAAACCCCTAAATTTGTACTCAGCGCAAACCAACCATTTTTTTTCCTCGCTTTATAAATTTGATCTGTTCTTGTCAATTCAAAACGCATGTAATTGAGTCCATCAGAATTTTCATAATGTATATGTTTGCTATCTGTAGTTACGGGTACGTCTGAGTATTCTCCCGCCCATTTTGTATCAATCCCTGGTGTAATTGTTCCATCTAGCAACACTCTGTTTCCGTTGTTCAGCAAGTACTTCATATGGTCATAACCAAACGAAATTGCCCAATTATTTTTAAAATAATACCCAATTCTTGCATTAAATTGGGGAATAGTAAGTTTGTTAAGGTTGAAATAGATACTTGGGTCAAACGCTTCCGGATTGTCAGACGCTTTTGCACCTTTTAATGTAAAATCGTAATTGTTGGAGATAAAATTTATATTGCTTTGTGTATAGGCAGAACGGTTGTAACCCCAATAACCAAAGAGCGTACCTTTGGCATAAGAGTATTTCCTCTTTTTACGACTACTTTGGCTGTTTGCCGGAGCAATAAGAAGACTACAAATTAAGATCGTAATTAAGTATTTCATGGAATAATTATAATAGGAAAATAGTATTTAGTTACATCGCAGTTTCTTTTACCACACGCCATTCTTCTTCCGTTAATATTTTTTGAAGTTGAAAAAGAATCGTATTTTTCACAGAGCCATAGCTATACAAACCTATTCCTTTGGCATAGATACTATTTTGTGCTACTACAGTACTTTTCGCTTTTTTTGTAATGGGATTAAACACCTGATATTTTATGCTGTCTCTAACCATAATTCCGTCATACGTTTTTCCATCAAAAACTACTGGATAAGTCGGATTTATCACACTGCTTTTCACGTCGTAGATCATAATTACACTATCCAACTGTGAAGGAAAGTTTGAAGAGAAAAAACTCTCGTCGTTTAAAGTTTTGGGCAACAAGAAATTGGCATTTAGTTTTGCTTTTCTTTTTTCACCATAAGCATCAACTACCATATGATCATTTATAAGCAAACTGTCTTTTAAACTATATTGGTAGGCTTCTGTAATTCTAAAATCTGCAGTGTAACGCTCTACGTTGAAATAGTCTTGATCTTCTCCTTTTGTAGTATACGTGCGAAAGAATTTTTCGTTTAAACCATTCACAGAGTCTTGGTATACATAAATCACAGGCGTTTTATCTCTGTTTGGATAGAAATAATCACTAAATAGAGCATTTTCATTGCTCGATTTGTCTGTGGAGTTACACGCTGAAATGAGTGCAACTAGAAAGAATAAAGCAAAAATTATTTTCATTAGTTCATTTTTAAAAATGCGACTTCCTGTTCTGTGAGGTGTCTAAAAAATCCTCGAGGTAAGTCTTTTTTAGTCAAATTAGCAAACTGTACTCTGTCTAATCTATAAATCTCATAACCTAAATGCTCAAAAATTCTATGTACAATTCGGTTTTTACTTGAGTGAATTTTTATACCAACTTCTCTGCTGGTTTTACCTTCAACATATTCTATTTGGTTCACTTTAATCTCGCCATCTTTTAACGTTAAACCAGTTCTTATTTTTTCAATATCCTCAACAGAAACCGGTTTATTTGTTGTAACGTGGTACATTTTGGCAGCTTTATATTTTGGATGCGTAAGCTTTTTAGCCATATCACCATCATTCGTAAATAAAAGTAAACCAGTTGTGTCTTTATCCAATCTTCCTACAGGATATACACGTTCTTTGCAGGCCTTAATTACCAAGCCCATAACCGTTTTTCGTCCCCAAGGATCGTCCATTGTGGTAATGTAGTCTTTTGGTTTGTTAAGTAAAACGTATCTCTTTTTCTCTGCGTTTATGGTTTCACCATCATATTTTACAACATCTCCCGGTTTTATTTTATAACCAAGTTCTGTTACAATTTTATCATTAATTGAAACTACACCTGTTGCAATTAATACGTCAGCTTCCCTTCTAGAGCAAATACCAGCGTTCGATAAAAATTTATTTAATCTGATTTCTTCAGAAAATTTAGGCATTGGTTCTTTAGATTCCCTTTTTACAAAAGGTTTCTTATAACCGTCTTTTTTCTTGAAGTCTTTTGAGTTGCTTGTTTTTTTTGAAGTCGAAGCTTTCTTCTTGGAGTTGGCTTTCTTTGCACCTCCTTTGTTAGAATATCCCATCCTTACCGTAAATTTTAGGCAAAGTTAGTGATTTAAAACAATTTGGCGTTATTTTAGTTGTTAGGATAGTATGAAAAATATAATATGTATTGCTTGTTGCTTTTTTGCGCTCGCCACTTGGTCGCAATTAACAGTAAATGTGAAGAATGTACCGTCCTCAAACGGAAAAATTTTGCTTGGAATTTATAATTCGGCGTCTTCGTTTCCTAAGCAAGACGGAACGTACAAAAACGTTGTTGTTAAAGCTGTGAAAGGAACAACTAAGATTGTGGTAAATAACCTTCCTAAAGGAAACTATGCCATAGCACTTTACCATGATGCTAATTCTAATTCTGTGATGGATAAAAATTTCTTTGGTGTGCCTACAGAATACTATGGTTTTTCAAACGACGCAAGAGAAACCTTCAGTGCGCCTAGTTTTGAAAGTGCAAAAATTGTCTACACAGGAAAAATGACTACGTCAATTACGATTGAATAGCTGAATTTATTTCTTTACACGGTTTAATGCTGTTTTATTTTGTAGTGTATGAAAAACTTGAAACTATCAAGATTTAAATAGGATATTCGTAAATTTATCCTTTGTTATATTTTAATTACCATGAGAAAAATCATTTCCAGTTTATTTTTAGTAGCAATCTCGTTATTTGCCTTAGCACAAAATCAAGGAATTACTGCGAAACAGTTAATTGAATTAAATAGAGTAGGAGGAATAGGAATATCTGACGATGGAGAACATGTTGTTTTCGCTGTTTCTAAAGTGAATGTTGCTGCTAATTCGCGTTCTTCTAAAATGTATATTATACCCTTAGAAGGCGGAGATAAAAAGGAAATTTCAACTGTTTCCAACTATATAGCAGACGATAAAATTTCTTCTAACGGTTCTCAAAAATTAATGCACGATGAGGTGAAAATCGAAAATGTTTTTGGAACTGATTTCTATCCAAACTTGAAAGAATCAAACATGATGATTTATGATGATTTGAATTATAGACACTGGGATAAATGGGAAGACGGAAAGTACAATCACGTTTTTATTACTTCTGCCGAAGGAACAAATCCACGTAGAATTGACATTATGCAAGATGAACCTTATGATTGTCCGACCCAACCTTTTGGCGGACCAGAAGATTACCTCTGGCATCCTTGCGGTTCTAAAGTGCTTTATGTTACCAAAAAGAAAAAAGGGAAAGAATATGCCGTTAGCACAAACACAGATATTTATGAATACGATGTTGAAACTGGAGCAACTAAAAACCTTACAGAAGACAATTTAGGATACGATATGGCTCCGGCTTTTTCTGTAGATAGCAGATTGGCTTGGTTGCAGATGAAACGAGACGGTTACGAATCGGATAAAAACGATATTGTAACGTTTATAGAAGGTGAAAAAGTGAACCTAACAGCTCTGTGGGATGGAACCGTAAACAGCTTTATTTGGAGTGAAGATGGAAAGAAAATTTTCTTTAATGCTCCGGTAAACGGTACTGTTCAATTGTTCGAAATTGAACTTCCAAAGGCTGGGAAATCTCCAAAAATGCCCGTGCAATTAACAGAAGGTCAATTTGATGTAAACGGAATTGTAGGAAATGTGAAAAATACTGTAATTATTTCGCGTAGAGATATGAATCATGCACCAGAGCTTTATAATTTTGATTTGAAAACGAAAGAAATGCTCCAACTTACAACAGAGAACTCCGCTTTTTATAACAGTATTGCCATGGGCGATATTAAAAAGAGAATGGTGAAAACAACAGATGGTAAAGACATGGTTGCGTGGGTTGCTTATCCTCCAAATTTCGATCCTACAAAGAAATATCCAACTTTACTTTATTGTCAGGGCGGACCGCAAGGAGCGCTTTCTCAATTTTATTCTTACCGCTGGAATTTTCAATTAATGGCTGCGCAAGGATACATAGTTATTGCTCCGAATAGACGTGGAATGCCAGGTTACGGCGTAGAATGGAACGAGCAAATTTCTACAGATTATGGCGGACAAAACATGCAAGATTATCTTTCTGCAATTGATGATATTTCTAAAGAATCTTACGTAGATACGGCTCGTTTAGGATGTGTTGGCGCAAGTTATGGTGGATATTCTGCTTTTTATCTTGCAGCAATACATGAAGGACGTTTTAAATCTTTTATTGCCCACGATGGTATTTTTAACTGGAAATCTATGTACGGCACTACAGAAGAGTTGTTTTTTGTAAACTGGGATTTAGGAGGAGCATATTGGGATAAAGACAATAAAGTTGCTCAAAAAAGCTACAACGAATTTAATCCGGCAGAACACGTAGGAAAATGGAATACGCCTATTTTAATTATACAAGGCGGTTTAGACTTTAGAGTGCCAATTGGTCAAGGTTTAGAAGCATTTCAAGCTGCGCAACTTCAAAATATTAAATCAAAATTATTGTATTTTCCAGAAGAAAACCACTGGGTGTTAGATTATCAAAATAGCTTAATTTGGCACAAAGAGTTTGCTAAGTGGTTAAAAGAAACGCTTTAAAACCTTACTTCGACCTTCAATTAAAAGTTTTGGAAGAATTTTCGCAAAGATGCAGTAGTTCTTCCAGTTCTAACGTTGTAAAGTGTTTGTATTTCCCTGGTTGTAGAGTATCTAACTTGATGTTCATTATACGAATGCGCTTTAAGGTTTGCACTTCGTATCCGAAATATTCACACATACGTCTAATTTGTCTGTTTAAGCCTTGAGTAAGAACAATCTTAAATGAGAATGCATCAATTTCTTCAACTTCACACGGTTTTGTGATTGTTTCTAAAATAGGTACTCCTTTTTGCATATCTTTTATAAAAGCGGGTGTGATACGCTTATTTACAGAAACAATATATTCCTTTTCGTGGTTATTTCTTGCGCGTAGTATTTTATTTACGATATCACCGTCGTTGGTTAAAAAAATAAGTCCTTCTGATGGTTTATCTAATCTTCCAATAGGAAAAATACGTTCTGGATAATTGATATAAGAAATAATATTTCCTTTAATAGATAAATCTGTAGTACAAGTTATACCGGCAGGTTTATTAAAGATGAGGTAGATGTTTTCTACTTCTTTCGTAATTAGTTTACCTTCTACAGCGATTTTGTCGGCAGCAGTAACTTTCACTCCTAATCCGGCTGTTTCATTATTAACGGTAACTACTCCTGCTGCAATTAGTTTATCAGCTTCCCTTCTAGAACAATATCCTGTTTCGGCAATCGCTTTATTTAGCCTTTTTAATTCCATAGTTCAAATTTAAATTGCGTTTTTATTATTTGCCTACTTAAAAGTTTTCTTCTTTATTAAAGACCAATTCTTTCGGAAACAGAACCTGTTTATCCAATAGTTGCCATTCTTTCTCTGTTGGCCAAAGTGTTAGGATACGCAAACCATCTTCGTTGTCTTCCGTTTTTAGCGCAATTGAATTAAAAATATGCGTAGTATCTGGATAATCAAAATAAGCAATTTTGAGATGCTTTCCTTTAAATGTTAATCGGGCAGGAATCCATTTACCTGTTTCGTAAAAGTTTAGATAATAACTGCTGCCGTCATCGATGAGTTTGTTTAACGTATTTTCTCCAAGAATTTCAACTTCTTCTCTTAATCCATAATAGTAGTTTTCTCCCTTGAGAAAACACGGAATAGAGTCGTTCTTTTTCATACCAAATAAATACCCGTTTCGTACAAAGAATGCGCTATTTTCTCTAATTGTTTCTCTAGAAATTGAAAGGTAAATGGTGGTTTTAGACTTGATTCCATTTTCATCAAAAATAAACAGTTTATCGTCTAACTTATAGCTTCCAAAATAGCTATCGCTTACTGTTTCTACTTCTATACCGCTCGGAGATAAGGGTTGGGCAAAGTCGTAAGACATCGTTTGGCTATTTCCCCAAGAGGTAATGGAGCAAATAAATATTGAAAATAGTATTTTTGTCATTGCTTGTATATCTAGATATAGCACAAAGATAATAGAACTTCAGGTTCATTGATAAAAATGGTTTTCTCCCTTTTTTTAGATTACGAATCATTTGTGTATCTTTAATTCTACTTTACAACAAAACATACTCAAAAGAATGAACAAAAAATGGCTCTTAAGAGAGAAACCTCCTGTTGCTCAAATAGAAAATTTGGCAAAAGAACTTAATGTTTCGAAAATTGTAGCGCAAATGCTTATTCAACGCGGTATTTCTACCTTTGATGGAGCGAAACACTTTTTTAGATCTACGGTAGAAGATACACACAATCCTTTTTTGATGTTGAATATGAAAAAGGCAGTGCGCAGAGTAAACGATGCGTTGAGCAAAAATGAGAAAATTCTAATCTACGGAGATTATGATGTAGATGGTACAACAGCCGTTGCCTTAGTTTATTCTTTTTTAAGGCGCTATACCAATCAAATAGAATATTACATACCAGACAGGTATAAAGAGGGTTATGGTTTAAGTCTTGCCGGAATTGATTATGCGAATGTCAATGGGTTTTCATTGATTGTAACGTTGGATTGCGGAGTAAAAGCGGTTGAAAAAGTTGCGTATGGAAAAGAAAAGGGTGTAGATTTTATCATCTGTGATCACCATACTCCAGGCACTGTTATTCCTGAGGCAATTGTCTTGGATCAAAAACAAAAAGACTGTAAATATCCGTTCAAAGAGCTTTCTGGATGCGGTGTAGGTTTTAAATTAATGCACGCCTTGTGCATCGAAAATAATTGGGATACTTTTCCACTGTTCGAATCGTTAGATTTACTTGCAATTTCTATTGGAGCTGATATTGTTTCTGTAACCGGAGAAAATAGAATCTTGAGCACAAACGGGTTGCATCAAATGAATGTGGCACCCCGACCAGGAATTTCTAAAATGCTTCATCTTGCTAAAAGAAAACCTCCGCTTACTTTAACAGATGTTGTTTTTACAATTGCTCCGCGTATTAATGCTGCTGGTAGAATGGGAGATGCTAAAGACGCTGTTAAATTAATGCTAGCAACCAAAACAGAAGAGCTAGAAGAAATTGGAGCACACATACAAGCAGCAAATGATTTGCGAAAAGATACAGACAGTTATATAACAGAACAAGCACTTGCAGATCTTACCAATGAGGAAAATTTTGAGTACAGAAAATCTACGGTTCTTTACAAAGAAGATTGGCACAAAGGAGTTATTGGAATTGTAGCTTCGCGCTTGATAGAAAAGTATTACCGACCAACAATTGTGCTTACAGCTTCTAATGAAACTATTGCAGCCGGATCTGTAAGAAGTGTGAAAGGTTTTGACGTGTATAGTGCTTTAGAAAAATGTAGCGATGTGCTTTTGCAGTTTGGCGGACACAAATACGCAGCGGGTTTAACGATAGAAAAAAGTAAAATATCCGCGTTAAAAGAAAAGTTTGAAGAGGTAGTTGCAGCAACTATTTCTGATGAAGAGTTGGTGCCAGAAGAAATAGTGGAGATGGAATTATCGTTTTCTGATATTTTTAATCCAGGAGAATCAATTAAAGAAGTTCCGAGATTAAAACGTATTTTAAAACAATTTGAACCGCATGGACCAGAAAACATGAAGCCTGTGTTTCTAACCAGAAATGTGTTTGCTAGGGATGGATTTCGATTACTCAAAGAATTACATTTAAAATGTACGCTGTATGAGCCAGAAAGTAATATTGCAATTGAAGCCATAGGTTTTAGTATGCCAGAAAAGTATGAAATTCTTGCATCTGGCTTACCTTTTGATGTAATTTATACGCTTGAAACCAATACTTGGAAAGAAAGAACAACCTTACAGTTAAACATTAAAGATATTCGCTCAGCGGTTTAAAGTATAGGAATTGCTTTTTTGTTTTCGTCTACAGCAACCATAGTAAAGGTTCCTTTTATAGCAGATTCTCTGTGCTTAGAGTACATTTGTTCTATAAATATTTCAACGCTTACTTTTACGCTTTTATTTCCAACCTCTTCAATACAGGCTACAAGCTCTATTAAAGTTCCTCCTGGTATTGGTGTATTAAAATCTACTTTGTCTGATGAAACAGTAACTACTTTTTTTCTAGAAAAACGTGTAGCGCATATAAACGCAGCTTCGTCCATCAATTGCAATGCGGTACCACCAAATAATGTGTCGTAATGGTTAGTTGTATTCGGGAAAACAGCTTTAAAAATGCGTGTTTCGCTTTTTTTGATTCTTTCTAATGTTTCGTTGTTCATCTTCGAAATTTCAATTAAACAATTCAAACAAACACAATCTTCAAATCTTTCAGCTAGAAATTTATGTTGTAACGCTGTTAAATTTAGTTTAGTGCAATCGCAGTTTTTAATATCTAAAACCTTGCATTGAAATAAACTTTTACATCGGTTACATTTCTTTTGCATCTGCTAAGTTTCGAGTATGTATTGGTCCAGCAATAAGCGCATATATAAATAGATATATAAAGCAAATAACCCCCAAATAAAAAGAATTAGAGATTCCGATGAAACTCACATCTGCCAAAACTCCTTGCAAAACACTAATAACGGCACCACCAAGAATCATCATAATTAAAAAACTTGAACCTTTAGAAGCTTGTTTTCCTAAACCAGATATAGCCAAAGTAAAAATACATGGCCAAAGTGTACTGCAAAATAAACCAACACTCATTAAACCGTAAACAGCATAAATTCCATTTGCATATATTCCGATTAATAGTGAAACGATGCCGAGTGTAGAAAAAATAGCCAATTGGAAATGCGGTTTTTCTAGACTTGCAAAGTCTGCAATAATTAAAATGGGAATTATAAAAAAGTAGTTGTAAAATGGGGAAATATCATTTCCAAATAAATGTGTAACTCCTAGAAAGATTCCAAAAGCAACGAAAGGAAGAAGTATTTTTAGTGTAATTCTGAGTAGGTTATTAGAAGTAAAGGCTGCAGATGCGTTTGCCCATCTTCCTATCATTAAAGAGCCCCAAAATAAAGCTACATATGGTCCAATAGCATTATTTGTAAAGCCCAATTCTCGTTTCATGTACTCACCTAAATTTCCTGCAGTTGCAACCTCAACACCAACATAAAAAAAGATGGCTACCATACCCAATACGAGTTGTTTATAGGAGAAAATATTTACTTCTTTTACTTGAGTAGAGGTTTTATCATCAATTGCTGATGGTTTATTTGTACTTAACTTTAATTCTCTATATTCTTTTTTTCCAGTGATAAAAAAAACAGTAGCAGCCAATATAAAGGCTAAACCTAATAAAAGATAAGGTGTTTGAACGTCACTTACACTCCTTGCAACTTCACTATCTGCTTTTAATGATCCAAAGATGGCTAGAGAAACCAGCATAGGTGCAACGGTTGTTCCTAAATTATTTATACCACCAGCTAAGCTCAGGCGTTGAGAACCCTTACTAGGATCTCCTAAAGAGATAGCGAATGGATTTGCTGCTGTTTGTTGCAGAGAGAAACCTAAACCAACAACAAACAATCCTGTTATCATTAATAAGAATGAATTGAATGTAGCTGCAGGAATAAAGAGCAGAGTTCCCAAAGCTGAAACAGTTAATCCAATTGAAATTGACCGCTGAAAACCAAACTTTTCTATAATATTGAACTTACCTAAACCAGCCAAAAGAGCGTAAAATACAGAGCCAACGAAATAAGCGCCATAGAATGCAAAGTTTATCATTTGAGACTGCCAGTTTTGAAGTCCAAATGCATCTTTGAAAACAGGAATCAATATGTCGTTACTTGCTGCAACAAATCCCCAAAAGAAAAATACAGAAACAAGTATAGCAAACGTAGAACGCTGAGAATTATTCATAGTTTTAAATTTTTGTTGCGTGAAAATAAGTAGAATAATTGGCTTCTTTAATTTATTATATAGAATAAATAGAGCGTTATGTTAAGAAATTGCTTAGTTTAAGCATCAAATAGTAGTGCATATGAAGTTTTTTAGTCTTTTCTTATTACTTGTTCTTGGAGGCAGTGTTCTAGCTCAATACGGAAAAATTGTGGATTATCCGGATAAAGAAGCTCAATTTAAAGGGGGCCCAAAAGGGATGAAAAAATACCTTGCTAAATCAATCATTTATCCTTCAGAGGCAATTGAAAATAATGAGCAGGGCAAAGTTTTTGTGGAATTTGTAATTGAAAAAAATGGACGTGTTTCTAATGTCAAGATTCTAAAAGGTGTTTCTCCGTCAATTGATGCCGAGGCGACTAGAGTGGTTAGTAAAATGCCAAAATGGAGGCCAGCAAAATATAAAGGACTTAAATGTAGAGCGCGATGCAGAATTCCTATTTCATTTATAATTAGGTAGTTAAAATGAGCTTAATTTCAATTTGGTTTGATTATTGCTAGTACTGATGAAAAATATTTATTATGAAATTATTAGGATTACTTACAGTTAGTTGCTTAACCTTCGTTGTAAGCGCACAACACGAACCAAAACCAAAGAAAGTTTCGGTTGTTGAGTCAAAATATGAACTACCTGCACCTCAACAAAAACAGCCAGTAGTACAAGAACCTACTTCTTTTGCAGAAGAAATGCCAACGTTTAAAGGCGGAGATGAATTATTGTTTAACTATTTATCTGAGCATATTGAATATCCTAATATAGCAAAAGAGGTTGGAGAAGAAGGTACAGTATACATGGAGTATGTTGTGGAAACAGACGGATCTATTTCTAATGTGAAAGTATTAAGAGGAGTTTCAGAATCTTTAGATAGAGAAGCCAAAAGAGTGGTAAGAAGTATGCCCAACTGGAATCCGGCAAAGGATAAAGGAAAAGTAGTACGTTGTAAAATGGTATTGCCTGTTAAATTTATTTTAGGCTAGAAGTTTTGTTCCTCGCTAGAGGGTTCAATGTACTCTTTGTCTTATATAAATGGAAAATTTGGAAACGCGTCAACCTGTAAAAATGGGTCGAGGCGTTTTTTATGTTCTTTACAGAAATTTAGGAGGGACTTTTAAATTAGTGTAAAATCCACCTCTTCGCAACTTCTCACTTCTCACAAAACCCCAACTTCCCGTAAAAAACAACTTAAAATCATTCTAAATAAGATATGTGTTACCACTATTAAATGAACATCCTTATTTTTGCGTTGTTATAGATTATAATTATCACGAAATAAAACTATGAGTAATTCATTTTTTAAATCATCAATCGGAAGAAAGTATGCAATGGCTGCATCGGCTTTATTCTTAATGTTCTTCTTACTTCAGCATTTAACAATCAACCTTTTATCGGTTTTTAGTCCAGATGCCTTTAACGAAGTTTCTCATTTTATGGGAACAAATCCAGTAGTACAATTTGCATTGCAACCTGTTCTAATGTTTGCAGTAATCTTTCACTTTGTGATGGGTTTTGTTTTAGAGATTAAAAACAACAGAGCAAGAGAAGTGAAGTATGTAAAGTACAATGGAGCTGCAAATGCTTCATGGTTTTCTAGAAATATGATTTTAACAGGTCTTGTAATTTTAGCCTTCTTAGGATTGCACTTCTATGATTTCTGGATACACGAAATCACCGTAAAATATATTCAAGGAGATATGACGGGTGTAAATGCTGCTGGAGAGTTTAGATACTACGAAGAGTTACAACATAAATTTGTAGACGGTTGGAGAATTGTGATTTATGCCGTTTCATTTGTATTGTTAGCAATGCACTTGTTGCACGGATTCAACTCTGCTTTCCAATCAGTTGGTGGAGATACGAAATTTAAAACAGGAAGACAGAAATTTGGAATAGCATTTTCTATCCTAGTTCCTTTAGGATTTATTTTTATTGCAATCTTTCATTTCTTAAACCAAACAGGACATTAATCATGGCTATATTAGATTCAAAAGTACCGTCAGGTCCATTAAAAGATAAGTGGACAGATTATAAAAACAAGATTAACCTTGTAAATCCTGCAAACAAACGTCTTATCGATGTTATTGTTGTTGGTACTGGTTTAGCTGGAGGTTCGGCAGCTGCAACTTTAGCAGAGCTTGGCTACAACGTTAAAGCATTTTGTTTCCAAGATTCTCCGCGTAGAGCACACTCTATTGCAGCGCAAGGAGGTATCAACGCAGCAAAAAACTACCAAGGTGATGGAGATTCTATTTACAGATTGTTTTACGATACTGTAAAAGGAGGAGATTATCGTTCAAGAGAAGAAAACGTTTACCGTTTGGCAGAGGTTTCTGCAAATATTATTGACCAATGTGTTGCACAAGGGGTTCCATTTGCACGTGATTATGGTGGACTTCTAGACAACCGTTCTTTCGGTGGTGTTTTAGTTTCTAGAACATTTTATGCGAAAGGGCAAACTGGTCAACAATTACTTTTAGGTGCATATTCTGCTTTAAACAGACAAATTGGTCGTGGTAAAGTAAAAATGTACACCCGTCATGAAATGATGGACGTTGTAAAAGTAGACGGAAAAGCAAGAGGAATTATTGCACGTAACTTAGTTACAGGAGAATTAGAAAAGCACTCAGCACACGCAGTTGTTTTAGGTACAGGTGGATACGGAAACGTATTCTTCTTATCTACAAATGCAATGGGTTCTAACGTTTCTGCTGCTTGGAAAGCACACAAAAAAGGAGCTTTCTTTGCAAATCCTTGTTACACGCAAATTCACCCAACATGTATTCCTGTTTCAGGAGATCATCAGTCTAAATTGACTTTGATGTCAGAATCATTAAGAAACGATGGAAGAATCTGGGTTCCTAAAAACATGGACGACGTTAAAGCAATTAGAGAAGGAAAGAAAAAACCAACTCAATTGTCTGAAGACGAAAGAGATTATTACTTAGAAAGAAGATATCCTGCATTTGGTAACTTAGTTCCACGTGATGTTGCATCCAGAGCAGCAAAAGAACGTTGTGATGCAGGTTACGGTGTAAATGCAACAGGAGAAGCTGTTTACTTAGATTTTGCAGCTGCAATTGAGCGTTACGGTAAAGAGCAAGCTACTATTAAACACTTAGACGTGAATGATAAAGCGCTTGTTAAGAAATTAGGTCAAGAAGTAGTTAAAAACAAGTATGGTAACTTATTTCAGATGTACGAGAAAATCGTAGATGAAAATCCATACGAAACACCAATGATGATTTATCCTGCGGTGCACTATACAATGGGTGGACTTTGGGTAGATTATAACTTAATGACGAATGTTCCTGGTTTATACGCAATTGGAGAAGCAAACTTCTCTGATCACGGAGCCAACCGTTTAGGAGCATCTGCATTGATGCAAGGTTTAGCGGATGGATATTTCGTTCTTCCTTACACAATTGGAGATTACTTAGCAGACGATATTAGAACAGGTCCAATTTCTACTGAAACACCAGAATTTGACGAAGCATTAAACGGAATCAAAGCGCAAGTAGATAAATTGATCAACAATCCAGGTACTAAGTCAGTAGACTTTTTCCACAGAAGATTAGGAAAAATCATGTGGAACCAAGTAGGGATGGCAAGAAATGCAGAAGGATTAACAGATGCTATCAACAAAATTTCTGAATTAAGAAAAGAGTTTTACGCAGATGTTAGAGTTCCTGGAGATGCAAATGAGTTTAACGAAGAGTTAGCGAAGGCATTAAGAGTTGCAGATTTCTTAGAGTTAGGAGAGTTATTCGCAAAAGATGCATTGGCAAGAGAAGAATCTTGTGGAGGACACTTTAGAGAAGAGCACCAAACACCAGAAGGAGAAGCGTTGAGAAAACCAGAATTTCAATACGTAGCAGCGTGGGAGTACAAAGGAGAACCAAAAGATGCTGTGCTTCACAAAGAAGAATTGAAATACGAAAATATCGAGGTTAAAGAGAGAAGCTACAAGTAATGTTACTTTGTCACAAGTGAAGAGTGATAAGTGATTAGTGGAAGAATAGTTGAGCGAAATTAAAACATATAGAGATTTAAAAGTTTGGATTAAGGGAATTGAAATTGTAAAACAAGTCAAACAAGAAGATCTGCCGTTTCAATTCCATCTAATATAGCTGAAGGTTATGGTAGAGAATCAACTAAAGACTTTATACGATTTTTAAAAATAGCGAGAGGTTCGTTATTTGAATTAGAGACACAATTGATAGTTATAAATGAACTTAATCTTTTAAAAGCAGAATTATCAAATATGGAGAATCTGTTGTTGGAAGAAAACAAAATGTTAAATGCATTGATAAGAAAATTAGAATCAAAGTTGAGTGTTTAAACACTTATTACTTATCACTAATAGCTTATCACTAATAAAAAGATCATGAAATTAAATTTAAAAATTTGGAGACAAAAAAGTAGAAACGACAAAGGTCAAATGGTAGATTATCCTATCTCGGATGTTTCACCAGACATGTCTTTCCTTGAAATGTTAGACGTTTTAAATGATCAGTTGATTAATAACGGAGATTCTCCTATATCTTTCGATCACGATTGTAGAGAAGGTATCTGCGGTATGTGTTCGCTTCAGATTAATGGAGAAGCGCACGGTCCGGATAGAGCCGTTACTACTTGTCAATTACACATGCGTAAGTTCAATGATGGAGATACGATTTACATAGAGCCATTTAGAGCAAAAGCATTTCCTGTAATTAAAGATTTAGCAGTAGATCGTTCGGCATTTGATAGAATTCAACACGCTGGAGGTTTCGTTTCTGTAAATACTTCTGGAAATACACAAGACGCTAACTCAATTCCAATTCCAAAGCAAGATGCGGATATGGCATTTGATGCTGCAACGTGTATTGGATGTGGAGCATGCGTAGCTTCTTGTAAAAACGCTTCAGCAATGTTGTATGTTTCTGCAAAAGTTTCTCAGTTTGCATTGTTGCCACAAGGTAAAGTAGAAGCAAAAGACCGTGTACTAAACATGGTTAAGGCGATGGACGAAGAAGGCTTTGGGAATTGCTCAAATACGGGTGCTTGTGAAGTTGAATGTCCGAAAGGAATTTCGCTTACAAACATTGCAAGAATGAACAGAGAATATCTTTCTGCCTCTGTAAAGAAATAAGAAAACAAAATCATATTTTAAGGCAATCACGCATGTGGTTGCCTTTTTTGTTTGCGTGAAATATACCTTTTCACAAATATCCATTAACTAACAAAGTTTCTTTAAACAAATAGCGTCTAAGTACGTTCCAAAGTAATTACCTTTGATAATAATAAATGTAAGTTGAAGATGTATCGTTTAATCGTTTTAATTTTTTCTATTTTCCTTAGTTTGTTCACATTTTCTCAAACTCAAATTACAGGTAAAGTAATTGATTTTGAGAGCAAACAATCTATTCCCTACGTTTCAATAAAACTGTATTCAGATTCTCTCAATAGAGTGGTAGACGGAACTTCTACAAATGATGATGGAAATTTTAATCTCATCACATCGCAAACAAACTATTTTATTGAGATTAGTTTCATCGGTTTTTTGAGTGATACGATTAGAGAAATCGACTTCACACAGAATAGAATAGATGTAGGAATCATAGAATTAAAAAAACCAGTTCAAGATTACGAAGAAGTAGTAATTCAAGCAGAAAAATCGACGACAGAGTTTAAGTTAGACAAGCGTGTTTTTAATGTTGGAAAAGATTTAAGTAGCACAGGTGCAAGTGCATTAGAAGTGCTTAACAACGTTCCGTCTGTAAATGTAGATATTGAAGGCGCTATTAGTTTAAGAGGTAGTGGTGGAGTACAAGTTTTAATAAATGGTAAACCATCTGTTTTAGCTAATGAACAAGGTGGAGCTTTGGGTTCTATCACCGCAGATATGATAGAAAAAGTAGAGGTAATCACAAATCCATCTGCGAAATATGACGCTGAAGGAAGTTCTGGAATTATCAATATCGTACTCAAAAAGGAAGAAAGAAAAGGGGTAAATGGTTCTATTTCTTTAAATACCGGTTTGCCTCAAAACCATAGCGTAGGATTAAGTTTAAATTATAGAACAGAAAAATTTAATTTATTCTCGCAATTGGGTGCAGGATATAGAGAGCTACCAAGATTTGGTGAAAACATTAACCGAGATTTACTCAAAAATACGGCTATTTTAAGCGAAGGTGAGGAATATAGAAACGAACAGTTTTACAATGTGATTTTGGGTACGGATTATCTTATAAATGATAGAAATGTACTTACACTTTCTGGAAGTGTTTCCTTAGAGTTAGAAAAACAACCTTCAGAAACAAATTTTAGTTTTGAAGACAGTACAGGTACCATTACCTCGCAATGGCAAAGAACGGAAGAAACCTCTGCAGTAAATCCAAAATTTCAGTACGAATTGGTATATAAAAGCACGTTTAAAGACAATAAAGACCATGTTTTACTCTTAAGTGCACAAGGTAATTTCTTTGGAAAGGAACAAGAGTCGGAATTTTTTAATAGAGCTGTTTCTGGTAATGCAAATAACGAGGAACAGTTAACGTATACCAATTTCCAAGAAGCAAAATATACGTTTAATGCAGACTACACCAGGCCTTTTAAAAAGTACTATAAATTAGAAACCGGAGCCCAATATGTAATACAAGACGTTTTTAATGACTTTAGCGTTACCAATTTGGTAAATGGTGCAGCGGTGGTAGATTCTGGTTTAACCAATTTATTCAATTACAATCAAAACGTATTGGGTGTTTATGCAACAGGATCCTACGAGGGAGATAAGTTTGGTGTAAAATTAGGCTTGAGAGCAGAAAACACAGATTTAAGAACAGAATTAGCCAATACAGGAGAGAAAAACAATCAAAATTTTACAAATCTCTTTCCAACGGTGCATACGTCTTATGCTTTTAGTAAGCGTTTCTCTGTTCAGGTAGGATATTCGCGCAGAATTTATAGACCAAGGTTGTGGGATTTGAATCCATTTTTTAACATCAGAAATTCATTCAGTATTCGTGCAGGAAACCCAAACTTATTACCAGAGTTTACAGATTCTTACGAAGTCTCAAGTATTTTCATATTCAAAAAGGTAACTTTAAATTTGAGTGTGTATCAAAAAAACACATTTGAAGTGATTGAGCGCATCTCTACATTCAACAACGGCGTAAATACAACTTCGCCAGAAAATATTGGCGAAAATTACGCAACAGGATCTGAGTTAAATGTTAAATATTCTCCGTTTAAAAAGATGGATCTAAACGGAAACATTAACTACAATTATTTTAGTAGAGATGGAGCGCTAAACGGAACATCTTTCGATTTTTCTGCAGATCGCTGGTCTACAAAATGGACCGCCAAGTTTGATTTGCCCTTAGATTTTGCTTTTGAGGTAACTGGGCAATATGAGTCTGCTTTCCAAACAGTTCAAGGAAACGTGCAAGACCAACTTTTTGCAGACCTCGGAATCCGCAAGAAATTCAACAAAGGAAAAACCGTAATTAGTCTAGGTGTACGCGATGTTTTTGCTTCTAGAATACGAATTTCAGAAGTAGAAAATCCAAATTTCTACCTTTACAGCAAAGACTATCGCGGTAGGTTTTTAACCTTAGGTTTTAGCTACGGTTTTGGTAAAGGAGAAGCCATGCAGTATTCTGGAAATAGGAGGAGGTAATAAATCAATTCACCCCGTTGCTTGTCAGTGTGAATTAGCAAAGGATTTGTTTTGCTATTATATTACCAGAAACGCCAAATTATCTTAGAGTATTTTCTATTCTCTAAAAGTACAAATATCAAATAAAACTAGTTTTCAAGGAACTGTAACAAATTCCTATTAACTTAGTCTTACTCAAAAGAGAACTAAGATGAGACACGTGTTACTTACTATTTCGTTAATCTTCATTGGATTTAATGCCTTTGTTCAAGATTATTTTCAGCAATCTGTGAATTATAAAATTGATGTTAATTTAGATGATAAAAACCACATTTTGCGCGGTTTTGAAGTGTTTAGTTATGTGAATAATTCTCCAAATACGTTGAATGAAATTTATATTCACCTTTGGCCAAATGCGTACAAGAACGGAAATACGGCACTTGCAAATCAATTGTACAGACAGGGAGATAAAAGCTTGAAATACGGAAAAGAAGAAGACAAAGGGTATATAGACTCTCTAGATTTTAAGGTGAACGGCAAAGCGGTGAAACTCGTTTTTGACGAAGAACACATTGATATTGCAAAAATTATTTTAAACGAAGCGCTTCCTTCTGGAGAACAAATAGAGGTTACCACACCTTTTAAAGTTAAAATTCCAAATGCTTCTATTTCTAGATTAGGTCATGTAGATGAATCTTATATGATTACGCAATGGTATCCTAAACCGGCTGTCTACGATAAAAATGGGTGGAATACCATGCCTTATCTTGGTCAGGGAGAATTTTATTCTGAATACGGATCATTTGATGTAAGCATTACCTTGCCAAAAAACTATGTGGTTGGAGCTACTGGAGATTTACAAAATCCAAGAGAATATGCTTTTTTAGAGCGTCGAGCAAAAGAAACAGCAAAAAGAATAGAAGATGGTGTATATGAAAAGCGTATCCGTTCTAAGAAAGTTATGGATAGTGTAAATGTATATCCAGAATCAGATAAAACAATGAAAACCGTGCGCTACAAACAGAGTAATGTGCACGATTTTGCTTGGTTTGCAGACAAACGTTTCGAGGTTTTAATTTCTGAAGTGGAGCTTCCAAATTCTAAAAAGAAAGTAACCAGCTACGCCATGTTTACACCTAAAAATGGTTATTTATGGAAAAATGCTTCAGAATATTTGAATGATGCCGTTTATTATTATTCTAAATGGAATGGAGATTATCCTTATAAACAGGTAACTGCAATAGACGGAACAATCGCTGCTGGAGGCGGAATGGAATATCCTAACGTTACAGTAATCGGAAATATGGGTTCTGCAGAATCTTTAGAAATTGTAATTGTGCATGAGGTTGGCCATAACTGGTTTTACGGTCAGCTCGGTTCTAACGAAAGAATGCACGCTTGGATGGACGAAGGATTAAATACATTAAACGAGGTAAGGTATATTCAAACAAAATATCCAAACAATACGCGTTTGGCAGACGCACTTTTAGAAGGTAAATTCAATTTCCACGGCAAAGATTACCACGATCAAAATGATGTTTTGGTAAGAACTGCAAGTGCATTTGGTTTAGATCAGCCTTTAGAGATGCATTCAGACGATTTTACCTCTATTAACTATGGGATAATGGTGTATCAAAAAACAGGGCTTATTTTTGATTATCTTAAATCATATCTCGGAGAAGAAAAGTTTGACCAATGTATGCGTGCCTACTACGATAAATGGGAATTTAAACATCCACAACCCGAAGATATAGAAGCTGTATTTGAAGAAAAAACAGGCGAAAATTTAGATTGGTTTTTTAAAGATTTGATCCAGACCACAAATAAAATCGATTATAAAATTAAAAATGTAAAGCAAGAAGGAGAAAATACCTTAGTTGAGGTAAAAAATGTAGGTCAAGTTGATGGTCCAATTCCGGTAACGCTCATCACACAGAAAGGAGATACAATTACCCAATGGATAAAAGCAGCAACTGCAGATAAAACGCTAACCTTTAAAAACGCAAAAGTTGCGCAGGCGGTTATAGATTTAGATAATCAAATACCAGAATTGAACAGAACCAATAATAACTACAATACAGATTGGTTGTTGAACAGAGTAGAACCGTTAAAGATTAATCCTATTATTTCTTATAACCGTCAAGAGCAAAGTAATGTTTCTGTTTTACCTGCTTTGGGTGTAAATGAGTACGACAAATTTATGCTTGGTTTGAGTTTTCACAATTTTCATGTTTCGGGTAATAAGTTGCAATATTTACTTGCTCCAATGTATTCTTTTGGCAGAAAAATGGTGTCGGGTACAGGAGAGATTTTTTATACGCTGTTACCCAAACAGAATTTTGAAAGTATTAAGCTTGGCGCTTCTCTAAAATCGTTTAAAGATGATGATACGTTTAGAGATAACGATTCGTATTTCGCCGGTGTGAATCCGTATATCAACATGGAATTGGGTACGCGCGGACCGAGATCTGCTTGGTCGCAAAACGTTTTGTTACAAGGTTTATTAAAAACTACGAAACGTGGAACAACAATGAATGAAGCAGGTGGTTTTGGTCAATATCGTGTTAAATACAACAAACCAGATACGAAAATAGAAGTAAAAACAAGAGTAGAATACATTCTTTCTAGTCTAGATGATGAAATGGGAAGAGCAAGTTTAGAAGGAGAATACCGCTATAAATACTTAAAAAATAAGAAAGAAAGTTGGTTAGAAATACGTGCATTTGCAGGGTTTAACTTTTTAAATGAAATAAATTCTGTGTTTAATGCCAACCGTTATGTGTATGCATTAGGCGGACAAAACGGTGCGCAAGATCTTTATCTAGAAGAGTATTATTTTGGTAGAAATCAAACAGCCGGAATCTGGGCACAGCAACGATCAGAAAACATGGGCGGTTTAAAAACAGTAAGCAATTATGGAAATACTACAACTTGGTTAACTACTGCAAATGCCTACCTACAACTTCCTGTTTTGAACGGAATGTTTGGTGTTTACGGAGATGTTGGTGCTACAGATCAAAATGGAACCGTTTATGGCGTTTACGATGCAGGAATTGGAATGCGTGTAGGCGGACTGCTAAACGTTTATTTCCCTGTGCTTCAAAGTCAGAATTTAGAAGACAGTTTTATCTCAAAAGCTTACGAGCAGCGCATACGTTTTACGCTTAATTTGAATTTAGTAAATAGCGGAAAGTTGTTAGACGTATTTAAACGATAGGCGCAAATGAGAAGAAACGTTTAAGTAGGTTTTTTTAAACCTCTAAAGTAAAACTAGTCTTTATTCTTTTTGGTGTTTTTTTGCTGGATAACGTATGCTACGGCAACACCTATTGCTATTCCTAAAGGAATCCAGAGCTCCATATTTTTTGTAATAACGCCAAGTATGCTTCCGGCTGCTACGCCAAATGCCATTCCTAAAGCCAAGTGTTTTTCGTTTTTCATCTGTGCTTTTAATTTATATACTTTCTTGCGTTTCTAGAGTACAATTTTTGTTCTAACAGCTTATGCGAAATAAGTTTTTTTAAGTTTCTACCTAATTCCAAAAAACGCTGTTTTCTTCTACAAATATAACTTAAATAGTTGTGCGATTAACAGATTATTTATCACCATCAAAAGAATAGATATATTTATTGAGGTTATCACACATTTTTATGTCAGCGCACTAAAGACATAAATTAAGTCGCCAGCATTTCTCAGATAAAGTAAATACTGCGCAGCGTTTGGTATAACTATTTATTCAAATAAATTTTCTTTATCTAAATTCTTTATAGTAGATTTTCTAATTGAAAGGTAATATACGAAGTGAATAACTAAAATGACTAACCAAATTAAAGCTGTTGTATAAATCACATTAATATTCTCATATTTTGATTCAAAAGAAAATGCAAACCACAATATAGAAACTAAATTGTGGCCCAAAAATGTAAACAAGTGAAATCTAAAACCAATGTCGTAGATTGGAAGATTTTCATATTCTTTTCTCCCGAAATAGCGTCCGTTAAACCACATTAGGAGTCCGTAAGAAACTGAGCAAAAAATAATTCCTAAAGATATCTGGTTGGTAATTGAAGTACTTAGTATAATTCGGAATAAGACTGTTAATACAACTGTTCCCAAAGTAAATTTCAATAAGTTATTTGTGATAAGTGTTTTCATATTTTTTATTTTTCTAGCAGATTTTTTATTTCGGTTGAGAAGAACAACTCTATGTTTCTCTCGATAAATTTTTCTAATAGTTCATTACCCATTTGAGTCAATAAATAATATTTTCTATCAGGTCCTTTATTCCCTTTTTTATTTTCAAAGGTTACCACATCAATATGTTGATATTTCCTTAGGTTTCGATAGAGACTTTGTTCTTCACAGTGAATTGTGTTTTTAGATTTTTTTTCAATAAACGTCTTAATTTCTTCAACGTATTTTTGTCCATCTTTCAACGCAAGAAATATCCACAAGGTCAGTTGGCCTTTTTTATACGTTTCTTCCCAAGAAGATAGTAAATCAGGTAGTATATTTTTTGTCATATTCAAATAGTATTGTTCAACTTGTATAATACAAAGGTAAGATTATTTTTAAAATTTCCAACTGTTAAACAATTTTAAGGAGATAGTCTTTAATTTGTTTAGTGTACACTATTCCGCAGCGCACAACCTTTAGCTCTTCAAAAAGTGCAATACAAGCAACAATCTAAGATTGTAGTTGTGTCACAACAAAAAATAAAAAGGATTACATTAACTTTAATCTCGAAAACACAAGAATTAGTTAGAAAAAGTAGATGTATTTCACATGATAGAAATTGAGAAATTATCCGAGTTAGAATTAAAAAGAGTAGAAAAACTAGCTCAATTAACTTGGCCAAGTACATTTAAAAATATCTTATCGCAAGAACAAATTGCGTACATGCTTGCTTGGATGTACAATTTAGAAACATTGGAAAAGCAGCTGAATGCTGGTCACCAGTTTTATATTTTAAAAGAAAACAATATAGATTTAGGTTTTATTGGAATAGAACTCAACTACCAAAACACAAGAAAATTACGGATTCATAAAATCTACGTAGTACCAAAAGCCCAAGGGAAAGGAGTAGGTAAAATGTTAATCAATCATATTCTAGAACACGTTGCACTAATTAACAACCAAACGCACTTGCATCTCAATGTAAATAAGTACAATGCAGCGGTTCATTTTTATAAGCATATTGGTTTTAAAACAACGAAAGAAGAAGATATCGCTATTGGAAATGGTTTTTTTATGAATGATTTTGTAATGGAAAAGTTACTTTAAATTTAAAACCGGCACATGTTTTAACGGAAGAAATTGGTGTGAGATTTTAATCCAGTTACCCAGAAATTGAGCACAGAACAGTATATTTTAATACATTCGTTTTGGTGTTATACAGAATCTGTATCTTTGCATAAAATATTTCGTTTATGCTTCAATCAATGACCGGTTACGGTAAAGCAACAGGATCTTTCAACGGTAAAAAAATCGTGGTAGAGCTACGCTCTTTAAATTCTAAAAATCTAGACTTATTCGTGCGTCTTGCTCCACTTTATAAATCGAAAGAAATTGAGATTCGTAAAATGGTTGGGGAAGCCTTAGACAGAGGAAAAACAGAATTGAATATAAACATTGAAAATACTGGTTCTACGGCTAATTTTGTTATTAACAAAGAATTGGCAAAAATCTATTACAACGATTTAAAAAGCATTTCTGAAGAAGTAAATGAGTCACAAGATTTATTGGCAATGGTTATGCGCATGCCAGAGATTTATGTCAATCAATCCGAAGAGTTAACCAACGAAGAAAGTGAGCAATTAGAAAAATTGGTAAAAGAAGCTGTGGCTAAACTCATAGATTTTAGACAGCAAGAAGGAAAATCTTTACAAGAAGATTTAACTACGCGCATAGAAGAAATTAGAGCACTGTTGTTGCGTGTTCCAGAGTTTGAGCAACTTAGAATAGATACGATTAGAGAACGTATGCGCAAAGGCTTTGAAGACAACAACACCAACATAGACGAAAATAGGTTTGAACAAGAACTCATTTATTATATAGAAAAATTAGACGTTACAGAAGAAAAAGTTAGGCTAGAAAACCATTTAGATTACTTTTTAGAAACGATGAAAGCAGGCAAATCTGTTGGAAAAAAATTAGGATTTATCTCGCAAGAAATAGGAAGAGAAATTAACACACTTGGAAGTAAATCATATCATGTAGAACTACAGAAAATTGTAGTTCAAATGAAAGATAATTTGGAGAAAATTAAAGAACAAGTTTTAAATACATTGTAGTGAAGAATTTTGGAAATACCACTGGCAAAGCCATCATTTTTTCTGCGCCATCAGGTGCAGGTAAAACTACAATCGTAAAACATTTACTTACCAAAGAATTGGGGTTAGAGTTTTCTATTTCTGCTTGTTCTCGAGATCCAAGACCCGGAGAAGTAAACGGAAAAGATTATCACTTTTTAGGTTTGGCGGGTTTTAAAGAACTCATACGAGAAAACGATTTTATAGAGTGGGAAGAAGTCTACACAGACAATTATTACGGAACTCTAAGAATGGAGATTGAACGCATTTGGAGTGCTGGAAATACTGTGATATTTGATGTAGATGTGATAGGCGGGTTAAATCTAAAAAAGATTTTTGGAGAAGATGCACTAGCCATTTTTGTGCAACCTCCTTCTTATGACGAATTAGAAAAAAGATTGCGTTTTAGAAGTACAGAAACCGAAGATAAAATTAATCAGCGTATGTCTAAAGCAAGAGAAGAGTTGGCAAAAGCAGATCACTTTGATTATGTTTTAGTAAACGATGATCTAGATAAAGCGAAAGCAGAAGCAGAAGACTTGGTTTCTAATTTTTTAAAAGCATAAACGTATGAAAGTGGGTTTGTATTTTGGTTCTTTTAATCCAATTCATATTGGTCATTTAGTAATTGCAAACCACCTCGCTAATCATTCCGATTTAGATCAAATTTGGTTGGTTGTTTCGCCGCAAAATCCACATAAAAAAAAGAGTTCATTGTTAGCAGATCATCATCGTTTAGCGTTGGTAAAATTAGCTATTGATGATAATCCAAAATTAAGAGCTTCTGATATAGAATTTAAACTCCCACAGCCTTCTTATACAGTAAATACACTTGCTTATTTAAAAGAAGAATATCCAAAAAACGCTTTTACGCTAATTATGGGAGAAGACAACCTCAGAAGTTTTCACAAATGGAAAAACTATGAGCAAATCTTAAAAAATCATGAAATTGTGGTTTATCCAAGAGTGTTAACCACTCAAGAGTTAGAAAAGGTAAATTCGGGAGAGAGTCTTGCAAAAGTTTCAACAAGTATAGATATACAGAAAGAGAACATTACGGTATTAAAAGATACGCCTATAATGAAAATCTCTAGTAGTTTTATCAGAAAAGCCATTAAAGAAAATAAATCTGTGAAGTACCTGCTTACTCCAGAAGTAGGAAAGTATTGTGATGAAATGAACTTTTATCGCTAAAAATTTATCTGCGGTTTTTCCGATAACGCATCATTTTGATTGGATGAAAAATCCATGCTTTTAGCTTTTGTTTGCCAGAAACAGCAACAGGTACTGGCACGTGTACAGGAACACCCATGGTTTTTTGCTGAACGACTCCCACAACTTTCAAATCTGGTTTAGGTGCAATTATCACTACAACATCATAATTTTGTATTCTTGTTTTTTCTAAAAATGATTTTGTAAAAAACACACTTTTTTCTTCGTACGTTTCTGCTGCTACTGTGAGCTTTAAATTTTCATTCCGTTGCCAAAAACCTTCGGGTAAATGAAGAGTAAACCGACCGTCAAATTCGCTATATCCGGTAAGCATATTTTCTCTATCCTTTACCTCTATCTTAGCATACTTTACCACTACCTTGTTCACCGTATCTTTTATAATTCCAGTTAACGTTAAACTATCTTTGCCTGGATAAATCGTTTGGGAAAGTTCTAACGTTTCTACATTTATAACCTCATTACTGATTGATTGAGTTTGGGATAATATATGATCCGACAAAGGTAAAACTGCCAACAAAGCTGCAACTTTTAGTAAATCCAAAGAACGTGCTGGAATTTCTGGAGCAGTTGTATTGTTTGTGAGTTGTGTAGTATTAAATCTACCACAAATTTGCCCTATCGGTTTAGATCCAAGTATACTATCCGTTGTCTTATCATCTAACATAGAAAAATCGACTACCTCTTTCGCACAGTTACTGCAAAACTTTCCTTTCTCTGTGTGAGTCATTTTACTCCAATCTTCTAAACACGGATTAGGAATTGAGATATTAATTTTTTGCATACTTTAATGGTGCTTTTGTAAGTTTGAATAGCTCTGTTAATTTCTTTTATTTTTATTTCTTCTAAACGGTTGTTCTATTTTGGTTTCGAAGGGGTTTTCATTCTTTTTAATGATTGGTTCTCTTACAATAATTCCAATTGTAATGCGCTCTTCCGAATTTTTTAAAAGCACATTCTCAAAAGTAATTTGATTTTCTTTCATTACAGTCGTTCTTACTACTGTTTCATACCCCAAATAAGAGAAAGTTAAGACCAGTGTATCTTTATAATTTTGGATATTGGGGATTTGAAGTTTATATCTGCCGTCAAAATCTGATATGCACCCGAATAGTTGACCATTCAAAGTAGTTGAAACTTTTACAAAAGGTAAAACCTCTCCAGTATCTTCATCGCTTATTACTCCTTGTACAACACCAAAATTGTTTTGAATCATTTCTGAAGTTATATGCGTGGTTTTTTGAATTTCCCAATCAAAGGCAAAGTTTGGTAAAGTAAGAGATACGAGTGCTATACCAACGGCTGCTTTATGTATTGCGCTTTTTGATTTTGGTGTGCGCATTCTCCCACAAATTTTCTCTTCTTTATGTTCTTTGAAGAAAAGATCAATTTCTTTGTGAGAACTCTTCGTAAAGTCGATTACAGTTTTTTCACAAACAGCGCAATGTTTGCCTTTATCTGTTGGAGTCATTTTATCCCAACTTTCAAAACAAGGTGCTGGCATTAAATAGTTTTTCCTTTTCGTCATAACATGCTAAAATTAGCCATTTAACTTTAGATGAAGAGGATAAAATTTTCCATAAAAAAAGGCCTGAGCTTTTCGCACAGACCTTTTGAAAAAAGTATGTTCTTCCTATTTAACCATTAACTTGTCAGAAGCAATTGTTACTTCTCCGGCTGTTAAGGTATAAATATAAATTCCACTGTTTAAGTTAGAAACGTCTAACTTCGTTTCGTTAGTACCAAATGTCTGGTTAGCTACTACTTTACCAGATAGATCTCTAACTACAAGTGTTTTATTTCCCACTACAGCTGTAGAAATAGTAACTAAATTACTTGCTGGATTAGGGAAAACAGAAACAGAACTTTCATTATTTTCTTCAATTGAAGCATAATCAGCTACAAATAAAATTGTGTTACATGAAAAGTTATTTGTTTCTGAATCCTCCGTTGCAAGTGTTGTACCTTCATACAATACTGCAACTAAACACAAAGAAAGGTTACCTTCTAGATTACCTCCTTGGAATTGTAAACCATCAAAAATAACTTGAGGCACAACAAAGTCCACATCCCAAGCAGAACCTGGAGTAACAACTGCATCTGTTCTGTCTGCTAAAAGTAGACCACCAAAAAGGTCTATAAGATTTCCTGCGTTATTTATTCCTAACGTGTAGAAAACAGAATCTGTAGCAATTAGATCTGTGGTTCCTGAGTTTTCAATTGTAAATGATAAAGATACATCTGCGTTACTCTGAACTGTTGATCCGTCTGCTGGAGTATTCATTATAACTGCAATATCTTTTTGAGAAAATGCAAAAGCGCTCGAAATTAACGCTGTAAGTAGAAGTAAGTTTTTAATCATAATTTTAAGTTTTGACAAAAGTAGTTATATTATAGGTTTCGGAATCTATATTTCTTACTATTTTTTTGAATTAAAGGCATAATTTTGTTTTTTGCCTTAGTTTTCTTGTTAAGTGTAAATGATATAAATAAAAAATGGGCTTGAACATTATACTCAAACCCATTTGATAATAAAAGTATGTTCTCTTTATGCCTTAATCAAGCTCATTTTAGTATCTGCTTCAGCTTCTATATCAGCTTCTAAAGCTTTAGCGCCTGCTGCACCTAAGTTAATTTCTGATGCCAAAACTTCATCGCAAATATATTGTGAGTTGGATTGTATGGCTTTTGCAATGTTTTCTGATGTTTCTATAGTTAACTTTATCTTATCTGTAACTTCAAAGCCAGACTCTTTTCTAAAGTTTTGAATTCTATTTACCAATTCTCTTGCAATTCCTTCTTGTTTCAATTCATCTGTTAAAGTAATGTCCATCGCAACGGTTAAACCGCCCTCAGACGTTACCAACCAACCTGGAATATCATCTGTTACAATATCAAAATCTGTTATTTCTAAGGTTATTTCCTCTCCAGCTACTTCGCCTGTCCAACCGCTATTGGCTTCTACGTGTGCAATTTCGGTTTCTCCCCATTGGTTTACCATTCCTGCAATTGCCTTCATTTGCTTACCATATTTAGGTCCGATAGTTTTAAAGTTTGGTTTAATTTTCTTTACCAAAACTCCGGTTGTGTCTTCTAACAATTCTATCTCTTTAACATTAATTTCAGAGATAATTAGTTCTTGTACATGCTTTAAGTTTGCCTTAAATTCTTTGCTCAAAACAGGAACCATGATACGTTGTAATGGCTGACGCACTTTTATTTTTTCTTTTGCTCTTAAACTCAACGCTAAAGAAGAAACTTTCTGTGCAATTTCCATTTGTGCTTCTAAATCCAAATCTATTTCTGCTTCGTTTACAGTTGGGAAATCTGCTAAATGAACAGACTCTACAGCGTGTTTGCCAGAAACTTTATTTAAATCAGAGAAAAGCTCATCACTAAAAAACGGAGCAATTGGAGCACTTAAAATAGCAACCGTTTCTAAACATTTATACAACGTTTGATACGCAGAAATTTTATCTTGCGAGTAATCTCCTTTCCAAAAACGTCTTCTGCATAAACGCACATACCAGTTACTCATTTGATCGTTTACAAATTCTTGAATTAAACGTCCAGCTTTAGTGGGTTCATATGCTTCAAAAGATGCTTCTACGTTTTTAATTAGTGAGTTTAGTTTTGAAATAATCCAACGGTCAATTTCTGGTCTATCTGCTAAATTAACGTCTGCTTCTGCATAAGAGAAGTTATCTATGTTGGCATACAAACCAAAGAAAGAGTAGGTGTTGTATAAAGTTCCAAAGAATTTACGCTGAACCTCTGCAATTCCTTCTAGATCAAATTTTAAGTTATCCCAAGGCTGTGCGTTTGTAATCATATACCAACGCGTAGCATCTGGTCCATATTTTTCTAGCGTAGTAAACGGATCTACGGCATTGCCTAAACGTTTACTCATTTTTTGACCGTTCTTGTCTAAAACGAGTCCGTTAGAAATCACATTTTTATACGCAACCTTATCAAACACCATGGTAGAAATAGCGTGTAGCGTATAAAACCAACCTCTTGTTTGGTCAACTCCTTCTGCAATAAAATCTGCCGGATATCCTGTTTCTGCTTCTACCTTTTCTTTATTTTCGAACGGATAATGCCATTGTGCGTAAGGCATAGATCCAGAATCAAACCAAACGTCAATTAAGTCAGCTTCTCTTTTCATTGCTTTACCAGATGCAGAAACTAAAGTTATTTCGTCTACGTAATTTTTATGTAAATCTATTTGATTGTAGTTTTCCTCAGACATATTTCCAACCTCAAAACCGGCTAACGGATTTGAAGTCATAATACCAGCTGCAACAGATTTTTCGCACTCTTTTTTCAATTCTTCTACAGAACCAATGCAAATTCTTTCATCGCCTTCTTCTGTACTCCAAATCGGAATAGGAATTCCCCAATAACGAGAGCGAGATAGATTCCAGTCGTTCAAATTTTCTAACCATTTTCCGAAACGACCAGATCCTGTAGACTCCGGTTTCCAGTTAATCGTTTCGTTCAACTCCATCATTCTGTCTTTGGCAGCTGTAGCTTTTACAAACCAAGAATCTAACGGATAGTATAAAACAGGTTTATCTGTTCTCCAACAATGCGGATAACTGTGCACATACTTTTCTACCTTGAACGCTTTATTTTCTGTTTTTAATTTTATTGCGAGTTGTACATCTGCAGATTTTTCAGGAGCTTCTCCTTCTGCATAATATTCGTTTTTCACATACATTCCTGCAAATTCTCCCATTTCTGGTCTAAATTTACCTTGTAAAGTAACTAGTGGAGCTGGATTTCCATGTTCATCTTTAATCAATAAACCGGGTACTCCTGCATCTTTTGCCACCAACGCATCGTCTGCACCAAAAGTAGGTGCGGTGTGCACAATTCCTGTTCCGTCTTCGGTAGTAACAAAATTTCCAGGAATAACTTGAAACGCTTTTTCTGGTGTTTCCATGGGTTGCGCGTAAGGAAGAAGTTGTTCGTATTTTGATCCAACAATATCACTACCTTTAAATTCTTTTACAATACTAAATGGAATTTTTTTTAGGTTTTGGATTACATTCATCCAATCTAAAGTATCTTCTATCTGTTGCTCGTCATAAATAGTTTTTAAAGATTCAAAAATGTGAGAATCCTTAGTTATTTTTTTGGGTACGTTAAAAAAATCAATTATGTCACTGCTTTCAAAGTATTTCCCGGAAAATTGTTTTTTTACTAAGCTTTTGGCTAAGACTACTTTAATTGGTTTAAATGTGTATTGATTAAACGTTTGAACTAAAACGTAATCAATATTCGGTCCAACGGTTAAAGCCGTGTTAGAGGGTAAAGTCCATGGAGTAGTTGTCCAGGCCATAAAATGTATCTCACCCTCTTTCTGTAAAAATTTCGGTAATGTACTTTCTAAGGCTCGAAATTGGGCTACAACTGTAGTGTCTGTAACATCTCTATAACAGCCCGGTTGATTTAACTCGTGAGAAGATAATCCTGTTCCTGCTGCTGGTGAATATGGTTGAATTGTATAACCTTTGTAAATTAAATCTTTGTTGTAGAGATTGGCTAACAAATGCCAAACAGATTCCATATATTTAGATTGGTAAGTAATATACGGATTTTCCATATCTACCCAGTATCCCATTTTTTTTGTAAGATCATTCCAAACATCGGTGTAGCGCATTACTGTTTCTCTACATTTTTTGTTGTATTCCTCTACAGAAATTTTAGTACCAATATCTTCTTTTGTGATTCCTAATTCTTTTTCTACACCTAGTTCTACTGGTAAACCGTGTGTATCCCAACCGGCTTTACGTTTTACTTGAAAACCTTTAAGTGTTTTGTATCTACAGAAAATATCTTTAATAGAGCGTGCCATAGCGTGGTGTATACCAGGTAATCCATTTGCAGATGGCGGACCTTCAAAGAAAACAAATGGCTTATTTTCGTCTCTAGTAGAAATAGATTTTTCAAAGATATTTTGCTTTTCCCATTTCTCTAAAACGCGCGTTGCAACGTTAGGCAGATTTAATCCTTCGTATGTTTTGTATCCTTTTTCTATTTCACTCATGACACTCAATATTTTCTTAGCGTGCAAAGATAAAGTTTTAAAGTTAAAACCAAACTACCCTCTCGGCTACTGATCGAGGTCTGTTTGGCTTTATTTCTTGATAATGTAGAAATCGGAGTTCCCTGCTTGTTAGTAAACAAGGAGCGGTAGCCGAGAACGGAATGTATCGAAGGCTGACGTTTAGAAAAAGTAAACCTTAAAAAACACCTTATTTCGGTTAATAGCTAACCCTTACCGAATAAAAATAAGTAAATACTAAACAAAATAAATACTTCTGATGTTTGTTCTACAGAAACACTTAGTGTATTTTTGTTTACGCAACCATTTTGGCTATGAGAGAATATAAGGCAGGTCCACTTTTAAATGATATAGATGTTCCGTCAGACTTAAGAAAGTTAGACATAGAAGATCTTCCACAGGTTTCTGACGAGGTGCGTCAATATATTATTGATGTTATATCTGAGATAGGAAATTCACATTTTGGCGCTAGCTTAGGTGTTGTTGAAATGACAGTTGCCTTACATTATGTATTTAATACGCCATACGATCAGTTGGTTTGGGATGTTGGACATCAAGCGTATGGCCATAAAATTCTTACAGGTAGAAGAAAACAATTTCATACCAATAGAACTAAAGGAGGTATCTCTGGTTTCCCTAAAAGAAGCGAGAGCGAGTACGATACTTTTGGAGTTGGACACTCTTCTACATCAATTTCTGCTGCTTTAGGTATGGCCGTTGCAAACAATGCGAAAGGAGAGAAAGAAAGACAACACATTGCTGTTATTGGAGATGGATCCATGACTGCCGGAATGGCATTCGAAGGAATGAACCACGCAGGTTTTGAAAAAGACGCTAATCTTTTGGTTGTTTTAAATGACAATTGCATGGCGATTGATCCTAATGTAGGAGCATTAAAAGATTATTTAACAGATATCACAACTTCGCACACATATAATAAAGTAAAAGATGAGGTTTGGAAATTATTAGGAAAACTCTCCAAGTTTGGTCCAGATGCACAATCGGTTGCAAGTAAGGTTTCTACTGCTTTAAAAGGTAGTTTATTGAAACAGAGTAACTTGTTTGAGTCTTTAAACTTTAGATATTTTGGTCCGGTAGACGGTCATGACGTAGTAGGTTTGGCAAAAATAATGGAAGATTTAAAAGATATTCCTGGTCCAAAATTACTGCACTGTATTACAAAAAAAGGAAAAGGATATAAACCTGCCGAAGAAGGAAATCCAACTCAATGGCATGCGCCAGGAGTTTTCAATAAAGAAACAGGTGAGATCGTTAAACTTGTACCAAAATCGCCTCAACCGCCAAAGTATCAAGAAGTATTTGGTCATACCATTGTAGAGTTAGCAGAAAAGAATGAAAAAATTATGGGTATAACCCCAGCAATGCCTTCAGGTTCTTCGCTAAACATAATGATGAAAGCCATGCCAGATCGTTCTTTCGATGTGGGAATTGCAGAACAACATGCTGTAACTTTTTCTGCAGGATTGGCTACACAAGGTAAGATTCCGTTCTGTAATATTTACTCTTCGTTTATGCAACGGGCATACGATCAAGTGATACACGACGTTGCTTTACAAAACTTAAATGTTGTTTTTTGTTTGGATAGAGCCGGTTTTGCCGGAGCAGATGGTGCAACACATCACGGAGCTTTAGACATTGCCTACATGCGATGTGTTCCTAATATGATTGTTTCAGCACCTATGAACGAAGCTGAATTAAGGGATTTGATGTATACTGCCCAACAAGATAATATGGGGCCTTTTAGTATTCGTTACCCTAGAGGTAAAGGTGTGATGACGGAATGGAAAACACCTATGAAAGCTATAAAAGTTGGAACAGGTAGAAAGATTAATGCAGGAGAAGATATTGCAATCTTAAGTTTAGGTCACCCAGGAAATTTTGCGCAACAAGCTGTAAAAGATTTAAAAGAGCAAGGTGTTTCTGTAGCGCATTACGATATGCGTTTTGCAAAACCCCTAGACGAAACTCTTTTACACGAAGTTTTTTCTAAATTTGATAAGGTAATCACCTTAGAAGATGGTGCAATAATGGGAGGTATTGGTTCTGCTGTTTTAGAATTTATGGCAGACAATAAATACAAGGCGGATTTAACAAGACTTGGAATTCCAGATACATACGTTCATCATGGAACACAACAAGAACTTTATGCAGATTGCGGTTTTGACGTAGAAGGAATTAAAACGACTATCCAAAAAGAATTAGGTCTTGATTCTACTGCTAAAAAGAAGCAAACAAAAATCGGATAAACTAGTTAGTTGTTCATGTTGAAAGAAGCACCTAACAAAATTTTTTGTTAGTGGGTTTGTTCAACCTTTTTATCGCTTTTTACACCATCAAATAAGGCCGGTACGTTGCTTGCAAATAATTTAATGGCTATTGCGAGTAGGATAATTCCAAATACCTTTTTAAGAATAGCAATTCCACCCGGACCCAAGAAACGCTCTATTCTTTTAGTCAATTTCAAAACAAAGAAAACCACCACAATATTTACTAGGATAGCTAACATTATGTTAATCATTTCGTATTCTGCGCGCAGAGAAATGATTGTAGTCATAGATCCGGCACCTGCAATAATAGGAAAGGCTAATGGAACGATACTCGCAGTTTTTCCTCCTCCATCATCTTTAAACAATTCAATGCCCATTACCATTTCTAGTGCCATTGCAAATAATATTAAAGCACCGGCTACAGCAAATTCTTCTACTTCTACATGAAATAGTCCAAGTATACTTTTACCCAAAACCAAAAAGGCTATCATCAAACCAAGAGAAACAATAGAAATCCACCATGGGTGTATATCTCCAGTAGAAGCTTTTACTTTAATGATAATAGGAATAGAACCCACAATATCAATCACAGCAAATAGTACCATAAAAGCTTCAAAAAACTCTGTCCACGAAAAAGCACTAAAAAATTCTAACATATTATTTTGATTTTAAAACGGTATCTATTACAACAGGAAAGTAGCTGTGTTCTAGAAACTGTATCTTCTTTTGAACGCTTGAGAGTGTATCGTCGTTAGTCAGTTTTGTTCTAAACTGAGCAATTATTCTTCCTTCGTCAAAATTTTCGTTTACATAATGTATTGTGATACCTGTTTCTTTTTCATTATTTGCTAAAACAGCCTCGTGTACATGTGCTCCAAACATTCCTTTACCTCCATATTTAGGAAGTAAACTTGGATGAAGATTAACAATTCTTTCTTCTAAACCTGCAATAAAATCGGATGGAATTTTACGTAGATATCCAGCTAAAACAATTAAATCTGCATCTGAACACAGGGTAGTTAATACGTTTCCATTTTTAGCATCTTCGTTTGAAATAAGTGCAACCGGAACATCGAACAATTTTGCTTTTGAAATTACACCAGCAGACGGATTATTGCAAATAATCTTTGCTACTTGTACCTCAGAACTCAAGGCGAAATGCTCCATTATTTTCTCTGCATTTGAACCTCCGCCAGACGCAAAAATTACGATTTTCTTTACACTCATAATTCTGCAAAGTTATGAATGTTGTGTATATTTAAGGCACATACCAACGAAATTAACATGAAAACTGACGAACATTCGTTCATTGACTATCAAGGAGAAAGCTATACAGCAGAAGAAATGCTTGAGAAATCTAAAACGTATTACCAATGGTTAGACAAGAGAAGGTCTGTGCGCGATTTTTCTGACACACCAATACCACGCGAGGTGTTAGAGCATATAATTATGTCTGCCAGCACAGCTCCATCAGGAGCGCACAAACAGCCTTGGACTTTTTGTTTAATTTCAAATCAAGAATTAAAAGCAGAAATTAGAGAGCTTGCAGAAAAAGAAGAGTATACTTCTTATAAAAGTAGAATGTCTGAGAACTGGTTAAAAGATTTGGCTCCTCTTGGCACGGATTGGAAAAAAGAATTTATTGAGATTGCTCCTTGGATTATAGTGGTTATGAAAAAACCATATGAGCTCGTGAATGGTGAAAAGAAAAATAATTATTACGTTTCTGAGTCTGTAGGTATTGCTTGCGGAATGCTCTTAAGCGCAATACATAACGCTGGTTTAGTATCATTAACACATACTCCAAGCCCGATGAACTTTTTAATTAAGGCGTTAAATAGACCAGAAAATGAACGTCCATTTTTGTTAATTCCAGTTGGTTATCCGAGTAAAACGGCAAAAATACCCGATATTAAAAGAAAAAATAAAGACCAAGTTATCCATTATTATTGCTAAAAATTTTGATATATTAAAGTTTAATTTTTTCTTTGCTCTCGAATTAACCCTTTAAAAGATTAAAGACATGTCTGATATCCATTCAAGAGTAGTATCAATTATAGTTGATAAATTAGGAGTAGAAGAAAGTGAAGTAAATGCAGAAGCTTCTTTTACAAACGATCTAGGAGCAGATTCTCTAGATACAGTAGAATTAATTATGGAATTTGAAAAAGAATTCAATATTGCAATTCCAGACGATCAGGCGGAGAACATCCAAACTGTAGGGAACGCTGTTTCTTACATCGAAGAGAACGCAAAGTAATTGAGCCAATAAAGTAGGTAGAATTTAATTTAAATTTTATGGAGTTAAAAAGAGTTGTTGTAACAGGATTAGGTGCTTTGACACCTATCGGTAATTCAGTTGAAGAATTTTGGAACGGATTACTTGAAGGAAAAAGTGGTGCTGCAATCATACAACAATTTGATGCTTCTAAGTTTAAAACACAATTTGCCTGTGAGGTAAAAAACTTTAATGTTACGGATCATATTGACCGTAAAGAAGCCAGAAAATTAGATCAATTTTCACAATATGCCATGGTTTCTGCTACAGAAGCCATGGTAGATTCTGGTTTAGATGTTTTAGAAACGCTAAACAAAGACAGAGTGGGAGTTATTTGGGGTTCTGGTATTGGTGGGTTGAAAACATTCCAAGATGAAGCTCAAAATTTCTTCGCCGGAGATGGTACACCTCGATTCAATCCATTTTTTATCCCGAAAATGATTGCAGATATCGCTTCTGGGCATATTTCTATCAAATACGGATTAAGAGGTCCAAATTATGTTACAGTTAGCGCATGTGCTTCTTCAACAAATGCAATTATCGATGCTTTTAATCTTATTCGTTTAGGAAAAGCAGACGCAATTGTTACTGGAGGCTCAGAAGCAGCTGTTAACGAAATGGGTATGGGTGGTTTTAACGGTTTAAAAGCGTTAAGTACACGTAATGACTCTCCTCAAACAGCATCTCGTCCGTTTGATGCAGAAAGAGATGGTTTCGTACTTGGTGAAGGTGCTGGAGCACTTATCCTTGAAGAGTACGAACACGCTGTTAAAAGAGGTGCTAAAATCTATGCAGAATTAGCAGGTGGAGGTATGTCTGGAGATGCTTATCACATGACTGCTCCGCATCCAGAAGGTATTGGGGCAAGAAACGTTATGATCTCTGCACTAGAAGATGCTGAAATGGATGCTACTGAGGTAGATTATGTAAACGTTCATGGTACTTCTACACCTTTAGGAGATATTGCAGAAACCAAAGCAATTAAATCTGTTTTTGGTGATCATGCATACAACTTAAATATAAGCTCTACTAAGTCAATGACTGGACACTTACTTGGTGCTGCAGGTGCAATTGAAGCTATTGCTTGTATTTTGGCTGTTCAAAACGATATCGTTCCTCCAACGATAAACCATGTAAATGAAGATCCTGAAATTGATAATAAATTAAATTTCACCTTCAATACAGCTCAGAAAAGAACAGTAAATGTTGCGCTTTCTAATACTTTTGGTTTTGGCGGACACAACACTTCTGCAATCTTCAAAAAATTTAAAGCTTAAATTTGTTTCGCTGGTTCTCAATATTTAGTTCGGTAAAACGAAGTAAAAAAGACATACAGCTGATACGATTTATAATAAAAACTTTTGGGTATAGACCAAAAGAGTTGTCTTATTTCTATGAGGCGCTTACGCATAAATCTATTTCAAACAAGTCTGAAAAGTTAAATTCTAACGAACGTCTAGAGTTTTTGGGAGACGCTATTTTTGATGCGGTAATTGCAAATTATTTGTACGATAAATTTCCGGAAGAAGACGAAGGGTATTTAACCAAATTGAAGTCTAAAATTGTAAGTAGAAAATCGCTTTCTTCAATTGCAGATAAAATTCAATTACGAAAACATATTCTTTATCAAAAAGGAAGATCAATAAAAATAGCAACGCTCGAAGGAAATGCGTTTGAGGCATTAATGGGTGCAATCTATTTAGATGGAGGTTATCAAGCGGTTCATAAAACAGTAAATCATCATGTATTTAGAAAATATGTGAACGTGGATACCTTGTTAGAAGAAGAAATAGATTTTAAAAGTAAGTTGTTTATTTGGATGCAAAAAAATAAGTTAAACTTAGAGTTTAAAGTTATTTCAGAAGAAAATAATGGAGAGCAATGGATCTATAAAGTAGAAGCTGAAATAAACGGACAGTCATACGGAATGGGTGTAGGAGCTTCAAAAAAAATAGCAGAACAAGCCGCAGCAAAAGAAACGCTTATATTAATGGGCGAACTTTAATTGCTTATTGATACAACCAGACATTTATTTCTATACCTTTACTTTAGAAATGCTTTTTGTTCATGGCCAAACACGTTTTAAAGTTAGAAGCTGATGTAGATTTTGATTTAGTTGGTATTTGTAGTCACCACCCAGATTATAGATTGTGTTGGGCGTTAAATGATCAGTTGCGTTTACGACTCACAAAGGCAAATGAGCCCTTTTGTGTTAGTAATAAAAAAGGTGGTGTAGTTTCGGAACACTCTTTTTATGAATGGTTTGACGAAGTAAATCATATCGAATACTATTTTATAAAAAATAAAGGCGGAGGAAAGTACCTCATTCCCGAAGAACCACAAATAGATTATTTTTTAGTTTTAAGAGAGAATAATATTGTTGCAATTTCAGCTTTAGTAGCTCAATTAAAACAGAATAGCGGAATAATTACTGCACTTGAAATAGACGCAGTTAATTTGAAATCTGCTGATAAATTGATTTTTTAATATGAAAAAAACGAAAATTGTAGCTACCATTGGTCCGGCTTGTTCGGATAAAGCGGTGCTTAAAGAAATGTTTCTTTCTGGTTTAAATGTAGCCAGATTAAATTTCTCACATGGTTCGCATGAGGTGCATTTAAGTACCATTAAAACAATAAGAGAATTAAATGAGGAAACAGGTTTAAATGTTGCTATTCTGGCAGATTTACAAGGACCTAAAATAAGAGTAAGAGAAGTTGAAAACAATGCAATTGAGCTTGTAAACGGTGCAGATATTGAAATTTGTACAGAAAAAGAACATCTTGGTACTGCAAAACAAATTGCGATTAATTACGAACAATTAGCAAGAGATGTTAAAGCCGGAGAGCGCATTTTGTTGGACGATGGTAAACTCCAAATTGAAGTAGTTTCTTCTGATGGAAATATTATCAAGGCAAAAGTGATACACGGAGGAATATTATCGTCTAAAAAAGGCGTAAACCTACCACAAACCAAAATTTCGTTACCTTCTTTAACCGAAAAAGATAGAGAAGATTTAGCTTTTGCTTTAGAACACAATGTAGATTGGATAGGTTTATCATTCGTTCGATCTGCCCGCGATATTATCGAATTAAAACATATTATTTCGAATCAACATAAAAAGGCAAAGGTTATTGCTAAAATTGAAAAACCAGAAGCTGTAGATGATATTGATCAAATTGTAAAAGAAAGCGATGCATTAATGGTTGCTAGGGGAGATTTAGGAGTTGAAGTTCCTTATCAAAATGTTCCTCTAATTCAAAAAATGCTAATTAAAAAAGGATACCAGCATGCGAAACCAGTAATTGTAGCTACACAGATGATGGAGTCTATGATTACAAGTGTTACTCCAACAAGGGCAGAAGTAAACGATGTTGCAAATGCGGTGCTAGATGGTGCTGATGCCGTTATGCTTTCTGGAGAAACTTCAGTAGGAAAATTTCCTGTAGAAGTAATAAAAACAATGACGAATATTGTTACAGAAATTGAATCGCTTGGAGAGATTTATCATAAAGAAGAAATACCAGAGAAAAATCAAGAACGCTTTATTTCTGATAGCATCTGTTTTAATGCATGTAGATTGGCTTCGCGTGTTGAAGCAGACGGAATTGTTACGATGTCTTTCTCAGGGTATACGGCGTATAAAATTGCTTCGCAAAGACCAAAAGCAACTATTTTTGTATTCACGGGGAACAAACAAATTCTTACTCAATTAAATTTAGTTTGGGGTGTTCGTGCATTTTATTACGACAAAATGGTAAGCACAGATCATACAATAGCGGACATTAAATACTTATTAAAAAAACAAGGTTTACTTAACGAGGGTGAACTTGTTATCAATATAGCTTCAATTCCTATAGAACAAAAGGGAAAATCAAATATGTTAAAATTGAGCTACGTAGAATAAATAAATTTAAGTGTATTAGAAGGTCGACCAATAAAATGAGTCGGCCTTTTTAATGTCTTGATGTACCTATCGCTTTAAAATATATCTTAACGCAAATCCTCCATGCCAACCAAATCCTGGTCCGTTAATTAAACTTAAATAAGGACCCGTATCTAATCCTAGGTTTATTGGTACATTAGAAAAAGTATAATCTAATCCTATAACGGCTCTTGCTCCTAAATGAAAACCAGAATTAAAATCATCTGAGTTATAATTTTTACTCCAAGTACCAAACGCTCCACCGGCTCCAAAATACCAATCTAAACCGTCTATTAAATCGGTTGGGTTTTGCCATTCATACAGCAATTCAAGCCAAGTGAAATTTCTTCCTCCACCAATAGTTGCTTCTAAGGCATTTGAACGAGATATGAAATGTTTTCCATTTAATGCTCCCCAACCAAAAAGACCACCTTTGAGTCCTACTGACGTTGTATATTGTTGAGATGAACCAAAAAACGGAAGCGAGATAAATAGTAACGCGCCAAATAGATGTTTTTTCATAACGGTATTTATAATTTCCCTGCCAAAGTTACTACTTGCTTTTTAATCAATACTTCTCCAGTAGATAAATCCGTTGCTTCAAATAAAATAATGTAAGGACCAATACTCACTTTATTATTTTCCTCGTTTAAACCGTCCCAGGAGAACGTTCCTTTATTACCAAGAAGGTAGTTTTCGGAAAGCACTTTTACCTCTACACCTCTGTCGTTATATATTTTTACACTCCCAATCAGATCTGGTTTGTTCATTTCATAGGTTATGATTACGACATCTTCAAAACCGTCGTTATCTGGAGAAATTGTTGTAGAAGAAACATAAAAATCTCCTAAATAATTAATTGAGATAACTTGACTATTTTCTCTTCCTGGTGTTCCAAAACTTACGGCTTCAGATGCAGTATGCCAATTGTCAGAATCATTGGTTTCTTCTGTGTAAGAGAATCGTTCTAATGCTTTGCCATCAGAATCGTCTAACAATTGAAACTGCCATTGGTCAGTATAACTTAATTGATCAGATATTATGTTGTTTAGCAGCACGTAGACTGTATTTGAATCATTATTGAAGGAAGGTAAATCCATTTCTACAAACTTTCCATTTACTGCAAATGGGTATTGATTGAGTTGTGCAGATGAATCTTCAGTGAGTACAACAAAGTCTTTAGGAGCAAGCAGATAATTTGTTGGTACTGTTTCAATGTTAGAAATTGTATCGTCTTTAAAAATGCCAATACTCCAATCTTTAATATCAATATATTGATCAGATTGGTTATAGAGCTCTATATAATCTGAGCCTCCTGTAATTGGATTGTAGAGAATTTCATTAATAATTAATTCGTTCCCTTGTCCTTCTTCCGGTAATATTAACTGGAAGGTTAAATCGATACTATTTCCACTGCAATCGCTAATTCCATCAATCCAAACGCTATAAAAAGTGCCAGGAATAAAGTTCTCATTTAATTCTAAGGTAAAGTTATTCGGGTATTTCCCAGAACTATAAATTTGATTTACACTTCGTGCAGGAGAAAATGTAAAAAGTGCATCTGCGATAGAGGAAGAGTCTAATCCTTCGTTAAAATTGAGTTCAACAAAATTTGGAGCGAGGGCGTATTTACTTATTAAAATGGGTGCAGTTAGATCAGGACTTGTATCAAACAGACTGTTTTCGGTGCCTGGAGTACCTCCATTACCAGCATTTGAAGCACTCCAATCAGAAATTCCACTACACAGTAACGTAGGATTAATTCTTTCTATAGAATAACCACCGTTTGATTTTAAGTCATCATTGTACCATGTATCTGAATATGAAATTTTATCAATTTCTAAAGCATTTGCCGATTGTAAAATAATATCGTCTCCACTATTATTTAAACTTGGAAACGAGCTCACTCCAACCGCAGAAGGATAATTTGCTAGAGCTGTAGTAGGAACTAAAAGAAGATATTCGCCAGGGTTTAGCCATGCATTTTGAATGGTTCCAAAACTAGAAGCATCTCCAAGTTGCCAGTTTTCGAGATTAAAATATTTGGCACTTCTGTTGAAAATCTCAACAAATTCTACTTCTGGTAAGCCTTGCGAAGGAGTGGGATCACATAGAAATTCATTAATCACAACATCTCCAAAAAGCGGTGTTTCTGCAACCAAATAAACAAACGAAAGTGTATTTAAACTACTCGGATTATTATTTAAATCTTCTACATTTTCAGAAGAAAGACTGTAAGAACTACCACTATTGAAAGTGGAAGAAAACGTGAGCCGTACGTGCCCTAAATTTGAAGGATCTTGCACTGCTGATACTGGGTTAGCAGTATTATCTAATGAGTAATTAAGCACGTTTTGTGCTGAGTTTTGAGAAAGCGCTTCGTTAAATATAATGTCTAGTTCGTTCGCACTAATAACGGTAATATTTTGTGCAATTGGAGGATCAAGATCTACTATAATATCACCAACGTAAAAATCATCGAAATAGAATTTAGTGCTGTTAGAAGAAGTGTAATTGCAATTGATTCCGAAATAAGGTAGAACAACAGATAGAGGATAATTTGTACTTGCTTCAATTAAATAATTTTCTCCAGCATTTGGATCCACGGATAATGTCCAATTACCTAAATTATCATAAATTATTTTTACGCGAATGTCGAAACTGTTTGAGATAGCTCCTGCAGAACCTGCTAGAATTTCTGTATTTACGCCTGCAGTGCGTTCAATTAATCGTATTGCATCGGCAGAACCACTTTCTCCAAAAAGCAAAAATAGTCCATCCGGATTAGTGCTTAAGTCTGTATTTGATGTGCTTAGATAGACTTTTCCATTGTTTGAGCCAGAAGGACTAAAACTTTGTTTGATTCTAAAATGCCATTCTTTATTATCAAACGTACTTAATCCACTTGCAGTAGTTAAGTAAGCATTTCCTGATTGTGTATCGTTTAATTGAAGTTCGTTGTTTGAGTTAATTTGAAAAAGAGGATCGGTTCCAATCCATATTGGAGAAGTAGTAAAATCTCCGTCAGAAAAGTCATCAAAAATCTGTGCAAATAGATTCGTTTTTGAAAAAAATAACAGAATGAATAAAATGAGATAATGCATAGTCGACATATAGACTTTAAATGTAGTATTTTTGTCTGAATTCAAAGTTAAGAGAATATGAAAGTTGCAGTAGTTGGTGTAACCGGTATGGTTGGAGAAGTTATGCTTAAAGTATTAGCTGAACAGAGTTTTCCAATAACACGTTTAATTCCAGTTGCTTCAGAAAGATCTGTTGGTAAAACAATTAATTTTGGCGGAGATGCGCATACTGTTCTAAGTTTATCGGAAGCTTTAGAATTGCAACCAGACATAGCTTTGTTTTCTGCAGGAGGAGAGATGAGTTTAACTTGGGCTCCTAAATTTGCTGCGGCAGGAACAACAGTAATTGACAATAGTTCTGCTTGGAGAATGGATCCTACAATACCACTTGTTGTTCCTGAGATTAACGGAAATATTTTACAGAAGTCAGATAAAATTATTGCAAACCCTAATTGTAGCACGATTCAGTTAGTTATGGTTTTAGCACCTTTGCATGCAAACTATACAATTAAAAGAGCGGTTGTTTCTACGTACCAATCTATTTCTGGAACTGGGAAAAAAGCAATTGACCAAATGCACCTAGAGCGCGATGGGAAAATTGGAGAAATGGCTTACCCTTATCCAATAGATCAAAATTGCTTACCGCACTGTGATGAATTCTTAGAAAACGGCTACACGAAGGAGGAGATGAAACTTACGAATGAAACGAAGAAAATTCTCGATGCGCGTATAAACGTTAGTGCAACAGCAGTGCGTGTTCCGGTGCAGGGTGGACATTCAGAAGCTGTAAACATTGAGTTTGAAAACGCATACGAATTAAGTGAAGTGCGCAAACTTTTGCATCAGACAGCTGGTGTAACCTTGCAAGATTCTCCGCAAACAAACACATATCCAATGCCTTTGTATGCTGCTGGTAAAGATGATGTGTTTGTAGGAAGAGTTCGTAGAGATGAATCGCAAAAAAACACAATAAATCTTTGGATTGTTGCAGATAACCTAAGAAAAGGAGCTGCAACCAATGCCGTTCAAATCGCAAAATATTTAATAGAAAATAAAATAATTGAACAATAACGTATGCATACGAATATTGAGAATAACCTAAATCCATTAAGAAGTAAACTGAAACACCACAGTTTATATACAAAACTTTCTAGTGTTTCTGATATACAAACGTTCATGGAACTTCATGTCTATGCCGTTTGGGATTTTATGTCGCTTTTGAAAGGACTCCAACAAAATTTAACTTGTGTAACCACGCCTTGGTTGCCTAAGGGAAATGGTCAAACGGCGCGTTTTATTAATGAAATTGTGCACGGAGAAGAAAGTGATGTAAATGAAATAAACGAACCGAAAAGTCATTTCGAAATGTATATAGACGCCATGGAACAAATTGGCGCAAATACAGAAAAAATTAATGGTTTTATTACGTTTTTAAGACAAGGTATTTCTATCAAAGACGCATTAAAGAAGTTAGCGCTACCAACTGGTGTTGTTGATTTTGTTAACTACACCTTTGAAGTAATAGAAACAGGAGAAGCACATAAAATAGCTGCAGCTTTTACCTTTGGTAGAGAAGATGTAATTCCGGATATGTTTTTATCTATTGTAGAAGAAGCAGAACGAAATAGCGAGAAGAAACGCTATAACAAATTAACGTATTATTTGAATAGACATATCGAGTTAGATGGCGATGAACATGGACCAATTGCGCTGAAAATGATAGAAGAACTTTGTGGTGATGACTCCAAAAAATGGTCTGAAGTCAACGAAATTGCCATAAAATCATTAGAAATGCGTATTTCTTTATGGAATACGATTGAAGAAAGCATAATAAGTAACAAATAAAAAAGTACGGAAATAATCTTCCGTACTTTTATTTTTTTCGTTGTTGCTCACTACGCGTCAACTAATTCTATTGATCTATAATTGTGCCAAACTAAAAAAGGGCAATGCTCACTCCTATATTTACAGGTGTTAGAAGTACACTTTGTTCATCGTTAAATAGGGAAGAGAAAAAATACGCACCGTATAAAGAGAAGTTTCTGTAACCTACACGAACGGTAGCTCCATAACGCAGCCTATTATTATCAGGGAAGTTAAAACTTTTAAATTTATAATCTCTATCATTAATTTCTTCAACTGTTTTTGTGTAGGCATTGAGTTGGTATCCAATTTTACCTCCAATTAATAACTTAAAATGCTTTATACCTTTTGTTCTAAATCTTAACTCTAGCGGAATCTCCAAATAGTTTGCAGCGTATTTACTTCTTTTGATGTCTAAAGTATTATCTAAGTTTGATAAGGTAGTGGTGTTCTCCTCAAAGTTTCGGTTAAAATTAGTTTTCGTGTGATTATTGTAATGACTAAAACCAAAGCCCCAACCCAAACCTATTGTGTTTGCTTTTGTAAAAGGAATATCAAACATTAAGCTAGTATTTAATCCTATAGAATACCATGGACTTTCAAATAATTCTCTATCGCCTTGCCAATCGTTGTAAACAACATCAATAATTAATCTGTCATATTTACGAAGTTTTTCTTTTTCATATGGACGAAATCCACTGTAAAACCACATAACGCCAGGTCTTCTTTTTGAAGATAAGTCTTCTCTTTCTTCAATGTATTGAGACCTAGAGAAAAAAGTTGTACTAACGAACAGTAAGACAAATAAAAGCTTCATAATTCTTTTTTATATAATTCCCACTTCCAAGAAGAAGCAATTGCATCTTTTACAGAATACCTTGCTTTCCAAGAAAGTAAATTTTGTGCTTTATCAACCTCGGCAAAAATTTCAGGTACATCGCCAGATCTTCTTGCGCCATATTCCCAGTTTAGTGGTTTGTTTATGATGTCTTCAAACATTTGAATAAAGGCTAAAACAGAAGTTCCTTTACCCGTGCCTATATTAAACACTTCATAGGTGCAAGTCGTATTTCTATGAATATAATCTAGCGCTTTTACGTGTGCATTTGCAAGATCAGTAACATGAATATAATCACGTACGCAGGTTCCATCAACTGTATTATAATCGTTTCCATAAACGGTGAGTTTTTTACGTAAACCAGCAGCCGTTTGTGTAATATAAGGCAAAAGATTATTTGGAATACCTTGTGGTTCTTCTCCAATCAACCCAGTTTGGTGCGCACCGATAGGATTAAAATACCGAAGCGCTACAATAGAAAAATCAGAATGTGCAGTTGAAAAATCTTTTAATATTTCTTCGCACATTAATTTCGTTTTACCGTAAGGCGAAGTAGGGTTTTGAGTAGGAGTTAATTCGTTCACGGCTTTCTTATCCGGATCACCATAAACAGTACAACTACTAGAAAAAACCAGATTTTTCACTGTATTTCTTTTCATCCACTCTAATACAGAAACTAAACCACCTAAGTTGTTCTGGTAATATTTTAATGGTTCAGCAACAGATTCTCCTACAGCTTTATCCGCTGCAAAATGAATAACACCCCAAAAGTTATATTTTTTTGAAAGCCTGTCCATTACTTCAGCATTATGGCAACTTGCACGCTCAACAATTAATTGCGTTCCGGTAATCTTCTCAAGCCTTTGAATTACTGCATCTTTTGCATTTCTGAAATCGTCAAGAATAATAGGAATGAAGTTACTTTTAATTAATTCAACAACCGTATGAGACCCAATGTAACCTGCACCGCCAGTTACTAAAATATATTTTTCTAGCTTCATAGGTATCAAAAGTAAAAAATACCTTCAACTTAAACTAAGCTACAGCCATATTCTCTAGTTTTACAATCTGAACATGATTGTCAAAATGATGTTTAAAGCCAAAATCATAAACCATTGTGTATTTTCCACCATCTGGAGCGTTGAATGTGTGCGTATGAAATTTTGCAGTAAAACCTGCAGCTTCTAAAATTTCTAGCTTGATAGGAGAAGATCTATACAGCTCGTACATAGTAGACAAAACCGTCCAATTTTTATGTAATTGTTTGTTTAGCTTTATTAGTAAAGAATTCTTTTCTTTGTTTCGTTCGTTGTGAAACTCATTTTTACAGGTTAGTGAGCAATATTTTCTATTTGCTCTGCCTTCAAATTGTCGTTGACACTGAACGCAAGTAGTATTTTTCATAGTGTAGTATTTGTTTTTTGATAAACGTTTTAAATACGATTAAAGTTACATTAAAAACTATAAATAAATGAAAAAACCGGATTTTCAAAAACACAGACAGTATAAAAAAGGGTATAAAATGCTTTTAAGGTTTGTTGTTTATGCGCTAATTATAGGCTGTTTAGTTTACGTTATTCAACAAAAAAACAAAGGCGTAGAAAAAAAAGAAATCCACCGTTTTCAGATTGAAGATACTTCTGATTTAAACCCACATTAAATTTTTTAAAATGATTACACCCTTCAACGATGAGTATTTTATGAAACAGGCACTTCAAGAAGCTTATAAAGCTTTAGAAAAAGATGAGGTTCCTGTTGGAGCAGTGGTTGTTTCAGACAATCAAATTATTGCACGTGCTCATAATTTAACCGAACAATTAAATGACGTTACGGCACACGCAGAAATGTTGGTAATTACGTCAACTGCCAATGCGCTTGGGGGTAAATATTTAAACAACTGCACTTTATACGTTACTATGGAACCCTGCACGATGTGTGCAGGTGCTTTAAATTGGAGTCAAATTTCCAAAATTGTTTTCGGTGCACGTGACGAAAAGCGTGGAGCTGGACGTTTAACAGAGAATATTTATCATCCAAAAACCGAAATTGTATCGGGTATTTTTGAACAAGAATGCAGTGAAATAGTAAAAGACTTTTTTAAAACCAAAAGAAGATAATTTAATTTTAAACCAATAGAATGATAGATACTCAATTATTAGCGCATATTTGTGAAGCACCTGGAGCGCCAGGTTTTGAAACTAAGATAAGAAACCTAGTTTTAGAAGAAGTAAAAGAGTTGTGCGATGAAGTGGAAATAGACAACATGGGAAATGTCTATGCCATAAAACGTGGAAAAGAGCAAAAGCGCGTTATGGTTGGTGCGCATATGGATGAAATTGGTTTTATTGTTACGCATATAGACGATAAAGGATTTATTCGGTTTCATACATTGGGTGGTTTTGATCCCAAAACATTAACTGCGCAACGCGTTTGGATTCATGGAAAAAAAGATGTGATGGGTGTGATGGCTTCAAAACCAATTCATGTAATGTCGCCCGAGGAAAGAAATAAGGTTGCTAAGTTGAAAGACTACTTTATAGACACAGGTTTGTCAAAAGAAGAAGTTGAGAAATTCGTTAAAGTTGGAGATCCGATTACCCGAGAAAGAGGATTTGTAGAAATGGGCAATTGTGTAAATTGTAAATCGTTAGACAATAGATTAGCCGTATTTATTCTGATTGAAACACTTCGCAACCTTAAAAACAAAGAGATTCCTTACGATTTATATGCTGTTTTTACGGTGCAAGAAGAAGTTGGGATACGTGGAGCAAATGTTGCGAGTATGCGTATAAAACCAGATTTTGGATTTGGTTTGGATACCACAATAGCATTTGATTTGCCAGGTGCTGCTGCGCATGAAAAAATAACAGAATTAGGTAAAGGTACGGCAATTAAGATTATGGATGCCGGCACGATCTGCGATTACCGTATGGTAGAATTTATGAAGGATACAGCGAATAATCAAGCGATTAAATGGCAACCTGAAATTCTAACCGCAGGAGGAACAGATACCTCGGGGATACAAAGAATGACAGAAGGTGGGTCTATTGCCGGTGCTATAAGTATTCCAACAAGGCATTTACATCAAGTAATAGAGATGGCAGATAAAGACGATATACAAGCCAGTATTGATTTACTTACAGCGTGTATTTCAAGAATTGATAAATACGATTGGAGTTTTTAACATTATTTCGACGAATAGCAGTATTTCTTCTTTTAATTGGCATAATTTTAGTGTAAGTTTGAAAAAAAGAAAAACATGTTTGATTTAAAAGAATTAATGAATAATGAAACTGTAAAAGGTATCATGGAAAAAGTTGGAGTGTCAGAAGAGCAAGCGAGTTCTGTTTTGAATACTGCTGCTAAAACAATGAAAAGTAAATTTTCTGGAAACGAAACGCAAGCAAGTTCTTTGCTTTCTCAAAATGAAAATACTGCAGAAGATAATAAGTTAGCTGAAGAGGTTGAAGAAGGTTTCCTTTCTAAATTAAGTGCTGATGATAATGGTATTGACGACGGAATTATTAGCAAGCTAAAAGGTGCAGCAATGCCAGCAATTATGTCTGTAATGGCAAGCAAGTTTTCTGGAAGTAGCGAAAGTGGAGCCTCTGGAATAACAAGCATGCTTTCTGGCTTTGTTGACGATAAAGATGGAGACGGAATAGGAATGAATGATGTTATGGATACTGTAAAAGGTAAACTAGGCGGACTCTTCGGAAAATAATTAAAACCAAAATGACTACAATGAGCTCAATCGAAAGATTGGGCTTTTTTTATGTTGAAAACGATAGAGAATAATCTATTTTTACGCATTCATAACAAATCATACCTTATATGAAGGCGTTGCTTTTTTCTTTATTTATTGGTTGTACTAATTTTATTTTGTCGCAAGGAACTACTCTTATCAGCAACTTAACTAATCCAATTAGCGAAAGCTCAGGTTTACTTTATCTTAATAATAAACTCATTACGCATAACGATTCTGGAGATACACCAGATCTGTATGAGTTTGATCCTTTTTCTGGAAACATCAATAGAAAAGTGCATATTGCCAATGCTCAAAATATAGATTGGGAAGATTTAGCAAAGGATGAAAATTATATTTACATCGCAGATTTTGGTAACAACCAAGGAAACAGAACAGACTTAAAAGTATATAGAGTTGCTATTTCAGATTATCTCAACACAGTAACGGATACCGTATATGCAGACAGTATTACGTTTAGTTACGCTGATCAGACAGATTTTTCCACTACTAATTTCTCAACCCAATATGATGCAGAAGCTTTAATTTGTTTTCGAGATAGTCTTTTTATTTTTACTAAAAACTGGAACAACAGTACCACGAGTATTTATGCTTTACCCAAAACGATTGGCAACCATAGTATTACAAAACAAGACAGTCTAAATACTGGATTTTTAGTAACAGGAGCAGATTATGACACCGTTCAACAAAAAATTGCTTTAATTGGATATGGATTTAATTCTGCTACGGTGTTAGAAATTTCGAGTATTTCTGGCAAGATATCAAACGCAAACCTAAACGCTTTTGCCTTAAATTGTACAGAATCTTACCAAGTAGAAGGTGTAATCTATACAGAAAACAATTGTTTATCCATCTCTGCAGAGCAACACAGTAGTGGTGCAGCTAGTTTATACGAATATTGTTTACCAACTGCTTCCGCAGTAAATTATAATCAACGTAAGTTTAAGGTCTATCCAAATCCTACAAAAAAATGGCTTAATTTGGAGTTAGAAAAAGATGAGATAGCTAAAATTGTAAATTTAGAAGGTAAAATAGTCATAATTTCAAAGAAAGAAAAAATAGACATCTCAAACCTCGATCCTGGTAACTATCAACTAATTATCCTATCCAATAACGGGAAGCATAGAAAAGGAGTTACTTTTATCAAAAATTAGCAAGATGAATAGAGCACTTCAAAACGGTATAGCATTAATAGTTGGACTTATAATTGGTTCTGCGGTAAACATGCTAATTATTCATTTCGGACCATCAATTATTGCTCCGCCAGAAGGTGTAGATCCAAATGATGTAGAAACTATCAAAGCAAATATTCATCTGTATTCACCAGCACAGTTTATGATTCCGTTTTTGGCGCATGCGCTGGGTACATTAATCGGAGCGTTTGTAGCTGCTAAAATTGCTAAATCGTATAAACTTACCTTTGCATTAATAATTGCTGCGCTTTTCTTAGTTGGTGGTAGTATGATGGTTGTACTGTTACCTAAAACACCTATCTGGTTTATTCTGTTAGATTTAGTTGTAGCGTATATTCCTATGGGATATTTGGGGTATTGGTTAAACACAAAAAATTAATAATCACGAATAAAGAACGAATTCAGTTATAATCTAATTTCTAATCACGCAATAAAACTAGTTTTTCCTTTACTTTGTAACACAAAAAGAAATTTTCATGAAAAAAATATATCACTTATCCTCTTGCAATACTTGTCAGCGCATAATTAAAGAACTAAACCCAGGGAGTGAGGTAGAGTTACAAGACATCAAACAAGAAAATATTGATGCCAAAACCTTAGATTGGATAAAAGATAAAGTAGGCTCTTACGAAGCTTTATTCTCTAAAAGAGCAATGAAATACCGTTCTATGGGATTAAATGAAATGAATTTAACAGAAAGCGATTACAGAAAATATATGTTAGAGGAGTATACTTTTCTTAAACGTCCGTTTATAATTTTAGAAGATGAAGTTTTTGTTGGAAATAGCAAAAAAGTAGTAGAACAAGCCGTAAACGCTTATAATAAATAATAGGTTGAGAGGATTAATTTTAGCACATCTTGCGCTGTTAGGTGTAAATTTATTGTACGGGGCTAACCATGTTCTGGCAAAAGGTATAATGCCTGATATGATTAAACCCAACGCTTTTATTTTCTTGAGGGTTTTAGGAGCTACAATTCTCTTTTGGATTGTTAAGCTCTTTGTGAAAACAGAGAAAATAGAGAAGAAAGATTGGATTAAAATTGTTGGAGCCGGTTTCTTTGGCGTTGCAATGAATCAACTTTTCTTTTTTAATGGCTTACAGCAATCTTCTGCTGTTAATTCTGCTATTATCATGACAACCACTCCAATTTTAGTTGTTTTATTGGCCTTTTTCTTCTTAAAAGAGTCTTTATCTACACTTAAAATTATTGGTGTCTTAGTGGGCGGAACAGGTGCGGTTTTGCTCACACTTTCGGGTAGTGTTAAAGGGTTCGACTCTCAAATTGGAGATTTATATATTTTCATAAATGCGATGAGCTATGGCGTGTACCTCATCTTTGCACGCTATTTAATGAAAAAGTATAAACCTATAACCGTAATTACTTACTTTTTTACCGTAGGCTTGGTACTCGTTACTCTATTTCCACTTACAATTCCAGAATTATTAGAAACTCCATTTTCTAGCTTTGACAGTAGAACAAATGCTATTATTGCTTTCGTAATTATTGGAGTAACTTTTTTCACGTACTTGTTTAATAATTTTGCACTCAGAAGGTTGAGTCCAACAGTATCTGGCTCCTACATTTATTTACAACCGATGTTGGCAATGGGTTTTGCCTTCTTATTTTTCTATGTTGGATGGGTAGAAGACACTACGAAATCTATTACCATAGAAAAAATTGGATATATGCTTTTAATTTTTGCAGGCGTATTCTTTATTTCAAGATCTACCTATTTAGAACGTAAGAAAGAGAAACGAAAGGCGGAATAGAAAAAGTTGTGATAGATAAAACTGAAGTTCACTGATTGTCAGCATACAATCTTAAAACTCTGCGCAATCTTTGCTTAACGCTTCAAGTTTTTTTGTAGGAAGCGTTTTGACTTCTTCACAAATTACTTCGCGCTGTTTTTTTAGTAGAACAATACTGTCTTTTGACGCTTGAGAAGGAATTTCGGTTAAAAACTTGTTGGCATATTTATTCAGA
>JBMYYC010000004.1:0-73455 GCA_049609045.1 Lishizhenia sp. | reverse complement strand
TAACCAATCTGTTTTCTAATGTAATTAAGTTTAGCCATGAAGAAGATGGAGAAGTATTGGTATTATATAAAATAGAAAAAAAACTTTTAACTTTTAGTATATCAGACAATGGCAAAGGAGTACCAGTGGAAGATATTCCATACGTTTTTGATAAGTTCTATCAGTCAAAAAATCAAAATACAATTAAAAGAGAGGGTAGCGGGTTAGGTTTAGCAATATCAAAACAAATTATTGAAAGACATAATGGAACCATTAATGTTCAAAACGAAATAAAATCTGGTGCAAATTTTATAGTCAAAATACCGACAGATAAAGAAACGAATGAAAAATAAGATAGTAATAGTAGATGATGAGCCAAACATTGTTATGACTCTTGAGTATGCTTTCCGTAAACAAGGGTTTGAAGTATTTATAGCAAGAGATGGTGGTGAAGCGTTGGAAATTCTGGAATACGAGTGTCCGGATGTTGTACTGCTAGATATTATGATGCCTAAAGTAGATGGGTATCAAACGTTAAAATGGATTAAAAATAACAAGTCGTTAGCTTCAACGAAAGTAGTGTTTTTAACAGCGAAAAATAAAACAACAGATATTGAAAAAGGAATTTCTTTAGGAGTTGATAAGTACTTAACAAAACCTTTTTCCATAAAAAAAATAGTAACAGAAATCAAAACTTTGTTGGCCTGATCCCTTTCTAATGCGCAATTATTTAAATCGGGTCAACAATTTTTAAAAAAAGTTAAATTATGAAATTTACATTGAGTCCATTAATCTCAGATATTTTTATTCTCGTTTACATCAGTGTAACGCTATTTTTACGTTTTAAGCTAGAAAACCAAGTAAACCTTTCAACAGGAACATCTGTTATAATTGGATTCTTGTTTGTGTTTATTCTTTACATCATGATTAAGTCTCGAGTCCTTAATCCAAATTGGTTCGGTTTATTTAAATCAAAAAAATAGAGTATATGAATTATCAAGATTTCTATACTTACAGCTTACAAGAACCCGCAGATTTTTGGCTAAAACAGGCGAGAGAATTAAAATGGTTTAAACAACCTACGTCTGCTGTGCAGGCTTCATACAATTGGCATACATGGTTTAAAGGGGGTAAACTTAATTTAAGTTATCTATGTATTGATCAACATATAGAAGCGGGTTATGGAAAGCAAACGGCAATCGTTTATGATTCTCCTGTTACACAAACTAAAGAGAAAATTAGCTTTGATGAACTGCTTTTTGAAGTAGGTAAGTTAGCGGGTGGACTCTCAAATTTAGGGGTAAAGAAAGGCGATACCGTACTAATTTATATGCCAATGATTCCGCAAGCAATGTTCGCTATGTTGGCCTGCGCCAGAATAGGAGCCATTCATTCAGTCGTTTTTGGAGGTTTTGCTCCTAATGAATTGGCTTTGCGAATAGATGATTGTAAACCAAAAGTGATTATTTCCGCATCAAATGGAATAGAAATAGATAGAGTTGTACCATACAAACCTTTTGTAGACCAAGCCATAGATCTTTCCAGCCACAAACCCAATAAAGTAGTTGTATATGATCGAGGTTTGGGTGTGAAGTTTAAAACAACCGCTATTGATATTGATTACAATGAACTTGTTGAAGAATCAAATATTCATCCATCTGTACCGGTAGATGCCACACATCCATCTTATATTTTGTACACCTCTGGAACGACGGGAACGCCAAAAGGTGTAATACGAGATACAGGAGGATATGCAACTGCACTTAAGTTTACCATGAAGTACGTTTATGGTTTAAAAGAAGGTGAAGTGTTTTGGGCAGCAAGTGATGTAGGTTGGGTAGTTGGACATAGTTATATTGTATATGGACCTTTAATTAATAGAAACACTACAGTTTTATTTGAAGGGAAACCAATAAAAACACCAAATGCATCAACTTTCTGGAGAGTTATATCTGAAAATGGAGTAAATGTAATGTTCACTGCACCAACAGCAATGCGTGCTATAAGAAAAGAAGATCCTGAAGGAAACTTTATTCGTCAATTTGATCTTACAAGTTATAGGACTCAATTTTTAGCAGGAGAAAGGTGTGATGTGTCAACCTTACGCTGGTTAAAGGAAAAATTAACTATTCCTGTCATTGATCACTGGTGGCAAACTGAGTCTGGATATCCCATTATTGCTAATATGCTGGGGGTGGAGCAAGTTGCGGTTAAAGAGGGTTCTGTAACAAAGCCAGTTTGTGGTTACGATATACGTATTTTAAACGGAGAGGGTGATGAGGTTCAACCCAATACAGAAGGTTTCGTAGCGATTAAACTACCATTACCTCCAGGCAATCTGGTTGGGTTATGGAATAATCCTGAGCGTTTTCAAAGTTCTTATTTATCTAAATTTCCAGGGTATTATTTTTCTGGAGACGGAGGTTACAAAGACGAAGACGGTTATATTTTTATAACAGGAAGGGTAGATGATGTGATTAATGTTGCAGGACATCGGTTATCTACTGCTGAAATGGAAGAGGTCGTTTCAAGTAATGCAAATGTTTCAGAATGTGCAGTTTTTGGAGTCAAATGTTCTTTAAAAGGAGAAAAACCAATGGGATTAGTAGTACTGCAAAATAATACTGTTTCGCAACATTATGCAATAATTGAGGAATTAATTCAAGAGGTTCGTAATAAAATTGGTCCTGTAGCTTCTTTTAAAGACGTAGTTGTTGTACAACGTTTACCTAAAACGCGATCAGGAAAAATTTTACGTCATATTTTAAGGAAAATAGCAAATAAAGAGAGATATAAAGTTCCATCAACAATAGATGATCCAATGATTATCTCAGAAATAAAAATGGCAATTGAAAATCAAAATATATAAATATGAGTAATTATCACATAAAACATTTAGAAGAGTACTATAAAGTTTACAGAAAATCAGTAAGAGAACCAGAGTTATTTTGGGAAGAAATAGCAGAAGAACATTTTGTTTGGAGAAAACGCTGGGATAATGTTTTGAGCTGGGATTTTTCTAAACCCCAAGTGAAGTGGTATGAGGGTGCTAAGCTAAATATTACAGAAAATTGTATAGATAGACATCTTACAACAAAGGGAGATAAAACGGCAATTTTGTTTGAACCTAACAACCCAAAAGAAGCTGCCGTTCATATTACTTATAACGAATTAGCTGCTCGAGTTAATAAGTTTGCGAACGTATTAAAAAGTAAAGGGATTGAAAAGGGAGATAGAGTTTGTATTTATTTACCTATGATTCCAGAATTGGCTATTGCTGTCTTAGCTTGCGCTCGTATAGGAGCGATTCATTCTGTTGTATTCGCTGGTTTTTCTTCTGCAGCCTTAGCAACTCGTATAAATGATAGTGAATGTAAAATGCTTATTACCGCAGATGGTTCATTTAGAGGAACAAAAACAATTGATTTAAAAGGAATAGTAGATGAAGCCTTAAAAGAATGTGCTTGCACTACTTCTGTTTTGGTTGTTGAGAGAACTAAAGAAAAAATCAATATGCAGGAGGGAAGAGATGAATGGCTAGCTCCTTTGATAGCAAACGCTTCTGCTGAATGTGATGCAGTGACTATGGATGCAGAAGATCCTCTGTTTATTTTATATACATCAGGTTCTACTGGAAAACCTAAAGGAATGGTGCATACAACAGCTGGTTATATGGTTTATACTGCGTATACATTTAAAAATGTGTTCCAATATAGAGAAAACGATGTGTATTGGTGTACTGCCGATATTGGTTGGATAACTGGTCACAGTTACATTGTTTATGGTCCGCTAGCAAATGGGGCTACAACAGTAATGTTTGAAGGTGTTCCAAGTTATCCAGATTGTGGACGTTTTTGGGAAATTGTTGAAAAACATAAGGTAAACCAATTTTACACAGCTCCAACAGCAATAAGAGCTCTGGCAAAAGAAAGTTTAGATCTTGTTAATAAGTACGACTTGTCTTCACTTAAAGTTTTAGGTTCTGTTGGAGAACCAATTAACGAAGAAGCTTGGCACTGGTATAACGATAACATAGGTAAAAAGAAAAGTCCTATCGTAGATACTTGGTGGCAGACAGAAACCGGAGGAATTATGATTGCACCTATTCCTTATGTGACTCCAACTATTCCAACTTATGCAAGTTTGCCTTTGCCAGGAATACAACCCACTTTAATGGATGAAAACGGTAAAGAAATAAAAGGAAATCAAGTAGATGGAAGACTGTGTATTAAATTTCCATGGCCTTCAATGGCAAGAACGATTTGGGGCAACCACGAACGTTATAAAGAAACCTACTTTTCTGCTTATGAAAACTGTTATTTCACAGGAGATGGTGCGCTAAGAGATGCCGTAGGATATTACAGAATAACTGGCAGAGTAGACGATGTTATTATTGTTTCTGGTCACAATTTAGGAACAGCACCAATCGAAGACGCTATTAATGAACATCCGGCGGTTGCAGAATCTGCAATAGTAGGTTATCCGCATGATGTAAAAGGAAACGCTTTGTATGGTTACGTAATTTTAAAAGAAACTGGAGAAGATAGAAGACACGATAATTTACGAAAAGAAATCAATCAAATTATTACAGAACATATCGGACCAATTGCCAAGCTAGATAAAATTCAATTTACCTCAGGTTTACCCAAAACACGATCAGGTAAAATCATGCGAAGAATTTTAAGGAAGATTGCAGGCAAGGATACTTCAAATCTTGGAGATACTTCTACCTTATTAAATCCTGAAGTAGTTCAAGAAATAATAGATAACGTAATTTAAATGTTTTATCGGTAGTTGAATTCACACACTTCAACCATTTTGCGTAAAGCAAATCAAAGAACTCGAGTTTTAATAAGCTCGAGTTTTTTTTCTAAAAATAATTAATTCCATTTCGGGTTGTAAAACAAACGGTGCACTTTTATTGTTAACTTCGCAATGGTTAGACACTTCATATAATTGGCGCAGCGGATGTACAAATATTTATTTGTTTTAATACACTTAGCTTGTTTGAGTGATGTTTCTTTTGCACAAGAAATAAATACAGTTAGAGATTTGGGAATTTGGGCGAAGGCAGGTTTCAATTATAAATTCAATAAAAATTGGGATGCTGGTTTTAGTCAATCTGTTAGAACTTTCGATAATGCTATACGAGTAGAACGACTCATTTCTGATTTACACGTAGATTATCAAATAAATAAAAATTTTGGTTTACGAGCCGGCGGACGATATAGCTACGATCGAAAAAAGAATTTGGCGTTTACTCATGATTTCCGGTATCATCTAGATTTTAAATTTAAGACGGATTTAACACAGCAGCTAAAGGTAGAGTACAGGTTGCGTTATCAACACAGTTATCAAAATCTATTTACCTTCGTTCCTAATAGTAAGCAGAAATATAATTTAAGAAATAGAGCTTTAATATCCTATGCCTTAGAGAAACATGAAGTGTATTTTTCTGCTGAGGTTTTTAGGGCATTTACGTTTAATCAGCAACCTTATTTTAATAATTTACGGTTGAACTTAGGAGATGAATTAAAACACGGAAAGAATAAAATTGGATATGCGCTTTGCTATCAAGTCGAATTAAACGAAGAGGATCCCTTGCATTTCTTCTTTGTAACATTAGAATATACCTTAAGATTGAATCGTGAATAAAGTGTTTTACATATTCTGTTTTCTGTTTCTTGTTTATGCGTGTAAGAAAGAAATTGTCGATTTTAATAGTTCTCCTACAGATAATTTTGAGTTAGATGCTCTTCTTGAAATGAACGGTGAGCCTTGTCTTTTTGATGCAAAACGAAATACGCTCAAATATTCTATTTTAGAAAGTGAGTTAGTCAACTTTTCTCCCTTGATTTCGTTCAAGGAAAATGCCGAAGTGGATTTCGAAGAAACAGCACTTTTAAATAATTCGGTAAATGTATTAGGATCTTTAAACCTTCAAACACCGTATGAAATAAAATTAACTTATGGCGGAGAAACAAAAATCTTAAGTTTGATTTTTACTGAAGCACCATTGGTACAACTGGTTGTATTGAATGAAATTGTAAACGGTCAAAAAGTGAGAGCAAAGCTTTCAATCTATTATCCGCAAAAAGATAAACCATCTACTACTGAGTATTGTGGTGTAGAGTATAGAGGATACTCTAGTTTGAAGTATGATAAAAAGTCTTTCGGATTAAAAGTGTATCAAGGTGAGAATACTATTGAGCCTAAATTGGCAAACTTTTTTAATTCAGTGCCAAGCTATACTTGGGTGTTGAATGCTATGTTTGTAGATAAATCCAAATTAAGAAATAAAACAGCATTTGAAATTTGGAATGAAATTCCTACAAATACAAAAGCTGCATCTTCCGAATATGTTGAAGTGTATTTAAATAATGCTTTACAGGGCGTTTATACGCTCACACAAAAATATTCTAAGGAATCTTTGAATTTAGGAGAAAGTGCTTTACTGTATGAAGGCTTAGATAATTCAGTTTATTCAGATTTCAACACTTTTCTAAATTCAACGCCAATATCAAATACTTGGGGAGATTGGGAGCAACGAATTCCAGATCCTGCTTATCAAATTAACTGGGAAGATTTTAGAAGTCTAGCTCAGTTAATTGCCGATGGCAGCGAAGAAGATTTTATTTCGAAAGTACAAAGTCTTATTGATCTAAATAAAGTTGTAGATTATTATCTTTTTGTTAATCTGCTAGTAGCTTCTGATAATGTAGGTAAGAATTGGTGTTTTTTGAAAAAAAATGCATCGAGTAAGTTTGAGATATTGCCTTGGGATTTAGACGGCACTTTTGGTAGAAATCCTTTTGGAGAAAAAACGCCTGCAACCGATTACCTTGTTAGTAACTCTTTCTTTAATCGATTTATTTCTACAAATGTTGGAGGGTTTAATCAGTTGCTAAAAATGAGATGGACAGAATTAAGAGCCACCGCTTTTTCTAACAATACCCTTTTCCAACTCCTCAATACTAATTTTCATCAATTACATAAATATAAAGCGATTGAACTAGAAAATGAGATATGGGATGCCAATTTAGCTTCGCACCTGGAACAGTTCTACACGCAGAATTGGTTGTCTGACAGACTACAATATCTAGATAATTTATTTGCTGAATAAATACTTTTCGAACTTCATTTTTTTGTTTTTTGTATTTAATTATTTTCTATTTTTAATCTATATATGAACAGATGAAAAAGTCGATTTTAACGGTGGCTTTATTGCTAGGATTTGCAATAATGACACGCGCACAAGATGCGCCGAAGAAAGTAACAGATGCATTTAATGCAAAATTTAAAAATGCAGAGTACGTTGAATGGGAGTTGGAAGATAACGCTGAGTGGGGGGCTGAATTTGAAATAGATGGAAAGGTGTTTGAAGCACGTTTTTCTAAAGAGGGTATTTGGAAAGAAACAGCGTACGAAATTGAAGAAATTGCGCTTCCAAAAGCAGTTAAAACAACTTTGAGTACGAAGTATCCTAAACATGAGATTTACACCAGCCGTGTTGTTGAACTTCAAGACTCAAAAAGTTATAAGTTTGAGTTGGGAAATGATAGCGAAATGGTGATGCTAAGTATGGATGAGACAGGAAAGATTTTAAAAACAGAAGTAGAGAAATTCGAAGAAGAAGATTATTAAGAAACAAAACAAGCTGAAAATGATGATGCCGTGCAATTTAAGTGTACGGCATCTGTTTTTATAAAAAAAACAGGCATAAAAAAAGTCCTGACGTTTATCAGGACTCTGGCGGAGAAAGAGGGATTCGAACCCCCGATAGGTCTCCCTATGCTGGTTTTCAAGACCAGTGCATTCAACCGCTCTGCCATTTCTCCGCTACAAAAGTACGGAGGATTTATTGAATGACAAGTCTTTTTTTAGAAAAAAAATAAAAAAAATAAACTCATTTTAAATACCCTTAATTTTCAGTTGTTTACAAATTGTAATTTTAACCGAAAAAAGTAAATCGCATACATTTAAGTAAATCACAACCTATTTTTAAGTGTATAGCTTAAAAAAAAGTATCTTTACTATTTAGCTTTAACAGCAGTTATATGAAGAAATTAAGCACCTTATTACTAATTTTCTGTACAATCGGGGTATTTAGTCAAACGCAGCCAAAGAAATTAAAGGCATATTTGAACGAAAAGCAATTTTTCACTCCAAACGGTGGAAACTACCTTGAAACTCAAATTTTATTTGTTGGTTACACACTTAATTATGCAACAAAAAATGGATTAACTCAAGGAGAAGTTGAGATTACACAGATAATTTCTAAGGAAGACAGCATAATTGTTGCAGATAAATACAGGCTAAAAACCCCAGAGGTAATAGATAGTTTGGTAGAAGACTTTTACGATATACAACGCTATGCTCTTCCAAATGGAATTTATACCTACGAATTAATTCTTTCCGATGTTGCTGTTCCTGATCAAGAAGTTTCTGTAAAAAAGAAAATAGTAGTAGAAGATCTATCAAAAGATATAAGCGTTTCAGATATCACGCTTTCTGAATTAATACGTGTGAGTGATACGCTCAATGTTTTTAACAAAATGGGATATGACATTATTCCTATGCTAACCAACTATTATCCAACAGAATTAAATATAATGCCTTATTATGTTGAGATTTATAATACAGCTAGCTATCTAGAAGATTCTGTATATGTTGTGCAACAGAGGATATTTGATGTGAATCAGAAAATTGATTTGCCACAATTTAATCGTTATTTTAAAATAAAGAAAACACAACCCGTTCAACCTTTGGCCAAAGCAATAGATATTAGCTATCTCCCTTCTGGAAAGTACGTGTTGGAGATAAATGTATTATCAAGAGATAAGCAAATAATAGCATCTAATCTTATAGATTTTGAGAGAAATAATACAAAAATTGTAGAAGAAATTGATTTTGAAGATGAAATAATCGATCCTGCTTTTACGGCTTCTGTTACAGATGATTCTCTAGATTACTACGTAGCAAGTTTAATTCCTATTAGTGCGCCTGCAGAGGTTAAAAATATAATATCTATACTTAAGAAAAGAGATAATGAAGTAAACAGAAAATACCTTCAAAAGTACTGGAAATCTACAAACGCCTTGCAATCTTTTGAAAACTGGATTAAATATAAGCAGCAAGTACAACTGGTAGAACGACTCTATAGTTCAAATTTCCAATCTGGTTTTGAAACAGATAGAGGTAGGGTATATCTTCAGTATGGTGCGCCGAGTTCTATTATGCAAAGACCGAATTCTCCAACAGAGTTTCCTTACGAAATTTGGCAGTATGATAAGATAGGTATTCAATCGAACAAACGATTTGTATTCTACAACCCAAATTTAGTAAATAATGCTTACGAGCTATTGCATTCAGATGTCAGAGGAGAACTGCAAAATTATAGATGGCAATTTTACATTCGTTCGCGCTCAAGACCAAACAATTTAGACGCAACTGCACCAGCAGAGCGTCAAGGTTCTAATGCCGATAGAGATTTTAATACATATTGATTATTTTAGCGCTGCGTTAAAAAAAGTATGAAAGAAAAGTCTGTAGCAGTAGTAATATTAAACTATAACGGAAAGTCGTTTTTAGAAAAATTTTTGGGTGGTGTATTAAAGTATTCAGGACAGCACAAGGTTGTTCTTGCAGACAATCAATCTACCGACGAGAGCCTCAGTTATGTCCGTAACAATTTTCCTTCTGTAGAAATCATAGTGAATACAGAGAACGGAGGTTTTGCTAAAGGCTATAACGATGCTTTAAAGCAAGTAGATGCTGACTATTACATCTTGCTTAATTCAGACATTGAAGTAACTCCAAATTGGATAGAGCCCTTGTTGGAAACTGCCTTGAGAACAGAAGCTGTGGGTGTTCAGCCTAAAGTACGATCACAAATACATCCAAGTAAATTTGAACATGCTGGTGCTGCTGGTGGATATTTAGATGTAAATTTTTATCCTTTTTGCAGAGGGCGCATATTTGAGGCTGTTGAAGATGATCAGTCGCAATATAACAGTGAACAAGAAATATTTTGGGCAACAGGAGCGTGCCTTTTAATAGATGCAAAAGTATACCACGAAGTAGGAGGCTTAGACGAAGATTTCTTTGCTCATATGGAAGAAATTGACTTGTGTTGGAGACTAAAAAAGCTCGGACATAAATTCATGGTTCAACCAAATTCTGTTGTTTACCACGTGGGTGGAGGAACTTTAAACTACGATAACCCACGCAAAACATATTTAAACTTTAGAAACAGTTTATTTATGATACATAAAAATTATGCTGGTTTTTTACCCGGTATGATTTTTAAACGACTATTAATAGACGGTTTGGCGGGAGCTAAGTTTTTGGTTGGTTTTCAGCTGAAACATTTTATGGCGTTATTCAAAGCACATATACACTACTATAAAAATTTAAAAAGCCTTAGAGCAAAAAGAAAAGCCATTAAACGCCTAACAGCTAATACTAAAAGCAATGATATTGGCTATTACACAGGTAATATAATTTTTGCGAGATATTTTAAAGGAGTTAAAAAATTCTCAGAACTCAACCAGCGGTTGTTTAAATAGGAGATAAATCTATAAACGATAAACTAAATCAATTTACTTCTTCGAAGTCTACATCCTCGGCAGGAATGTTTCCTTTTTTAACAGAAACTTTACCTATGTTACGTTTGCTTGCTTCTTTGGCTTTATCAAACGCTTCTTTTTCTTTAGTGTGTTTTTGTTGCGCTGTATAATTGCGCTTTCCGTTCATTACTTTTCCTACGAAACGCAGTATTACCATTATTCCAACAATAATTAATACTGTTTTGAATAAGCCGGTAATACTGAGAATCAATTGAATCATAACGTTTATATATTAACGCGATAAGTATAAATTTCTTTCGCTGTATACTTTTTTAAAGAACGGATCTTTTAAATCTTTAATAAAGCGAATTGCTTCTCCAGTAGATTTCATTTCTGGACCTAATTCCTTATTCACATTCGGGAATTTGTTAAAAGAGAAGACCGGAATTTTAATTGCATATCCTTCTTTCTTTGGTGTAAAGTTAAAATCTGTAACCTTAGCACCCATCATTACTTTTGCAGCATAATTTACATACGGCTCATCATAAGCCTTAGCAATAAACGGTACCGTTCTAGATGCTCTTGGGTTGGCTTCAATTACGTATACTTTTTCGTCTTTTATAGCAAATTGGATATTGATTAATCCAACTGTTTTTAATTCTACTGCAATTTTGTTTGTAATGTCTTCTATCTGTTGCATCACAAAATCGCCAAGATTATATGGAGGCAATACAGCATAAGAATCGCCAGAGTGTATCCCTGCAGGTTCTATGTGTTGCATCACACCAATAATATATACGTTTTCTCCATCGCAAATTGCATCAGCTTCAGCTTCAATTGCTCCGCCTAAGAAGTGATCCAACAAAATTTGATTTTCTGGCATATCACGTAGTATATCTACAACATGATGCTCTAAATCTTCTTCGTTGATTACAATTTTCATTTTTTGTCCACCTAAAACGTAAGAAGGTCTTACTAAAAGTGGAAAGCCAAGGTCTTTAGAAAGTTCTAAAGCTTGCTCTGCAGATTCTACCACACCAAACTCTGGGTAAGGTATCTCTAAATCTTTCAAAACATTAGAGAATCTTCCTCTATCTTCTGCTAAATCTAATGCATCGTAACTTGTTCCAAAAATTTTAATGCCGTAGCGTTCTAATTTTTCTGCCAATTTAAGCGCTGTTTGTCCGCCTAACTGTACAATTACACCTTCTGGCTTTTCGTGTCTAATTATATCGTAGATATGTTCCCAAAAAACAGGCTCGAAGTATAATTTATCTGCTGTATCGAAATCTGTAGAAACCGTTTCCGGATTACAGTTAATCATAATGGTTTCGTAGCCCATTTCCTTCGCAGCTAACACACCGTGTACACAAGAATAGTCAAATTCAATTCCTTGACCTATTCTATTAGGACCAGAACCCAAAACAATTACCTTCTTCTTGTCAGAAACAACACTTTCGTTTTCAAACTCAAAAGTAGAGTAGTAGTAAGGTGTTTGCGCTTCAAATTCAGCAGCACATGTATCTACTAATTTGTAAACTCTATTTATACCAAAATCTTCTCTTTTGCTGTATACTTCAGACTCTAAACATCTTAATAAATGTCCAATTTGTCTATCTGCATAACCTTTTTGCTTTGCTTCAAAAAGTAGCTCTTTAGAAATGTTTTGTATTGTAAATTTCTCAATCTTACGTTCTAGCTTAATTAATTCTTCAATTTGGCGTAAGAACCAAGGATCAATTTTTGTTTTCTCAAAAATAGTTTTGAATGGAATTCCGAGTTTAATTGCATCATAAACATGGAAAAGCCTGTTCCAGCTTGGGTTTTCTAAGCTGTGTAGTATCGTATCTTGGTTGGTAACTTCTTTTCCGTCGGCACCTAAACCATTTCTTTTTATTTCTAAAGATTGACAAGCCTTTTGCAATGCTTCTTGGAAAGAACGTCCAATTCCCATTACCTCACCAACAGATTTCATTTGTAATCCTAAACTTCTATCAGCTCCAGGAAATTTATCAAAATTCCAACGCGGTATTTTTACAATAACATAATCTAACGTAGGTTCAAAAAGAGCAGATGTAGTTTTTGTAATTTGGTTGTCTAATTCATCTAGCGTATAACCAATAGCTAATTTCGATGCAATTTTTGCGATAGGATAACCTGTAGCTTTAGAAGCCAAAGCAGAAGAACGAGAAACTCTAGGATTAATTTCAATCGCAATAATATCTTCCTTTTCATCTGGCGAAACTGCAAACTGCACGTTACAACCACCGGCAAAGTTACCGATAGAGCGCATCATGTGAATTGCCATGTCGCGCATTTTTTGGAAAGTTGTATCAGATAAAGTCATCGCTGGAGCAACTGTAATAGAATCTCCAGTATGAATTCCCATCGGATCAAAATTTTCAATCGAACAAATAATTACAACGTTGTCATTATCATCACGCAACAATTCAAGTTCATATTCTTTCCAACCTAAAAGTGCTTTGTCTATCATCACCTCGTGGATAGGTGAGATGTGTAAACTTTCGTTTAATTTATTGTCAAAATCTTTTTCATCGTGCACAATTGCAGCACCTGCACCTCCTAAAGTGTAAGAAGCTCTAATACAAACAGGTAATCCATACTCTTGCATTACGCTTTTACCTTCTAAGAAAGATTTAGCCGTAGTTTGAGGAGCCATTGGAACACCAATTTCTTCCATCAAAACTCTAAATTTCTCTCTGTCTTCAGTAATTTCAATTGCATCAATATCAACACCAATAATTTTAACACCGTGCTCTTCCCAAATCCCCATCTCATCACATTTAATGGCAAGATTAAGCGCGGTTTGTCCACCCATAGTAGGTAACACAGCATCAATATTATGATTTTCTAAGATTTCTAGAATGCTTTCTGGCTCTAACGGCTTTAAATAAACATTGTCTGCAACTACCTTATCGGTCATAATTGTTGCAGGGTTAGAATTAATTAAAGTTACTTCAATTCCTTCCTCTCTTAAAGAGCGCGAAGCTTGAGATCCAGAGTAGTCAAACTCACATGCTTGACCAATTACTATTGGTCCACTACCAATAATTAAAATAGACTTAATGCTTTCGTTTTTTGGCATTCCCTTTTGTTTGTATTTCGTGCTACCGAAAATTAGTTTCCAATTGGGACGCAAAATTAACCCATTATTCTTAGAACAAAAACTTATTTACACCTTAGTTTTCAACGAAAATTATGAGCATTGCACAAAGTATATGTTTTGTTGCTTTAATTAGCTGGCTGCCTTGCTATTATTTTCAAAGTTTACTGCGTTTTTAAAGAAATAATTATCCTATAAATTGTAAGTAGTGTATGCAAACGCGCTTTTCGCTGTAGCTTTTTTTTCAAAAGTAGTTTTTTAGGTGCTATAAACACTTCTTAGGTCGTATTTCTAACACTGCAAAAACCAAACTTTTTCATACAAAAGGCTGTCGCTACAATCACTGGCAGAAAAACTATTTTTCGTTATTAAAATGTCAAACACCTCCTTATATTTGTATGCAAAACCAAGCGTATGGAAATACAAGTACTTTCAAATTTACAGATAGAGCAAAAGATAAACAGGATAGCTTTTCAAATTATAGAAAATAATTTTGAAGAACCTAAATTATTTATTGGAGGTATAACCGGAAAAGGAGCTCTTCTAGCACAACGTATTTTTGATGTTTTGGCTCAAAATTCTGAGATACAACTAGAGTTTTTTACGCTTACGGTAGACAAACAAAATCCGTTAAGTAAACCGATAGAAACTTCTGTTGATATTCAGAAATTGACAGGAGGTGTTATCATATTGGTAGACGATGTATTGAATTCTGGAAGTACCATGCAATATGCATTAGTAAAACTTTTAGAAGTAGCAACCAAACGCATAAAAACGGTAGCTTTGGTAGATAGAAGGCACAGAAGATACCCTGTAAAGTGTGATTTTGTTGGTTTAACATTGTCAACAACATTGAAAGACAGGGTAGAAGTTCTTGTAGAGAATAAAGAGTGGAAAGCTGTTTTGGTTTAGTAAACCGAACCAATTCTTTTGATTCAATAGAATATGCTTTTATTTCTTAGTGCACGTCAAGAAATAGCGCTTAATTTTTCACAGACACTTTTTACATCTTGCGCATTTCTATCTACTATTAAATGCGCTTTTTCATAAAAAGGCAAACGTTCTTTTAGCTGTTTCTCAATAAATGAAAGTAGTTCATCGTCTGTTTTGTTTGCAATTATTGGCCTATTAGTTTTGGCATTTTTCAATCGGTTGGCCAATTCTTTCGCTGGTCGGTCTAGAAATACAACAACGCCTTTTTCTTTCAATGCTTCAATGTTGTTGTTGAAACAAGGCAATCCTCCGCCTGTTGCTAATACCGTTTGTTGAGATACAAAACTCTGTATAAAAAGAGATTCTAACTCTCTAAACTTTTCTTCGCCTAGTTTTTCAAAAAGCTCCGTTATTGTAGTGTTAAATGTCTCTTCAATTTTTTTGTCAGTATCAACAAAGCTATAGTTCAAGGCTTTGGCAAGTTTTTTACCAAAGGTAGTTTTACCAGATCCCATGTATCCTATAAGAATAACGTTACTTTTTTTCACAGGGTAAAAATAAAAGATTTAATTGTTTAAACCTTATAATCAGTTGTTTCAATACAAAAGTTGAAATTATTTTAAAAAAAGCGGTGGGTTGACTTGTTAGAATAAAATATGTCTGTATATTTGCACCCGCTAACGCAATGATTCCGTAGCTCAGTTGGTAGAGCAACGCCCTTTTAAGGCGTGGGTCCTGGGTTCGAGCCCCAGCGGGATCACAACAAAAGTACGAAGGTAGAAGTTTGAAGTACAAAGTACAGAGAGTTTCTACCTTTTTTTATGTTCTTTATCTTAAAATGCCCAGGTGGTGAAATTGGTAGACATGCAATCTTGAGGGGGTTGTGCACTACGTGCGTGCAAGTTCGAATCTTGTCCTGGGCACTTTTCTATTTCAGATATTTACTAAAATTTCCAGTACAGTTTCAAAACCTTGGGTCTGTCTCTATCTAATATTAATTTAGGCATACTTTATTCTGTAAATAAATTTTCCTGACTTATTTTTGTCCATTCAATCATCGAAACAAAAAAAACAGAATGAGTTTAAAAACATGTATTAAAAATGCAACTATAATTAATGAAGGAAAAGTAGTTGTGCAAGATGTTTTAATTGAAGCAGGGAAAATCACCAAAATTGGATCCGTTAATGCTCCGGAAGCGAGAGAAATTGATGCGAAAGGAAAGTATTTACTTCCTGGCGTTATAGATGGACAAGTTCACTTTAGAGATCCTGGCTTAACTCATAAAGGAGATTTGTATACAGAGAGTAAAGCTGCCATTGCTGGTGGTACAACTTCTTTTATTGATATGCCAAATACCGTTCCGAATATATTAGATGTAGCAAGCCTTAATAAAAAATATGAAATCGCATCACAGAAATCTTTAGCCAATTACTCCTTCTTTTTAGGCGTAAATGGAGATAATATTGACGAGGTAACTGCGCTAGATACGACTGAATTTATAGGTGTTTCTGATGATGGACTTTATTTTACTAAGAAAGGAAACTTATTGGCGGATAATCCGGAAACAATGGAGAAACTATTTTCTAAGTGTAAGCAGATTATTGCTATACATTCAGAAAAAGAAACGATTGTAGAGAAAAATGAAGAAGCGTTCAAAGCGAAATATGGAGAGGATATTCCAGCAAAATTTCATCCAAAAATTAGAAGTGAACGCGGTTGTTTTGAAGCAACAGAAAGAGCAATTAAGTTGGCCGAAAATCACGGAGCGAGATTGCATATTTTACATCTAACAACAGAGGCAGAAACACATTTGTTTCGCAACGATATTCCGTTAGAAGAGAAAAATATAACTACAGAGGTTTCTGTACATCATTTGTGGTTCTCAGAAGAAGATTATGATGAATTGGGAATGCTAATCAAATGGAATCCTGCAATAAAAGCAAAAAAAGATAAAGAAGGACTACTAAAAGCACTGATTGAAGATAAAATTGATTTAATTACCACAGATCACGCACCGCATACTCTAGAAGAAAAACAAAAAACTTATTTTGAATCAATGTCTGGCGCTCCTATGGTGCAGCATTCTTTAAACTGTATGTTAGATTTTTATCAAAAAGGATTAATTTCTTTAGAGAAAATTGTAGAAAAGATGTGTCATAATCCTGCTAAACTCTATAAAATGACGAATCGAGGATATATTAGAGAAGGGTATTGTGCAGATCTTGTGTTGGTAGATTTAGAAACAGAATGGACGGTTTCAAAAGAAAATTTGCTCTATAAATGCGGTTGGTCTCCGCTAGAAGGAACAACATTTAAAAATAATATCACACATACTTTTGTGAATGGAAACCTCGTTTATGACAATGGAAGTTTCAATGAAGATCATTTTGGTGTTGCCATCGCTTTTGATAAATAAATAGTTATGAGCAGTGTGTCTAATGATATTGAGAAAGCTGTCTTGCATTTATCCAATGATGAGGTAGTTGCAATTCCAACAGAAACGGTCTACGGTTTAGCCGGAAATGCGTTTAGTGAGAAAGCCGTTAAAACTATATTTGAGGTAAAACAGCGTCCTTTTTTTAATCCGTTAATTGTTCATACGCATGCGGTTGAATTAGTAGAAACTTTTGTTTCCCATTTTCCCCAAAAAGCAAGAGCATTAGCAGAAAGGTTTTGGCCAGGATCTTTAACTCTAGTCTTAAATAAAAAAGATATAATTCCTGGGATAATAACGGCAGGTAAGAATACTGTGGCGGTTCGTATTCCTGATCATCCAGTAACTTTAGAGTTATTGAAACGGTTGCCTTTTCCTTTGGCTGCGCCTAGTGCCAATCCATTTGGGAGTATTAGTCCGACCAAATCTAAACACGTAGAAGAATATTTCTCAGATGTAATACCTATGGTTTTAGAAGGTGGATCCTGCAAAAATGGTTTAGAGTCTACAATTATTGGATTTGAAAATAACGAACCTTTAGTGTACAGACTTGGTGCAATTTCATTAGAAGATATAGAGAGCGTAATCGGTAAAGTCAATGTTAAAAATAGTTCAGCATCTTCTCCGGCTGCTCCGGGTATGCTTTTAAGACATTATGCTCCTTCAACACCCACAATCTTAGTAGAAAATCTAAATAACGAGCTGTCACACATTAAAAATAAGCGAATAGGAGTTGTGTCATTTTTCTCAGACTTTTCAAACAGCGAAAATATTACTTCAGTAGTACTGTCTAAAACAAAAAATCTTAAAGAAGCAGGAGCAAACTTGTACAATGCATTACACCAATTGGATCAGTTGAATTTAGACCTTATAATTGCAGAAAAATTACCTGATGAAGGATTAGGAAAATCTATAAACGATAGATTGTTTAGAGCAACACAAAAACACTAGAATGGCACATCCTCTTTTTCAAGGTAGAACAATTGTTATTGCTACGCAGCACAAAAAAGAAAGCGTAATAGCACCTATATTAGAAACGGAGTTAGGACTAAAATGCATTCTTCCTGAAGATTTTGATACAGACCACTTAGGTACTTTTTCTGGAGAAGTAGAACGTGTAAATTCTCCATTAGAAACCGTTAGAGAGAAATGTTTAAACGCAATGAAACAAGCGAACTGCGATTTGGGTATAGCCAGTGAAGGATCTTTTGGCGCTCATCCAGTTTATGGTTTTGTGGCTTCAGATGATGAGTTAGTTATACTTATTGATCAAAAAAATGACTTAGAGATTGTGGCTAGAAATTTAACCACAGAAACTAATTTTAGTAGTGCTTTACTGCATTCAGAAACTGAACTTTTTGAATTTGCAGAAAATGTAAACTTTCCTTCTCATGCTATTATTTTACGAAATGCTCAGAACGGAGTAGAAAAAATAATTAAAGGAATACAACATCTACAAAACTTAAAAACAGCTTTTTTTGAAATCTATACTGAGTTCAATCAAGTTTTCGCCGAAACGGATATGCGTGCACTATATAATCCAACGCGGATGAATGCAATTAAAATAGCAACCCAAAATCTCATAAAAAAAATAGATGTTGAATGTCCGTCTTGCAAAACACCCGGTTTTGATGTTTCAGATGTAAATAAAGGATTACCTTGTAGTGATTGTGGTTTTCCAACGCGTTCTACATTAAGCGTGGATTATCTTTGTAAAAAATGTGGTTTTCAAAAAAACGAGCTGTATCCAAATAAAAAGGAGAAAGAAGATCCAACTTATTGTGATATTTGTAATCCTTAAGTAGATTAAGTAGTACTGAAAAACAAAGGAAGCTTTTTTTTAAATTTAACTTGTATTAAACAAATCATATCTTAATCTTTGAAAACATGATAAATATAAAAGCGTGGGTTTCGGCCTTCCGATTGCGAACATTGCCCTTGTCACTTTCCGGAATTCTATTTGGAAGTTTTTATGCTTTATTTATCAATTCTTTTGATGGACTTATTTTTGGTTTAGCAATTGTTACTACGCTTTGTTTACAAATACTTTCAAACTTAGCCAATGATCTTGGAGATACACAGAAAGGAGCGGATAACGAAAATAGAGTTGGACCGACGAGAGCTGTTCAAAGTGGAGCAATATCAGTAAGCGCAATGAAAAAGGCGGTAATTGTCTTTTCTGTTTTATCACTTCTATTCGCTATTCCATTAATTTTAATAGGCACAACCGAACTGCCAGTTGAAATTCTTTATACCTATCTCTTTTTAGCGCTAGCTTGCGTTGTTGCTGCAATAATGTATACTGTTGGTAAAAAGGCTTATGGTTATCAAGGACTGGGAGACCTGTTTGTTTTTATCTTTTTTGGTTTAGTAAGCACCCTCGGAATTTTCACATTACTAGCGCATCAGTTTGATCTGTTTTTGATCTTACCTGCGAGTGCGATTGGTATGCTCAGTGCAGCAGTTTTAAACCTAAACAATCTTCGCGATCATGAGAATGACGCAAAAGTGGGAAAAAGATCTATAGTTGTAAAAATTGGATTTGAGAAAGCCAAAGTCTATCATTACTCATTAATAATCGGTAGTTTTCTACTCTTCTTTTTGTTTTCATTGTTAATTCAAGAACCGTTTTTACTACTCAACTTAATTCCATTTTTCATTTTGTTTAAGCATTTGACTGTTGTAAAACAAACTACTATACCCAAATTGTTAGATGTTGAATTAAAGAAAGTTGCATTAAGTACCTTTTTAATCTGTGTAATTTCAGGCCTAGTTTTTAGTTTTTTATGAAAGTATCCTTTGAAAAAAAGACATTTGTGTTTAAAACACCTAGTGGAACAAGTAGGGGAATTTTAACCGAAAAACATGCTTGGTTTATTTATGCCGAAGAACAAGAGTTTACAGCAGTAGGTGAGTGTAGTATTATTCCTGGTTTATCTCCAGATTTTATATCGTTTGAAGCTTATGAATCTAAAGTAAAAGAAGTTGTAGATAATTTTAACTATTACGTAGATCATTTAGAAGAATTGGTTGCTTTTCCGTCTATTTTAATGGGCGTAGAAATGGTGCTTTTAAATCTAAAATGTAGACGTAAACACACTTATTTTCCAACTCCATTTGCCTTCTCAAAAGAGAAAATTAAGATAAATGGTTTGATATGGATGGGAGAGAAGGCTTTCATGCAAAAACAGATTTCTGAGAAGATAAATGCTGGATTTGATTGCATCAAAATGAAAATTGGAGCAATTGATTTTGATACAGAAATAGAATTGATATCTGCAATAAGAAGAGAGTATCCGCAAAATAAGATTGAACTTAGAGTAGATGCGAATGGAGCGTTTACTGCGTTGGAGGCAGAGCAAAAATTGAGTAGATTGGCAGCCTTAGATATTCATTCTATTGAACAACCAATACAGCCTGGGCAATTTAAAGAAATGGCGCAACTGTGTAAACAATCAAAATTACCTATCGCTTTAGATGAAGAATTGATTGGAGTTACTACAAAGAAAAATAAAGAAAGACTTTTAAAGGAAATTAACCCACAATATATTATTTTAAAACCGAGTTTGATCGGAGGGTTTAGAGGAGCATCAGAATGGATAGCACTTGCAGAAAGTTTAAATATCGGTTGGTGGATAACAAGCGCACTAGAATCCAATGTCGGCTTGTCGGCCATTGCACAGTTTGTGAGTCAATACAAAACAAACATGTATCAAGGTTTAGGTACAGGAGCACTATACACCAATAATATAGAAAGTGATTTAGTAGTTCAAAAAGGGTTTATTTTCACTAAAAAAGTTTAGGCTTTATCTGTATTTAAGCACTGTTCTTCTGGTTTTGCACCACACAATCCACAAGAAGCACCTTCTTCTTGTAATAAAGGATTGTTACTTGCACATGTACCTGCAAATTCGCCATCTTTCTTAGCCCAAATTTTAATTGCAATTCCTGCAAATCCTAAAGCCAATAATCCAATTGAAATAATAAACAAATCCATAATCTGATTTTTCTACAAAGATAAGTATAAAGTTTTTTTTAGAGTGCAATTAATTTCCCTTCACCGGTAATTGTTTCGGAGATTACGATTGGATTTCCTGTGTAATAAATATTACCTCGACTTTCAATAAAGGTTTCGAGTGCACAGTCATCTGCATTAACATACATGTTGCCCGTAGAACGATTCAGTACAAAACAGGTATTTCCTACCTTCAAATCTCTGGTATCACAAAAACTTCCTGTTCTACAAAATAGATTTAAATATTCTGTAGATCCGTGCAGTTCGAAATCTCCCCAGCCAGAAGTGATGTCTACTTGTAAAGTCGAATTTTCAATGTCTAAATTGAGTTTTCCGGCACCTTCTCGTATTAAAATGGTCAAACTCGGAAAAGTGAGCGTGTTTCCGCAAGTAATATTCTCAGAACTCTCTGAATAGATATACCGCAAGTTAGAAGCATATATTGTTACTTTTACTTTCTTTTTGTAGCTTCTGAGAAAGTGACATTTATTTTTATTTCTTACAGTTACAGCACCATTTTTCTCGTCAATTTCAATAAAGTGAACAAGATTTTCACCCCCTGTTATTTCTATTTTGTTTTCTGTAGATTGAATCAATTCGTAAACAATATTCTTATGCAGAAATAATGAATCTAACTGATCTAGGGATTGTTCAATTGTTTTTGACGCACCAACAAATTTAAAGCAAGATCTATCTTCTGATTTTTTACAAGAAAAACAGATAGCCGTAAGAAACAATAGTATAATTTTCACTTTCATTTAAACCTATATCCAATACCGTATTCAAAATAATCTGCTTTTGCAAAATTCGCTTTAATCCCAATATTCAGTAAAAGTCTGTTTTTGCCGCAGTACCTAATTCCTAAGCGATTATAGATATAACCTGCAGGATCTAAACTGTTCTTAACATAAGCACCAATACCAGTGTATAAATTTAGCGTTTGGGTTAAATAGAAAAGGTAACTGCTGTACAAACCAATTTGCAAAACTTTCAATTGAGTTTTCTCTATTTCTTTGTAAATATCAAAGTGAGATTGATTACTCACAAAGTCAATTCCAAACTCTATTCCACTCAGAGGTGTAAAACGTTTTTGAGTAAGGAAAGAAATTCCGTAAACGGGAGAAGTTCTTCCGCCCGTTGGAAAAACCTGTTTTGGGGCAAGAAACCCGAGGGCAGACCAACTCCATTTTTTTGAAAAAATCACATTTTTCTCATGGTATTCTTTCGCATATTCACTTTGAAAACGCGTATATCCCAATGATAAATACGGCAGGTTCAACCCTAAGTTGGGTAACTTTGCAGATCCATTAGAAAAATGACTCATATCAATACCAAAAGAGAACAGTTGTTTCTTAAACGCATAGTTCACGTGTGTTCCAAATTGAATAAATCCATTTAAATAACTACCAATTGCAACATTTTTAGGATTGTTTTCTTGATTGAAAGGTTTCGATACATATCCAATACCTCCGGCTAAACGCGCGGAAAGATAAAATTTAGTATTCCCTAAAATTTTCAAATCAATAAAAGCATTTATTGCACAAGCATTACCAATAATCTCTCGGTTGCCGGTAGAAGACGCAAAAATTGAAACGCCATAATTTGGACAATTCAGCTGCTGTTGCCAAGCTTTCTTACCTGCGCTGCGTTTTATAAGTGCTAGTTCAAATGCAAGTGTATGACTCTGAACCAAGTGCGCCATAACAGGTCTGTGAGCAATTAATGTACCGCCCTTCATTTTGGTAGAAATACCCATACTTTCATTAAGGAAGCTTTGACAGTTTCCAAAAGTGTTAAATAACAGAAGTAGTACTATTCCAACAATTGATTTCACTAAGCGAAAATACAATCTCTTTTTTACATGCGCCTAAGTTTGTCTATTTTTGCCACAAAAAAAATATGGATTCTAGGCTAAAAGCATTTGAGCGTTTGTTGGATATAATGGATGATTTGAGAGAGAAATGTCCGTGGGATAAAAAACAAACCTTAGAATCATTAAGGCACCTAACAATAGAAGAAACGTATGAGTTAGCAGATGCCATAACCAATAATGATTTAACAGAACTTAAAGGCGAAATTGGAGATATTATGCTTCACATGGTATTCTACAGTAAGATAGCCGAAGAAAAAAAGGAATTTAATATTACAGATGTGCTTAATGCTATTTGTGATAAGCTAGTACACAGACACCCTCATATTTACTCAGATACAGTCGCAGATACAGAAGAAGAAGTTAAGGCAAACTGGGAAAAACTAAAATTAAAAGAAGGTAAAAAATCCGTATTGGAAGGTGTTCCTAGTTCTTTGCCAGCGCTCGTGAAAGCTTCTAGAATTCAAGAAAAAGTGAAGGGTGTAGGTTTTGATTGGGACACAAAAGAGCAAGTTTGGGAAAAAGTAAAAGAAGAACTAGACGAACTTAAAGTTGAAGTAGATAATGATACAGACGAAAAAGAGAGTGAGTTTGGCGATGTTCTTTTTTCATTAATTAATTACGCAAGATTTGTAGGTATTAATCCAGAAAACGCACTGAGTAAAACAAATACTAAGTTTATCAATAGATTTAAAACAATGGAGGAATTGATGGTAGCGCAAAACCAATCGTTTGACTCTATGAATCTAGAGCAAATGGATGTTTTCTGGGAAAAAGCAAAACAAATCAATAAAAAGTAGTTAAAAATGATGTCAAGCCAAGTGTTTTTTTAACAAAGCGTATATATCTTGCTACCGTTTAATAAACATTCCAAGCTTTTTATCAAAAAGTAAGTAAGCAAACCATTAATTTTATTTATCTATGTGCCCGCGCTACGCGAACTATAAATTTTTTTGAACTATGATGAAGTTATTGGCTTTATTACCCGTATTTATTTTGGCATCGTTGTCATTTTCCCAAGATTACACCATAAGAGGTTTTGTTTACGACAGTGACAATGGCGAACCTGTAGTTTTTGCAAAGGTTTTATTGCAAAATATTGAAACAGAAGAGCTGGTAGGAACAGATTCTGATTTAGATGGATATTTTAGTTTTGCGAAACTTGGAAAAGGTACTTTTAAAGTTACCGTTAGAACTACAGATTACGAAGAATTAAATCAAACCGTAACGATAGATGAAAATACTTCTCAAATTGTTAGTTTGCGTTTTGATGCTGTAAAGCCAGACAATATTAAAGATCTAGAAGGAGTAAATGTTTATGCAGATGACATAAACAAGAAGAAGAATATTGAAATTTCTACAATTAAACTAGATCAAAAAGGGTTGGAGAGACTTCCGAGTTTTGGTGCGGAAAACGATATAATTTCGGCCTTTGCAGTTACTCCAGGTGTAGTTACAACCGGAGATCAAGGTGGTCAGATTTACGTAAGAGGAGGAACACCTATTCAAAATAAGATTCTTTTAGACGGTATGACGATCTATAATCCTTTTCACTCTATAGGTTTTTTCTCTGTATTTGAAACAGAGCTAGTGAAGAGTGCAGATATTTATACTGGTGGATTTGATTCTCGTTATGGAGGTAGAGTTTCTTCAATTATGGATATTACTTACAGAGATGGTAATACAAAGAAGTTTTCAGGAAAGGTATCAGCGTCTCCGTTTATGGCCAAAGCTGTATTAGAAGGTCCGCTTTTTAAACCGAAAGATCCAAATTCAAATGCTGGAGCAGCTTACATGTTTTCTGTTAAAAAATCGTTGTTAGAATTAACCTCTCCAACGCTTTATCCTTACACAAATGATGGAGAAGGTTTACCGTTTGATTTTACTGATCTATACGGTAAAGTTACTTTTAAAGGTGACCAAGGATCAAAAGTGAGTGTTTTTGGATTCAATAACAGGGATAGGGTAAATTATCCTAATGTAGCTGATTTGAATTGGAAAAGTACAGGAGGTGGATTAAACTTTCTGCTTGTACCAAGTTCTTCTCCCATCTTTATAAAAGGACATTTGAATGCTTCTACTTACGATATTTTCTTCCAAGAAGATGCAAATTCAGCACCAAGAACAAGTCAAATTACCGGATTTGATCTCGGTTTTGATTTTACCTATTTCTTAAAAAATAATTCAGAAGTAAATTATGGTATAAGCCTTGGTGGTTTTGATACAAACTTCGAAACATACAATGAAGTAAATAGAAAAATTGAGTTAGATGTATTTACTCCTGAAATCGGAGCATATGTTAACTATAGAATCATAAAAGGAAGATGGGTGTTACAGCCAGGAGTGAGATTGCAACGTTACGGTTCAGAAACACAAATAGAACCTAGAATGGGAGCCAAGATTAATGCAACTGAAAACTTTAGGTTGAAATTTTCTGGAGGTAGATATTCTCAAAACTTTACATCTGCAGAATCAGATAGAGATGTAGTAACTTTATTTTACGGTTTTTTAAGTGCTCCAACAAATGTACAAGAAGAGCTAACTAAGCCAAACGGAGAGGTGAGAGAAATTACACACGGATTACAAATAGCGTGGCATGGTATCGGAGGGTTTGAGTTGGATATCACAAAGGAGCTTTCTTTAAATGTTGAAGGATACTACAAGTTTTTCCCACAATTAGCAAATATCAATAACAATAAAATTTACGAGGATAGTCCAGAATTCTCATCAAAACCAGACGAATTAAAGAAAGAATTCCTAATCGAGCAAGGTTATGCTTATGGAGCAGATTTTCTTCTGAAATATACCAAAGGTCGTGTTTTCCTATGGGGAGTTTATTCTTACGGAAAAACAGAGAGATGGGATGGATTTAAGTTTTATACACCTGTATTTGATAGAAGACATAATGTAAATCTTGTAGCAACTTATGCTTTCGGTAAAAAACGTGATTTAGAGGTAAGTATGCGATGGAATTTAGGTACTGGTTTACCCTTTACTGCAACAACAGGATATTTTCAAGGAGAACAATTTTTAAACGGAATCACAACAGATATCACAACCTCAAACCCGAATGAAGTTTCTCTCTTGTACGGAGAAATTAATACAGGTAGACTACCAACTTATCACAGGTTTGATATTACGGTAAAGAAAAACTGGGCATTCAAAAATAAAACACAATTAGAAGGTGTTTTCGGAATCACGAATGTATATGATAGAGATAATATTTTCTACGTAAACAGAGTAACCAACGAAAAAATTCCTCAACTACCAATCTTACCAAGTATAGGTGTAAGTTATAAATGGTAAGTATTGAAGAGGGTAAACGTCATATAAAGTAATGCGTTATTTGTTTGCTTTGGCAATGTAATTGCAAACAAGACTTAAATAGGTGTTTACAATGGTTCGATTTATTCTAATTTTAATTATGTTTTGCTCTACTACTTTCTCGTTTTCTAAGGAGTTAAAGGTGTTGTTTATAGGCAATAGCTTTACTTTTATGAATGATATGCCTAAAATGTTCCAAAAAATTGCTGCTTCAAACGGTAAAAAAGTACATGTAGAACATTGCACAACTGGCGGAGCAGACTGGAAGTTTCATGTTGATAATAAAAGCACATATAAATACATAGACAGTAAAGATTGGGATTATGTAATTCTACAAGCAAGAAGTTACGAACCAACTGAGCCAAGAGAAAAGGTAAATTCGAATACGCTACCTTATGGTCAGAAATTGGTAGATTATATCCGAAATAAAAATAAAAACACGCGTATCTTGTTGTTTATGACATGGGGATATAAAGAGGGGAATTTAGGTCACAAGCATTTGAATTCCTTTTATAAAATGTACAAGGTTTTAAAAAATGAGTACATTCGGTTTGCGGATAAATACAAGGTTGCAGTTGCTCCAGTTGGAGAAGCCTGGAAGAATATACGCGAGCTTTATCCAACGGTTAATTTGTACGAAAAAGACAAGTTTCACCCAAATAGTTTCGGCTCATACATTAATGCCTGTGTATTTTATGTCGCAATATTTAGAGATCGATTTGATGCCGAAAAAACATACTTACCGAGAAGTATCTCAGCACTGATGGCAGAGAAAATTCAACGCGTTAGTTACGGCACTGTACTAAATCCGAAAGAAGATTGGCGTTATTACAATTTACCCGGACCGTTTAACCCAACGATTGCTTATGAAATAGAAAAAGGTGAAATTATTTTTGCTGCAGATGCGCCAAGAGCAAATCGAATAAGCTGGGAAATTAATGGTGTGAATGTATCTAATGGAGTCTTTTTTAAATTTCCAACAAAGGGATTGGATAAAATAAAAGTGAAGGTGCGCGTAGAGAAAGACGGTAAAGTTTATACAGTAAAACAAAAAGTGAAGTTTTGAGCATTGAATCTACTAATTGATTAAACGAAATCTTCAACGTAACCAACCTTTTATTAAAATCTTCAAATATATTCTTGCACGTCTTAATTCTTGATATTTTTGTAAAACTTAAATGAAAAAGTTTCTATATATAATTCTATTTGTTGCACTCGCTGTAAATAGTTGTGGAGTAAAAAAAGGATACGAAGCGTTGCGTATTTACAATTACTTTGAGGCAAAAAAATGGTTTGAAAAAAGTAGAGATAATAAGCCGGTTGCAACGAACTACGGGTTGTCTTTAATTTATTCAAGAAACGACAATCCTTTTTTTAATATCGATTCTGCTTTTATTTGCATTGAAAAGGCAATTAATTCTTCTGAGTTTATAAAAGAAAAGCAAAAGGAAAAATTAATAGATCTAGGCATAACAGACAGCGTACTATTTAATAAAAGACAGGATATATCTACACTGATTTTTGAAAGAACCAAAGCTGAGAATACAATTTCAGCCCACACATCATACATAGAAAATCATGGTTTTAGTATAAAAAGAGATAGCTCAATTTTTCTGCGCGATCAAGTAGCTTATCACCAAGCAAAGAAAGCAAATACAAGTAGAGCTTATTATCATTTTCTAAAGAATTATCCTACAAGTGTTTTTAGAACAGAGGTAGAAAATGCGTATTACGAAGCGCAATATAACGAAGATACAAAAGGTAAAACCCCAGAGGTTTACGAAGCATTTTTGAAGAAATATTCAGAACACCCATACAGAAAACGGGTAGAAGATTCGCTTTATCAATTGCTTACAAACAAAAACACACCTGATCAAATTGAATATTTTATCAATCAATATCCTGAAAACTCAAACATTGATCAGGCTTGGATGAAATTATACCAACTCAAGACCAACTCTTTTACGAAAGAAAGTATTGAAGAATTTACGGCACGTTATCAATCTTTTCCGTTTAAAGAAATTATATCTCAAGACTTGGATTTATCTCGTTTACTTCTACTTCCTTATCAAATAGGCAGTAAATATGGGTTTGTAACGTTAGAAGACTCTTTATATGTAGCAGCAAATTTTGATTATGTTAGCCAATTTAAAGAAGGTTTGGCTGTTGCAGAACAAGATGGTAAGTTAGGTTTTATTAACAAGCAAGGTAAATATGTTATTCCTCCAACGTATGACGATGCATATGAGTTTGAGCAAGGGAGAGCTATTGTAGTGAAAAATGATTTATTCGGTATGATTGATAAAACGGGTAAAGAAGTTATTCCGCTCATTTTTCAGGATATTGGTCCCTTATCTTCTAATTTATTTTATGCTCAAAAAGATGAATTGTACGGATATTATGATGCTTTTGGTGAGCAACGAATTCCAGATAAATTTGAAGAAGCATTTACATTTAAAGACAATGAAGCACTTGTAAAAATAGAAGGAAAGTTTACTTATATTGACACAACAGGTGCTTATGTAATGCAGCCTCAATACGAAGAATTATCTCAATTTGACGCATCTAATTTCATTGTTAAAAAAGATACTTTATATGCAGTTATTTCTAAAAAAAATGAAGAAATTGTACCAGCCGTTTATTCTTTTATTTCGAAAGTAAGTCAAAATAGAGCGTTGGTCATAAGAAATGAAAAAGTTGCTTATGTAAATAAAATTGGTCAAGAAATTATTGCTCCAACGTTTGAGGTTTTTCCAAATGTAGAACAGTTGGGAGTTTTTAAGAACGGTTATGCAAAAGTTAAATTAAAAGATAAGTTTGGATTAATAGATAGTTTGGGCAATTTAGCTATTCCTGCAGTTTTCTCAGATATTGGTTCTTATGGAGAACTAATCGCAATTTCGAAAGGAAGTGGTTATGGCTATACAGACAATACAACGAAGCTTAAAATCCCATATATTTACGATTATGCAGAATCTTTTGCACAAGGTGTTGGAATTGTACAAAATGAAAATTTATACGGTGTGATAAATAAGAACAACGAGGTGCTAATTCCTTTGGATTATACAAATATTACTTTCTTGTCAGATTCATTGTTGTTATTAAATGCCGGATCTAATTATGGTGTAGCAACTTTAGAGGGAGAAATTATTATTCCTTTAGATTATCGACAAATAAAGAAAATGAATGATGATTTATTAATTTTATCTAAATCAGACGGTTTTAATTATTTTTATATACCAGAACATAAATTTATTACGTTAAAGGAGAGTGAATAGTTTAGTAATATTTATTGATAAACATAAAGGCGGTATACTAATTACTGTACTACTGCATTTTATAGTATTAATTTTTGTAAACTTTTCTACTTTCAACGAAAAATACGAGCTAGAAAAATGGAGCTTTAAAGGAAAAAATATAGAAACGGACGATATCGAAATCAAAGCCGACCAAGTTGAAACTCCTGAAGAAATGGCTTTGTTTGAACAGCAAGAACTTCTGAATGCTGTCAATGACGTCAATAATAATGAACCTACAGAAAAGCAAGATTTCTACGCGCTTCCAGATGAGGATTATTCTGCAGATAATGCACTGAATTTCGAAAACTCTATTAAAAACGAGATAAGTAAAAAGAAGGAAACTGAAGAGAATACACCTGCAAATAACGATACTACAAAGCCGAAAAACGATGCAGAAGACAATGATAATAGTGCCAACAGCTCTAATGCTCCAAAAGGTAAGACAATGGTAGCGTTTGATTTACTCAATAGAACAGCAACTCGTTTAAAGAATCCAGGGTATACTTGCGGAAATGCGAACGGAGAAGTAGTAGTAAAAATCAAGGTTAATCAAAGCGGAGTGGTAGAAAGCGCTAAATATATTCCAAGTCAATCTAACGGTACAAGTTGTATGATTGAAAAAGCAGAAGCATACGCGCGAAACTCGAAATTTAATTATTCTTCTGATGCTCCAAAATTGCAAGAAGGCTTAATTACCTATACGTTTATATACAAAAAATAGATGTCTTCAATAAAAGATGTAATACGCAGATTAACGCCCAATTTTCTTCTTGATTCTTTTCGAAAAATAAAGAAGAAGAAAAGAAATAGAACATTAAAATACGAAGAAGCTGCAGGAGGTATAAGTGAAGATGATTTAATCAAAAACTTTAAGAATTTGGGCATAGAAGAAGGAGATTCTGTTCTTGTGCATTCGGCTCTTTCTAAGGTTGGGTTTATTGCTGGTGGACCAATCACCTTCATTCAAGCACTTATTAGTTGCGTAGGTAAAGAAGGAAATATTTTAATGCCTACTTCTCCAAATGATCGTTTGCAATTGGAGTATATTCAAAACTTGGAGGTTTTTGATGTACGGGAGTCGAAAAGTAATCTAGGTAAAATAACCGAAGTGTTTAGAAGTTTACCAGAAACAAAGCGAAGTTTACATCCAACGGAACCGGTAAGTGTTTTTGGACCAAATGCAGATTGGTTCACGACGAGTCATCATTTATCTGAAACGCCTTACGGACAAAACTCTCCATGGTTTAAGCTCACAGAAAAAAAAGGTAAAATTTTATATGTTGGTTGTACCTTATCCAACGCAGGTACAAGTTTACATTGTTTAGAAGACGCTGTAGCGGATTTTAAGTTTCCTGTATATTATCAAGATAAATTTAAGGTGAGTGTAAGGAATTATAAATCAGAACTCATTACTGTAGAAACAAAAGTGCACAACCCAGAATATTCTAAAAAGCGTAAGTGTGATGACTTAATCCCTATGTTTGAAAGAGAAGGTGTAGCTAAAAGAGTTAAAGTTGGAGACGCTGAAAGTTTGTTGTTTGATGCTAAAGGAATGCTAGATGTTATGCTTGAAAGGTATAAGCGTGAGGGAGTTACAATGTACACTCCGAAAGGATCTTAAATCAAAAATCAATATCTAATTTAAAACGCTTTTTAAACGCATTTAGATTAGGATTTCTTTTTACCATTTCTTCGAATTTATCTTTTCCTGTAACGGCTTTTTTGTTTCCGCTTTCTTCCGTGTTCAGTTTAAATTCTATTTGAAGATTATAGTTTTTGAGTTCTTTTCTCAAATGCTGTACAATATCTGCTTCTTTTGTTTTTATAAACTCTAAATGCACAATATTATCTACGTGGTGAACAACAGATTCTCCCGAAAGCTTTGGTTCGTTCATAGTTAGAGCAGAGTAGAGTGTTTCCATACCATTGTTTCTCTGCTTGTGTGCAAATCTTCTCCAGTGCATTTTCAAATCATCATAAGTGAAAGGCAAAGAAGGTTTGTCTTTTAAACTGTCTTGTTGTTCTACACTTTTAGCTTCTCGCTGTTTCTTGAGTAACTCGTTTATAGATAAATTATCTGCGTTTAGCTTTCCGGTTGGAGCTGAAAGAATTTTTGCTTCAGTTTTTAGTTGAATTGGTTTTGCAGGTGCAGCCGTTTTTTCAGGTTTGTTTACTCTACTTCTTAAATCTTGACCAGTAAAAGGAATGATAAGAACAGGATCAGTTAGTCTTTTTTTTTTTCGAGCTCATTTTTCAATGAACAGAGCTGCATTAATGCTAATTCTACTAAGAGTCGTTGATTCTTAGCTGCCTTAAATTGAACATCGGCTTGAGAGAGAACACCTAGAGATCTTAAAATAATTTGAGCATCTACTTTTTTAGATTGCTCTTCGTAGTCTTTCTTGATAGCATCTCCAACCTCTAAAAGTTGAGAAGTATTTAGGTCTTTGCAAACCAGCAGATTTCTGTAATGTTCAGAAAGACCAACAATGAACTGATGTCCGTCAAATCCTTGGTTTAGAATATCATTAAAATACATTAAATTGGCTGCAATATCTTCGTTCATCGCAGCTTCAACAATTCTAAAATAGTAATCGTAGTCAAGAACATTTAAGTTCTCCGTAACTGATTTATAGGTAATGTTGTTTCCAACAAAGGTTACAATTTGATCATAAATTGAAAGCGCATCTCTTAACGCACCGTCCGCTTTTTGGGCAATTAAGTGCAGTGCTTCACTGTCTGCAGAAATTTCTTCTTTTACCGAAATACTTGCTAAATGATCTGCAATGTCTTTTACTTTAATTCTGTTAAAATCAAAGATCTGACAACGAGACAATATTGTAGGAAGTATTTTGTGCTTTTCAGTTGTAGCTAAGATAAAAATCGCATGCTTTGGTGGTTCTTCTAAAGTTTTCAAAAAGGCATTAAATGCACTAGATGATAACATATGAACCTCATCAATAATGTATACTTTATGTGTTCCTATTTGAGGAGCAATTCTTACTTGGTCTATCAAAGATCGAATATCTTCAACGGAGTTGTTACTTGCTGCATCTAGTTCATAAATATTTAACGAATGTCCTTCATTAAATGATTTACAAGACTCACAATTATCGCACGCTTCAATTGCTTCTGTTCTATTAAAACAATTAATGGTTTTGGCTAAAATTCTTGCAGTCGTTGTTTTTCCAACTCCTCGAGAACCGCAAAAAAGAAAGGCTTGTGCAAGTTGTTCTGTCTGAATAGCATTTTTTAAAGTCGTAGTAATCGACTTTTGCCCAACAACCGTGTCAAAGGTTTGTGGTCTGTACTTTCTTGCAGAAACAACGTAATCGCTCATCACAACAAAAATAATAATTAAGTAGTAACAAATGGATAATGTGAATAAGTATTCGTAAGAAATAAACGATTTGAAAAGTACAAAACAATTTTGTTAAAAAAATATTTATGGAAATTCATTGAACGCGCATCTCATTAAAGTGTACATTGTGATATGAAAATAGTTTTTACATTCTTTCTTTTCATAACTGCGTTTTTCAGCGTCGGGCAATTCTTTAATGGTCACTTTGATTCTTATGTTCTTTCAGATTATAGTTTTGAGCAAGACACCGTGATCAAAGAACCGTATGCAATTGTTCATTTTTATTATGATTTTGAAGAAAGAAATCCCGGAGAGTTAATGCAACTGGTCGTTTCTACTCCTCAAAGTTGCGAATTATATAAATTGAATCCATCGAATAAAACAACAGTTATTGTCAATCGGTCTGAGCTAGAATTTAGAGTAGAAGATCAACACGGAAGAAAGTGGATATATGCTCCAAAACATTCTGTTGTTCAAGGCAGAGTTAACACCATTTATTTGAAAAGAGTGTGGTTAGATGATTTGAAAGATAAAGAGATTGAATTTCCAGTGTTGCAAGACCAACTAGAAAAACCAGTTGTCTATTTTTACAGCACTACTAAACAAGAGTACACTTTAGAATTTCCTGAGGATACGAAGATTGATTTTACTTATCCGAAATTGAACCAAAACAGATGGATAATTTCTGCAAATAAAAAAGGGGTAATTGAAACGGACGAAACGAAATATCCTTATTTATTTTGGGAAACATCGAAACCTGTTACGGTAGATTGGACCCATGGATTTATTGTGAACAAAGAAAATATACTCTCTTTTTTAGAAGATAAACTCTCCGAAATGAACCTTAATTATAAAGAAAAAACAGATTTCATTACTTACTGGTTCCCGAAAATGGCAAAATATGATCGTGTAGATATTCAGTTCTTGTTTAACGCGAGCTATCAAAAAGAAATTCTAGATATACAAGTAACGCCGAATGTAAATGCCTTTAGAGTATTTATGTTCTTCAAACCAAGTTCAGGCAAAACGAAATTAAAACCTCAAATAATCGAAAAAGCGCACAGAACGCCAACATTTTATTTAGAATGGGGTGGTGCAGAACAGCAAACTATAAAGATAAAATAATGAGAAAGTTACTAATACTAATTGCCTTGTGTGCGTTTAATGTATTTGGACAAGATACATCTAACGTAACTCCCAGAATCACCTTAACCAGTGAAATATGTGCTTCAGGATGTGTTCAGGGAAGAGCATTTTTGAGAATAAATGTTTTGGATACTGCGAATAGACCGATAGAAAACGCAGATATTTGGTTAGAAAGTATGGATAAAAAAATGCAAAAGCATTTCACTACGGCTAACTCTGGTTTGTATGAAACCTTTGTAGAGTCAAATCAATTTGAACTCACCACAAAACATCAACTCTCAAAAGGATACCTTAAAACGATTTTAAGATCGTTTCACAAAGATTCATCTTACTTTTTAACTGTTACTTTCTCAGATGTTAAAGGCGTTGAACCTGTTTTAATTTCAGAACCTCAACTAGCAGTACCTTCGCCAGAACCAATTTATTTACCAGAACCCCGAAGAAGAAAACGATCGTCAAATGAGCATTTAACCGAAAAACCTGTAATTTATCTTTATTCTAAGTCTGAAATTGATTTTGAGCTTGATCTAATTCTAAGAGGAACTAAACTGTTTACTTATCCGGTTGACAAGGCCGAAGAAGAAAATCATGTGCGTTGGATAGGTAACGTATTGGATAGCGAAACGATAAAGGTAGAAGGAAAAATTGTTCCTTATTTATTTTGGGACGGAAGAACGGATATAAAAGAAGATTTTGAAGTTGGATTTTGTGTACCGCGTGAGAATACAATTCAGTTCTTAGAAGAGAAACTGACAAGTGTTGGTTTAAATCAAACAGAAATTACAGACTTTATTACTTACTGGGCGCCGAGAATGGAACAAAATACCTTTAATAAAATTCACTTTTATCAGAATAAAGAATATGGCCAGAAAATTGCGCAATTGAAATGTACGCCAACACCAGATAATTTAATCCGATTATTTATGGTATTTGAGGCAACAGATAAATATGAAAAAATACCTGCTCAGCAGCTTAAATCAATTCAACGAAACGGATTTGTTTTGGTAGAATGGGGTGGGTCAGAAATCAAATTAAATCGATGATGAAAAAATCAATCTTGTTAATTACTTTTTTAATTTCTCTTACTGGATTTGCACAGTATCCATACAATGTTAATATTAAAGTTAAAGAGAAAAAATGTTCTACTAAAAGTAGTCTAGCAAACGTGCAGTTTAAAATCTATGCCTCAAATGCGTTTGGCGATATTTTATATAAAGTTAATCATATAAAAGTCTCTGTTTTGAAAGAAGGTGAAACTGAATTTTCTTTCGTTGAACATCCGAATGATTTTGACACGCTACTTTCTCCTGCAAAATACATAGTTAATATTCACGACTCTACTTATCAACCTCCAATAAAAGTAAAACAACTTCGAGAAACAAACGGAATAGATAGGATTGATATTATTCAGAAAAGTATGCGGATACAATCAATTTACGCTGGTACTTTTACTGTTAAAGACAGTTTTAGCTATGTGGTGAAAATTCTTATTCCTGAAAATATGCTGAACAGTATGTTTCAAGAACCTCAAATTCAATTGCTAAAACCCGTTATATATATGTATTCAGATCTAGATTTAACAACTAAGCTATCTCTAAAAATAAAGGGAAATCTTACCTTTTCATATCCAGAGTATAAAAGTCAATGGGAAGTAGAAATAAAGAATAACCAACTCTATGTTGCGGACAAAAAATATCCTTATCTTTTTTGGGAAGGAAGTAGATCTTCTTCGTTCCAAATTACAGAAGGTGCTGTTGTATCTAAAGAAAATTTGCTGAACTACTTGGAGCTAAGTTGTGATAAGTTGGGCTTAAATATGCGCGAAAAAACCGATTTTATTACTTTTTGGTATCCAAGACTTCATAATTATGATTTTTTGAAACTTCAATTTTTAGATACGGAAGCTTACAAAGAGCAAGTTGCTGAGATTTCTTTTAGTAAAACACCAGAAACGCTTCAGCGTATTTATCTTTTGGCACAGCCGTGTGAGGAAAATGAAGGGTTAGAACCACAACGTTTCGAAAAGCTAAACAGAAAAGGCTTTACGGTTATTGAATGGGGCGGAAGTATTCTGCCGAAAGAAGCACACACTGCTCCAAAAAAAATAAGTCTACAGCAGAGATAATACAGCTTTAATTTCGCTTAATGGTTAATTTCTACAAACGAGATATTTAAGGCTTTTTGATAGTATCTTATTTGTTTTAAATCTTTGCCTGCTGCAATCACAAAAGAGATTCCGTTTTTACCACCTCTGGCCGTTCTACCGCTGCGGTGTGTGTAATACTCATCATTATCTGGAAGCTCGTAGTGTGCAACAAATGATAAGTTAGGAACATCAATACCACGTGCTGCAACATCTGTAGCAATAATAAATTGGTGCGTTTCGTTTTTAAATGCACGCAGTACTTTTTCGCGTTCTTTTTGGGTTAAATCTCCATTCAAAGCAGCTGTTTCAAAGTTTTTAGCTTTTAATTGCTTGGCTAGTTTTTCTGTAGATTTCTTTGTTCTACAAAAAATAACACCTCTTCTTTTTTTCTGACTCGATAAAAAGTCTGTTAATACCAAAAGTTTTTCTTCTTCTAAACATTGTATATATTGATGCTGTATATTTGAATTTACAATACTTTTTGAGTTCAGATGAACTCTAACTGCGTTTTCGGCCATATACTTTTTGGCTATCTCAACTACACCATGAGGCATGGTTGCAGAGAACATCCATTTGTTTTGTACACCGTGAGTTTTAGATAGTATTTTCTCCAAATCATCTTTAAATCCCATGCTTAACATCTCATCGGCTTCGTCTAAAATTACAGTTTTTACATGATCTAAATTAACCACTCCGCGCTCTATTAAATCTAATAATCTACCCGGAGTTGCAACGATTATGTGAGTTGGACGCTGCAGTCTGCTTATCTGAATGTCTATTTTTTCTCCTCCGTAAACGGCTTCTGTAAAAATCTTATCTGAGTATTTTGTAAACTTGAAAAGTTGCTTGGCAATTTGCTGACCAAGTTCTCTGGTCGGACTCAAAACTAGTCCTTGGGTATAGCTACTCTTTGTATTTATTTTATTGATTAAAGGAATACCAAAAGCAAGCGTTTTTCCTGTTCCTGTTTGCGCTTGACCAATAAAGTCTGTTTGTTTCTCTAACAGTATAGGCAATGTTTTTACTTGAATTTCTGTAGGTTCAATTATATTTAATTCTTTGAATGCCTTTATAAATTCTGGTTTAACGCCTAATGCTTTAAATGTAGCCATGGTATTTACTTTTTTGCAAAGAAAGCGATAAACTACCACATAAACCTAAAATTAAATGAGTAGTTCTGTAATTATTACTACGTGTTTGAAGCCCTAGAACTATTATGTATTATGAAAGTAAAAACGCAAACATGAAAAAGTCTACACTTTTATAACAAACAAGCAAAGCGTTCTCTATCTTTGTAGCATGTTGAATATTGGACAAATAAATACCTTAACGGTACTTCGCTTTACAAGTGTTGGAGCTTACTTAGGAGACGATGAAGATAATGATGTGCTTCTACCAAATAAGTATTTAACGCATAATTTAAAAGAAGGAGATACGATTGATGTATTTATTTACAATGATTCTGAAGATAGAGTAATTGCAACTACATTACGTCCTAAAATTCTTTTGGATCAATTTGCTTATTTACGTGTGAAAATGGTAACTAAGTTTGGCGCATTTTTAGATTGGGGACTAGAAAAAGATTTACTCGTTCCATTTAAAGAGCAAACCACTAAAATGGAAGAAGGCGGAACCTACCTTATTTTTCTTTATTTAGACGATCAAACAAATAGATTAGTAGGAACAGCAAGAATTAGAAGAGAGTTCTTGTCAGAGGTAGAAGATTTAGAAGTTGGAGATAAAGTTGAACTTTTGGTGTGTGATGAGACAGACTTAGGAAGAAATTTAATTGTGAATCAGTTGTATAGCGGATTGGTTTATCACAATGATATAGTAAGAAAGTTAAGAAAAGGAGATACAACAACAGGGTACGTTTCAAACATACGTGAAGACGGAAAGCTGGATATTACATTAGAACCAGCAGGTTACGAAAAAGTAGAGCCAAATTCTGAAATTATTATGTCTAAAATCCTAGCGAATGGAGGTCAACTCAATATAACAGACAAAACAGCTCCTGAAATAATTAAGGAAGAGCTTGGTATGAGCAAAAAGACCTTTAAAAAGGCGCTCGGATTGTTGTACAAAGCAAGAAAAGTAAACATACATCCAGATTACATAGAAGAAGTGAAAAACTAATATGCGTTATAAACTGTGTTTACTAGTTGTGGTTTTTCTGTTTTCATGTGAGAGCAAAACAACTTTATTTGGCACATGGAAAAAAACGATTTCTCCAAGCTTAGCACATCTTATTAGTGCAGAGGCGAAAGATTCTTTAGAAAATTCTGATTTTTTTGCGCTGAGCTATTCATTTAATGAAGACAGCTCTTTCGTTATTTCAAAAAAAGGAGTTGTGCTTCAAAAAGGCATTTATCGTTGTTATCCAGATTCTATTATTCAATTCGATTTTTTGTTGAACGAAAAGGATACAGAATGGTATAAGTTGCAGCTTCAACAAAAAGACACGATTGTAATTTATTCAGAGTTTGGAAGTATTACTCACCTCGTTAAAGATTAAATTAATGTAAAACAGGGAGTATAGGTTCTCCTGTCATACCGTTCGTTTTTTGTAAGTTCATTATATAAACTAGTGTAGCGCTGATGTCAATTATCTCTGTGCGAGAATAAATAGACTGCGCTTTGATTGATTTTCCGTACCACAATAAGGGAACATGTGTGTCGTAACCATACGGAGAACCATGACTAGTTCCTTTCGTAGAACTTTCTTTCGATGATTTTGGTAAGTAGTTTGCTTCTAAAACATAAACAATATCTCCACTTTCTTTATAATGATAACCATTTGCAACCATTTCTAACATATTATCAGATTTTCCAGATTTCATCAATTCATTTGAAGTGTACACTTGTTTTATCCCTTCATATTTCCTTATTTTTTCAGCTAAATACTGGTTCACTTCTTCTTCAGTTAAGTTAAGTGCTTGTATTTTTTCTCTGTTTAGATAAATGTTATTATTCACTTCTCCTAGAACTAAATTTTGACCAAATTTTTTAGTCGACAAGCTATCGAGGAAGAGATTGAATGCGTCCTCATAAAAATAACCTCCGCTTAGTTTTAAGTCTACTAAATACTGAGGTACGGGTGCAACTGCATGGTCTGCGGTTAGAAATAAAACAAAATTATCTTTTCCAACTTTTTCTTCTAATTCTTTGATTAATCGCTTTATTTCTAAATCTAAACGCATGTAGCAATCTTGAATTTCTACAGAATATGGACCAAAAGCATGTCCGATAATGTCTGGAGTTGAATAACTAATATTCAAAAAGTCAGCCGTTTTATCTTCGCCCAATTTTTCGTTTTCTATTGCAGCCAGCGCAAAGTTGGTTAAGAAAGTATTTGAAAAAGGAGTGTAAACAAAATTAGAATAACTCAAACCATTTTTATTCATCTCTTTTAAATCGTACGGAAAAACAGGCGCTGTTTTGTTTCCAAAAGTATACTCATACGGAGAATTATCTTCTCTACTTTCGTAATAATCTGATAAAGGTAGAAGCGTTTCCCATTTTTGTTTTGAGAAGATTTCTGCTTGCTTTTCACCGTTAAACGCAGTTACCCAACTAGGCATTTCTTGTGTAAAGTAAGATGAGGTTATGAAATTTCCTGAACTATAATCAAACCAGTAGCTTCCGTTGGAAAGATGTCCGCCAGGTAAAATAGCACCGCGGTTTTTTATAGACATGGATATAACTTTACTGTCTTTGTAAGTTAATCTTAGTTGATCTGTAATTGTATTAACTTTTAAATTTTTAGGAGAACAACGTCCTTCCTCAGAAGAAGAACCTAGTGTTTGAACCGTATTATCTTCTACACAATTTATGGTGCGTTCTAAATTTCTATCGTACCAGTCGTTACCAACAATTCCATGATTACTGGGAGTAGTTCCTGTGTAGATAGAAGCATGACCAGGAGCTGTATACGTTGGCACATAATTGTACATCGTATTTTTACAATTACTTCCTTCGTTCATTAGTTTTTTGAAACCGCCTTCGCAAAACTTATCGTAAAATCTGTAGAGATAGTCATACCTCATTTGATCTATTACAATGCCAACTACTAATTTTGGTGTTTCTTTTTGAGTATAACTCAAAAAAGACAACGCAACCGTAAAAAACGTAAATAAAAATTTCATATTGCTAAGTTAAAAAAACAATTTCTTGATTTCGTAATTCTATCAATTATCTGCTTGGTTGTAGAAGAAGTTTAATCTTTTATCTAGAGATTTTTCTATCTTTACAGTGTGAGAGAAATAAAGTGTAAAAAATGCAATCAGTGGAGCACATCTACTTTGGCTTGTGAACACTGCAACTACAAATTTCCTCAGTTTAAAAATTCGTCTAAACCAGAACTAACATCAGAAGAAAAGCAGCAAGGCATAAACAAACCGCAAATGTCTTCCAAAATGAAAAAGTTTATAGACGAACTTTATCACTCGGGAAATCCATTTAAAAAAATACTCTATTACATTATAATGAGTATTTGGTCTATTTATGTTGGCTTAGTAGTGCTTATGTTATACCTCGCTGTACTCGGTTCTGGTTAATGAAAAGCCTGTTAATACAACCGCTATTTCTGTTTGTATCTTTTGGATATATCATTTATTTCATCTGTAAGAAATTGAACTTAGCGATGCACCCAATACTAAGAAATTATTGGGCAGATTTTTGTTGTTTATTTATTATAAATACAATTGTGTTGGCCTTAATTCGAAAAGTCAAAAACCAACAACAACTAGAATTATCTGTTGCACAATTGGTATTTTCATTCTTAACTTGTTTTCTATTGTTTGAGGTTATACTTCCCAATTACAACACAAATTACACTTCAGATTTTTATGATGGAATAGCATATTTTCTAGGGTTGGTATTGTATTATTTATGGCGCAAAAAGTCAAAAAAACCTTACTAACTTCAAGTATTAAAAGATGCTTTCTATTTTTAGTTTAAAGGATTAACATACGCACCTGTTTAACTTTAGAAGGTGATTTTAGTAGTTCACTTTTTAGAGTTTTGTATGGAGTCTTTATTGCATCTCAGGGTTAAATTGATTAGAAACGATTGTTTGCTTGTTTTCATTGAGGAACTGAATAAATCGTTTAGCTGCAGGTGTAAGTGCTTTATCTTTATGATAAATGAGAAACCAACTTGTTGTGATCGGTAAATTATCCATATCAATAATATGCATACTTTTATTCGATATTTCGTTCTTAGAACCAATCAAAGGCATTATAGAATACCCCATTCCGGCACATACCGCTTGTTTTACAGCCTCATTTGATACAAGTTCCATAGATTTGTATCCTGTGATATTATTCTTTTTCAGATATCCTTCCATTGCCATGCGAGTAGCAGAACCTTCTTCTCTAAATAAGAATGTAGTGTTAGAAAGGTTTGTTAAGTCGAGCATTTCACCGTTGAGCGGACTACCAAAAAGATAAAGGTTATTTGGCATAAGTTCAATAGCATTGATGGTAACATCATCGGGCAAAACAGAAACCAAGTAAAAGTCGTTTGTATTCTCAACCAAACCTCTTAATACATTGGATTTGTTAGAAACATCTATACTGATATCCATAGACGGGAATTGCTCTATAAAAGGGTGTAAAAAATAGGGCAATACATATTTTCCGGTAGATACTATGCTAAATTTTAATTTTCCGGTAAGGATTCCTTTGAATTGACTCACCGTATTTTTTAATTCTTCAGACTCTTTTAATATTCGCTCGCTTACCGCAGCTATTTCATTTCCAAAATCGGTTAAAAATATTTTACGACCTATTCTTTCTGTTAATGGTATTTCAAATTGATCTTGTAATTTTTTCAATTGTATAGAAACAGCAGGTTGTGTAAGATGCAAGAGTTCGGCAGCTTTCGTAATGCTTTTGCACTCACTAATTGTTTTGAATATTTTTAATTGATGGAGTGTGTAATTCATTAGTTATGTTTTATGAATTCCATAAAAAATATAAATAAAAATTTATGAATCAAATTTATCAACTTTGCCGCACAAATGAAAAAAAATGTAGTTTTTCGTTGAATAAATATAAAGTTTATTTTTTGATACGTACAGCATCTATTACTCAAAGATTTCATTTTAAGTTAATTAATAAAACCAATTTATTAGATTAAAGATATGGATATTCAGAATTTAATAACCAACTTAACAAGTCCGGCACTCTTATTTTTTATATTAGGAATAGTTGCAGTAAGGGTAAAAAGCGATTTGGCTATTCCAGATAGTTCTTCAAAGTTTATTTCAATGTATCTACTTTTCTCTATCGGATTTAAAGGAGGACAAGAACTTTCTCACAGTGCGTTTAGTTCTGAGTTGGTAATTAGTATATCATTTGGAATTCTTATTGCTTTAGTTATTCCATTTATCGCTTTTTTTATACTAAGGAGTAAGTTTAATTCTGCTAATGCTGCGGCAATCGCAGCATCTTATGGCTCTGTAAGTGCAGTTACTTTTGTAACAGCTATAGCAGTTTTAGAATCAAAAGGAATTCCGTTTGATGGTCATATGGTAGCAGTTATGGCAGGTATGGAAGCTCCTGCTATTATTGTTGGCGTTTTGTTATATAGAATGTTTAATAAAACACAAACCAATACGTCAAGTCTAGGTTCTATTTTAAAACATTCTTTTACGAATGCTAGTGTTTTCTTAATTATAGGAAGTTTATTAATTGGGTTTTTAGCAAACGAACAACAAGCAGAAGGAATCAAACCATTTACCAATGATCTATTCAAAGGCTTTTTAGCTATCTTTTTGTTAGATATGGGAATTTCTAGTGGTAAGCACCTTCAAACTATGTTTAAAAAAGGAGTATATCCATTCCTGTTTTCAACTATAATGCCCTTTGTTTTTGGAACAATTTCGCTTTGTATTAGCGCGCAGTTCACAGACTCAGCAGGAAATCAATTACTATTTGCTATACTCGGAGCAAGCGCCTCATACATTGCAGTACCAGCTGCTATGAAAACATCTATTCCAGATGCAAATCCAGGATTGTATTTACCTATGGCACTTGGAATTACTTTTCCGGTAAACGTGATGATAGGTATTCCATATTATTTAACGTTGATTAGCTTGTAATTCGTTGATTTACATCACCAAATTACTTTTTTAGTTAATTATCTTTTTATAAATCGCACATTTAAAATTCCGCTTTGTTTTATTATTTGAACAGAGTAGGTGCCAGCTGTTAACGCAGTTAAATTTAATTTTACCTCGTGTTTTCCTTTATTGATTTGCTGTTCAAAAACGTTTATTACTTCTCTACCGTTTAAATCAAAAATAGCCAGTTTTACTTTCTCATTTAAACACTCAAAGCTAACAGTTGCATTATCTACCGCTGGGTTTGGATAAATTAAAACGCTTTCTTTATCTAAAGTGTATTCGTCTAATCCTATGTTAGAATTACACGCAGCTGCTACAGGTAAAAAGTCAACAGGTTGTTCAAACATAGATTGAATGTCTGCAGCATCTGCTTGAAACCAATCTTTTAATATAGAAGCATAGATATTTCGAAAATCAAACTCCATATCAACTCCCGCTTGATTAGTTATTGTATCTTGAATAATTGGATTAGAACCAACTACGGAATTATTGATGCAGGAGCCAAACAAAAACATTGGAGCAGCATCTCCATGGTCGGTTCCATTGCTGGCATTAGATGCAATCTGTCTTCCAAATTCAGAGAAAGTCATTCCTAAAACTCTATCTTCTAAACCTAACAAATTAAGATCTTCTTGAAAGGCTTCAATTGCAGAAGAAAGTGTATTTAGTAAGGTGGTGTGCGTCCCTTGTAACGGATTGTTTTGCTGCACTTGAGCATCGTGGGTATCAAATCCGTTTATGTTGAGTATGTAAATTTTTGTTTTAAGTCCACCACTAATTAACTTGGCAATGTTTTGCAGTTGGTCGGCGATGGAATTGTTTGTAGGATAAAGAGTAGATAGTGAATTCCCCGCATTTAAAGCTGCTGTCACACGTGTTGCATAGGCATTACTCTGATCTACTATTTGAGAAATAAATTGTAAATGATCGCCATAAATACTGTTTTCAAAACTATCTATGCTTGAAGTAAGTTGACCTAAATTTGTAGGATTATTCACAGCCATTGAGAAGTTACTCGCCAAACCTTGACAAGTAGCTGAAACTTCATACCCCATGCTCATAGCAAAAGGATCTGGATGTTCTGGGTTAGGATAAGCTCCAGGGAACCCAGGAAATTCATTGTCTAAATACCTTCCTAGCCAACCTGTAGTTGTATTGCTAGCAATGTCTCCATTAGACCAAATTTCCATAGATTTAAAATGTGACCTGTTTTGTTGCGGATAGCCAACATTTTGAATAATGCTCAATTTTCCGTCATTAAACATATTTCGCATTCCTGTCATTGTTGGATGTAGTCCAAGATTGCTCACGCCTAAATCTAAAATATCTGTTTCTGGAATAATTATATTATTTCTTTGAATAACTAAATTATCATACATATCTTTCGGTATAACGGTATTTAACCCATCGTTTCCTCCATTAAGGCGTATGATAATTAGAACTCTATCTTCTGCACTTTTCGTAGTTTTGAAAAGTGTATTATTAATGGTGTTGTACTTCAGCTCGTTAATCACAAAAGGAACTCCAATTGCTCCGAGTGTTGTATTTCTTACAAAATCTCTTCTTTTCATGTTGTTCGCTTTATTGAATGTGATATTCTGATGACTTAAAAATATAAGATAACACTTGCCTAACTCTATTTTCTACTGGATCACTAAAGTTTGGATCTCCAGGATTGGATAAATAGTCATTGTACTGTATTGTCCACTCAAAATCAGGTAATCCGTTCGTCAAAAGTGTTTTTAAACCGGCAAATTGTGATGGACTATATGGTTTACAAGCAAATAATAGTTCTAATTGTTGAATCACATTATTTGGATCTGATGCATTTGTAATTGTAGCAATTGTATTCAATAATCCTATGGCATCATTCTCAAAGTTGAACCCTGAAGAAGATGCACTTGGTCCATTGTAAAGCGTGATCCAATCAGAAGTGTTAAAACGTGTTTTTATGTATGCCGAATTTATCCATAATTGAGAAAATGCTGGAGCAAGATAATAGGCTGTCCAACCACCAACATTTGGAGGCCCAAAGTAATTCATACCTGCACCTCCTGTAATATAATAGACAGAAGTTAACACTTCTCCGTTGCTCTGAATATCATAGTTTAAACTGGCGTTTACGCTTTTGTAAACTCCTGCCATGTATTCAATCGGACTTTTAATTATTGCACCTCTGTACGTTATATCATAAAAATGCTGAGACATAAGTAATTCTTGCATTACAGGTAAAATAGCGTAATTATTTGCTACAAGTGTGTTGGCTAGTTCTGTGATAATGTTGGTTTCAATGGCCGAATTAATTTCGCTGTTTACGAAGAAACGATAGATCTTTCTACAAATAAATCGTGCGCATTCGTTTTGAGTAAAGATAATATCAATAAAATCTTCGAATTCTTGGGCTGCATTGTCTGAGATTGTTGCATTGTTGAACGCAAAGGAGAGTGTTTTTGTAGTTGTGTCGTGTAAAAAAGCATTGAAATAGGGCGTTATTAGTTGCGTAGATGTAGAATTGTAATTTAATATTTGCCAACCAGTCATAATTTTAGCACCTTCTGCAACATCTTGTTCTGTGTAGTTGGTGTAGTTTCCAGGGCCAATTTGTACACCTTTACCTATGGTATAAAGTTCTAGTAGCTCTCTGGCAAAATTTTCATTTGGGCTGTAGAGTGTGTTTGAATTTCCGTTGAGAAATAAAAGCATGGCAGGTTCTATAGTCACGTCTTTCACAAGTTGTTTAAAGTTTCCCAGACAGCTGTTGTAGAGCAAACTAAAAAAACGATAATTCGCTCTGGGCTCATTACTCATCTCTAAACCAAAATGATTTTGCCAAAATAAGGTCATTTTTTCAGCGATAGAATAGTCTGCATTCAAATAGAATCTTTTAGAAGACCAAGCCAGTAAAGAGCGGTTTCTAGCTGCTACATTTTGCTGAAATAGTGTAGGGTCGGAGTTAACTGCTAACGGATTATTGACCCAAGTTTGCCCAAGAGGTGTGTTTTGTTCCTCAGGAGAATAATTAATAGGCTCTTCTAATACGGGAAGAGATAATAAATTATTTACAGTAGCTAACATCCCATCATTTGTAGCTGTATTTATTTGATCTATTTTAGGACCAATTAATGTTCTTCTAAGTAGATGCGCAGCTTCAGCGGATGTCCACTGACCTGTATAGGGTAACAAGCTCATAGTGAAAAATTTAGTTAAAAATCGTAATAAAAAGAATGACTCGCAAGTATTTGATTACTTTTATTTGCCTGATTTGGATACTACGAAAAGCAAAACAAAGCAGAGAAAACCATTTATTCCTAACAATTCGTATCCAATTTTGTATTTCCCAAAAAGTGTAGATTCAAACTGCATAACAAGCACAAGTAAAGTTGGAACAAACAAAGAAATGAGTAAGGTGAAACTATCTTTTACGGTTCTTTTAGTAAGAATTCCAAAAAAGAACAATCCAAGTAATGGTCCGTAAGTATACCCTGCAATTTTAAATAGTGTACCAATTACATTTTCTTCTTTAAATGCATTTGCGAGTAAGATAGTTATGAATAAAATGGCTGTCATTCCAATATGAATCTGCTGTCTGGTCTTTTTAGCTTTCGCTTGATCTGTTTTTTTATCCAATTGAAATAGATCAACACTTGCCGAAGTAGTGAGAGAGGTTAAGGCAGAGTCTGCGCTGGAATATGCAGCAGCTATTAATCCTAGAAGAAAGGTAATTCCCAGTCCATTTCCAAACTCACCTTTCAATGCGATTAAAGGAAAAAGTCTGTCATTTCGTTTGCTTTCATCCATCAAATTATACGCTTCTTGTAGTTCAATATTTTGATGTAAATAGGTAAATAAAAGGGCTCCTAAAATTAAGAACACGAAGTTTACAGCAAAAAGAATAATCGAAAAAGAAAGCATGTTTTTTTGTGCGTCTTTTGTGTTTTTACAGGTTAAGTTTTTCTGCATCATGTCCTGATCTAGTCCCGTCATGGCAACAGATACAAATATTCCGCTCAAAATATATTTTAGCCAATGGTTCTTTTCATTTATGTTGTCTGTAACAAACCAATCTGTTATTCCAAGAGATGTGAGTCCATTATTTGCTACTTCACCCCCTAATTGGCTGTAAATTAGGTAGATTGCGGTAGATAAAGCTGCTAGCATAAAGGTAGTTTGCAGCGTATCTGTCCATACAATTGTTTTTATCCCACCTTTGTAGGTGTAAACATAAATGAGTAAGAGTGTGATGAGAACAGTTATTTCAAAAGAAACTCCCAGTTCGTTAAAAAGGAAATAATCTAAAATGTCTGCAACCAGAAATAAACGTACTGCAGCACCTAAAATTCTAGAGAGTAAGAAAAAGCTAGCACCTGTTTTGTGTGCAATTGGTCCATAACGCTCACCCAAATAAGCATAAATAGAGGTAAGATTTAGTTTGTAATACAAAGGCATCAATACAAAAGCAATTATTGCGTAACCTATCATATATCCAATAATCATTTGCATGTAAGAAAAGCCTTCACCTTCTACCCAGCCAGGGACAGAAATAAAAGTAACCCCAGAAAGCGATGCACCTATCATTCCATAAGATACCAAATACCATTTGGAGTTTTTATCGCCTGTAAAAAAAGTAGCGTTTTGTGCTCCTCTAGAAGTGAGAAACGAAATTCCTACCAAAGTGATAAAATAAAGTACGATTACAGTGAGTATAAGTGTTGCTGTCATTCTTTTCTTTTAGAGTTACGAATATAATTGAAATATGGGCTTATCAACAAATTATAAAGAGTACTATCATTTGTATTTCAAATTGTAATCTTTGGGTTAGTGGTTCTAATTTCTATTTATTAGCATTATTTAAGGTTTAATTTGCGCATTAACCTTTCTTAATTTCTATTTTTGCTTTTATGAAGATATTTTTATTGGTTGCATTCATATATGTTTCTGTTGCTCAGGCGCAAAGTGTTGTTTTTAACGAAAGTTTTGATGCTGGAATTCCTCTAGCTTGGACGATAGTAGATAACGATAACAATACTGTTGACAGCGCAGTTTCTGAATATTCAGAAGCGTGGATAGCTACAAATGATCCAGACGATGCAAGTAATACAGTGGCAAGTACAAGCTCTTTTTTTAGTCCGATAGATAGAGCAGATAGATGGTTAATCACTCCTGGTATTGATTTAGGTACGTATGGAAATACTATTTCATGGAGAGCAAAATCTCATGATCCGTCTTATCCAGAAGATTATTCTGTGTTGATATCTACCACAGATACTGACTTGTCTTCTTTCACAGATACAGTTGCATTGATTGAGAATGCAGCGCCATATTGGATAGATTCTACAGTTAATTTATCTGCGTTAGGTTATAATGGTGGTACAGTATTTATCGCTTTTGTGCTTACAACTTTTGATGGGTTTAAGTTCTATTTAGATGATGTTGAAATAAATAAAGAAGATCCTGTTGCTTTAGATTCAGAAGAGAAGAATGTTTCTAACTTGAATGTATTTCCGAATCCGTCAAGTGAGTTTATAACAATCTCGTACTTTGAAAAACAGCAATTTACTATTTTAGATGCGAATGCTAGAGTGGTAAAAACGGGCGAGACGAATAAGCAGACAACTATTGCTGAGTTAACTAAAGGCGTTTATTTTATTCGCGTTTTAGATAAAAATAACGCTATTATCCAAAAGAAATTTATTAAGCTATAATTACCAATTATTATCTAATAGATGGAACTGTTTGTGGGCTTATTAACTTATAAGAATGCTATTGAACTACAAATTTATAATATTCAATTTCTGAATTTGAACCAATTCTAATTTGATAAGTTCCCCTTGCTAGAGGTAAAGAAATTGTTTTACTCTCTATTTCTTGCTGTAATTCTTCTGAATATACTAATTTACCTGTATTGTTGACGATTTCTAAGTGTGTTGCTCCGTTTAATTGTTCACCGCTTATTGTAAAAGTTCCAGAGTTTGGATTAGGATAAACAGTTAAATCATTAGATATAAATGTAGCTGAAAGGATATCAGAATATTCAAATTGGCCATCAAAATCTACTTGTTTTAGTCTGTAGTATTGGGTACCATTAACTAAATTTCTGTCTTGGTATTCATAAATATTTTCTTCTGTAGAGTTTCCAGCGCCTAATTGTTTGTTTATTACAAACCAATCGTTTGTGTTGATCGATTTCTCTAATTCGAAATAGTCATTATTCAACTCAGACGCAGTTATCCAAGTTAGTAAGGCATTGTTATTAGTTTGTGCAATTTCAAAAGACAATAATTCTACAGGAAGCGGATTGTTGGATGTAGAGGAAGCAAGGGTAAACGGACTAAAAGAAGTAACCAGACCGTTTGTTGTAAGCGTACCAGCAGTTACATTTCCTGTTGTACCTCCATTTCCGTGGTTTTTCCATTCACTTCCATCCCAGCGTGTTACGAGTAATTCTGTTAAATCGGTAATTCCACAAGAATGGGAGTCGTAATTCAGTGTTACTTGCACATTTTCAGAACCTCCAGTTCGATTCAGTATCCAGAATTCACAAGCACTTACATGGTGTATTGTGGCTTCTTTACTTAATCTAGAGAAGCCATTTGTATGTGGATCATCTTCTGTATAATAAGCCGTGAAATGGCTCCCTCCATTACTTGGAGAAGAAATACCTATGGGTTGAATTTGATTATCATCTCCAACGGGAAACATAAAACTTTGGCTTCCTGTTTTTCTAACCACGCCATTCACATATCTGCTGTCTGATTCCCCTGTGTATGTTGCTCCATTTAAAAAGTGTAAGAATTCAGTTGCTGCGTCTGCTCTATCACTTAAAATAATTCCGTTTGTGAAGGATAGACTGCTTGTAACTTGTAGTTCATTGTCTAGTTTCAAATTATTGTTATTATCAACAGTAATATTCTTAGCGTTAAATGGGTGTGTCCCAGATAATGTCTGTAATGATGAACCTAAAAAGTAGAGGTCTCCAGTATTATCTATACTAGTATTATTATTTATTAGATCACCGAAAATTGATAGATTAGCACCAGAATGTAATCTAAGATTACCATTATTGGTCATTGCTGATTGTCCGAAACATCCTAAGGAAATAATGATCAATAAAACACTATATATAATTTTTTTCATAAAAGCAGATTATTTGTGCTGTTAGCTTATTACCTAATCCATATTTGGTGATGAGTTGTTTCACTTCCTGGTGTTGAAGGGTAATTATCTATTTCCCAACGAGCCCCATATCGTATGTTCCAATGTCTCTGATCCCAGATGTAGAAAGGTTGCCAACACATTGCATAGTCTCCTTCATTGGAGTTGTAATCAGGTACTGTACTCGGTAATACGGCATTATTACCGGGAAGAGTGCTGTAATTGTTTGGTAAAACGGAACAATTACCATTACCTGTTTTGAAATAAGTTGAAATATCTGAGTGACTTGTTTTGAAGTGCATAAGTTTTCCTCCGTTAGGTACATAACCCCAAAAACGAACTTCAACAAAGGAAAGCTTCGATAACATGTCATTGCCAGTATGTCCCCAGAAATTAGAGCCTGGGTTAATTGAAGGAGTTGAAGTTTCATCTAATAACGGTAGATCTTCAGTTCTTACATCTAAATCCGGATTTGTACCTCCGTTCCTGAAGTAATTAAGTACCAATGTCCAACCGCCTCCATCAGTTGTCATGTCACAATAGCATTCAAATGCCTTACCATCCCCTTCAGGGTCCATCCAATAAACGCCATCTCCAAAAGAACCGCCAGAATCAAGAATATCCTTGCAGTTTTTTCCTGGGTTAGAAAAAGAACCCCTGTTCTTTGAGTCGAGACAAGACCAAATAAAACCATTATAATATGATAAACAATTTATTTCTGTGTCATAAACTACAGAGCCAACTAAAGGGTTGGAAATCGCTTCTTTTTGCAATGTAGTCATTCTTGGAGGTGTGAAAGCCTTATTTGTTGACTCTAACTCTAAAAGAGAACTACTCGCAATAGAGCTAGGATTGTCTCCAATTTTTACTTGTGCTAAAAGAGCGTTTGAACAGATAATTGATATCAGTAAAAGTGTAGTGCTAAATATTAACTTTTTCATTAGATTTTTTTTACAAAGTTACATTTTTTTTATTAAAGAAAAATATTTACGATATTACCTTTTACTATTTAATCTTTAAAATTAACTATTTCATCTTTATAATTTGATATTTCATCTATAAATTAATAGATTTGTCGCCAGTAATTACGCATGTAAATATTTTTTAATGAAAATAAATTCTATGAAAAAATTAATCTCTACTCTGTTTGTAACACTTTATTCGCTGTTCTCATTTTCTCAAGTAACAGTTTTGAGTGGTTTAGATGAGCCAATGCAGATGGTTCAATATGGCACGTATGTTTACGTTTCTCAGATAAACGGTAATAAAATTTCTAAGTTTGACATCTCTCTAAGTTCTCCTGTTTTGACAGATGTTGTTACGGGTTTGGATGGGCCTACAGGTATGGCGATTAAAGATGATTTTCTGTTTTTCTCTCAAACAGGGGCATTTAAGGTATCAAAGATAGATTTAACTTCCAGTTCACCGTCACCTGTTGATGTATTGACTTCCATTGTAACTCCAGTTGGTTTGGTATTTAATGGTGATGATTTATATATTGCGTCGGTTAACCTAGATAAGGTAGTTAAGTATAATATAATAACAGGAACAATGACTGATGTTTACACTAGCTTGAATGCTCCAGTTGGTCTTTTTATTGATAATGGGTTTATTTATATAAGTAGGACTGGTGGGTTGAGTATTGCTGACTTAAATAACCCAGCTTTATTACCTGTTAATTATGTGACGAATTTGACCAATCCTGGTTTTATGACAAAGAGCTGTGGGTCACTTGTCGTTCCAGACATTTCTGAAAATAAAATTGTTACTATTGATGCATCATCAACTGTTCCAACTCCTAATCCCACATTAGTTGATGTAGCACTTAATTTAAATGTACCCGTATCAGTCTTGGTGATAGGGGGGGATCTTTATTTTTGTGAACAAGCAAGTGGTCAAGTTAGAAAAGTATCGAATGTTGCATTTGGTGGTCCAACAGGGGTGGATGTTCTTGAAACATGTGATTCATTGCAGTGGATTGATGGTGTAGTTTACTATACAGATAATAACACTGCTACACATGTGATATCTGGTGGAGCTTCAAATGGATGTGATTCAACTGTACTTTTGAATTTAACGATTAGTAGTACGGATTTATCTGTAGCTCAATCAGGAACGACGTTAACCGCAAATGCTCAGAATGCAACATATCAATGGTTAGATTGTTCTGATTCTACATTAATACCCAATGAGGTAAATCAATCTTTTACAGGGTTACACGATGAGAGTTATGCTGCAATAATAACTAATTTGAATGGAGGTTGTATTGATACAACTAGCTGTTATGCCGCAATTGGAGTAGGGGTAGATGAATATGAATTTGAAACACAAGTTCGAGTGTATCCAAATCCTGTAGAAGATAATTTTAAGGTTGATTTAGGTAAGAATTATGAGTCTGTTAATGTTGTCATTACCGATGTTAGAGGTGTTAATGTAATCATGAAAAATTTTGGTTCTTGTCAATTTTTTGATATGGATTTAGACATACCTTCAGGTGTTTATTTCGTTAATATTAAATCTTCGGAAGCTACAACCTCTATTCGGTTGATTAAAAATTAATCATGAATTAATTGAGAATTATATATGATTAAAGTTGTATTATTCATTTATTCACTAACGTTCTGTTTATCTTGTCTTTGTCAAACAATAAAAGTATATCCAGACTCTATAAAAAACTCGATTCCTCTTTTTGGGTACAATTTTACTTACGCCAGTAATGGAAATCATTTGTTGAATGATGACACTACTTGGAATGAAGAAAGAAGACAGGCTGTTGTTGACTTAAATCCTGGTTGGTTGAGATTTCCGGGGGGAACAATCTGTAACTTGTATAAATGGAAAAATGCTATTGGTTCCAAATCAGGAAGGATTGGAATGAATGGGAATACCTATGTTCCAGAAACTAATTTTTATGGTCCGGACGAAGCAGGACTTCTAGCAGAAGATGCAGATGCCCAGCTTGTCATTCCTGTTAGCACAAACTGGGGAGCACAATATGCTGCAGATTGGGTAGAGTATATGAATTCAGAAGTAGGAGTCAATGCAAATGGTGGGATAGATTATGCTCAAATGAGAGCCGATAATGGTCATTACGAACCGTACGGCGTAAAGTATTGGGAAATTGGGAATGAAGCAGGAAATCATAGGATATGGCAAAAATGGAAGGAAGAGTATGATCCTATGGATTACAACACAAATACTTACAGTTACAATAATGGTACAACACAATTTCGTGATTGGGTAAAATACGGCGGAGATAAGAGTTTTTATGGTTACAGAGGAGTTACGCAAACATCTTGGAAGAACAGTTATATCATTTTAACTGGAGCGCCAAATGAAAAGCGATATACAAAGTTAGCTCCCGTGGTTTCAGATTCAATTGTTGTTAGAGTTGGTTTATCTAATGATAACTCGATTACTTGGACTCGGGTAAACGATCTTACTTCATCCGGTCCTACTGATTTACACTATACTTTTGACGCTTTAACTGGAGAGATTTTATTTGGTGATGACATAAATGGAGCGATTCCAGATTCTGGTAATTATGTATTTACAGACTTTGCTATTCAAGACTATGATGGATATTTAGATATATATCAAGCTATGAAAGAAGTGGATTCGACCATTGAAATAGGTTCCGCTTTTTGGTTTCTGCAATTTTCAAACCCTGAAGTTGTTGATGCGAATACAATGCATGGAGATTACGATGCCCCAACATTTTATCCAAACGATGAATTTAATACGAGTATAACAAGAGCTATTGGAGAGTATACTTATAAATACTTGGATGCATATGATCATCAAACCTCTCCTCCTTTGTTTGTTACCGAAATTGGAACGTATAGCAGAACAATGGAGGGAGCAATGTTTTATCTCATGCTTTATTCTAAAATTGCTCAATGGGGCAAAGAAATTAAAATGATTGGACCCAATTATTTATTGGGAACAAGCCAAGTGAATCAATGTCACATAGATCATTCTTGGATGGGTAGCAATATTCAACCTATTGGTTATGTAACTACACTTTTTAACAGTCATTTCGGTAAGAAACATGTGCTAGCAACAAGTCATGATATCCCATTTCGTTCAATGAGTTATTACAAATCCATTAATGATCAAACGCTTTACACTAAAGATGTAGACAAAATTTATAGCGTTTCGAGTTTAAGTGAAGATGGAAAAAGACTTTATGTTCTTTGTGTTAATAATACAAAACAGGATACTATTCCTGCAAGTATAGAAATTTTAACAGATAGCTTAATTTTTGAGTTAGATACAGCTGTTATTCTAAGAGCAGAATCTATAACAGATTATAATTCTAGTTCTGATCCTTATAAAGTGAACATTAAGCCAATATTAGAGCCTGTAACTTACGTAGGTGGAGTGATTGAAAACCACGCATTTCAACCAGCTTCAGCTACGGTATTTGAGTTTACTTTAGTCGAAGATGAAGAAGAAGAAGGTGTAGGTTTGGAGAATCTCGAAAACCAAAGTAAACTGAACGTTTTTCCAAATCCTACGGAAGGAGTAATTACGGTGCGTTTTAACGGAATAAATACAAATAACCTTAGGGTGCTTAATTTATTAGGTCAGGACGTTACAGAGAGCGCAGTGTTTAAGCATGTTAATGAGAATGAAGTTTTAGTCGATTTACGTCATCTCACTTCGGGCAGTTATGTGATTCAATTAGGAGGTTTAAGTAAGGTAATAAATAAGTTATAATACGGTATTTTGAACACACGTTGAGCAGTATAACGTTTATTAAAACGGACATTCTGCTAATGCTGTGTATCTTTTTTCGGATTTATCCCTCCTAAAGAGCTTCTATAAATTTATTTTTAATAGAATAAGTTGTGTTCTATTACGCGCGCTTTTATTTGTTTTGTAGCTTCCTTTTTTAATTCTACATTATCAAACGCACCTTGAAGATCTCCAAGCGCTTCTGTGAATTGATATTTTCCCTCTTTGTATTGGATCAATACGTCGTATCTGTCGTAGTATCCACCAACATTATCTACCACTGCAACAACAAGGTCGTCAAAGCCAGATGGCGAAGTTCGTTTTTCTACCAAATAGCCAATTATTTTGTTCATTGTAACTAATTTGCCATTTTCACGCACAAAAATTATCATACGTCGCGCCGGAAATCCATTAACATTCGCTTTAGTTTGAAGAATAAATCCATTTTCTAACTTCAGTTTATCTGAGTAAGGATAGATTTCAAAATAACGTGGCGAACAAGGGTAGAGTGCAGTACTAGAATCTACAGAAGCAGTATTGCAAATTCCTGTTTCTTGCAATAACTGTTCTTTCGTCTTGTTTTCAAATCTATCTTTATCAAACAGAGTAGATATTTTTACGGTTTGAGAAGTAAATGGAACATCCTTTATCGTTTCCTTACAAGAGATAAAACTTAAAGTCAAACCAAAGAAGAGTAGTATTTTCATGTTACAGTGCTTCAATTGTACCACCTAGAACAATTTTTTTATTTACAGATGGGTTGCCTAAGTAACTAATACGACCTCCGCTAGTTACTTTAGCATCGATTGTTTCTATAGCAGAACAAATAATTTCGCCACCAAAACTAATCTCTGCGGTAACATCATTTGCTTTTAAAAAGCGTGTTGCAATAACACCACCAGTTGTTACTTTTGCAGTTAAACTTTCTGTGCTTCCTTCTACAGCTGCGCTTCCTCCTTGTTTTACTTCTACCACTGTGTATTTACAGTTAGAACGAACATCTAATTTTCCTCCAGCAAAAGCTGTAAATCGTATGCGATTTCCGGAAGTTTGAAAAGACTTGTCCATTTTTATTTCTGAACCTGAATTTGCTTTAAGACTTAATAAATTAGAACAATGTAATTTTAATTTTACTGGTAAGCCTTGTACTAGATTTCCTGTGTAGTTAATCGTGAGTATATTTCCTTTGTATTTAAAAGATAGTTTATCGAGGTTTATTTCAGGGTTTTCCTCAATTTCAACAGAATAGTTTTCGCTGTGTATTAATTCTACATGAATTCTACTGTTTACAATAAGTTCATTAAAAGTGCCTAATTGTTTCGTTGCTGCAAAAGTGAAGCAAGAGAAAAGCACGGTGCAAAGTGTAAATAAATTTTTCATATTATACTGGAAATGTTTTTAATGTCCATAACAAACTTTGTTCCAACTCTTCTAAATTTAAACCTGTTTCCACATTATTAGTTTTGAACCATTCTAACATTTTTTCTGTAGGCATGTTTCCTGTTAAATCATCTTTGGCCATTGGACAACCGCCGTAACCTTTAAGTGCCCCATCAAACTTACGACAACCAGAAGCGTAAGCAGCTGCTACTTTATCTTCTACCGTTGAAGGAGTAGAGTGCAAGTGAGCGCCAAAATTAACTTGTGGTAATTCAGGAATTAAAGTAGTAAATAATGAAGTAATAGTTTCAGGCGTAGAAACTCCTATCGTATCTGATAACGCAAGATTTGTAATGCCTAATTCTTTGTTTAAACGTTCTGACCATTTTGCAACCACATCCGGAGACCAACTATCGCCATAAGGGTTTCCAAATCCCATACTGATGTATACTACTAGTTCTTTGTAAGAGTTAGCGCAAATAGTTGCAATTTTTTCTAATCGGGAAAGACTTTGATCTATCGTTGCATTTGTATTTCTTTTCTGAAAGGTTTCAGAAACAGAGAAAGGATAACCTAAGAAGTGAATTTCATCATAAAAAGAAGCATCCGTCGCACCTCTTTCGTTTGCAACAATGGCCAGCAGTCTACTTTTAGCAACACTTAGGTCTAGTCCGCGTAAAACCTTTGCTGTATCTTTCATTTGCGGAATAGCCTTGGGCGACACAAAACTTCCAAAATCAATTGTATCAAAACCAACTTTTAACAGTTGGTTGATATAGTTAATTTTCATTTCTGTTGGAATAAAATCGTGCAAACCTTGCATTGCATCTCTAGGACATTCTGTTATCTGTAAATCTATCATTTTAATAGTTGACTTTTTAGGACTCAAAATACAAATCTTTTAAGAACTATTTAATTCTTAAATCAAGTATTTTTTGTTCTTCAATAAACCCTTCCAATCTATCTCCAATTGAAACTGGACCAACGCCTGCTGGAGTTCCTGTGAAGATTAAATCTCCAATTTTTAAAGTCATAAATTTTGAGATATACGCAATAATTTGATCAATAGAGAACAACATATCTTTTGTATTTCCTTTCTGAACCACCGCTTTGTTTTTTGTCAATTGAAAATTTAGATTTTCTAGGGTCAAATCCTTTTTATTTATCCATTTTTCTCCTAATGGAGCGCTGTGCTCAAAACTTTTTGCAATTTCCCAAGGGAGCCCTTTTTGTTTACATTCTAGCTGTAAATCTCTTGCTGTAAAATCAATACCTAATCCTATTTCTGAATAATATTCGTGTGCATATCGTTCGGCTATATTTTTGCCTAATTTCTGAATTTTCACAACTAATTCACATTCATAGTGAAGATCATTGGTAAAATCTGGGATATAAAAAGGATTTCTTTTAGGTAATATTGCAGTATCCGGTTTCATGAAGAAAACAGGAGATTTAGGCAACTCTGCATTCATTTCTTTTGCGTGATTTGCGTAATTTCTACCGATACAAATTATTTTCATAGCACTTTATTTTCCAAATTTTGATTTCAGCGCGTCTAACTTTGAGACTAATTTTTCTTCTTCTTTTTGTTTTTGGATGATTTTGCTTTGGGCGTGTAATGCTTTAATTCTGTCGATTTCCTCTTTAAGCACTTTTTTTGTGTATAATGGGAAGTCACTATTCATCATCCATCCGTAGTAGCCTGGTTCTGTTTTGGCTACTTGTTCAACTGTTTTACCTTTATGTTTTCCAAAGTTATAGCAGATTTTTTCATTTTCGTCAAATGCTAATCTACCAGCAAAATCGGCTTTACTGTTCCCTTGTCTACTAAATTCAGCTAAAAAATCAACATCGTTTTCGATTTCAGAATATTTTTCTACTTGCGCCTTGAGTACTTCATAGGTTGCTAGTACATCGGCTTCTGCGCTGTGTGCGTTAGTTAGGTCTTTTTCGCAATAAAATTTGTAGGCAGCAACGAGCGTGCGTTGTTCCATCTTGTGGAAAATATTTTGAACGTCTACAAACTTTCGGTCAGACATATTAAAGTTAATCTTCTCGCCCAATTCCTTTTCTGCACGCAAGAACTCTTCAGCTAAAACAGGTACATCAAACTTATTTGAATTATAACCTGCTAAGTCAGCATCGCCAATAAACACAGCAATATCTTTTGCTTTTTGAGCAAATGTAGGGCAGTCCTCTATATCTTTATTATAAATACCATGAACCTCACTAGACTCTTTCGGAATTTCCATCTGTGGATTAATTCTTACTGTAAGTTTCTCTTCCTTGCCGTCTGGATTTACCTTAATAACACAAATTTCAACTATTCTGTCTGAAGTTACGTTAACTCCTGTTGTTTCTAAATCAAAAAATGCAATGGGTTTTGTGATATTTAAATTCATTTTAGTATAAAAAAAACGAGTATGAAAAGTCATACTCGTTTCAAATTTAATAATACTATTTTATTTTTACCGCTTTATTATGATATAAGAACTTGTTTCAACGTTTTGTTTTAATTCCTGTAAAGTTGAACGTGTTTCTGTTAGTGAATTGGAACTATATGCTACAACTACCCATAGATTTTTTTCTTTACCAACTATTTCTGCCTCGCTGTATCCCTTTTCTTTTAATACCTCAATCATAGATTCTGCATTCATTATATTTCGAAAAGCTCCAGTTGAGATGTTATAACGTGCTTTCAAATTTAGATTATTCCCGTTACCTGCTTCCGATCCTATTGAGTTTTTTGTAGATGTATTTGAGGTATTGAATTCATCTGAAGATAGTATTGGTTCAATTTCTATATCGCAATTGTAGCCTTCTGATGTAACGGATACATATTGATAAGGGCTGTAAAGGTCTTTTCTGTCTTTTGTTCCTCTTTTGTATTTAGGACCATTTACTCCTGAGCTTTTAATAGATATATTTATTTTATCTCTATACTCCTTTCCTTCAATGAAATTTAATATCGTTTGTTTCATTTCATTTGCTCTGTAGTCTGCTAGTTCTTGATTGTTCTTAAAAGAACTGGTATGAACTGTTGATGCTGAAGAAACTATAGTTAAGTTCATTGCAACTCTTCCGTCGTTGAATTGTTGATCGATTTTCGTTAGAAATACTTTCAACTCTTCTGTTGTATTTTTAACATTGTTGTAATCAAAATTATGCTTGTAAGAGATTGAACAGTAAGAGTCGTCAGGAGTTCCATCACTCAAATTGTTTTGGCTATCATTAGATCCATTATCACCTATTGTGTTTGAATTACCATTAGCATCATTATTGTCAGTGAGGCTATTTGTTAATCCGTTGTTGTTATCGCCTTCATTGCTTATGTTGTTTCCGTTTTCATTTGAGTTATTGTTATCGCTAAGGCTGTTTGAGTTATTATTAATCTCAACACCGTTACTGTCAACAACCTTCATAGTTTTTGTGTCTACTATTATGCTGGATTTGATTTCTTTGAATTCAGATTCATTTCCTGTGAAAATCCTTTCATTGTGGAATTGTTTATTTCCGTTGTCGTAGAAATAAGAAATATCATATTCACTATTTAGTTCTAATGCACTGAAGAAAACACCATCTCTAGCTCTAGGTAAAATGACTTTCCCAGACTTATCGTTGCAGTTTATACATTTACTAACGATTGTTACATCTTCTGGTAAATCTCCATCTAGAGCAGATATATTTCCTTTCAAAACGGTAACATCTTTAATTCCTAGATAATCATTCTTGATTTCGTATATATCTTTTTCTCCGATACCATCTTTACGGAATGAAGTAAGATAGCCTGTTCTGCCATCCATAGTTGTTGTGTAGTATAAGTCATCTCCTGTAGAATTTAATGGGTATCCTAAGTTAATTGGGCTGCTCCAATTATTATCGTTTTTAACGCTTATAAATATATCAAAGCCTCCCATAGATTTATCTCCATTAGAAGCAAAATACAAGGTTTTATTATCTACAGCAATAAAAGGTGAATCTTCATCGGCTGAAGTATTTATTGTTGGGCCGAGGTTACTAGGTAAAGACCATTCTCCATTGGGAAGTTTAATTATTCTATAAATATCTCTACCACCAAAACCTCCAGGTCTATCAGAAGAAAAGTACATTTCTAATCCGTCAGTTGTTACTGTTAAATGTGGTTCCCAAGAGAGAGAGTTAATACCCGTGTTATCAAAATGTTCAATTTTTTTAAATCCACCGTCTGTAAAATCAGAGTGAAAAATATCTCCATTTCCTTCAGTGTCTTTATACACAAATATTTTTCGTTCACTAGAAGAGATAGCTGCAGTTGCTTCGTTTGAATTTACTTCGCAAAAATCTAATATGGAAGGTTTGCTCCAAGTACCTTCCGCATCAATGTAAGAAACGTAAATATCTTCTAAGTACTCGAAGGTTTTTTCTTGTCTCAGTTCTGAACTATAATTCGAGCTATCTTCTCTGAGTCTTCTAGAAGTAAAATATAACGCCGAACCATCAAGAGAAACCATCGCTGAATAGTCAGCTGCTTCTGTATTGATTTGATTAGATAAGTTTTCTAACTTATAGTTTTTAGTATTTTTTATGTTGTATTCTGCGTTTTTTATTTGTTTTAATTTTGTTTGAGCAAAGGGAACAAGTGTATTATTACTTTCTGCTTCTTCAAGAAACCGATTTAGGTTAGACTTGGCATCGTTTAGTTGTAAGTTGAGGTGCAGACAATTTCCGTAGTGATATAGAGCATCAATAGGAGAATCTTTTTCTCTAGTAGAAAAGGCGTTGTAGTTTTTAGAAATACTAGATGCACCGATTTCAAGGAAAGGAAGTGCCTTTGAAAAATCATCGCTAGAATACAGCAAAGCAAATCCATGTCTGTAGTTGTAATTCGGGTTATCAGATTGATAACTAAGTAGTTTTTCAGAAACAATACGAGCAAAATAAAAATCACCACTATTCAATAGTTCGAAATTTTTACGTACCAACTCTTTTTCAGAATTTTCTTCAATAGCGGTTTTAATCTCTGTAATAGTCGTTTGTGCAGTCAAGGTAGAACTTACACAAATTAGGATTAATAGTAGTATACTTTTCATATTGTAAATTTATATAAAATCCTGCATATTATAACTATACAGGATTTTTTAGTATAAACTTTGTCTAGAATTCTTTATTTGGATCGAATTGCTCTAAGTAATCAGCTACTCGTTTTACAAACATACCTCCTAATGCACCATCTACAACACGGTGATCATAAGAATGAGATAAGAACATTTTGTAACGAATTCCAATAAAGTCTCCATCGGGAGTTTCTATAACTGCAGGAACTTTTCTTATTGCCCCAAGTGCTAAAATAGCTACTTGTGGTTGGTTTATAATTGGTGTACCCATTACATTTCCAAATGTACCCACATTTGTTACAGTGTATGTTCCACCTTGTATATCTTCTGGCTTCAATTTATTGTCTCTTGCATTGTTTGCAAGTTCATTTACCGCTTTTGTAAGTCCTGTTAAATTATATCTGTCGGCCTTTTTAATTACTGGAACGATAAGATTTCCTGAAGGAAGAGCTGTTGCCATTCCTAAATTAATATCTTTTCTTTTGATTATCTTATCCCCATCAACACAAACGTTTATGTTTGGGAAGTCTTTAATCGCCTTAACAACGGCTTCCATGAAGATAGGAGTAAAAGTGATGTTTTCACCTTCTCTCTTTTTGAATTCTCCTTTTACTTTGTTTCTCCAGTTCCAAATATTTGTTACATCAGCTTCAACAAAAGAAGTTACGTGCGGAGAAACGTGCTTAGACATTACCATGTGATCTGCGATTAATTTTCGCATTCTGTCCATTTCAACAATTTCATCACCTTCCATGGCAGGAACGTTGGCTGGCTTTATGTTTGATAAAAATCCAGTGTTACTTGTGTTTTGAGTTGGAGCTGGTTTTGGAGCAGCAGTCGTTTTTGCAGGTGCTACCGTTTCAATTTTCGCAGCTGTTCCTCTATTTTCAATGTAAGAAAAAATATCTTTTTTAGTAACTCTTCCGCCTAATCCAGAACCTTGAATTGATTCAAGTTCTTCCATAGATATTCCTTCAGTAACTGCAATATTTCGTACTAATGGAGAGTAGAATTTTCCGCTTGGTCCGTTTTTATCAATATCTCCAGATCCAGTAACCATTTCTACAGCATCATCTACTGCTTGCATTGCTTTTTCTGCAGCTTTTGGCTCTTCGGTACTCGTTTTTGTTTCTGGTGCAGAAGCAGGAGCATCTCCACCATCTGTGGAGATTACGGCAATTACATCTCCAACTTGTGCTACTTCATCTTTCTGAAAACGGATTTCGATTACTGTTCCTTCTGCTTCTGAAGGCAGTTCATTGTCTACTTTATCGGTAGCAACTTCTACCAAAGGCTCATCCATTTCTACAGTGTCACCAACTTCTTTTAACCAGTTTGTAATGGTTGCTTCTGTTACACTTTCTCCCATCTTAGGAAGACGAATTTCTACCTGCGCCATATATAATTAGTATAAATATTGTCTTATTTCGAGGGACAAAAATAAGCTAAATTTCCGTTTCATCAAGGCTTTTGATAGATTATCTATCGAGTTGTCGCCAAGCGTTTTTTAGAATTCTAATGTCTTTGTATAATGTATAGTCTCTTGCGTAAATGAGGTTTAGTTTATGATTAGGGATTTTTTTAGTTGTTATTTGTTTTCTTTCCCAACCTTGTTTAGGAGAGAGTATACCTTTCTTTATTTTTGGTAAAGTTTGTTTTGATTCTGTATTTATTTGTGAATACCCAACAAATGATTTTGTTCCAAATAAAATCGAAATCACATTATTTAATAGTTGTTTTTTGTTTTTGAATAAAAATATAACGAGTGGAGAGCATATTAGAATTAATGTTGCCAATCCAAAGTCAAACAGTCTTTTATTTCTTCTATTTTCTGTTTTTGAAATTGCATTAATATCTACAACGTATAGGTCGCCAGAGGTATCTACGCTATTACTTCCTATTAAATAGAGCGAATCGGGTTGTGCAATTTTAAAATCCATTTTTGAGCTATCCAATTCAGACATCCAGCGGATAATTTGTTCAGCAGAATTGTCTTTTGCACAAAAAATGATTTCATCAATCTTTTCTATGTAGGTAATTTGATCCAATTGCGATACAACTCCAATTTGTTCTTTAGATTTTTCTTCATTTACTCCAACAAAAACTACACTTTCTACTTTTTGATTGGTTTGTTTCAGTATTTCGTTAACACGTTGAGCTTCTTTGGTTGAACCTACTATGGCAAAGCGTTTGTTTTTGTTTCCAACTAAGTCAAACTTATTTCCAACAGTAAGATGCAGGATTAATCTTGATAACGTGTAATAGCTCACAACTAAAAACGCCCCAAGTAAAATATATAGTCTAGAAAATTGATAGTCTTTCGGCAGCAACGCATAAACGATTAAAATGAGTGCAGTTCCTAATCCTGTTCCTACTGCATAACGCATTAATTTTATAGGAAAATCATAACCTCCTTTAAAGAAAATACTCAACATCCACGTTAAGGCGTAAGCAGGAATAGCAAATTTTATTATACCAATCGGAAATTCTATGTGTGAAGAACTCCAATAGTCTGTCAACAAGAAAAGTCCACTAAATAAAAATACAGCATCTGTTAATGGAAGAGTAGCACGTTTAATGAATCGTGTGAAAAGCGCTAATCCTGCTCTAAAATAGATGGCACAATTAATTAAGAAAGAGAAGAGTTTTGCGTTTTTTTGACTGAAATGTTTTTTCGCAAATATTACCATTGCTCGATAAAAAACAAAGACATAGTTGATAGAGCTTTTCTTCGTACTTTCTCCTTTGTAGTGTATGATTTGTGTTTCTGGGAAGTAATAGTTTTTAAAACCTCCAAGTTTTATTCTATAAGATAGGTCTATATCTTCTCCATACATGAAAAAGTCTTCGTCTAATAATCCAACTTCTTTCAGTGCTTGGTTAGACATCAACATAAATGCTCCACTTAGTATTTCTATTTCATTGGTTTGAAATTCGTCTAAGTAGCCGAGATGATACTGTCCAAAGCGTTTAGATTTTGGAAAGAGTCTGGATATCCCAAAGATTTTATAGAATGCAACAGTAGGCGTTGGAAGTCCTCGTTTGGATTCTGGTAAAAATTTGCCTTTTCCATCTATCATTCTTACGCCCAGCCCTCCAGCATCTTTATGTTGGCGCATGAATTGAATGCACTTACTAAAGGTATCTTCTTCTACAACTGTGTCGGGGTTGAGTAGTAAAACAAATTCACCCTTTGCTAGGCGCATAGCTTGGTTGTTTGCTTTAGAAAATCCTAAATTCTCTTTATTGTCAATTAAAATAGCTTCAGGAAATTTTTCTTTAACCATTTCTACTGATCCATCTATAGAATTGTTGTCTACAACATAAACTTCTCCACGAACTTTTTCTAGCGCTTTAAATGTTGAGTTTAAACACTGCTCTAAAAAGTATTCAACGTTATAATTAACGATGATGACAGAGATATCGAGTTGATTTTCTTGCAATTGTTATACGCGTTTGGTTCTGGTGAAAAAATGAATTGAGAAAGTTTGTTCTCCTATCAAAAAAGAATTCATATTTCTGTGTGAAAATGATTGCTCAAAATTAAATGGAAGAAAGACTGCTGTTCGATTCATTTTTTATTTCATTTAAAATTTAACAGCGATACAAGAGATCTCTATTTCAACGTCCATTGGTAGTTTAGAAACTTGCACCGTTTCTCTGGCTGGCGGATTTTCTTCGAAATATCTCGAGTAAACCTCATTTACTTTTACAAAGTTATCCATTGATTTTAGAAAGATAGAACACTTCACAATATTTTGCATTGAAAGTCCTGCCGTTTCAACCAAGGCTTTAATATTTTCTAATACTTGTTCTGTACTAGATTCAATAGTATCGTCTACTAAAGTCCCTTTCTTCGGGTCAATAGGAATTTGACCAGATACATACAAAGTGTCTTTTATCAAAACAGCCTGTGAATATGGACCAATTGGGGCTGGAGCGTTTGGTATCTGAATTATTTTTTTCATTGTTTGTGTTATCTACCGACAAGTTTAATAATTTTGCATCAAAAAAACACTTGGAACTTCTTATTCTTGATAATTACGACTCTTTTACATTTAATTTAGTACATTATTGCGAAGGATTAGGTGCAAAAGTTACCGTTGCGCGTAATGATGAAATTAACCTTGAAGAAGTAAATCGGTTTGATAAGATTATTTTATCTCCTGGTCCGCATTTGCCAAAAGACGCAGGAATTATGATGGAGTTAATTAACCACTATTATTTGTCTAAACCAATTTTAGGAGTTTGTTTGGGTTTACAAGCACTTGGAGAGTTTTTTGGCGGAGTACTTTATAACCTAGAAAAAGTAAAACATGGAGTGCAAGAAAAGTGTACGCGAATAGGAGAGAGCAAACTGCTTCATGAGGTTTCTTCATGCTATACCGTAGGATTATATCACAGCTGGGCACTAAAACAGCCTTTGCCAAAAGAACTAAAACTAACTTCTGTATCTGAAGAAGGCGTAGTAATGTCCTTTGAACACGAAACGCTTCCTATCTCTGGTGTTCAATACCATCCAGAGAGTATAATGACAGAAGAAGGTAAAAGAATTTTAACGAACTTCTTAAATCAGTAAAATCAACAAAGAGTTTGTTATTAGTAATCCAACAATTGTTTAAGCCCTTTTTCTACTTTATTGCCATTCGGTAAAAGAGTAGATTCTAATATCGAATTCAATGGAATTGCTGGTGTGTCAATAGATCCAATAATCTCAACCGGTGCGTCTAAATATTCAAAGCATTCGCGTTGAATTCTTCCTGCTAATCCCAGTGTGAAACTTGCTTCTGTAGACTCTTCAGTTACCAACATTACTTTGCCGTGTTTCTTTGCAACAGCGTAGATAGTTTCCATATCTAACGGATTTAAGGTTCTTAAATCGATAATCTCTACTTTTCCTGCGAATTGCTTTTCGGCTTCTAAAGTCCAGTACACTCCTCTACCATAGGTAATCACTGCGCAAGATTCATTGTTTTCTAAGGCTTGGCTACTTGCTTCCTTTACAATACGTGCTTTTCCAAATGGTATTACGTAATCTTCGTCTGGTTCTATAGACATTGCACCTTCTGTACCTGCAATTTTAGACCAGTACAAACCTTTATGTTCTAAAATTACAACTGGGTTCGGATCGTAAAATGCAGATTTCAAAAGTCCTTTTAAGTCGGCACCCGTAGAAGGATAGGCAATTTTAATTCCTCTAATATTTGTTAATACTGATTCTACAGAAGAAGAGTGGTATGGTCCGCCAGAACCATAAGCACCTATTGGAACTCTAATTACAGCGCTAACGGGCCATTTTCCGTTAGATAAATAATAACTTCTACTTACTTCGGTGAACAATTGGTTAAGTCCTGGCCAAATATAATCAGCAAATTGTACCTCAACTATAGGTTTTAGGCCAACGGCCGACATTCCCACAGTTGAACCAATAATAAATGCTTCTTGTATTGGCGTGTTAAAAACTCTATCATTCCCAAAGTTTTGGGCGAGTGTAGCAGCTTCTCTAAAAACACCACCGAGTCTGCCTCCAACATCTTGACCATAAAGTAAACTTTCTGGATGCGCACTCATTATTTCTTTCATGGCAAACAAAGCGCTATCCACCATTACTGTTTTTTTCTTTCCTTTCGGTTCGCGTTCTCCTTTTTCTTCAGTAATTGGAGAAGGCGCAAATATGAAATCTGTAACAGATTCTGGCGTAGGATCATCTGCATTCATGGCAGCAGTGTACACCTCGTCTACAGCAGATTTAATTTTAGCTTCTGTATTAATTAGATCAGCTTCGTCAACGCCAACAGTTCTCGCTAAATCTTTAATTTTTGGGTACGGATCTTTTCTAGCAGCTTCTTCTAAATCATCTCTGTACCATTCTTTACGCACGCCAGAAGTGTGGTGACCAAGTAATGGAACTTTGGCATGTACGATAAATGGTCTACGTTCTTTTCTAATTACTTCTAAAACTTCTTTAATTGTTTGATAAGACGTTTCAAAATCAGTACCATCTATTGTTCTAACCTCTATACCTTTAAACCCTTTTGCATAGTGTGTGATGTCTTGCGCTCTTGTTTCTTCTGCATTTGCAGAAATATCCCATTCGTTGTCTTGTACTAAATATAAAATAGGAAATTGTTTCAAAGCAGCCATTTGGAAAGCTTCAGAAACCTCACCTTCAGTGCAGGATGCGTCTCCTAAAGAACAAACAACCACAGGATTTTCTCCGTTATAATCTGAAGCCAAGCCTTGTTTTTCTTTATACTGAATACCCATCGCAACTCCGGTTGTAGGAATTGCTTGCATTCCTGTTGCAGAAGATTGATGAGGGATTTTTGGCATATCATCTCTATCCAAAGATGGATGAGAGTAATAAGTTCTACCGCCAGAAAAAGGTTCGTCTTTTTTAGCAAATATGTGAAGCATTAATTCGTAAGGCGTAATTCCTATACCTAATAAAATACTATCGTCTCTATAATAAGGAGCAACCCAGTCTTGCGGTTTTAATTGCATTCCAAGAGCCAACTGTATAGCTTCATGTCCGCGTGATGTTGCATGAACATATTTTGAAGTAACTTCTTTGTTGGCTTCGTACTTTTCTGCGAGGGTTTTAGCCGTACACATCAATTCGAATCCCTCAAATATTGTTTTTTTTGGTGTTGAAATATCTTTTTTCGCTTTAGTGTCTTTCGTTGCTGCCATCTAAATTCTTCTTTGAGGGCGCTAAAATACTAAAATGTATTGTGAATTTGAGTGCTTGTTATTCAAAGCTTAATTTTCGAGACAAAGATTTTGAGATAAAAGCGCCTTTCATCCTTTAAAAGAAGCATCTTGTAAGCTAAGATGTGAAAAATAGTTGTTCTAATTTTCGTTAATCCGTAAAAATGAGGATTAAAAAAAGCCCTCCAAAACGGAGAGCTTTCTAAATAATCTTTAGTCAGAATTTATTTTAATACTACAATCTTGTTCTTAGTAGATTGTATCGTTTCTCCTATGTAATTTACAAAGTAAAAACCATTTTCAAGATGTGAAACATCAACTTTTAGTAGATTGTTGTAACCTTCAAATATTTTATTTAAAACAACCTTTCCGTTCATATCTAAAATTTCTACTGTCCCAAACTTTTCATAAGTTGGTAAAGCAATAGCGATTTCATTGTTTGATGGATTTGGGAAAATATTTAAGGAGAGATTTTCTTCGTTTAATTGAGCAGAACCTTCTAAATCATAAGAAACACTAAAATCATCGAAGTAAAAACCATCTTCTCTAACTGCTTGATCGGTTTCTAAGTAAAAACGCACATTTATAGTTTCTCCTAAATAATCGGATAAGTTAATTTCTTCAAACACCCAGCTGTTTTGGATACCATCATAAAGTGGTTCTCCGCCTGGCTGTATTGTATTACCTCCAACACCTTCATTTGTATAAGTTCCGCATTGAGCAATCCAAGAATTTCCTCCGTCTGTAGATATTTGAAATTGTACATAATCCCAATCGGTTTCTATTTCCCATTTCGCATAATAACTAATATTTGCAGCGGTAGCGTAGGTTAAGTCAATTGTTTGGTTAAAATTATAAATTGCTTCGCTGTTGTTTTGATAATTTCCATTCGGACTATCTGTAAAAGATGTACTTGGAGAGTACGATTCAGAAGTTGTAAGTGCAAAATCTCCAGTCCAATTACTTGTGTTTGATGCGTTGTCAAATACTTGTAGCGTTGCAGAACCAAAAGTTCTAGTAATTGTATCTCTAAAAGTCCATTGACCATTATCTGTACTAATGACATATTTTACTTCATCTCCATATGAAATTGAAGGATTTAAAGTGTAAGAAATTGCATCTGTTTGTTGTTGTGAAATAGATAAGCTATGCGTATTGGCAGATCCAACAGATTGAATTCCATTCAAAGGCTCAATACTTACAGTAAAATCACCATTTTCTTGTCCAAGTCTGAGAATAGTATAATTAAAGTTTCCTGTAAGCGCATCAACTGAAGAAGGATCTGTACTTTCTGTTACAGCATACTTGTGTGTAAGGTGAGATAATCTTAAGTTCGGAAATAGCATTTCTTTGCACTCTGGGATGATAGAAGACTGCGGAGGCCAAAATCCTTCTCCACCAATCTCAGGGGTCATTGCAAAAACACCTTCGTCTTTGTACATGTAGTCATCAGAATCTCCTGAAGCAGGGTATAAGCCAGAACTTTTTTGAGCCAAATAGTTATTGTGGCGCGCCATATGATCTGTAAATTCTTGAAAGTAATCATGATCAACGGCGAATTCTGCATTTGTAGCACCAATCGGAAATAAAATCATATCTGCAGCAGTATGACAATTAAAAGCAAATTCTATATTATGGTTTTCAACAAACCATTTCATGGCTTGTGTTTCAGGCTCAGAAAAAGGAGCTGTTCCAGGATAGACATCAGAATTAACATCGGCAGAAACTCCAGTAGTTCCCCATTGGTAAGAGTAGTTTCTATTCAAATCTACACCTGGGTTTGATGTTCCTACGTTGCGTTTATTTTTTCTATGCATTCCTCCACCATTTGGATCGTTTGTAACATTGTGTACATACCCATCTGGATTTATCATCGGAATAAAGTAAAGTTCTGTATTGTCAACCAAATAAGTAACTTCAAGATCTGTTCCATAATTTTCTAATAAATACCACATGTAGAAAATATTTGAGATTAAAGATCCCGGTTCTCTAGCGTGGTGTATAGAAGTATGCATAACTTCTGGTTCATTTTCGTCTACATTAGGATTGTCAGAAATTTTCATCCAATATATGCTACGTCCTTCGTGTGTTGTAAAATTAGAAATAGGAGCTTTTTCTGAAATTAAATTTGGATACTGCGCAAACATGTCGTCAATTTCTGCTAAGTATTCTGTGTAAGTGTAAAAGCCTGCCATAGAACCAAGTGTGAAGTTTGAAGGAACTGTTGGGTCAAAATTAGCAGCTGAAGAGCCTGAGCCATTTGAACTACAGTTTGTATTTTTTGCTGCGGGTAAAGGATCGTTTGAGTGTTCCAAATAATAGGCTTTAACATCTTCTATTAAAATTTCAGTTTGGAAACCGGCTCCTTGAATAATTTCAATTTCACGAGTAGAAAAATCACTAATAAAGAAAGTGTTTTGCTTGTATTTACCGTGGTCTACAGCAACACCGAGTTCATTGAGTGTTTGTAATCCTTGATGATCTGTAAAGATTTTAACTCTTGAATATTCTTGAGAAAAACTCAAAAAAGAAGCACAAAGAGTTATTGCAACAATTAGTTTGTTCATAATAACATAGTTTGTGGCGAATTTACCTAATATCTGTTAAAATAAAAACGTTAATTAGGACAAAAGAGAGATAATCGATTTAATCGTATCTTTTTAATTCCAAGTAGTTGTAGTTAAAAGATGAATAATGTCTTTTCTTACAAAATCGAGTACGGGCTTAATGCTATCGTAATTGGGTATGCTATTAAAATAAACTACTCCGCTCATAAAGTGCGAGGTACTATCTGTTAAATAGAATTGAAAAGGAGTTGCAACATTTCCTTCTAAGGTAAATAAGGTACCAAAAACCTTTTCATTAGGACGTAAAATAGTGGTATCTTTAATAGCAGAAGCTTTTATTTTGTGTTCTTCTACTTTATCAATGGCGTAGTTCACATAAGCAGCTAAGCTGGTGTCCATATCAATTAAACTTAGGTTTATAACTCCGTTTAGCGGACCTAAATTTAAGTTTTTATTGCATTCATTCCCAAATTCAGACTTAGAGATGCTTGTATAGGTAGGGATTTCAAATTTAATAGAACAGGTGTCTTCAAAAGAAGTGTACATTCTTTCTGGTAAGTCTATTTTAAGGTAAGTTGGAGGTTTTGGGATGAAAGTCTCGTTTCCGCCACAGGCATAAAGGAAAAAAATAGATAATATAAGAATCAAATTAGTATTGCTCATTCTTTTTGGTAGTATTCGTTATGATTTTCACCATCTTCACTCTTCTTTTATCAGAAGATTCTACTATAAACTTGATGTTTGAGAATTCAATAAATTCATTATTTCGTAGTATTCTTCCGGCTGTTTCTACAATAAAACCTCCAATTGAGTCAGATTCACCTTTTGCATCTTCAATTTCTTTACCGTCTATATCCAAAACTTTATAAAGATCAACTAAAGGTGTTTTACCTTCAAAAACATAAGTGTTTTCATCTACTTTTGTATAGATGAGGTCGTCTTGGTCAAATTCGTCTGTAATTTCACCTACAATTTCCTCCAAAACATCTTCTAAAGTAACAATTCCACTTGCTCCGCCGTATTCATCAACAACTACGGCCATGTGCATCTTTAATTCTTGAAACTCTTTTAATAAATCGTCAATTTTTTTGTTCTCAGGAACGAAAAACGGGGTGCGTATGAGCGTTTTCCAATCAAGATTTTTGTTGTCTGATAAATAAGGAAGTAAATCTTTTACGTATAAAATTCCTACGACTTCATCAAAATTATCTTTGTAAACGGGTATTCTAGAATATCCAGCATCAAGAATGAGAGTCATTAACTCCTTATACGACTCGTTGATGTCTATAGCTTCAACATCAACTCTTGAGCACATTATTTGCTTTACATCTTTGTTACCAAATTTAACAATTCCTTCTAGTATTTTGTGATCTCCTTCATCACCAGATTCTTCTTTGGTTAGTGCTAACGCGTGCTCTAAATCGTCTGTAGATACATCAATCATTCTCTTTTTAGCAGCTTTGTTTATAAAGTCTGTCCCTTTTACCAATCCTTTTTTCATCCATGAAATTGGAGGCGTTTTGGATAATACACGAATAGGTCTAGCCATTAAAAGTGCAAGTTTTAAAGAGTTTCTGTTTGCATATACTTTAGGTATTACCTCTCCGATAAGTAAGGTAATAAATGTGATGCCGGCAACCTCTACAATGCTTCTAACCCAATCCAAGCCATTTTCTGGTTCAGGATAGATTACAGCAAATAAATAGCTAGAAAGAATAACAATAGCTACATTAATAAAGTTATTGGCAATTAATATTGTTGCTAATAGATCTTTAGGTGTATTTATTAAATCAATAGTGGTAATTGAAGCTTTTGTTTTATCTAGATTCAATGTTTCTTTCTCATTTGGTCCCAAAGAGAAAAAGGCAACTTCAGACCCAGAAATTAGTGCAGATCCAATGAGTAATAAAAAAAGTATTACTAAGTATATAAAAAAACTTGTGTCTACGTTAGAAGCAGTAAAGAGTAAGTAAAAACTCGAGGGTTCTGTGTCCATGATTTTTTAGAAAGGTAAATCGTCGTCGTCACTATTGTCTACTAATTCGTTAGCTAGTTGACTCGGCTTTTGGGGTGTTCCTTGTGCGTTATATGGAGCTGCGCTTTCTTGTGCTCCCATTCCTTGTGCTTCGGCTTTTGTGGTAAGCATAGTCATATTGTCGGCAACAATATCAGTAGCGTAACGTGTTTGATTATTTTCGTCTTGCCAGCTGCGTGTTTTAAGCTTTCCTTCTACGTAAACTTTATTTCCTTTTTTTAGGTATTTCTCTGCAACGTCAGCCAAACCTCTCCAAACAACAATGTTATGCCAGTCTGTATTTTCGCGTCTTTCACCTGTGTTTTTATCCATGTATGATTCGGATGTTGCGATAGAAAAACGTGCTAATTTCGCACCATTTTCTAATGTTCTTGTTTCCGGATCTCTTCCTAGATTTCCAATTAAAATAACTTTGTTAACACTTCCAGCCATAAAGCAAATGTAGTAA
>JBMYYC010000003.1:0-92449 GCA_049609045.1 Lishizhenia sp. | reverse complement strand
TTTTCGCCAGCTTTTGCACAATCGCAAACCGGATTACTGTTGCAAGAAACAATAGTTAGCAGTAAGAGTAAAAAGGCTAAGTATCTCATTTTTTGTCTAGTACTTTAGGAATTCTAAAATAATCAGAATCTTTTTTTGGTGCATTTTTAAGTGCTTCTTCGTGTGTAACAGTTACAGAAGGTTCGTCTGGTCGTAATCGATTAATTTCGTCAGACATAAAAATCAAAGGTTCAACATCATCTGTATTTACACTTTGTAATTTTTCCATAAACACAATTATGTTCTCCATATCTTTTTTGATCTCTTTCTTAGATTCACCTTCAAAAGTGAGTCGAGATAAATGAGAAATATGATCAACTAATTCGTCTGTAATTTCCATGTTAATAATTTAAGAAACAAAGGTACAAATCTATTTTTTTAAAACACTCGAAATTAATTGAAAAGCTTTTTCTTTGATATCTTCCACGGTGTTTTTGTTTATCTCTTCTTCTGAAATTAAAGGATGAAAATGAACTTTTGCCAACCCAGGAAAAGCACTGCCGTAGATGGCTTCAGGATCAGAAAATAATCGGTAGTTATTGATATATGTTAAAGCAAGTATAGGCGCATTGCATGATTTTGCCAATTTAAATGCACCTTCCTTAAATGGAATGAGTTGCGGTAGGTTATCGTCTGGTATACCTCCTTCAGGAAAAATCACAACACTCCAACCATTTTCTATTGCTTTTTTACATGCCATGAAAGAGCGAGCAGCTTTCACTCTGTTCTTTCTATATACAGGAATATTCAATTTTTTGAAAAATGTTTTCAATAAAGGGTAGGTGAGTATTTCACTTTTACCAAGAAAGATAAACTTGTTTGATGGTAAAATGCTGTAGAGTAAAAAAATATCAAGATAAGAAGTGTGGTTTGCAATTATGACTTTTGGCGTATCGCTGATCGCGAACGAATTAATTTGTACAACGCCGTAGAAAGAAAAAATTCTAACGCACCTACTCCAAAAAACACACAAATTAAAAGCAATGGGTTTCCATTTTTCGTTGTTGAGTAAAACTAAGAAAACGGGATAAAATACGATTAATGTAATGGTGAATATGCATCCCACATAGATTTTCCAAGAATTGAATGCTATAAAGCCTAAGTATTTCACAGTATAAAAGTAGAGATTGTTCTTCAAAAACAGGAAACAAATAGCCAGAATATTCATACCTCTTCTCAAATAAAAAATGTAAAACAATTCGTTTAAAGTAGTGTAAACCTTATTTTTGTGTAAAAAGACTACATGGCAAGAATTTTAACAGGCGTACAAAGCACAGGAACTCCTCATTTAGGTAATTTGTTAGGTGCAATAATTCCTGCTATTGAAATGGCAAATACACCTGGAAATGATGCTTTTTTATTTATAGCAGATTTACATTCATTAACTCAAATAAAAGACGGCAATCAATTAAGAGAAAATACATACCAAACTGCTGCAGCTTGGTTGGCTTTTGGTTTGGATCCAGAGAAGTCTACTTTTTACAGACAATCGGATGTGCCACAAGTAACGGAGTTAAGCTGGTATTTAAGCTGTTTTTTTCCCTATCAAAGATTAACGCTTGCCCATTCTTTCAAAGATAAAGCAGATCGTTTGGGTGATGTAAATTCAGGTCTGTTCACCTATCCTGTTCTAATGGCTGCAGATATTTTACTATACGACGCAGAAATTGTTCCGGTGGGTAAAGATCAATTACAACACTTAGAAATGGCAAGAGATATGGCTGCTCGGTATAATCATATACACGGAGAAACGTTAATCTTACCTCAAGCAAAAATTAACGAAGAAACAAAGCTAATTCCTGGTACAGACGGAGAGAAAATGAGTAAATCTCGAAATAATTTTATCAATATTTTCTTGCCAGAGAAGCAATTGCGTAAACAAGTTATGCAAATTGAAACAGATAGCACACCTTTAGAAGAGCCTAAAAATCCAGAAACCTGTAATGTTTTTACGCTTTACAAATTACTGGGTTCTTTGGAACAAACGAAAGCTTTAGAGCAAAAATATTTAGCTGGTAACTTTGGTTTTGGTCACGCAAAACAAGCGCTATTTGAATTAATAATTGAAAAATTCTCTAAACAACGACAATACTTTTTTCATTTAATTGAGAATAAGGAGGAAATTGATAATTTTTTGAAAATGGGTGCAAATAAGGCTTCAAAAATTGCGCAACATACACTAGAAAAGGTAAGAGCACAGATTGGTTTTTAGCTTTGGTTTTGAATAGACTATCTTTTATTCTCTGAAATAGTTGGATTAAGTTAAGTGGGCAACAAGAACATTTAGTCTGTCAAATTTCATTGAATAGCTTTGTTTTTGAGGCTTTTTGTATATATTTGTTACTGTTGCTCACTAATTAATATTACTATGTTTACGAAACTTTGTACCCTAATTTTAGGATGCGTAATTCTCTATGGTTGTTCAAATTTGAATGACAACCAAGAATCAAAAAAAAATACTCGGAAAATTGCTGTCGGTAAAGCCGAATACGGAGGTCATTTTCGATTTATGACTCCAGAAAAAATTCAAAGTCTATTTCCTCCAACTTTGGTTGATATTTATACCAGTAGGTTATCTTCATTAATATTTGAAGGTTTGTTTCATTTTGGAGAGAATTCAGCTGAATTAAAAAGTTGTATTGCAGAAGGTTATGAGGTCTCTAAGGATCTAAAAGTATATACGATTAAAATTAAAGAAGGTATTTATTTTCATGATGATGATTGTTTTCCTGATGGAATAGGGCGCGAAGTTGTTGCTACTGATATAAAGTATTTATTTGATTTCATCTGTTCTTCAGACGAAAGTAATAATTATAGTGATCTATTTAAAAACAAAATTGTTGGTGCCAACTCTTATTATTTATCGGGTAATAAACCTGGAGAAAACGCTGGTGTTGAAGGAGTAAAAGTGGTTGATAATTATACCGTTTCTATAGAATTAAACCAACCAGAAGTTGCATTTGAAAAATACTTAGCTCACTCTGGGTTATTTCTTTTTCCAAAAGAAAGTATTGAAAAGTATGGGAGTAAAGTTGGTTTACACCCCGTAGGAACCGGACCTTTCATTTTGTCTAAGATGACTTCAAAACATGTCCTTGTAAGACGTAATGAGAATTATTGGCAGGTTGATGAAATGGGTAATCGACTACCTTATTTAGACTCTATCTCTGTAATGTATTCTAATGATAAAAAGGAAGAATTAATCTCATTTAGAGATCGTAAGATTGATTTAGTTACAAAAATACCTGCAGATCATATTGAAAATGTTTTGTTATCACTTAAAGATGCACAGTTGGGAAAAAATGTAAAACATAAAATCAATTCTAGGAATAGTTTGCGAGTTGAATATTGTGGGTTTAATCAATCTTCTAGCCTTTTTAAGGATATAAGAGTAAGAAAAGCATTTAATCTTGTTATAGATAAACAAACCATTATAGAAACATTATTGAATGGAGAAGGTTGGGAAGCAAAACATGGATTTGTTCCGCATATGAACCAGTATCCAGAGAAATCGGTTAAGGGATTTGATTTTAATGTTGATGAGGCAAAAAGATTAATGACAGAAGCAGGTTATGAAAACGGTGTAGGTTTTCCAGAAATAACTTTAGTGGTTAGTGCTGCAGAAAACTCTTCCAATAGTATTTTGGCTAAAGCAATTGTTGATAATTTACAAAATAACTTAAATATATCAGTGAAAATAATTTATACTACCTTGAATGAAAGAGATAAAATGATAGAAAAGGGTAGAGCTATATTTTGGAGGGCCGGATGGATTGCAGATATTCCTGACCCTATGGATTTTCTAGGTTTATTTTATAGTAAAAAAAATAAGTTCGGTTATTCTAATCCAGAGTTTGATGCGTTATTTGATGCATCGAGAACTGAAAAAAATCAAACTAAACGAATGGAAATGCTGGCAAAGTGTGATCAGATGATTATTGACGATGCAGTGGTTATACCATTGATAACAAACGATTTTGTTAGTGTTATTAACGCTCGAGTCAAAAATTTTGAGGTAAATGAGATGGAGGGAATAAATTTTTCTCGTATTTTTATCAAAGAGTTCAAAAGGTAACTCATTTTTATTTATTAACTAATTGAGAGCTTCTCTCAGCTTGCAAAAAAATAGTCCCAAATGGCAACGGTTGTTTGGGATTTTTTCATTGCACAAAAAAAGGCAAATCGATTATGAAATGCCTTCTTCGTATTTCTTTAAACCTTCTAAAAATTATAACTCAATCCAAAGCTGGCGTGATGCGCGGTTGTTGTTAAATCTGTATCTAAAATAGGTATTAAGTTATAGCTCGCATATAGCCCCCAATTGTTGTATCCAACACGAAGCATTGCATCAAGTTTGAATGGATTTAAACCGTAATCTCCCTTCTCAGAAAATTTAGTTTCATATCCTTCTTGATCAGATTCTCTTTTTAGTTTTGATGTGAGGTTTACACCACCAACAACTCCGGCAGATAAATAAAAGCTCTCGGCTTCAATTTTACTCGAATGGAATTCTAATAGTAACGGTATAGTTAAATATGTGGCTCTCAGTTTATTTTTATTATAGCTTACAACGGTGTCTACTAGGGCAGAAATTGTGTCTGAAGAATAGTTATAAATAAAATTATCCTGAAAAGTAAAGTTGGTAACGTTTAGACCTAAACCTGTTGTTAATCCAATATAGTTATTGACTATTTTAAATCTTTTTTCAGCAAAATTTATATTCCAATTCCACGACTTTGCTGGGTTTATTTCTAGATATCGGGCATTATCAAAACTTGCTTGTCCATTTTCATTGAGAAACATATTTACACCAATATCTATACCTGCCCAGTGTCCTTCATGGTTGGTAGACTCTTCTGGAAATTCCGTATCAAAATTTCCGTTTCTTGGGACATCTTTTCGTTTCTTAGTTTCTATTTGAACACCTTCGTCTTCTCCTTTATCTATGACTAGTATTTCTGTTTTTTTAAGCTTAATAACGGTCGTATCGATTTCTGTCTTTATCGTTACTTCCTCTTCTTCTTGAGACCAGCTCATAGAACTAATTAATCCAATTAATGTAAGTACAATTATTTTTTTCATCTTTTCATTTTTAAAGATAAAGGCAAAACTAGTAGGATGCCTTTAAGTTGTTTTTAGTAAGACTTATAACCTTGAGAAAAGTTACATTTTTTTTGACATATTTTTATAAATTTCAAATTCTCCAAATTTCAAACGAAAACCACCTGATTTTTTCTCTGTTGCTTTCCCAGTTCTAAAATCTACTTCTTTATTTGTAATCGCTCCAACTAAGTTAGTAACAGCCCAGATTGGATTATTCATTTCTTTCAATTGATCGAGAGATGCTGTAATTACTTCAGTTTCTGCAACTATCTTTTTTTCAGTCTCAATTAAAGAACTGGGCAATATCAATTTTTCTTGCGCTATACGAATGGGAAGTTTTTCAATTTTAATAGCTGCTTGGGTTCTTCTATTTTGTCTTTTATTCGCTTTTGAATGCGCTTTTTCGTGCTGAACAAATTGAACTTGTTTTCTGGAAACTACTTCAGAGTTCCACTCTTTTTCTTGCTGGTCTTCACGCTCAGAAATAGTAAGATCTAATTGTTTTCTTTGTGAATATTTAACGACTGTTGTAGTTAGATTTGAAGTTATACTAATTAGTAGAATAAGACTTGCTGCCGCACTACTAATCCAAGGCCAAAGCACTCTATTTTCTTTTTGTTTTAATTTGGCTTTTTTATCAAAATACACTTCTAAATTGGCTTGTAGATAACACTTTTTATAATAATTAATTTCTTTTTGTAAAAAGCTATTTCGTGCTATAAAATTGGCGAGTTCTTCCTGTTTTTTTGGAGTGAGTAGTTGTTCTTGATTGGCAATTATAAAACCGTCTATATTTTTTAACTGAATTGATTCTTTTTCATCCCAAAGTTTCAAATCTTCTTTGTTCTCAAAATGGATGCTTTCTTCTGTAATTGATAATACACTTTCATCTATAATTAATTCGGGATGCGCTTCTAAAAATAAGTTTAACTCAATAGATAGTTGCTCGGATAAATTTCCTTCGAGATGATCTAAATAATATATTTCGTAATTTTCTTTTGTAATCATTACACTAAGGTTTCGATGCTTTTTAGGTAGTTTTTCAATGCTTTTCTTGCTCTAAATATGTACACTTTTACTTGTGCTTCTGTTAAGGATACAATTTCTCCAATTTCCTCGTAAGTGTAACCCTCATAGTCGCGCAAGAGAACTACAGACTTTTGTATATCTGGTAATCTATCCAGTGCTTCGTTTAAATGGATGTGTAAATCAAAGTTGTTTTGTTCTGTAGTTTTGTATTGATTTTCCTTTATACTTTCAATATCCACATTTCTTTTTTCTTTCTTAAGTATATCAAGAAGTGTTGTATATGCAGTTTGAAAAAGATAGCTTTTCACTTTAGCGCCCTCTATTGTATCATATTTTTGCCACACTTTTGTATATGTTTCTTGTACTGCGTCTTCTGCAAGCATTTTGTTTTTCAGGTGTTTAAGTACAAAACGATAAATTCCGTCTGCATATAAATCTACACTCTGATTATATTCTTTTACAGTCATTTACAAGTACATTGTGTTGATAAGACTACTTTAGGTCATAAAAGTTACACCTTTTTTTACAACTATTTTTAATCTAATCAAATTCTCAGTAATCTTGTAACTAAATTAAGAATAGTTATGGCTAAAGTAAAAACTGCTTTTTTTTGTCAGAGTTGCGGATATGAAACCCCTAAATGGTTGGGTAAATGTCCTTCTTGCGAAGAGTGGAATTCCTTTGTAGAAGAAATTGTTTCTAATGCTAAAAAGGAGGTCGTTGCTTTTTCTTCTTCTACTGGTAGAACAGCTAAGCCACAAAAAATTGCAGAAATAGAATCTAAAAAAGAACCTAGAATTCAACTCATGGACAAAGAGTTAAACCGTGTTTTGGGTAATGGATTAGTTGCAGGTTCTTTAATCCTATTTGGCGGAGAACCAGGGATAGGTAAATCTACACTTTTGCTTCAAATGGCAGTTAAAGAAGCAGGCAAAACTATACTTTATGTTTCTGGCGAAGAGAGTGATCAGCAGGTTAGAATGCGTGCCGAAAGAATTGGTTTAGACAATCAAGACTGTTTTATTTTAACGGAAACGAATATTCAGAATATTTTTAAGCAAGCTGAGTTGATGGAGCCGGATATGTTAATTATTGATTCTATTCAGACAATATTTACGCAACACATAGAAAGTTCGCCAGGTAGTATTTCTCAAATCCGAGAATGTACAGCAGCACTTTTAAGATACGCAAAACAAACAGAAACACCCGTTTTCTTAATTGGTCATATCACAAAAGAAGGTTCTTTGGCCGGACCAAAAGTGTTGGAGCATATGGTGGATGCTGTTTTGCAATTCGAAGGAGATAGAAATCATGTTTACCGTTTATTACGCTCTATAAAAAATAGATTTGGTTCTACCAATGAATTAGGAATTTATGAGATGCTTGGAAATGGGTTACGACAAGTAGAAAATCCTTCAGAAATATTAATATCAGATGCAGATTCTTCATTAAGTGGAATATCAATAGCTGCAACAATAGAAGGCTTGCGCCCAATGCTTGTAGAAATTCAAGGTTTAGTGAGCACAGCAGCATACGGTACACCACAACGAAGTGCAACAGGCTTTGATTTACGAAGACTAAACATGCTTTTAGCTGTGATGGAGAAACGCTGTGGCTTTAAATTGGCAGCAAAAGATGTTTTTTTGAATATTGCCGGTGGTATAAAAATTGATGATCCTGCGATTGACTTATCGGTTGTTGCTGCTATACTTTCGTCAAATTTTGATGTTCCTATTGCTAAAAATATTGCACTAAGTGCAGAAGTTGGATTAGCAGGAGAAGTTAGACCAGTAAATCGAATAGATCAGCGTATACACGAGGCTCAAAAACTAGGTTTTGATAAAATTATTATCTCAAAACACAATAAAGGAATTGAACAGAAGAATTTTAAGATTGAAATTGTTCAGTGTAATAGAGTTGAAGAAGTGTTAAAAGAGTTGTTTAGTCAATAAAAAAGGAGATAAAAAAAAGGCTGTTGATTATTTCAACAGCCTTTTTCAGTTCTTATTTTAAGTCTGGCATCTCTCGAGTGAAAGATGGAATACCTGTTATATCCATACCTGTAATCAACAGATGTATATCGTGAGTTCCTTCGTAGGTAACTACAGACTCTAAGTTTGCCATGTGGCGCATCATAGAATATTCTGAAGTAATACCCATTCCTCCATGTATTTGTCGTGCTTCTCTTGCAATATTCAAAGCAATTTCAACATTATTACGCTTCGCCATAGAAATTTGTGCAGAAGTTGCTTTTCCGTCGTTTCTTAATTGACCTAAACGAAGTGTTAGCAATTGTGCTTTTGTGATTTCTGTTAACATTTCTGCCAATTTCTTTTGAATCAACTGAAAAGCACCAATCGGAACATTAAACTGTGTTCTTTCTTTGGAATATCTCACCGCTTGATCGTAGCAATCCATAGCTGCTCCTAAAGCACCCCATGCAATACCAAAACGTGCAGAGTCTAAACAAGATAAAGGAGCTCCAAGTCCTGATCTTCCTGGTAGTATGTTTGATTTTGGAACTTTAACGTTTACAAAAATTAATTCACCCGTTGAAGAAGCTCTTAAAGATAATTTTCCATGCATTTCGGGAGTAGAAAATCCTTCCATACCACGTTCCACTAAAATACCATGAATTCTTCCCGTTTCATCTTTTGCCCAAACAACAGCTACATCTGCGAAAGGTGCGTTTGATATCCACATTTTTGCTCCGTTCAATATAACGTTTTCTCCATCTCCAGCATCTTTGAAGTGGGTGGTCATACCTCCAGGATTAGAACCGTGGTCTGGCTCTGTCAACCCAAAGCAACCCATCATTTCTCCCGTTGCTAATTTTGATAAAAACTTTTGTTTATGTTCTTCAGATCCGTATTTCCAAATAGGATACATTACAAGTGAAGATTGAACAGAAGCCGTAGATCTTAATCCAGAATCACATCTTTCTAATTCTTGCATAATTAATCCGTAGGATATTTGGTCTAGTCCTGGTCCTCCATATTGTTCTGGAATATACGGACCAAAAGCACCAATTTCTCCTAACCCAGAAAGAATGTGCATAGGAAAAGTAGCCTTCTCGTAATGCTCATCTATAATAGGCGAAACTTCTTTTTTCACCCATGCACGAGCTGCGTCTCTAACTAATTTATGTTCTTCAGAAAGAAGATCATCCATGTTGTAATAATCTGGATGTGTATATAAGTCTGTAGCCATTTATGTTCTTTTTTGTTTAAAATCAACACAAAATTAATCAATTCTTATTGATTTTTAACCTGTATTTGGGCGGACATTCATAAATCCCCACTATTTTTGTAGTCAATATGTTAAAGCACATCATTTGTTTAATCTTTCTTTTAAATTTTAATTTTTGCTTTTCGCAAGAAGCACATGTTTTGATTCCAAAAGAAAGTGTCTATCCAAATTTTATTTTTTATGCTCTGCTCTTATGCTTGTTACTAGTTACGGCGGCAAAAATTGTACGCCCAGCCGTCTTTACTTCTCTATCAACAGCCGTTTTCAATAATAATTCACTTCTTCAAAGTATGAAAGACGGATTTTCTCCCTTTAATTCAGGTGGTATTTTTCTCTTACTCAATTATTTTGTAGTAGTTGTTGCAAGTACTTTTTTGATAGCAGATTACTACACTTTATCTTTTCATTTACTTTACGTACCACTTGGATATTTTTTCTTCCTGTTATTTTCTTTCCTCTTCGTAGGTGCTTTAATCGGAAAATTAAGAGTTTTTTCGGAGAGTGTTCAAAACCTTTTCTTTTTTCATCAATTGATTGGTTTAGTGCTTTTACCCTTGCTAATAATTTGGATGTTGAATTTAGAATTTACACCGGTGTTTTTTAGAATATTCCTAGTTTTATTCGCTATAATTCAAGTATATCGCTGGTTTAGAGGTGGTGTTTTTGCTTTATATCATCGAGTGAAATGGTATTATTTTATTTTGTACTTTTGCACCCTGGAAATCATACCTATATTTTTAGTAATACGTTTACTAAATTAATTAGGAGAAATTAAAACTACAAATTTTGAGTGTAAAAACAATACTTGTATCGCAGCCAAAGCCAGAGAGTGAAAAATCTCCCTATTTTGATTTGGCTAAGAAATACAACATCAAAATAGATTTTCGTCCGTTTATTCATGTAGAGGGTATAGAAAAACAAGAATTCAGACAAGAAAGAATTGATTTTAAAGATTTCACTGCTGTTATTTTAACATCTAAAACAGCTGTAGATCATTATTTTAGAATGGCTGAAGAGACACGTTTTGTAGTGCCGGATGACATGAAATACTTTTGTATTTCAGAGGCAGTTGCGTATTATCTTCAAAAATATGTAACGTATAGAAAGCGTAAAATCTTTCATGGTAAACAGACTATTTTAGATTTAATTGATGCTATCAAAAAGCATAAAAAAGAAAACTTTTTACTTCCGTGTTCTGATATTTTGAGAGAATCTATTCCAAATGCTTTAGAGCAAAATGGAATTAATTTTAAAAAGGCAACGTTATACAAAACGGTGTGCTCAGATCTATCGGATTTGGAAAATGTATATTATGATATGTTGGTTTTCTTTTCGCCATCTGGTATTGAATCTTTACTGATTAATTTCCCAGATTTTAAGCAAAATGACACACTTATCGCTGCTTTTGGTCCAACTACAGCCAAAGCAATTGTAGACAATAATTTGCGTTTAGATGTACATGCACCAACTCCTAATTCTCCTTCTATGACAATGGCTATTGAAGGACACATCAAGGAAAGTAAAAAGAAGAAATAATTAAAATCATTTTTTAGAACCGCCTATTTTTAAGGCGGTTTTTTTATGTCGTATAATTTGTCAGAATAGACGAATTATAAAAAATAAGTGTCTAAAACCGCTTGCGATAAGATTATACTTATTTTTACAATGCATTATTCAAATTATGGGTGAAAAGAAAATAAAGAAAGAGCCAACGAAGTTTAATAAAAAAACCCGTGTTATACTATTAACCGCGCTTTGGTTATTAGCCTTACTGCCTTTGTTCGGTATTTTATATTTACGATATGGTGTTACAGATGAAGAAGATCTTCCTTCACTTGCAATGCTAGAGAATCCTCCAGAATTATTGGCTACAACAATTTTATCAGATGACGGAAAAACCGAGTTAGGAAAATACTGGAAAATTAACCGTACGAGTGTAAATTACAACGAGATATCTCCTTACGTTATTTCTGCTCTTATTTCTACTGAAGACGAAAGATACACCGAACATAGCGGAATTGATGCTAAGGCAGTAGGTAGAGCTTTGGTTAATTTAGGTAAAAATGGAGGTGCGTCTACTATTTCTCAGCAGTTATCTAAATTAATTTTTACACTAAAGAAAAGAGAGGATAGACGAACAGCCAAACTCACGCAAAGCAAAGAAGATATTGCCAAGGCCGAAGGAAAAAAAATGGGAACGTTAGAAAAACGTTTGTATGAAAAAGTACAAGAAAATATTATTGCACTCCGTTTAGAAAAAAAATACACGAAGGAAGAAATAATAACCATGTACTTAAATCAGTTCGATTTTCTTTACAATGCCGTAGGTATATCATCTGCATCTCGGGTTTATTTTAATTGTGAACCAAAAGATTTGACAAAAGAACAGGCTGCAATGCTTGTAGGTATGTGCAAAAATCCAGGATTGTATAACCCGTATAGTTTTAAAGTTAGAAATTATAGAAAAATCATTGCAGCGAATAAAGGTGTTAATGAAGCTAAGGTTACCGAAGAGGAGATTAAGGAACGCTATAAAAAAGATTCTTTACGCGCTGCCAATAGGAGAAATACTGTTTTAGAAAAGTGGTTAGAGAATAGTTTAAAACAAAATTCAGCACTGAGCGCTACAATTACCAAAGAAGAGTGCGATAGTTTAAAGCGAGTTAATTTAAAAACGGATTATCAGTCGGTAGATCATAAAGAAGGTATAGCAACTTATTTTAGAGAATCATTAAGAAAAGAAGTGCAAAATTTACTTTCAGCCAAAGACGAGAATGGAAATTTAAAAATAGCAAAGAAAAATGGTGAACCCTATAATATTTACGAAGATGGATTGAAAATCTATACTTCAATAAATGCGAATATGCAAAATCATGCAGAAAATGCAGTAAGAAAGCATTTGGGCGAAACATTACAAAAAGAGTTTGATAAAAATAATGCTAGAACAAAAAACTTTCCGTTCGATAATCGTTTAAAGGATGAACAGATAGAGCGTATAATGAACGGAGCTATTAAACGTTCTGAAAGATATAAATCTGCGAAATCTGCCGGTCTTTCGAAAACTGAAATAGAGGAGATGTTTAATGTGCCAATTGAAATGAAGGTCTTTTCTTGGAAAGGGGAAATAGATACTATTTTGAGTCCGCTAGATTCTATAAAATATTACAAAGGATTTTTACATGCAGGATTAATTTCTATACAACCACAAACCGGATTTATTAAAGCGTGGGTTGGTGGTGCAGATATTGATCATTTTGCTTATGACCATGTTAAGCAAGGAAGAAGACAGGTAGGCTCAACAATTAAACCGTTTATTTATTCTGCAGGTATGCGTTTTGGGGTAATTACACCATGTATGACTACGCCAAACATTTCGTATTGTGTAGATGTTCAAAAAACAGCTGATCCAAATAAAATGGAGTCTTGGTGCCCAGGCAACTCTGGTGCTAAGTTAAGTGGTGGACCAGTAACTTTTAAATCTGGACTAGCGCAATCAATGAACAATGTTACGGTTGCTGTTATGGCAAAAATGGGCGGTACTGCGGGGCCACAAGCAGTAAAAAAATTAATGCAAGATTTAAATATTACAATAAGAGACGAAGACGTTGTACCAGCAATGTGCTTAGGAGTAATGGATTTATCTTTATATGAAATGGTTGGAGCTCAAAGCGCATTTGTTAATAAGGGAATTTATAATCAACCTACAGCCTTACTTAGAATAGAAGACAGAAATGGAAATACAATCTACGAAGCACAACCGGAAAGTAAAGAAGCAATGAGCGATGATTTAGCTTATGCTACCTTAGATTTGATGAGAGGAGTTGTACAAAGCGGTACAGGTGCTAGTTTACGTGGAGGCAGACCTTGGGGAGGTATAAGCCATCCTACAGCAGGGAAAACAGGTACAACCCAGAATAATTCAGACGGTTGGTTTATGGGTTTAACTCCTGAATTAGTTACTGGCGTTTGGGTTGGAGCAGAAGATAGAGGTGTGCGATTTAGAAGTATGCTTTGGGGACAAGGAGCGCGTATGGCCTTGCCTATTTACGGTTATTATATGCAAAAAGTATACAAAGATCCTAAATTGAAAATTGCAACTGGAGATTTTGAAGTTCCCGTGAATTATCAAAATTCTATGTATAATTGTAACAATCAAACACAAGAAAACACACCAACCAATGAAGGTGATCTTTTCGGTTTATAATTGAATATGAATAAAGTAGTAAATAACGTACAAGAAGCTTGCGAAGGTATTAAAGATAATATGACTCTAATGTTGGGTGGTTTTGGTTTATGCGGAATTCCAGAAAATTCTATCGCAGAATTAGTCAGGAAAAACGTAAAAGGACTCACCTGTATTTCAAATAACGCAGGTGTTGATGATTTTGGTTTGGGATTATTATTACAAGGAAAGCAAATCAAGAAAATGATTTCTTCTTACGTTGGAGAAAACGATGAGTTTGAAAGACAAATGCTTTCTGGAGAGCTGGAAGTAGATTTAATACCACAAGGCTCTCTAGCCGAAAGATGCAGAGCTGGTGGAGCTGGAATTCCGGCCTTTTTTACGCCTGCTGGTTTTGGTACCGAAGTTGCAGAAGGTAAAGAAGTTAGAGAATTCAATGGAAAACCTCACATTTTGGAACATGCTTTAACGGCAGATTTTGCAATAGTGAAAGCGTGGAAAGGAGATACAGAAGGAAATTTAATTTTTAAAGCTACAGCTAAAAACTTTAATCCAATGATGGCAATGGCAGGTAAAATTACCATTGCAGAAGTAGAAGAATTGGTTCCTGCTGGAGAATTGAACCCAAACGAGATACATACTCCTGGTATTTTTGTACAACGTATTTTTGAAGGGGAGAAATTTGAGAAAAGAATAGAACAACGCACTGTTCGTCAGAAATAAATTGACTTTAATAAAAAACATAAACAGAGAACAAGGATTGTGGTTACTTATCACAATCCTTGTTTTTTTATACATCCTAATTCGAGCTATATACAATCCATTATCTCACGATGAGATTGCAACCTATTTTCATTACATTCAATCTGGTGAATATTTACCACCTCAAAAAGGAATAATTTGGGACGCAAATAATCATTTACTCAATAGTTTTTTAACTGAAATTTCATACCATATTTTTGGGAATTCTCCACTCGCTCTGCGCTTACCAAATGTTATAGCTTTTTGTATTTATGTCAGTTCTATCGGATTATTGATAAAACATATTCGGCATACGCAAACAAGGATACTTGGATTTATTGCATGTTTAACTGTAGGATATTTGGTAGAATATTTTGCGTTGAGCAGAGGTTATGCGCTATCAATGGCATTCTTTGTGAGCAGCTTAAATTATTTGATAAAATACATAAAGAATATATCAAATAGACATTTAAGTGTTGTATTACTCACATTGTTTTTAGCATGTTTAGCTAACCTTACTCTAATTAATACCTACGGTTTGATTGTGCTTTTAGTGCTGTGTATTTATTTGTTAAAAGTGAGAGAGCACGCGTTAAAAAAGTCAATCGGGTTTTTCTCTCTTCTTTTTTTGAGCTTGTGTGTTATGTTGTATCCCATTTATTATTCTTTTCAACTAAAAGCGAGCGGAGCACTTTATTATGGTTCCAAAGAAGGATTATGGAAAGTGACTGGCGAAACATTGACACAGCAGGTTTTTGGTAATCATTCAGTTCTATTTGGTATTTTTTATGGTTTGATCCTTGTTTCAGCTATTGTTTTGATTTTTAATAAAGGATTTAAAAGAGAATTAGTAATCGGTTCTCCATTATTTATAACTACATATCTTATCTTAGGTAATCTCATTTCAATTTATTTTTTGGTTTATTTTCTAGATGTTAATTTTCCGGAAGATAGAGCAGCCTTTTACTTTATACCTTTATTTTTATTCCTTCTTGTTCTAGTTATAGATCGAATACCTAAATTGAGTTTACTTCGTTTTGGATTGCTTTTTTTCCCAATATATTTTGTAACTCAGATCAATATTCAAGGTAGTATTTTTAGCGCAGATGAGCGCGTTTCTGAAACTTTGCATCAAACGATAATTAAAGATAATTTAGAGTTTCCAACAATTGGAGCCTATCAAACACATATTCTATGTTATAATTACCTAGAACAACGATCAAATCGACTATCCAATTTCGCTCAGCCCTACAAAGAAAATGATACACTGCAAGATTATCTAATAAATAAATTAGCATTAGTAGATTCTAGTAAAATAGTTCCATTGTATAGTTTGGTATATCATCAAAAAGAAACAGACGTAGTACTTTTTAAACGCAAAGATAGAGTGCAATTTAATGAAGTTAAAACGGTAGGTTTTCCGGATACTACTTACAATTGGGAATACCTTAATTTAATTGAAGATACCTTGGATAACGCGAAGGCAATTAAGATTAATATTCAAACCATTTTACAGTCTGAAAAAAACTACTTTAAAGGAAATATAGTATTTAGTGGTAGAGATAGTTTAAACAATGAAATCGAGTATCAATATATTAATCTGGATTGGCTCTACGGCAATTCATCGAGAGAAAAAGTAATCAATCAAAATTTTGTAGTTAACACTGAAAATATACACCATTACGTACTTTATTTATGGAATATTGATCAGAAAACGTATAGTTTGAACAATTCGAGCATTCAATTATTTTATGACTAGATAGTTTTGTTTTGCTACAATTAAACTTGCTACCTAAAGTTTTACCACATCATACTTTTTAAACTAAATTAACATTTTTGAATTTTTTTGTTAAATTTAAACATGTTATTCAGGATGTTTTCAAGTGTAATCGTTTTTGCTTCTTTTGTGGGGCACGCTCAATATTGCACAAATACTGGCCCAACCACCACAATAGATTCTAATGTAGAGTCTGTTTCTCTTTTAGGAGATGCAGGAACATTAATTTATACGGGTTGTCCGGCCATTCTAGGCTTAGAAGATCAAACTAATTTAGGTGTATTACTTACACCAGGAGCAAGTTATATTTTAGAAGTTCAATTTGGTACTTGCGGTGGAAATTATGCTGGAGCAGGACAAATTTGGATAGATTATAATCAAAACCAAAATTTTGAAGCAAATGAATCTATTGGTACTTGGGAAGGTAATATACCAACACCTTTATCTCAATTTGCTTTTACAGTTCCAAATCTTGTACCTCAAGGTACTACGCGGATGAGAGTAATGCATAGAGAAGGAGGAAGTATTCCCTTAAATCCATGCGAAACATATCCATGGGGTTCGGTTGTAGATTTTACGGTTCAATTTCAAAATGGAATAGATTGTTCGTCTTATTTGGGTAATCTACCTACAGATCCAATAGAAGTGGATAACATCCCGTATGTGGATACTAATTCTACGGAGATTTGTTATGGCAGTCAATCTACAATTTATAGTTCTGCAGATGTATTTTATCGCATACCAATTAGTCAATTTAATGCACCACAGCTTACAATAGATTTATGCAATTCAAGCTTTGACACACACCTCACTGTTTTTGATACACAGATGAATCCGATAATGTATAACGATGACGGAGCAAATTGTGGTGCTAACGCCGAAATTACTCTTGCCACAACAGGGTTAGATACAATTTTAGTAGCTGTTGAAGGTTGGAACTTTGAATCGGGTGAGTATATTTTGACAATAAACGGCAGCGGGTTGAGTTTAGAAGATAATTTTTCAAATCCCGTACGTGTTTTTCCCAATCCCGTAACAGATATACTTTTTATAGAAGTTTCTGATTTTAATTATGCGGAGTTATACGATTTTAAAGGTCGGCTTGTAAAACGCACATACGCTAACCAGATCAATATTGAAGATTTATCTAACGGTATTTATTCGCTTAAAATTGCAAATAATAAACAGGTATTCATCACTAAAATTTGCAAGAAATGAAACAATTTTTTCTCGTACTATTTTTCTATTTATTATCAAATATTGCTTTCGGAAATGCATGGGAGCAAAAAGCGAATTTTGGAAGTACAGGAAGGCACAGAGGTACAGCTTTTGCTATAAAAGATAAAGGTTACATGGGCTTGGGACATATAAACTCTGTGGTAAATATTGCTTATGCTGATATTTGGGAGTATGATCCGGCTTCTGATACTTGGACACAAAAAGCGGATTTTGGAGGTGGAGATAGATACCACGCCGTTGCATTTACCGTTGGAGAAAAAGCATATTGCGGTTCAGGCAGGAAGCCATCTAATAGTTGGTCGGATGATTTTTGGGAGTTTGACCCTGTGGCAAATAGTTGGACTCAAATCTCGGATATCCCCGGAGGAATGCGTTTAGGTGCGTTGGCTTTTGTGATTGATACACTTGCTTATGTTGGCGCTGGTAGTTCTTCTACAGGAACTTCAGAACAATATTACAGTTATTATCCGCCAACTGATACTTGGACACCAATTGCAGATTTTCCGGGAAATGATAGGGCAACAGGTGTAGCTTTTGCAATTAATGGAAAAGGTTATGTTGGAACAGGAAGTGCTGGTTTTGGTGCTGGAAACGATTTTTGGGAATACAAACCAGAACAAGATCAATGGATACAACGCGCCAATGTTGGTCCAACACCCAGACAAGGTGCAACTGGTTTCGCGATTAATGGGAAAGGTTATATTCTGACAGGAAACAACTTCGGAAATGGTTTAAATTATCGCGATGTATGGGAATATGAACCTGCAACAGACGTTTGGAAACAAATAGACGATTTCCCAGGTGCTAAAAGAAGGTTTATGAACTCTTTTGTCATAGGAAATACTGCGTATTGTGGAATAGGTACAAACGGAACAAATTTTAATGATTTTTGGAGCTTCACAGGAACAGTTAGTTTAGAAGAAGAGTGGAAATCAGGCATCAAATTATACCCCAATCCAACCTCAGGATTATTTAAAATCGTTGGTTTAAGTGGTTTTCAAGGAGAAATAATAGTGTATAACTTATCTGGTCAACCAGTTTTAGAACAACGCATCTTAGCGACTAATGTAATTGATGCATCAGAGCTAAAAAAAGGCATTTATTTATATGCTCTCCTGGAAGGAACACAATGCATTAAATCAGGTAAAATTCAAATTCAATAGATGAGGTTAGCAGTTTTAATGTATTGTTGCGTACTTGTTTTTTGTAGTCAAGCACAAGTTCCAAATTCATGGGATAGTATTGCAGATTTCCCTTCGCAGAGAACGAGAGGTGTAGGTTTTTCTCTTTTAGATAAAGGCTACGTTTGTACAGGTTTGGATACTGCAGATTTAACGCATAATGATCTATGGGAATATGATCCTGTTTTAGGAAGTTGGTCACAGAAAGCGAGTTTGCCGGGTGCACCTAGAAGAAATGCAGTGGGTTTTACAATAGGTAATTTTGCCTACGTAGGTACTGGAGCAGATAGTTCTTCGGCTCCTGGTGGACAAATATTGAAGGATTTTTGGAAATATGATCCTGTCATTAACTCTTGGTCGCAAATTGCAGATTACCCTGGAGGAAACGGCAATGGAGTTTACTTTGCAGCTGCTTTTAGTTCTGATGAGAAAGGCTATGTAATAGGCGGAAAACTTGGTCCGGATACGTACACAGATCAATTGTGGGAATATAAACCCTTCCAAGATGTTTGGGCCCCAAGAGCAGCATATTTAGGCGGACCAAGATATCAATTGGTAAGCACTCGGATAGGGAATAAAGTAATTGTTGGTCTTGGTGGAAATGAAGATATTTATACAAAAGACTTGTATGCGTATCATCTTGCAACAAATACTTGGGAGCAGCTCGGAGATTTTCCATCCGCTGAACGAGGTGGTGCTATTGCATATACAATAAAAAATCAAGCGTTCATTGCTCTCGGTACAGATGGTGGTTATAGAGACGATGTTTGGGAGTATAATCCAAGTTTTGATACCTGGTTAAATAGAAATGATTATCCAGGTGGTGGACGAAAGTTTTGTAGTTATTTTGTTATTGAGGATAGCGTATACGTAGGAATAGGAAAAAGTACTACTGGAAAAAAACGAGGATTTTATAAATATATTAGGGGAGAAGCTCCTTTACAACTTTCTGAAGTTGAACTGCAAAACCTACAACTTTATCCAAATCCAATAAATGAAAATAGGGTATTTGTTAAAAATGATAAAGTGGATTTTATAACGCTATATTCAATTGCTGGAAAAGAAATAGCAAGAATATCGAAAGGTGTTTCAGGTTTTCAGTTGCCGAACGATTTAAATTCGGGAACATATATTGTTTATTTAGAAGCAGATACTAACGTGGTGAGTACTCAAAAAATTCAAGTTTTAAAATGAAAAGTATTTTCGTATTTGTTTTTTGTTCCTTTTATTCATTTCAGATGATGGCTCAAGATATTTGGGTACAAAAAGACTCAGTTAATGGTCCGCCAAAAGGTTCGTGTGTTTCATTTGTAGTAGAAGATGAAGGTTTTATTGCAACCGGACTTAATCTAGACGGAGACAAACGAAGTATGTTTTCCTACAACCCAAATCAAGATGATTGGGATGATGAGTTGAGTATTGCAGGAGAATTTGGACAAGGTGCTGAGAGAAGCTCCGCGGTAGCTTTTACGATTAGAAATAAAGCGTATGTGGGAACAGGCAAATCAGCTACTCCATTTTTAGGAGATTTTTGGGAGTACGATCATCAAACTAAAACATGGACTCAAAAAGCAAATTTTGGCGGTACTCCAAGAAGACAAGCCGTAGCATTTAGCATTGATTCTTTGGGATATGTTGGAACAGGAGAGGATGTTAATGGTGTAACAAACGACTTTTGGGCGTATAATCCGAATTTAAACAGTTGGAGTCAAATTTCAAATTTCCCAGGAAATCCTAGGAAACAAGCGGTTGGATTAGAAATGGGAAATAAAGGATATGTTTTAACAGGTTACAACGGTACCTTTTTGAAAGATATGTTCGCGTACAATCCAGAATTAGATAGTTGGGAACAAAAAGCAGATTTTTTAGGATCTCCGCGCTATGGAGCTACGGGATTTAAAGCATACCCTTATCTTTATGTAGGAACAGGTTACGACAATACGCTTAATTACACCAAAGATATGTACGCGTATAATTTAGATGCAGATCAATGGAATCAAAAAATTGACTTTGGAGGTACTGCCAGAGTGAATGCGGTTAGCTTTGTTTTAGATGGCATTGCCTATTTAGGAACTGGTTATAATGGTTTTTATTTAGATGACTTTTACAGTTATAATTTCGTTTTAGGATTATATAATGAAGAACATCAAAAAAAGCACTTAGTGGTTTATCCTCAGCCGGCAAAAGACCATATTTATGTAGAAAACGTTAATGAAAACATAAATTTATATACCATATCTGGCAGTTGTGTTACCGATTTGGTAGAACAAACAGTTGTAAATACATCAAAAATAAAACTAAATTTATCTCAACTTAACACGGGAGTATATATTTATAGAAGCGGAAATTATTCCGGTAAAATTTTGGTAAATTAATTATGAAGTGGTTATCTTTTTTCGTGCTATTTACAATCTTCTCTTGTGAGTTTGAAAAGGTTTCAACTCCTCAAGAAAAACAAAAATCATTAGAAACAAAGCGTTCTTACACTTTTCAAACATTTGAAACAACAGATTTCGGTTGGGGTTATTGTATATTCAAAGGAGAAAAGAAAATACTGAATCAACCACATATACCGGCTGTTCAAGGAAACAGAGGTTTTCAGTCACAAGAAGATGCTAAAAAAGTTGCAAAATTAGTTGTGAAGAAAATAAACCAAGGAAATTTTCCTCCAACTGTTTCTGAACAAGAAATGCTAGAAATAGGAGTGCGTTTATAAAAAAAACCTCCGCTAACGTGTAACGAAGGTTTTCTGTTTTTTTAGCCTGCTATCAAAAGTAGCACAGCCCATTTAAACTTTTAATGGTTCATTGCCTTAATTCCAGGCAGTTCTTTACCTTCTAAATATTCTAGCATTGCTCCACCTCCGGTAGAAACATAACTTACTTTATCTGCTAAGTTAAATTTATTCACAGCTGCAACTGAGTCTCCTCCTCCAACTAATGAAAAAGCACCGTTTTTAGTTGCTTCCACAATTGCATTTGCAACGTTCACCGTTCCTTTTTGAAAATTTTCCATCTCAAAAACGCCCATTGGTCCGTTCCACAATATTATTTTAGAATTAGTAATTACATCTGAAAAAGCCGAGCTTGATTCTTCGGCAATATCTAATCCCATCCAACCTGAAGGAATTTTAGAGATTTCTACTGTTTTTTTATTGGCTTCGTTATTAAAATCATCGGCTATAATTGTATCTGTTGGAATACACAGTTTTACGTTTTTAGCCTTTGCCTGAGTAATTATTTTTTTTGCTGTCTCTAAATAATCGTCTTCAATTAAAGAATTTCCAACTTCTCCACCTTCAGCCTTTACAAAAGTATACGCCATACCTCCACCAATTATTAAGTTGTCTACTTTATCTAATAAACGCTCTATAATTGTGATTTTCGAACTTACTTTAGCTCCACCTACTATTGCAGTTACAGGTTTCTCTTTGCTATTTAATACTTTTTCTACACTTTCAATTTCTGCCTGTAACAATTTTCCAAAACATTTTTTGTCTTTGAAAAATTGCGCAATCACTGCTGTACTCGCGTGTGCTCTGTGTGCAGTTCCAAATGCATCATTCACATAAACATCTCCTAGTCGGCTCAATTTTTCTGCAAAGGCAAGATCGCCGGCAGTTTCTTCTTTATAAAAACGTAAGTTTTCAATTAAACAAACGTCGCCTTCTTTCAGTTCTTTTACAATTTCTTCGGTTTTTTCTCCAATACAATCTGCTGCAAATTGCACCTCTCTGTTTAATAATTTTGAGAGATGATTTACCAAATGTTTTAATGAGAATTTTTCTTCAGGGCCGTTTTTGGGTCTGCCAAGGTGTGACATTAATACTACTTTACCTCCATTGTTTAAAATATATTCTATAGTCGGAAGAGCAGCCCTCATTCTCGTATCGTCAGTAATAATAGTAGCATCTGAAGATAAAGGTACGTTAAAATCAACACGTATCAGTGCTGTTTGGTTTTTGAAATTCTGGGAAGAAATTGCAGTCATAATTCTTTAGATTAAAAAACAAAAATAGATATTCGAAGCCGTAAAGATTAAAATGTATCCAACTATTTTTTCTGGATTAAAAACAGAAATAGTTGCTCTTCTAGAGGTTATTAACGTTTCATTGATAGTTATCAATAATCATAATTTGCAATTCTAACCGATTTATGTCTTATCTTTGTAACGCTAAAGCTATAAAGCAACACAATAAAATTAATATATGGCTATAAAGAAAATTACGTTTGATCGTAACCATAACGTAGAGTTTTACAAAACTTTACAGAAAAGAGTAAGAGAGTACTTTAAAGAAAATAACATTGATAGATACGGTAACCTTAATATGGTTATTAAATCAATATTCATGATTTCCTTATATTTTGTTCCACTTGTTTTAATAAGCACCTATTTTACAAGTACGTGGACTATCGTTTCAATGTGGGTGCTCATGGGGTTTGGTATGACAGGAATTGGTTTGTCTATAATGCACGATGCAAACCATGGTGCTTATTCTAAACACAAAAGTGTAAACCGTTTCTTTGGTTTCATCATTAGTTTCATTGGTGGTTCTGATGTAACTTGGAGAATGCAGCACAATGTTTTACATCACACATACACGAACGTTACCGGTATGGACGAGGATATTAATCCTGGAAAAGTGATGCGTTTTTCTCCGCACGAGAAAAGATATGCAGCGCATAAATATCAGCACATTTATGCATGGTTTTTATATGGTTTAATGACCATCTCTTGGTGTACTACTAAAGATTTTAAACAATTGTATCGCTATAAAAAAATGGGAATTACAGATACGCAAGGAACAAGTTTTTCTAGAATGCTAACGGTTACCATTATCACTAAAATCATTTATTACGCAATTACACTTGCGCTTCCGCTGATTTTTTCTCCAATGGCTTGGTACGGAACGATTCTTTGCTTTTTAATGATGCACTTTATTTCTGGTGTAGCATTAGCAGCAATATTCCAGCCTGCACATGTTGTGCCTTCATCTACTTACCCGTTGCCAGATGAATCTGGAAATATTAAAGCAGATTGGGCAGTGAATCAATTAGTAAACACAGCAAATTTTGCACAAAAAAGCAAATGGTTTACATGGTATGTTGGTGGTTTAAACTATCAAGTAGAACACCATTTATTCCCTAACATTTGTCACGTACACTATTCAAATATTTCTAAAATTGTGAAGAAAACTGCTGAAGAGTTTAGTTTACCTTATAATTCACAAAAAACATTTTTTAAAGCACTTAAAGTACACGGTTCTATGCTAAAAGCACTAGGAACGAAAGATGATGTGAATTTTCACATTCACTAGCGATAAATAAATTTTTTAAAATGTCCTTGTATCTCGATGTAAGGACATTTTTTTGTTCTCATAATTCATCTTTCTTTGAGATTAATTATGTTTACCCTAAACACGGAAGAATGAATGTAGAATATTTTAGAGAGTACTGCCTAAATAAATCTAACGTATCAGAATCAATGCCATTCGGAGATGATGTACTTGTTTTTAAGGTGTTTGATAAAATGTTTGCATTATTACGTATGAAAGAAAACCAAGAATCATCGGTAAACTTAAAGTGCGAACCCGAAAAAGCGATTGAATTAAGAGAAATGTATGCAGCCGTTAAACCTGGATATCATATGCATAAGAAGCATTGGAATACACTCTTTTTTAATCAAGATTTAAAAGATGAAATACTGTTGGGATTAATCGACCATTCGTACAATTTGATCGTAGATAAATTAACAAAGAAACAAAAGCAAGAATTACATTAAATGGGTGTGAGAATAGATAAATTTGTATGGTTTGTAAGACTAGCCAAGACGAGATCAATTGCTACGGAGCAAGTGAAAAAGGGCAAAGTAAAACTAAATGGTGAAGGAATAAAACCAGCCCGAGAAGTGAAGATAGGAGATACTGTTCAAATTATAAAACACAGTGCTACATTTTCGTTTAAAATTAAAGATTTACTCAACAACCGAGTTGGAGCCAAGTTAGTTGAAAATTATATTGTGGATACAACCGCTCCTGAAGAGTTAGAAAAGTTTAAACTTTACCAAGCTTCTCAGCGTGTTTATAGAGATTACGGAACAGGGAAACCTTCCAAAAAAGACCGTAGAGATTTAGAAGACTATTTAGATTGGGATTGAACGTTTTACTGTTTAACGCAAGAATTCAATCTAAATAAAGATTATTGATTCAAAAATAACTTTTTGAGTTCTGTTGCTTTTTCTGGTTTCATTTTTCCACCAAGAATTAAACTCAATTGTTTTCTTCTCAAAGCTCCCTCGTAACGTTCTTTTTCTTCTTCTGTTTCAGGAATAAGTTCAGGAACTTGTATTGGTCCACCATTTTGATCTACCGCAACAAAAGTATAAATTGCTTCATTGCATTTTTCGCGTGTACCGTTTACTTGATTTTCAACGAAAACATCTATGAAAATTTCCATAGAAGAATTAAAAGCTCTAGAAACCTTAGATTCTAAAGTAACAATAGAAGAATGTTTTATAGGTCGTGTAAAAGCAACATTGTTTACAGATGCTGTAACAACCACTCTTCTGCAGTGTCTTTGAGCAGAAACACTCGCAATTACATCCATCCAAGCCAACAGTTCGCCACCAAATAAATTTCCATGCGGATTGGTATCGTTAGGTAACACTACTTTAGTACTTACGGCTAATGTTTCGGCAGCTGTTTTTGCTTTCATATCGCTTTTTTTTGGCAAAAGTAATACAAAAGTCGGTTTACTCAATGTCTTCTCAATCAATCCAATTACATTTGTAGTATGTCAATAGCAGCAATTAAAGCATTACACATCATTTTTGTGGTTTCTTGGTTTGCCGGACTTTTCTATATTGTTCGCCTATTTATCTATCATTCAGAAGCTCAATTGAAGATAGAAACCGAAAAGAATATTCTCAGTAAACAATTTAAGATCATGGAAAGGAAACTGTGGTACATCATTACTTTTCCTGCAATGATATTAACCGTAGTATTCGGAGTTTGGCTTTTTATTAAGCAACCCTATTTGTTAAAAGCAGGCTGGATGCATGTAAAGCTCACTCTTTTGCTCTGTCTCATTGTGTACCATTTTATTTGTCATAAAATTTTCTTGAATTATCAAAAAGATAAAATTGGGTGGACATCCAATCAGCTCAGATTATGGAATGAGTTAGCCACCTTATTTTTAGTAGCGATTGTTTTTGTTGTAATGCAAAAAAATGCAACCAATTGGGTATTGGCAACACTACTGTTTTTTGGTATAGCGGTTGGATTAATGGTTGCAATAAAACTTTACAAAAAATTTAGAAAGGCATAATGTTTATTGATACACATACACACATGTTTTCTGAAAAATTTCAGGAAGATACAGACACTTGTATTCAAAACGCGATTAACTCGGGAGTAGAAAAAATGCTATTGCCGAACATTGACATTGAATCCATTGATGCAATGCACGCGTTAGAAATAAAATATCCAAAACATTGTTTCTCAATGATGGGATTGCACCCTTGTGCTGTTCAAGACGATTTTGAAAAGAAATTAGTAACAGTAAAAGAGCATTTATTTAGTAGAGATTATATTGCTGTTGGAGAAATTGGTATAGATTTATACTGGGATAAGACATATTTAGAAGAACAAAAACATGCTTTTAAACAACAATGTATCTGGGCCAAAGAACTTGGTATTCCAATAGCAATTCACGCAAGGTCATCTTTTGATGAAATTTTTGAGTGCTTAGATGAAGTAAACGATGAAAAACTTACAGGAGTCTTACATTGTTTTACAGGCTCTCAAGAACAAGCGCAGCAAGTTTTGGCATACGGCGGTTTTAAATTAGGTATTGGTGGAGTGGTAACCTTTAAAAAAGCAGGTTTAGATAAAGTAGTTCAAACCTTAACTTTAAATGATATTGTTTTAGAAACAGACGCGCCATATTTAGCACCTACTCCCTTTAGAGGGAAAAGAAATGAGAGCAGTTATTTATTACATGTTGCAGAAAAAGTTGCAGAAATTTTCGAGCTTCCATTAAAAGAGGTTGAAGAACAAACAACGTTGAATGCATTAGAACTTTTTTCAAAATTGAAGCAGTATGAAAATCGCTAAGGTTTTATTAATCTATACAGGCGGAACTATTGGTATGATAGAAGATGCCGAAACGGGCGAGTTGAAAGCCTTTGATTTTAATCATCTTTCAGAACAAATACCAGAACTATCGCGTCTGAATGTAGCGCTTTCTTCTTTTTCTTTCGAAGAGCCTATTGATTCATCAGACATGAACCTTGAAGAATGGAAATTAATAGCGCGTACTATTGAGAAGAATTACGATCAATACGACGGATTTGTTGTCTTGCACGGTTCAGATACGATGGCATTTACGGCCTCTGCATTAAGCTTTATGTTGCAAGGTTTACAAAAGCCAGTCATTTTAACAGGATCGCAACTGCCAATAGGTACTATTAGAACAGATGGAAAAGAAAACTTAATTACAGCCATAGAAATTGCTGCTGAAAAAGATGAAAATCAGGAAGCCATAATAAAAGAGGTAGCTATTTATTTTGAATATTCACTGTACAGAGGAAATCGTACAACGAAAGTTTCAGCAAACCTATTTGAAGCCTTTCAATCACCAAATTATCCAGAGTTAGCAATTGCTGGAGTAAACATAAATTATAATTCGGCATCTTTTTATAAAACAATAGAAGAGAATTTAACTGTTTTTACAGATTTTCAGACCGATGTAGCACTTTTGAAAATATTTCCAGGAATGCGTGTAGATTTGTTCGCTTCACTTTTCGATTTTTCTAAATGTAAAGGAATAATTTTGGAAACATTTGGAGCAGGAAACGCACCACACAATAAACAATTCCATAACTTAATCACAAATTATCTCGCAGAAGGAGGAATTATTCTTAATATTACTCAGTGTGCTTCGGGTTCGGTTGAACAAGGAAAGTATAAATCAAGTTCCTTTTTGAATAAAGCAGGAGTGATTAACGGTTTAGACTTAACTACAGAGGCTGCAATTACAAAACTAATGTATCTATTAGGAGCAGAGAGTGATAGAAATGTTGTAGTAGAAAAGCTTAAAGAAAACACAGTGGGAGAGCTTTCGCACTAATGTTAACACAACTTTAAGGTTGAGGACAACTTTTATTGTACGTTGTAAAATTTTTGTACATTAGCGCACCGATATTAAAACAAAATAGAGGAGAGGTGCAGGAGTGGTTGAACTGGCTTGCCTGGAAAGCAAGTAGAGTCGCAAGGCTCTCGAGGGTTCGAATCCCTCTCTCTCCACAGATTTAATATCTTTGATTTGGCTTAAATATAAACTAAGAATACGATTAAAATTAATCTTTGAGAACATGAAAAAAGTAATTAGTTCACTAATGATTGCCGGAATGATGACTTTCGGTTTTAGCACAGTCTCTTTAGCAGACGACTCTACAGTAGTAGACGGTGCAGTAAATAATGCAATGGAAACTGTTGATTCAACAGCTACTGATGCGCTAACGGATTTAACATCTACCGAAGAACCTACTGAGGAAATTGTTGAAGAAAGCACAGCTGCTGTTCAAGACATGGGTTTTGTTAGTAAAATCAAACAAAAATTTATTGAAGGAGATCCATTTTGGATGGGTATCGTTTTAATTGCTTTGATTATTGGTGTAGCATTATGTATTGAAAGAATTGTTTATTTAAACCTTTCTACAATTAATACAAAACAATTTTTAGAAGACGTAGAAGCTGCTCTAGCTAAAGGAGGAGTAGAAGAAGCAAAAGAATTATGTAGAAATACAAGAGGACCAATTGCATCTATTTTTTACCAAGGTTTAGATAGAGCTGACGAAGGAATTGAGATGGTTGAGAAATCTGTAATTTCTTACGGAGGAGTTCAAATGGGTATGTTGGATAAAGGAGTTTCTTGGATTTCTTTATTTATTGCATTGGCACCGATGTTAGGTTTCATGGGTACAGTAATTGGTATGATCCAAGCCTTTGAGAAAATTGTATCTGATGGTCAAGTTTCTCCAACAACAGTTGCAGGTGGTATTCAAGTAGCCTTATTAACAACAGTTTTCGGTTTGATTGCTGCGATTATTCTCCAGATTTTTTACAACTATATCGTTGCGAAAATTGACGGTTTAGTAAACGAAATGGAGAATGCATCTATCTCTTTAGTAGATATGATGTTGAAGTATAAGACTACTTCAAAGTAAGATATTGTTGAACTTTTAATCCATAAATAACATGGAAAAATCAAATTCAATTGGGTTAATAATCAAAGCTGTGATAATCATACCGATTATCATATTTGGAGCGATGGTTATGTTCTCAGGAATAAATGTAGATACGTCTACAACTGCAGAGGTGAATGCTTTTGCAGAAGGTGGAGTAATGTCAGGAGCTACTATTTTTAGTTTTGCAGCAATTGCGTTGTGTGCAGTGTTAATTGTAGTCTTCTTTGTTTACTTATTAGTTACAGATCCAATACGAGCAATTAAGTCTATACTTGGAATTATCGTTGCTGCTGTTATCTTTTTGGTACTTTACTTTGCGGGTACATCAACTACTCCAGAAGATTTAAATTTACCAGAAGCGATTACAGCGAGTCAAAAAACAGTTGACTTTACCAATGCTGGTGTGGTTACTGCTTTTATTGCTATTGGAGCAGCACTACTTGCAATTGTAGGTGGTTTAGTATTAAACTTAGTAAGAAAGAACTAATATGGCAAAGCGAGAAGCCCCAGAAATAAACGCAGGATCGATGGCGGATATCGCATTCTTGCTTTTGATTTTCTTCTTGGTTACCACAACCATGGATAAGGATACTGCTTTTTTAAGAAAAATTCCTAAGAAAGTAGAAATTCCTGAAAACATTGAAATTGAGGTTGAGAAGAAAAACGTATATAAAATTACGATCAACAACAAACAGGCAATGCAAGTAAGAGATTCTATACTTCCTGTAACGGAAATAGAAAATCTTCATAAAAGAATAAAGCATTTTTATCTAGTGAATAAAGGATTGCGATTTGGATCTTTTAATACAGAGTATCCTTATTATTCTTACGCAACAAGAGAATCTATTGATGCTGGTATCGCAGATGCAGAGCAAGGTGTCGCAAATAAAGAAGCGTTGCCAGATACTGATCCTAACAAAGAGGTTCAGGTAGAATATGCAAATAATTTGCTTGACGAATGGTTCAAAAAAGATGCGGTTTATAGAGTTTTTGCGAAAGCAGATATGAACAAAAGCAAAAGAAATGTTGAAATGCCTGAGATTGATATCAAAGCTCACGTGAAAATAGAACCGTTTATTGGAACGGACTACAGTGCGTATGTTGCGATTCAATCAGAAATTCAAAAGGCATTAATGCAAATGAGAGATGCAGAATCTACAGAACTGTTTGGTATAACGTATACATCTATGTTAAAGTATTACCAGCAAAACGCTTTGGAGCAAACGCCTATTGTAAAGCAATACAAAGAACGTTTAGATTTGCTCGAAACTTTGTATCCTGAAAGAATTATTGAAGTTAATCCTAAGAAATAAGAGCTATGTCTAAATTTAAAAGTAATGATAAAAAGGCAGCACCAGCGATAAATACATCGTCTTTACCTGATATTGTGTTTATGTTACTCTTCTTCTTCATGGTGGCAACTACTACTAAGGATATTGATCCTATGGTAAAGATTGATAATGCAAGAGGAGAAGGAGTTTCAGATTTAACACCATTTAAACAAAGAAGTGAAGTAGATTTCGTTTATCTAGGAGCGCCTATCAAAGGTGATGCAAGTAAATTTGATAAAGGTATTGCAGTTCAATTTGACGGTATTTTACCAGAAAATGGAATTAATTATATCATTCAATGGAAAGATATGAAGTATGCAAATAAACCTTCTGGATATACAATCGCAAAGGAAGAGGTTGTTACTTGTTTTAAAGCAGATGAGGAAGTGCCTGTAGGTATTTTGTTTGATGCTCGAAAGTTATTACAAGATAATGACTATAATTCTATTGCTTACGGTGCGCAAGAAAAAGGTACTGGAAGAGAATATAGAATTGACAATGACTAGTAAGATTGATTATAATTAAGTATAAACCCTTGTTGTTAAGACAAGGGTTTTTTTATGTAAACTAATTCGAATATACCTCTGCGAATCCCTTTTTGAACAAGGTTGGGCTATTTCAATTTGAGTTGTTTGTGGTAAACTGCGAACAAACAAACAAGGAGTATAATTAAAATAGTTGATAGCAGAGGCTGGTAGTTTTCTAAGTAAGTAGGTATATTGTCGTAGCGTGTCCAGAGTACATTAACACTATTGTTTAAAGCATGTAAAATAATTCCAGGAAGAAGTGATTGGGTAAGTACATAAATTACTCCTAAAGCTATTCCGAAGCAAAGTATAGGTAAAAATTGATACCAATTGAGATGCAATAGAGTGAAAATGGAAGCACTCACCAATACGCCTATCCAATTATTTTCTCTTGTTTTTGCAACATGCGAAAGAATAAAACCTCTAAAAAATAGCTCTTCACAAATCGGTACTATAAGTCCAATTACAAGCAGTGCAATGGTAAAACTTGTATTCGACGCGAAGGGTCCAATTAAAAAGTGTAGCGATTGGTTGTAGTTAATTGTTTCCTCTAAAATTATTTCCAACATTCCCAAACTATCCAGTATAAAACTATTAACTGCGGTTAGAAATGGAAGTAAACAAAACAAGAGCATAAATAGGAGAAAGCTCCAGATATAGGTTGTAATTACTACGGTTGGTTTTTGTTGCTTTTCGTTTTTATTTTTGAAGCGCATGTATAATAAGCCCGGTACTAAAAATAGTCCAATTTGAAAAGGTAGATAGTTTCCTATCACATATTGTACAGGATACTTTTCCATTTGCAATTGTGGAGATACTGATGTTATTTCTGGATAAAGGTAAGCGATTGTAGATGTACAAATAATACTTAAAACGAAAATTGATACTACTCCAATAGACAGTAATATAAGTATTTGTATGAAGGGTGTTTTATCTTTTAAGTGGTGTATCAAAATAAGACTTCTTTTCTTTGTGCATCTAATTTAAGTAAAATGAGCATCATTACCGTAAACGATAGCATAGAGCTTCCTCCATAACTAAAAAAGGGCAGCGGTATTCCGATGATAGGTACGATGCCCAAATTCATCCCGATATTGATACCAAAGTGATAAAATATAATCATGGCTACACAATAAGCGTAAACACGTGTAAACCTGCTGCGTTGACGTTCTGCAATAACTATAATGCGTATGAGTAAAAGTGTAAACAGTGTTACAACTATAAAAGAACCTAAAAACCCCCATTCTTCTGCATAAACGCAAAATATAAAATCAGTTTCACTTTCGGGTACGTGTCCGCTTTCTGGACTAGCTAGTTGTGCATTTTGGTAGCCATTTCCTGCTATTCCGCCAGATCCAACTGCTGCCATAGCTCTGTTTCTGTTGTAGTCAGCCTTGTCTTGTTGCTGCTCAGAATCTACTTTTCCTAGCCATAAATCTATCCTTTCCTTTTGATGGGGTTGTAAAACATTATTGTAACCGTAGGTAACTAATACGGTGAGTGAAGAAAAGCTTAAGTATGAAATTATAACAATTCTTAATAGTCTTTTTTTATTTCTATCGGTAACTAGTTTTAGAATTATAAACAAAGCAAAAGATGCGGAGAGTGTAAGTAATAAAAGTATAAAAATCCAGTCAGGTACTTCATGCAATAAAAAGGAGCCAATGGACAAACTATGAGTTGTATCGGCAAAAAATAATGAAGTAATACTAAAAAAGATGACAACAAAAAGAACAGGAATAAAGTGCACACCTACCCAGGTGCTTTTGAACCGTAAGCCAAATATAGCGTTTGTAAAGAAGAGAATAATTGGATCAAATGTGATACCTTCTCTGTAAAGTACAAATAGAAAGGCTGTAAATACAAGAAAGGTTCCTGTATCATTTTGGAGTAGGATCAATACCATTGTAGCTAGTAATACTCCATTTAAAAATAAAACTGTTCTAGTGGTTATGGTTTTTGTACTGATATTACTAATAAGATAGCTCATGATTAAAGCCATACCTAATTTTGCAAATTCAGAGGGTTGTATTCCAAACGAACCAATGCCAAGCCAAGATCTGGCTCCGTTTATTGGCTTTGTGAATAGCACAGCAATTAAAAGAATTACTGTAAAGAGATAAGCCGGTACACTTAGTTCTCTGATGTATTTACTGTCTATTAAGAACACGATAAATCCAATAAATAGACCAATTCCAACCCAAAAAATTTGTTTTCCGTAAAGTGATTTAAAGTCGAGTATAAACGAATGATTCTCATCATACGCAGCAGAGTATAGATTTAGTATACCCAGACTAACGATGGCGATAAGTAGTATCACTAACATCCAATCTATACTTTTTGTAACTGATTTTTGTCTTTCCATCTATTAAAACCAAATTGAAAGGCCTGTTTTTATATAACTTCCCGCTCCATAGCCAGCGTCTGCTGAGAGGATTAATGATTTTGTTAAAAAGTAGTTGAAGTTATATCCAATTCTAAAATCAAATTGAGTTTCATTTCTTATATCGCCGGCAGACCAATACTGCAGTTTATCTCTATTAAACTTAACGCCAATTTGTGTATTTACATAGCCTAAAAGGCGCGGACCAACTACCGTAGCAAAGTTATGATTAAGCATAACGCGAAACGTTTGTCTATCAAAATCGTATGGTTGAAAAGAGTTGTCAATAAAATAATTTTCGAAATTAATGTAGGAAAGATCTAGGCCAATAGATGCTATTTTGAATGGCGTTTTTTTGAAAGGAGCATACAGATAATTTGTTTGGATACCAACCTGTCCAAACGTACTTCTTTTATGCGTTAGATCGTTTGCTTCAATTTTATTTGGATTTAATAATCCGTAATATGGCGTTATTGTAAAGGATTTATTTTCTAATCGCTCGCAACAGGGTGTTGTAGAATTATTACTTCTAGATTCTAAATCTACAGGAGATGCAGTATAGGTAGTTTTATAACAATAACAGCTACTTAAAATTGAAGTTAATATTACAAATAAAACACTATTTAAATACTTCTTTATCATCTTGTTAATCTAGTAGATTAGCTTCTAATATACGTTTTTCTTTACTTTCTGATTTAACTTCTCCGTTCAAATATTTTTCTATCATTAAACTGGCTATAGGAGCTGCCCATGTTCCGCCGAAACCGGCATTTTCTACGTAAACAGCAATAGCAATTTTCGGATTATCAATCGGTGCAAAAGCAATAAATACTGAATGATCTTTTCCGTGTGGATTTTGTGCCGTACCTGTTTTTCCGGCTACACTTATTCCTTCAATTTTGGCTAATCTTGCCGTACCACCAGGTTCTTCTACAACACGTCTCATACCTTCGATCACAGGATTAAAGTGTTCAGAATTTACCATTGTTTTTTTCTTTTCTGTATATTTTTCTAACGGTCCTTTCTTGCCAATTGAGCGCACAAAATGTGGTGAATAATAATAACCTCTATTTGCAATTATGGCTGCTAGGTTTGCCATTTGTAGAGGAGTAACTTTTACTTCTCCCTGTCCAATACTTATAGATCTTATGGTACTAAACGCCCATCTGTATTCACCATACCACCTATTATAGAATGATACATTTGGTATTACACCAGGCCGAACTCCGCCTATATCTACATCCGGTTTTTTACCTAAACCGAAACTGTGCATATATTTCTCCCATTTTGCGAGTCCGATTGCTGCATCTTTAAATACACTTTGTTCTTTACCTTGTTGTATAATTCTTCTAACCTCATAGTAAAAATAAGGGTTGCAAGACATTTTAACTGCATCTTGTACGGAGTTTGCATTGGGGTGGTCGTGACAACCTACAAGACTTTTAGTACAAGGAAAACCTGTATTTTCTGTTATAACACCTTCTTCTAAACCTACAAGCGCTTGTACTAATTTAAAGATAGATCCTGGCGGATATTCTGCGGCCAACGGTCTTGGAAATAAAGGTTTCAATGAATCCTCTTTTAAAGAAGAGTAATTTTTGCGGATTTTACGTTTTCCAACCATTAAATTTGGATCAAATGCAGGAGCGGAAACCAAGCTTAGAATTTCTCCCGTACTGGGTTCAATGGCAACAATGCATCCTTTTTTGTTTTGCATGAGTTGTTCTCCATACCCTTGTAGTGCGATATCTAATCCTAAGGTGAGCGCTGGACCTTGTTTTGCAATTGTATCTAATTGTCCTTCTGCATAAGATTCTACCACTTTACCTTTTGCTGAACTAATTATATACTTTATTCCTTTTTGTCCGCGTAGTTCGTTTTCGTAGTAGTTTTCTAATCCAGTTCTTCCTACAAAATCTCCCTGGTTATAAAATCGCGGATCTGCTTTTAGTTCTTTTACCCTAATTTCATTTAAGTATCCAAAAATATTTCCTCCGTAGGGGTAAGGGTAATCGCGTTGACTAAACGTTTCTTCATAAAAACCTTTAAAACTTCCTAGTTTTGGAGCAATTGCACTAATTTCATCAGCCGTTAATTCTGATAAAAAAGCATAGGGTAAATACGGACGATAATCGTTAACAATGGTATCTTTTCCATTTATCTTCGTGCGTCTATCCCATTTCTTTTTTATAGCCTCGAATCGATGTTTTATAAACGTATCATGCACGCCTAATAACGCTGCAAAGCGAGAAGTATCCAACTTATCAATCTTGTGTTCAACAAACATTAAATTGTAGTAGGTTTTGTTGGCTACAATTTTTTGTTTATTTCTATCGTAGATAATTCCTCTGGGAGGTTTAACCTCAATTTTTTTTTGTGAAACCTCTGCTGCTCTTTCTTTCCAATGGTCGTCAATCACTTGCATATAAAGAAGACGAGCGCAATAAACGATTCCAACGAAACCAAATAAAGTGTAAAATACCAGTCTACGGTTTTCTAAATTCATTTAATTTTTTTGGTTTTTAGAAATAAAATTTGAGCAACAATAGCGATGATTATTGTTAAGACTGAACTTAACACTGTTTGTCTGAGGATATAAAAAATTTCTGTTAGTTTAAACTGTTCTAATAAGAAGAAATAGAGGTGATGAGTTAATGTTATTACACTAAAAACAGAGATAAACCAGCGATAGCCCATTTGTTTTATATTTCCTTCTGTAAAGGCTTCATAACCTTCTCTTGGTGCAAATATCTTAAGTAACTCTGGTCTGAAATAAGCAATTAGTACTGCTGCACTTGCATGTAAACCAAATGTATTCATGAAAAAATCTATAGATATTCCCATAAAAAAGGAAAGAAGCATTACCCAAATTACACCCATTTCTATCGGAAGTAAAAGTATATACAGAGGGTAGAGCATAATTTGCACACCTAGTTGTATTTCTAGCTGACTAAATACTATTCCTTGCAGAAGTACAAAAAGAATAAAGCGAATACTGTGTTTTATAAATGGATTCATTGTTCTTTAAACTCCTCCCTAGCTCTATTTTCTATAGTTTCTTGTTCTGTTTTTAATACATTATCGATTACAAACACATTTTGTGTAGTTCTCAAATCATTGGATAAGCGAACGGTTAAATCCCACTCAGGTTTTCCTTCTATGGGTTGGATAGCAACGATTTTTCCAACAGAATAATTTGGAGGGAAAATTCCTGAAGATCCTGAAGTAAACACTTCACTATTCTTTTTTACCGGTATATCGTTAGAAATTCCGGTAAGTTTAATTTCTTTCACACTAGTTGTATAAACTTCCCATTTTAATAGTCCTTTAGCACTAACATTAGCTATTTGAACAGGAATATTAATAGCGCTATTCAATACAGATTTTACAACTGAGTAATGTTGAGAGACATCATATACAATTCCTACCAAACCATTAGATGAAACAACGCCCATATTTGGTTTTATTCCCATATTTTCTCCCTTGTCTAGGGTAAAGAAATTATCTTTTCGAGTATACGTTCCGTTAATTATGGTTGCAGGAATGTAGTTGTACTGTAATTTTAAAACAGTATCATTTATACGTATCTTATCAGTTGCAAGTGTGATATAATTGTCAAAAGAATTTTTATTTGCTTCTTTTAGGGCCTTTTGCAAATTCTTATTTTCTGCTTCTAAATTAAAATGTTTAGTTAGTTGATTATTAATATTTAAGAAATAAGCAAAAAACCCAGCACTGCTGTTAAACCATTTGGTTCTTGGGTAATTTACAAGAGAAAAATAGGAAGATAATGCGATAATTTGAAGCGTAAAAAAGACTAAAAAAATCCTAAATCGTCTCAAAAAGGCAATTAAATTACGCATTCTATGTTCGTATTTAGTCTCTTATTAAGAATTGGAACCTGTCTATGTTCTTTAAAGCAATACTTGTACCTCTTGCCACAGCTCTAAGCGGATCTTCTGCAATATGAACAGGTAATTTAGTTTTTAAAGAAATTCGTTTATCTAATCCGCGTAACATAGAACCTCCACCTGCAAGGTAAATACCCGTTTTATAAATATCTGCAGAAAGTTCTGGAGGTGTCATCTCTAAAGCAGATAAAATAGCTTCTTCAATTTTAGAAATTGTTTTGTCTAGTGCGTGAGCAACTTCAGAATAAGAAACAATAATTTCTTTTGGTATACCTGTCATTAAATCACGCCCTCTAACCGCAAAATTTTCTGGCGGAACGTCTAATTCTGGCAACGCTGCACCTACTTCAATCTTAAGTTGTTCTGCCGTGCGCTCTCCAACTAGAATGTTGTGTTGTCTGCGCATATATTCTTCAATATCTGCTGTAAAATCGTCTCCAGCAACGCGTATAGATTTATCACAAACAATACCACCTAATGCAATAACGGCAATTTCTGATGTACCTCCACCTATATCGATAATCATGTTACCCATTGGTTCTTCAACATCAATACCAATACCAATTGCTGCAGCCATTGGCTCGTGAATTAAGTATACTTCTTTTGCACCGGCGTGCTCAGCAGAATCTCTAACGGCTCTTTTTTCCACTTCGGTAATACCAGACGGAATACATATAACCATTCTTAAAGAAGGATTAAACATACTTTTACCGCCTTTAATCATTTTGATCATTCCGCGAATCATGCTTTCAGCACTTTGGAAATCTGCAATTACACCATCTTTTAATGGACGAACGGTTTCGATTAATTTATGCGTTTTACCATGCATTTGTTGCGCTTTTTTACCAATGGCAACAATTTTACCAGTTTGTATATTTTTAGCAACAATAGAAGGTTCATCCACTACAACTTTGTCGTTTTGGATTATTAAGGTATTCGCAGTACCTAAATCAATTGCGATTTCTTGCGTTAAAAAGTCAAATAGTCCCATAGGATTTGTAGAGCAACACGTTTAATTTCTATAATTTTAGTGAATATAAATTGAAAATCCACTATTTTGTTTCGTTTTTCGTTTCTTTTTCGATTATTAGTGCTTAAAATGGCGATTTCCGGTAAACACCATCGCTAATTCGTTTGCATTACAATAATCTATTGATAGTTGATCTTTGATAGAACCTCCAGGTTGTATTACTGCGCTAATTCCTGCTTTGTGGGCAATTTCTACACAATCTGGGAAAGGGAAAAATGCATCAGATGCCATAACGGCTCCATTCAAATCAAAATTAAAAGACTTTGCTTTATGTATTGCTTGATTTAATGCATCAACTCTAGAAGTTTGACCTGTCCCTGAAGCTAATAATTTACCGTTTTTAGCCAGAATAATTGTATTCGATTTTGTGTGTTTCACCAATTTGTTGGCGAATTCTAAATCTAACATTTCTTGTGCAGTTGGAACCGCATTCGTCTTTGGCTCAAAATCTTCTTTCTTATCGGATATAAAGTCCTTATCCTGTTCTAAAACACCGTTTAAAATTGTTCTGAATTGACGCTTTGGCAGTTCCAATTCTTTTTGAACTAAAATAACTCTGTTCTTTTTCCCTTTTAGAACTTCGAGTGCATTTTCATCATAACTTGGTGCAATAACAACTTCGCAAAACAACTCATGAATTAAGTTGGCCGTTGCAAGATCAATTTTCTTATTTGCAATTAATACTCCTCCAAAAGCAGAAACAGGATCTCCAGAAAGAGCTTCTTTGTATGCTTCTTCAATCGTTTCTCTTGTTGCAACACCGCACGCATTATTGTGCTTTAAAATTGCAAATGTGGGTTTGTCGTTTTGGTATTCTGCCATTAAATTAACGGCTGCGTCAACATCTAATAGGTTGTTGTACGACAATTCTTTACCGTGTAATTTATCAAAAATCGCATTCATATCTCCGTGGAAAATTCCTTTTTGGTGCGGATTTTCTCCATAACGTAAGATTTGAGATTGTTTGAAACTCTGTTTAAATACGTCTTTCTCTCCAGCATTGAAATAATTGAAAATATGCGTATCGTAATGAGACGAAACTTCAAACGCTTCTCTTGCGAATTTTTTTCTTTCTTCTAAAGTAGTTTGAGCACCGTTAGAAGTAAGAATAGTAGTGAAGGTTTCATAATTATCCATTGAAGGAATAATAACTACGTCCTTATAATTTTTGGCAGCAGCTCTAATCAACGAAATTCCGCCAATGTCTATTTTCTCAATAATATCTTGATGTTCTGCTCCAGAAGCAACAGTATCTTCAAAAGGATAGAGATCTACTATTACCAAGTCTAATTCTGGAATACCAAATTCTTTTATTTGCTCTTGATCTGAAGCGAGTTCGCGTCTGTTCAAAATTCCTCCAAACACTTTTGGGTGAAGCGTTTTAACTCTACCTCCTAAAATGGAAGGATAAGAAGTCAAATCTTCTACACGTTCAACGTTAATACCTAAACCTTCTATAAAAGCTTGTGTTCCTCCGGTAGAATAGATAGTTACACCGTTTTTATCTAGGTTTTTTACAATTTCGTCTAATCCGTCTTTGTTAAAAACTGATATTAGGGCACTTTTGATTTTTTTTACGCTCATTTCGTTGATACTGTTTAAGGAATGCAAAGATAGAAGATAAGACGGAGCTGTAAAGCGGTGTGAATAAGTTTTTTTAACAATTCTACTTTTCTTTTCAAGATTTAGTGATGTTTTAATTTATCCGCTTATATTTTTTAATCAAAAGTTGGTTTGGAATTAGCCATTCCTTTCCTTTTTATCTCTCTCTTTCATAAATACTTTGAATAAGTTCATCTACTCTTCCAACTTAAACTCTATTTTTGTGTAAAATTTCAAAAAAATGTATAGATCTCATACTTGTGGCGAATTAAGGCTAGATAACGTAAACGAAACAATTACTCTAAGTGGTTGGGTACAGAAATCCAGAGATTTGGGCGGGATGACCTTTGTGGATTTACGCGATAGATACGGAATTACGCAGATCGCTTTTAATTTGGAAGACAATGAAACACTTTGTTTAGAAGCCAGAAAGCTTGGAAGAGAGTTTGTGATACAAGTTACAGGAAAAGTAATAGAGCGTTCTTCAAAAAACAAGAATATTCCTACAGGTGAAATTGAAATACAAGCCACGGAAATTAAGGTTTTAAATGCTTCTAAAACACCACCTTTTACCATAGAAGATAACACGGACGGTGGAGATGAGATTAGAGCACAATACAGGTATTTAGATTTACGTAGAAATCCGGTTAAAGAAAAATTAGCCTTACGCAATAAGGTTGCACTAGAAACGCGTAAGTTTTTAGATACACAAGACTTTATTGATGTAGAAACGCCTTATTTAATTAAATCTACCCCAGAAGGAGCAAGAGATTTTGTTGTTCCATCTCGTATGAATGAAGGCGAGTTTTACGCACTTCCACAATCTCCGCAAACGTTTAAGCAATTGTTAATGGTTTCTGGTTACGACCGTTACTATCAAATTGTAAAATGTTTTAGAGATGAAGATTTAAGAGCAGACAGACAACCAGAGTTTACACAAATAGATTGTGAGATGAGTTTTGTAGAGCAGGAGGATGTTCTAAATACTTTTGAAGCAATGGTAAAACATCTTTTTAAAACGTGTAGAAATTACGATTTAGAAGGAGATTTCCCAAGAATGGATTATGCCGAAGCTATGGAAACCTATGGTTCTGATAAACCAGATATTCGTTTCGATATGAAATTCAAAAATTTAAATGCCGTAACACAAAACAAAGGATTTAAAGTATTTGATGATGCAGAATTAGTTTTAGGTATTGTTGCAGAGCAATGTGCAGTTTACACACGTAAGCAATTGGATAAATTAATTGATTGGGTTAAGCGTCCGCAGATTGGTGCAAAAGGAATGATTTACGTTAAATGTAATGATGACGGCACATTCAAAAGTTCTGTAGACAAATTTTATACACAAGAAGATTTAAAAGCATGGGCAGATACGGCTGGTGCAAAAGCAGGAGATTTAATTTTAGTTCTTTCTGGCGAAACAGATAAAGTACGCAAGCAAATGAATGAGCTGCGCTTACACATGGGAGATGAGTTAGGATTGAGAAATCCGAATGTATTTAAGCCGTTATGGGTTGTAGATTTTCCTTTATTGGAGTGGGACGAAGAATCTGGAAGACATCATGCCATGCACCACCCATTTACTTCTCCAAAACCAGAAGATATTGCTTTAATGGAAACTGATCCAGGAAAAGTAAGAGCAAACGCCTATGATTTAGCCATGAATGGTGTAGAATTGGGTGGAGGTTCTATACGTATTCACGATAGAGAGATGCAGTCTAAAATGTTCGATTTATTAGGGTTTACTCCTGAAGAAGCTGAAGCACAATTTGGATTTTTAATGAGTGCTTTTGAATATGGAGCTCCACCACATGGAGGTTTAGCATTTGGATTAGACAGATTAGTTGCTACCATGGGCGGATCTCAATCAATTAGAGATTACATTGCTTTCCCAAAGAATAACCAAGGAAGAGATGTGATGATTGATGCGCCAGCAACTTTAGACGAAGAGCAATTGAAAGAATTGAGTTTGAAGTTAAGACAATAAGAAGGGTACTTCGCAAATTTCTAATTAGCACAGCTTTAATTTGACGATTGCGAGTATTATAATATAGAAGAAAGACTCGAATTTAGTTTGAGTCTTTTTTTGTTTTAAGTTTTCTGTAAATTTTATGCGCATTGTTATAATAGCAAAGTTAAATTATGTGTGTTATTGTTAATTTTTTATTTTAGCGCATGGTTTTTTTAGTGGTTTCGGTTATTGCCTATGCTTTGAATAATGTGCTTTGGAAACACATGCTAGAAAAACTTTCACCCGCTATTTTAATCACTATTCGTTCATTTTTCACTACTCTTTTAGCTATTGCACTGGGAGTTTTTTTAGTACCAAATATTTTCGATCTATCGTACACAAAGTATATGAGTTCGATGTTGGCTTCTGTAATTGGCGCTTTTGGATTGGTGTTCATGATTTCTGCGCTTAAAGAAGGTTCTTTAAAAGTATTGGCATTGTATAACCTTTTAACTGTATTTATTACAGCTACTTATCTGGTTATTTTTGAAGATTTTGACGCTTTAACTTATGGTTCAGGATCTGTGTTGATGCTTGTAGGATATTTTTTGTTTTTATTTCAAGCATATAAAGATAGGTCTAAATTCTCGCTTTCAATTCACTTGAAGTTTTTGTTAATGTCGATTTTCTTTTTTGCATCATCACTTCTTCATTGGTACAATTTATTACAAGATGTACACCCCGTTTTTGTTGCTGCTAATCAAGAATTGGTAGTGTTTGTCTTTGGACTTTCTTTTTTAATTTTAAAGGGGAATGAATGGCACTCGGTAAAATCTGATATTCAGTTTAAAAAAATCTTTTGGATTTTAATCATGGCTTTGGTCATATTCATTGCCGTTTATTTTGGTCTACTTGGAATGTTAGAAAAAGATCCACTGCTCCTTTCGCTTTACTCTTTAGCTGTGCCTATTTTAACCTTCTTCTTTGGGATGTTATTTTTTAAGGAAAAAGTAAGTATTCAATCTATTTTTGCATTAATAACTATGGTTATTGCTGCCTTTTTACTTTTGTAGTTTATTAGTTGAAAATTGTGTTCATCGATTGAATTAAACCTATCTTTACTGGCATGCAAGGAATGGTTAGTGGGAATAAAAAGAATGAAAAAAATCAAAATGTATCTTTTAAATGGGCTGTGAAAGAGTATATCTGGCCAAGAAAGAAACTGATATTTTTAGGCTTGTTACTTATTCTTGTTAAATCATCCGTTGGTTTAGTTCTTCCTTATTCTACTAAAATATTTTTAGATGAAATTGTACCAAGCGGTAACATGCAACACCTTTTTATTTTGGTTGGAGTTGTCTGTGGAGCTGTTCTAATTCAGGCCATAACTTCTTATTCGCTTACATTATTATTGAGTGTAGAAGCGCAACGACTCATTTCAATCTTGAGAGCACAAGTACAAAGAAAGTTGCTGAAATTACCAATAGGTTTTTTTGATAATAATAAATCTGGTGCTTTGGTGTCTAGAGTTATGACCGATGTTGAAGGAGTTCGTAATTTAGTAGGAACAGGACTCGTTCAGTTAATTGGAGGATCGTTAACTGCTATTTTTTCATTAATTATTCTGCTCAATATGAATTGGGTAATGACGCTATTTACCATAATTCCAGTTTCTATTTTTGGAGTTGTTGCTTTAAAATCATTTAAAAAAATTAGACCCATTTTTAGGGCGAGAGGTAAAATCAATGCAGAAGTTACAGGTAGGTTAACTGAAACGTTAAACGGAGTAAGAGTAATTAAAGGTTTTAATGCAGAAGAACAGGAGAGTGTTGTTTTTGAAAAAGGTGTTGAACGCTTGTTTCAAAATGTCAAAAAAAGTTTAACTACAACTTCTTTTATTACTAGTTCTTCTACCTTTTTATTGGGGTTAGCCTCTGCCGGAATAATAGGAATTAGTGGTTACTACATGATTTTTGGCGAAATGACCTCAGGAGATTTTATCATGTTTACGCTGTTTCTTGGTTTTATGATTGCACCAATTGTGCAGATGAGTAATATCGGTTCGCAACTTACTGATGCTATGGCAGGGTTAGATAGAACGCAAGAACTGATGAAAATGGCAGAAGAAAACGACGATGAGAAACGGATACACTTTGTGAAAAATTTAAAAGGAAACGTTCGGTTCGAAAACGTGAGTTTTAGTTACGAAGAAGGGAAAGAAGTACTGCACGCTATAAATTTTGATGCTCCTGCAGGTTCTGTTACAGCATTAGTGGGTTCTTCTGGCTCTGGTAAATCTACTATAGCCGGTCTAGTTGCTACTTTTTTAAATCCGCAGTTGGGCAAGATTACTTTAGACAACATTGATTTAGCAACTGTTAATCTTTCTTCTTACAGAGGTAATTTAGGAGTGGTTTTACAAGATGATTTTTTATACGAAGGAACGATAAGAGAGAATATTTTATTTCCAAGACCAAACGCTACAGAAGAAGAATTGCAAAATGCAGTAATTGGTGCTTATGTGAACGAATTCACAGATCGTTTTGAATTAGGCTTGGAAACAGTGATTGGTGAAAGAGGTGTTAAATTATCGGGCGGACAAAAACAGCGCATCTCTATTGCAAGAGCATTATTAGCAAATCCGAAAATTATCATTTTAGATGAAGCTACTTCAAATCTAGATACACAGAGCGAAAGCTTTATTCAGAAAAGTTTAGAATCTTTAATGAAAGATAGAACAACCTTTGTTATTGCACACCGATTGTCAACCATTCAAAAAGCAGATCAAATTCTAGTAATAGAAGACGGTAATATCGTAGAAAGAGGTAAACATCAAGAACTCATTGAAAACAAAGGCAGATATTTTGAGTTATTTACCTATCAAAGTAGAATTTAATTTTTCAATTTAACATCAATTTCCACTCTTCTATCTTCGATTATTTTAACTCCAAGTGGGAAAGCTCCTTTTTTCCCTTCAAAAATCATCCTATCTGTAGATATTTTTTTTAATAAAAAATTGAAAGTATTTTGTGCTGTTGCGTAAATCGTCAGATTTAAACAAAGAAATATAAAAATCGAGTAGTACATTTTTATGGTATAACATCATTCAAGAAAAAAGTTACGAAAGATCTACATGACGCGTGTACCAAATAATTTACCAATCGATAGGGAAATAATCTTTTAAAAATTTACCGCACCAATGTTTTCCTGTGTTGATTCCATCGATTAATGGATCCATGACTCTTGCAGCACCGTCTACTATATCTAACGGCGGTTGAAAGTCGTGCTCATCTTCTTTTCTTTTCGATAATTCTACAGGATCTTCATCTGTTACCCAACCCGTATCTACAGCATTCATATAGATGCCATCTTTGGCAAAGTCAAGCGCCGAGGTATGCGTCATCATGTTTAAAGCAGCCTTCGCCATATTGGTATGCGGATGTCTGTCTTCTTTGTAAAAACGATGAAATTTACCTTCCATGGCAGAAACATTAATAATGTGTTTTTCTCCTGTATTTTCTTTTCGCATCAAACCTACAAGTCTGTTGCACAATACGAAAGGAGCAACTGCATTTACTAATTGTACCTCTATCATTTCTGGTGTTTCGATCTGACCAAGTTTAAGACGCCAACTGTTTGTTTTTCTGAGGTCTACTTGCTGTAAATCCGCATCTAGTTCTCCTTCTGGGAAAACTTCTTTCGTGGGTAAAGAGTTGTCAAAACTGTATGGAATTTGACTCAATTGAGCCGAAGATGTAATGCCAATTCCTGGCGCTGGTGCATGCCAAGAAACAGATAATGTATTGTTTTTAGTATCTGTTGTGTTGGTGGTGAGTTCATTCAATTGTTGCGCACAACTATTGTGTTTACGCAGTAAATCTTGAGCTTCTTTCGGCAAATCTTCGAAAGGTAACTCTTCATTTTCAATTAAGTGTTTGTAAAACCCTGCCGGTCTTCTCACTGTTTGAGCTGCATTATTTATTAAGATGTCGAGTCTATTGTATTGCTGTTCAATGTAATTACAAAATATTTCTACAGAAGGTATATGGCGTAAATCTAAACCATGAATATGGAGTCGGTGTCCCCAATCTGTAAAATCTTCTTCTCTAGAATAACGCAACGCAGAATCTACTGGAAAACGAGTGGTTGCAACAACTGTAGCGCCAGATCGTAAGAGCATAAGAACAATGTGGTAACCTATTTTTAAACGCGATCCCGTAACTACTGCAACCTGTCCTTTTAAGTCGGTTGTTTGAAAACGTTTGGCATAATTTAAGTCGCCGCAATCTTGACACATTTGGTCGTAAAAGTGATGTAGTTTTGTAAACGGTGTTTTACACACGTAGCAGTTTCTAGGATTATCTAAGATACGTTCTTCCTGATCTATGCGTTGTGCTTCTGGAATAAGTTTTGGAGCAGAGAATATAGCTTCTTCTCGCGCTTTTCGTATACCCGTTTCTTTTCTGGCGTGTTTTTCTCTTTCTTTGCGTTTTCTTTCTTTGGCTTTTTTTGCACTTTTTACTCTACGATTGTACTCCTCTTTATTCGGTCTTGAGAGTAAACCCGCAACTTTCATTAGCTCAACACGTTGTTCTTCTGGAAGTTCATATATTTGATCTGTATTCTCTATTAAGCGCTGTAAGGTTTGAATACATGTATTGATTTCCGCCGTATTTACGGTATCTTGTTCTTCTACGGCATTAATTTTTATCTCTTTTTCCATCGTAATAATCAACAGCAAAAGTAAGTCTTTAATTTATCTTACTACTTGTGTTACTTATCTTTTTCGATAGATTTTAAATAGAGATCTTCAACTTTTTCTCTTGCCCAAGGAGTTTTTCTTAGAAACTTAAGACTTGAATTAAGGGTTGGATTATTCGTAAAGCAATTTATTTTGATTCTTCTACCTAGTTCTTCCCAACCATAAGCATCAATTAAACTATTGAGTATAGCATCTAATCGAACACCGTGGAGCGGGTTGTTTGGTTGCGAATTTGGGGTGTTCTTTACTTTCTTAATCGTGTTGCTTTCTCTTTTTTCGTACTTCATATCAAATAATAAAAAGGTTAATTGTAGAACGTGCTTCTTCAACGTTTTTAATGCAGAGTAAATCTATCACATCCAACGCTAAATCTTTCTCAATGGTATTTATTTGAACGGCTTTTTGCTTTTTGTGTAAATAGTCTAAAAGTAGTTTAAAAGCATCGCCTTCCTTTTCGGGTAAACTAATTTTTGTTGCGGAGTTACGGTTTTCAAAATAGAAAGCGTGAACTTTTTTAACTTTTCCTTTCTTCTTTTTTTCCTCTATTTTCAATTCTGGTAACGCTCCTAAAAACAATACTTTTTGATTTTCTTTTACATTGTTTTCTTGTGCAGTGGTAAGGCAATATTCTATGTAATCTGGAGCAACTAAGGTGTTTGGTAGTTCAAAATCGAACCAAGCTTTTACAGGAAGATCGTAACCAATTCCGTGCATATAATTAAAGAGCGATTTTTTTAAACCATAAGAAAATTTAGAGTGATCAATTCCTGTTTTGTCTGTGAACTGTACATCGTTATCTGCAAAGCTAATGGATTCAATTTTAGGCGTTATACCAAACTCTTCTGGGTTTTTGCCTATCGGACTATGCGCTGTTAAAGCAAACTGATGCCAAAATCCGGATTGAATAATTCCTAGTTCAAACAATTGACGAACCATTTCAACACTATCTACCGTTTCTTGGATGGTTTGTGTAGGATATCCGTACATTAAATAGGCATGCACCATAATTCCGGCTTCGGTTAAGTTTCTTGTAACATCTGCAACCTGAGGAACGGTAACTCCTTTGTCTATCAACTTTAACAATCTGTCAGATGCAACTTCTAAACCACCAGAAACTGCGATACAACCAGAATATTGAAGGATTCTACACAAATCGTAAGTAAAACTTTTCTCAAAACGTATGTTGGTCCACCAGCTTACCACCAATTTTCGACGAATTATTTCCAATGCAACCTCTCTCATGAGTGCCGGCGGTGCAGCTTCATCTACAAAATGAAATCCATTTTCGCCCGTTGCTGCAATAATTTCTTCCATTCTATCCACCAAGATTTTGGCCGAAATTGGTTCGTAAAGTCGGATGTAATCCAATGAAATATCACAAAAAGTACATTTTCCCCAATAACAGCCATGCGCCATTGTAAGTTTATTCCATCTTCCATCGCTCCATAAACTGTGCATTGGATTAGTAATCTCGATTACGGAAATATAGTTTTTAATCAATAAATCTGAATAATCTGGTGTGCCAATATCTTTCTGTTTATAGTCCTTAAGCGCAGTATTGTTTTTATAAACTACGCTATTATTTTCTAGAACAAATGTTCTTTTAAAATCGCCTTGGTTTTCAACAATATGTTTGTAAATTAACTCTATAGGAAGCTCACCATCATCGAGTGCAACGAAATCAAAAAATTCAAACACTTTCACTTCCTTAAGACTTCTTAATTCTGTATTCGCAAAACCGCCACCCAAAGCAATTTTTGTATTTGGATAATTTTCTTTTATGTATTGAGCACAACGAAAAGCACTGTATAAATTTCCTGGAAAAGGGACTGAGAATACAACGAGCTTAGGTGTGTGATTTTTTAATTTTGTCTCTATTATTTCTAGTGTGTGTAAATCAATATATGTTGGGGTTTGATTTAGGGCTTTGTAGAGTTCATCAAACGTATTGGCACTTCTACCTAATTTTTCTGCATATCTACTAAAACCAAAGTTCTCATCAATATTTTCTGTGATAAAATCAGATAAATCTTCTAAGAAAAGTGTAGATAAGTGTTTAGCTTTGTCTTGTGTTCCCATTAAACCGAAGGCGTATTCTAAATCATCAATTTGATTAAATCGCGCAGCCTCTGGTAAGAAGTTTTGAGCAGCTATTTGTCTTGCAAGTGTTAGGTTTTTGCCTTGTAAGAAAGAGATAACATCGTCAATTTTATTGACATATTCGTTTTTTAATTGATAAATACGTCTACTGTTTTTACTGAAATTGTTTTGTTGTGATTCGGCGTGATTAAATATTGCCGTTAGTCCAATTTTTGAGAAGAGCGATAAGATTACTTCAATCCCTAGATCGCACTGAAAACTTGAAATATTTTTAGTATTTAAGAATCCTTTAAGATATGCCGTAGCTGGGTATGGCGTATTTAATTGAGTAAATGGTGGAGTGATAAGTAAAATATCTTTCAACGTGCATTATTTTGAACAAAGATAAGTAGGTTGTTTGTTTTAAGAAGAAATTGAGTTGTGTTTATTACTTTCACACCAAAACAGGAGTATGAAAGTTATTGTTACGGGTTCTACAGGAATGGTAGGAAAAGCAATTTTGTTAGAATGTTTAGATGACGATAGAATTACTGAGGTGTTAGTGCTTAATAGACGTTCCTTAGAAATACAGCATGCAAAATTAAAAGAAGTAATTATTGAAGATTTTTTTCATCTCACTTCTGTCGATTTTAGTAGTTATGACGCCTGTTTTCATGCCATGGGCGTTTCTTCGGTTGGCATGAATGAAGAGAAGTACAATAGATTTACATTTGATGTGACAACAGCGCTGGTAGAGAAACTTTACAAAACAAATCAGAAAACCGTTTTTAATTATGTATCCGGACAAGGAACGGATAGTACTGAGAAAGGCAAGTTAATGTGGGCGCGAGTGAAAGGTAAAACCGAAAATATGATTCTGAATAAAGGATTTAAAGATGCGTATATGTTTAGAATAGGCGGATTAATTCCTGAGAAAGGTGTGAAATCAAAAACAAAGTGGGTTAATTTAACGTATTTCATTTTTAAGCCTGTCCTTTTTATACTCAGAAAACCATTGCATTTAGTAGGTAGTTCTAATGTAGGTAAAGCAATGATAAACACATTGTTTTTTGCTCAAGAAGAGAAGATTTTAAACAATAAAAAAATACTGGAAATTTCTATGAAATAGTTTCGGTGCGTTTTCTGGGTTTTTCCATAAACCAAACTAAACCAACAAATAAGAGGATTAAGAAATTGTGGAAAAGAAATTGCGCCCAACCAAATTCTAGTCCAACCCATGTTGCAATAAAGTAGAAGAGGATAGCGCTGGTTAGGTAGAGTCCGAATTTTCTTAAATTATAAGGTATTGGATAGTGCTTTTGACCTAAAATATAACTTGCAACCATTTGAAAAGCATAAACAACGAGGGTGGTCCAAGCACAAGCCATAAAACCATAAGTAGGAATAAACAAGCTATTTAATAAAATTGTAATTAAGGCACCAAAAACGGCAATGTATGCACCAAATTTGGTTTGGTTACTCAATTTATACCAAATACTTTGATTGATGTAAATCCCTGAAAATACATTAGCCATTAACAATATTGGAACAACACTCAATCCTACATAATACGAGTTGTTTGTAATAAAATGCTTAAAAATATCAATATTTAAAGCAACTCCAAGAAAGCAAAAACAAAGCGCTCCAATAAAATAATTCATTATTTTAACATAAGTCTTATTCTTATCTTTTTCCTTTTCTTGAGAGAAGAAAAAGGGTTCGGCTGCATATCTATATGCTTGTAGAAACAAGGTTACCAGCATTGCTAGTTTGTAGCAAGCGCTATAAATTCCAACTTGTGCCTCTGCATAGATTAAATCATTTGTTTTTGCGAACAATAGTTGTTTCAATAATATTCTGTCAATTGCTTCATTTACTACAAAGGCAAAACCAGCAATAGCTATCGGGAAAGCGTATTTTAGCATTTTTAGAGCTAGAGTTTTGTCTAAGGTCCATCTAACATTAAGAAAAGAGTGCCGTAACAAAAATAGTTTGGTAGCTGATGCTACTAAATTTGCAAGAAGTATTAAGGATACACCTACAGCCGGATTTTCTTTATCAAAAAATAAACTGAGTAACAAAAGGTTGAGTAAAATATTTATTCCTATCGAAGCAAATTGTATGATTGCGAATCGTTTTGCGTTTTCCTGGGCTCTCAGTTTTGCAAGAGGAATAGAAGATATTGCATCTATACAAACAATCACAAGTAATAGTAGAACATAGTTTGTATGATCTGCGAATAACATAGCTTCTGCTAAAGAAGAACTGAATATAAGCAAAGGAACGATGATAATTACATTGATAAGTAATACCATTAAAAAAGACTGGTTGTAGATCTTCTCTTTGTCTTTTTCTGCGTTTAGAAACCTAAAATAAGTGGTTTCCATTCCAAAAGTTAATACAACCATTAGAAAAGCTACCCAAGCAAATAATTCAGATAAGGCACCGTAGTGATGTTTGTCTTCTGCAAAATAATAAATATGTAAAGGAACAAGTAAATAGTTTAGCAATCTACCAACGATACTTGATAGACCGTAAATAGCGGTTTGACCAGCTAGTTTTTTTATTTTACTCATTTAAACCTTTAAAAGTAACCTTGTTAAAACCAAAAAACGGCAATATACATTGCCGTTAAGTGATTACCTTAATTTTTATTTTCTAAATTCAGCTTTTCTTTTTTCTATAAAAGCGCTTGTCCCTTCTTTAAAATCGACAGTTCCAAAGCAGTTTCCAAATTCTTTAACTTCTACTTCAAATCCGTTAATTCCTTGTTCATAGTTTGCGTTTACAGCTTTTATAGCTGCTCCAATAGCTGTAGATGAATTGTTTAGAATTTTTGACGCTATTTTCTCGGCGAGAGCAATTAATTCGGTTTGTGCGGTAACATGGTTTACAAGTCCCCAAGACTTTGCATCTTCAGCTCCAATCATTCCGGCTGTACAAATCATTTCCATTGCCTTGCCTTTTCCTACCAATTGAGCCAAACGTTGTGTTCCTCCATATCCAGGTATAACACCTAAAGATACTTCTGGCAAGCCCATTCTTGCATTGTCGCTAGCTACACGGATATGCGCTGCCATTGCAAGTTCCAGACCGCCACCAAGCGCAAAACCATTTACTGCTGCAATCACTGGTTTGGTCATATCTTGTATGAACGTAAAAAGTAGTTCTTGTCCTTTTTCAGCGAGTTCTTCACCTTGTTTTACGTTAAAATCGGCAAATTCTTTAATATCCGCACCTGCAACAAATGCTTTTTCGCCAGCTCCGGTTAGAATTACTACTCCAATTTGCTGATTGTTATTTGCATGCTTCATTGCATGGTGCAGTTCTTCAATTGTCTTTTTATTAAGGGCATTTAACTGTTTTGGTCGGTTAATGGTTACAGTTAAAATATGTCCCTTCTCTTCTGTTAGTATGTTTGAATATTCCATCTCATTAAAGTTTTTTCAAAAATAAAAAATGTATGTTGAATACTAGTTTAATTAAAGTTTTCTCTTTCCTCGTATTCCATTGTATTTACTTCGGTACCTATTTGTTCTTCTTCAAAATAATAGATCCGAACATTTGCAACGTCTCTCAAAAAATCAATTTTTCCAATTTCAAACCGATTTATTGTAAGTCCGGTTCTATCTTCCAAATCGCGTTTCATTTCATTATATAGCTCAGGCTTAATAAGATCAATGTTTTCGTAAATAATTGTTTTTCTCGTTTCGTGTTTTAGCAACCATAAATATTCTAAACCAGCTGTGAGGGCAATTATACTTGTATTAATAATTAGCATTTCTAAAACACTGATTTGTTTGCTGGCTAAAGAGTTTACAACCGATAAACCTATTACAATAAACAGGTAAGTCATTTCTTTAATTTCAATTGGGTTGGTTCTGTATCGAATTATTCCAAAAATGGCAAAAAGTCCTAATCCCATTCCCGTATCTATGTCTAGTTTTTTAAGTCCAAAACACAAGAAAAAGGTAATCATACCTATAAGATAGTAGGTAAAGAGGTAATCTTTTCTTTTTGCTTTAGGGTAATATAGATAGCGAATTACAACGGTTAAAAAGATAAGGTTTACAGCCAATCTAAACAGAAGCGTGTAAACATCTGTATTAAATAATTGAAGGTCCATCCAATTCCCTGCTTTTGAAAGAGCATCAAGTAACATATATTATTTATTTATTTTTTTTAGTTTAATCAATTTCTCTTTAAATCGATTGTATTTTATTTCTTTTTTAGCATGCAGTTCTATAGTTCCAATGCAATACTTACTTAAACGATAAGGTCTTATTCCATTATTTTTCATAATTGAAAAGAAAGGTGACTGTCTATTAACGCGTTCTTGCTTAAGTTCTGCAATAACTAAATCGTCAAATCTTTTTACGGTATTTTTCCATTCAAACCTTAAATTAATATCTAACGTTAAACGTTCTTTTCTGGCTTGATTTACCAGAGTTATTCTGTTGTAAACGTTCCACATTTTTGCTTTAATATCTCCTAGTTCTGGAACATTTTCTTTTAAAAACACAATAGATTCTTTAGAAAGTTCTTTTTCGAAATCATCTACTTTAATCCGTGTTTTTTTTACTCTACCTTTTCTTTTGTGTTTCACTTCTAAAAAATGGAGATTACTTTCTTCATATTTTCTAAAGCGAACTTTATATCTGCTATTTTTTCCGTTATGATGATCATTATAAAAGTTAAACGTATCATTATCAAAATATAAACTTCTGTATGTAGGAAGTCTAACACCATCAATTTCTAGTATTCTGTAATGGGTAGAAAGTTCGGTAAGGATTTTAGAGAGCTCGTGTACAGAGAATGCAAATTTAGTGTCTACTCTATTCATGAGTTTAACCGTATCCATTTCACTTAATGAAATTGGATTAAAAATAGCGATTTGTTCTTCTATAGTTTGCAATGCTCTAAAGTTAATCTTTATGTTGTTTTTAGCAAGTGTGCGCTTCAACTTCTTCGTTTTAGACGATAATTTGCCTTAGAAACTCCTTTTTTCGCTTTAGAGATTCAAAGATGGCCTATAAACGGTCTGTGAACTTATAAAATAATTAGTACATTTCCACATAAGATTTACTATATGAAGAAAGAATTAAAAATTGAATATGAATTTTTTGAACACTATAACAACTTAGATAAAGATACTGTAAAGTTAGTTGAAAAAGCATATACTGTTTGTGAAAAAGCATACGCGCCGTATTCTAAGTTTTATGTGGGCGCTGCAATATTACTAGAAAATAATGAAGTGATTTTAGGATCAAATCAAGAAAACATTGCTTTTCCTTCAGGTTTGTGTGCTGAAAGAACTGCATTGTTTTATGTGGGATCAAATTTTCCGGAACTAGAAATTAAAAAATTAGTTATTGTTGCTGAGGGAGATTTTGTAGATGTGAATGCCACATTAACGCCTTGTGGAGGTTGTAGACAAGTAATTGCAGAATCTCAAAATAGACAAAAGAATCCTTTTCCTATTTACCTTGTGAATCAGAATCATTCAGTAAACCTTTTCCCGTCTATAAAAGAACTGCTTCCGCTTATGTTTGGCGCATAAAAAAAGTAGCTTTAGAGCTACTTTTCTTACTTAAATTTATTTCTTATTTGGGAATAGTTAAACTTACATCTTTACCATGTTTTACGGTATATTCTAATGGTAAAATTTCAGACTCTTTCGATTTTAATTTGATTTCCCATTCGATTATCCCTGTTTTTTTACTCACTTTCCCTTTTCCAATGTCTTCTACACGTATAACAATGTCTTGATTGCGTGTAATCGGAACTTGATCTTGCACTATTACAGCTATTGATTTTGATTTATTGTTTTTGATTTCGATTTCGTAACTACTTGTTTTTTCTACATCACTACCAATAACTTTTTCTTTGTAGTTTTTCTTCATAAAAGTACGCTTCACCAATATATTCGGATCTTTACCAAGACTTAAAGACAAAGTGTCTTGCATTACTCCAGGATTTAAAAAGGTTTCTCCAACATAGCTCCCATCAAAAAAGATATTTGCCTTTGCAGGAACAAGTTGCAAATCGTCTAAGTTAGAGATGTTCGCTACTAGGTACACAGAGTTATCTATTTTAGGTACTGTGTAATATTTGTATTCTACATCTACATCTTCGCTTTTTACGAGAACCATATGTTTTTGGTTATTAGACTTTATACTATAGGGTAAATCTATTTTAAACTCGGCTGATATCATGTGCTCAATAACTTGCGTATAGTTTACACTGGTTTTTGCGTAATTAAAGTTGGTTGCATTAGCTGGTGCTGCATACATTACTTCCATATCATTAGCTACTTCTATATTTTGGATATTTCCTGTGGTAGCAAGCGTAGCTCTCTTTTTTTCTTCTAACTGTCTGTTGTAATTGGCGTAGTTTTCTAAATACCAAGGATGTAGTTCTGGTTTTGTTTTGTTTTGATAGGGATTGTTTGTAGAAATATTGAGTCGAACATCTTCCCAATCAATTCCTGTGTTCTGATAAACATTGGCCTTGTAACGGAGGTTAAGTTTTGACGAAGTAGCTTCGCTTTTTAAATCGTACAGCGCCTCCCAGCCTGCATTGTTTACTAAGTAAGAAACTTCCATTCTTCCGCTTGTACTTACTTTTGAAGTTACGGTTACTGTAATTCGATAAGAGGGACCAACTTGCTCGGGAGTTTGGTTTCCGTTGTTTTGTTGATAGTTTTTTAAATCTGTTAATCTTCGCTGCATGCCACGAATATTTCTATCCATTATTTGCTTACTTTTTGATAGCGAAAGAATCTTCTTGTTTAATTCTTTCATTTTTAGTTCGTAGTATGCCATCGCTTCTTTCAGTAAAGGAATACTGTCGTTTACTTTTCCTTGACCTTTTATTGCGCCATTATTCTTAAGAATGTTCTTTGATGCATTTAAAACGTCTATTTCATCTTGTAAATCGGTGAGTGAAAAACCGATATTAAAAATAGAGTCCTCTAATGCCCATATTTTTCGTTTGATACTGAGTGGAATTTCGTTTGTGGTCCAAGATTTATTTGGCTCAGGATAGTAAACGCTGTATTTCGAGTCTAAGATGATAATATCACCCGTTGCGTTGACTTGTATACTTTTTGGATCGATTTGATTACTTATTCCATCTAAAACGATTTCGGTTACACCGCTAGATACACTGTAAGATGCTTTTCTTTGTATCTGAGCACCTTGTGCATAAACCGTTACTTCTTTAATAGTAGATTTTACAATTTTTTCATCTATAGCATAAGCTGTAAGTAACGCAAAAACAAAAATTGAACTAATTAATATTCTCATAATCTTCTTCTTTCTCTCTTGTACACTTCACTGGAGAATAGGTTCAAAGAATTTTAATATTCATGATTTTTTATGACCTCCATTTGAATGATATTCGCTAGATGAAATAAAAAAATGGGTTGTGGTTTAAGAAGAGATAAAGAATTATTTGTGAATTGTGATACTAGGCAATTCTAGTTGTTTATTTTTTATCACGTTTCCATTCCCAACCGTAAGAAATGCTTATTATGTGTATTCTTTCCGGAAAAGGAACATTTATATCATAATCAAGTTGATATTTGAAATCAAGCTCTTGTTTATTTGGTAAATCCCAAGTTATTCCTGCTGCAAATCTAATCTTTCTGTACCGATTACCCAATGCACTATTTTCTGGGTTGTAAAACCATTCTGCACCTATGAAAGGATTGAGTTTAGAGTTTTCTATATTGTATTGTATTTCTGGTTTTAATCGAATTGCATTGTCAAAATCTGGCTGATAAACTTCAGAGGCTCCTCCAGAATTTACCTTCGATTGATACCGCAATCTAAACTTGAAATCGAGTCGTTCAATTTCTTGTTTAAAATTGAAGTTAACGTTAACTCTGTGCGCACCTCTATAATTTGCACTATTATCTCTTCCAACAACAAATCTGTAATCTACTGATGGTTTGAAAAATTTAGATAGATTATATTTAATGCTTGCCTCAGGAAAAAATTGTTCTACGCGTACTAAATTGGTTGTTCTTAAATTAAGTTCTGCAGATGCTGTAATTTTATCATTAAGATCTGTTTTAACGCCTCCAGAAAACCAACTTTCTGCTTGGGAGAAAAGCGAGCTTGTAAAAAACAAAAATAATATGACGAAGATTAATCTCATCTTCTTACAACTAAGTCTGGTAATTCAAATTCTGTTTTGTTTTCGTTTATTGTGACGGTTTGACTAACTACTTCAACACCACTTTCACAGTCGTCACATTCAGAATAAGCAAAAACAGTATATTCTCCCTTAGCTAAATATTCAAACTTGTAAGAACCATCAAAACTTGTTTTGAAGTCATCATCATAAGTATTCGAAGCATTCCCATAAATGATAAAAACATCTTCTTCTGGTCCATAATAGGACTCTTGCAAAATTCCTGCAGCATTGTAATTTTCAACAAATACTTTTCCTATAATAGAAGAACTACCACCTTCTCCTGCATTCTTTGTACATCCAAATACAGCTGCGAGAAGAACAACACTTAGTATTAATTTTACCTTTGACATGCCCTAAAAATATGTTTTTGTTTTTAGATAAGACGCTTTTTTTACTCTAAAAACTACTTTTTGGAAAAAAAACTTTTGTTTTTATCGCAACCATTGAATTAATTTATTCGTTTTGTTTACGCTAAAGTGTAAACAAATGCGTATACTTACGCTGAAGTGTTCAACGCTTTGTTATAAACTATTTATATGAAATTATTTGCTATTGTTTTGTTGCTAATTGCTGTTAGTACCAATGCTCAAGTTGTTATTAATGAATTTTCATGCTCAAACAGAAACGGAATTACAGACGCTTTTGGAGAAACTGAAGATTGGGTAGAGTTGTACAATACAGGAAGTGCAGCTGAAGATATAACAGGCTATTTTTTGTCTGATAAAGCAGGAAATCTTACGAAATGGGAAATTCCAAGTGCCGTTATTCCTCCAGGTGGATATTTGGTGGTTCAATGTTCTGGTAGAGATATGGTGCAGGCCGGAGAGCTTCACACAAATTTTAAACTTACGCAAACGAAAAACGAATGGATTATCTTAACAAATCCAGCATCGGCAGTGGAAGATAGTTTAAGAATAATTAATCTTACAAAAGAAGACCATTCTGTTGGAAGAGAAACAGACGGAGCTGCAACTTGGAAACTTTTTACTGCTCCTACTCCAGGAGCTGCAAATACGGGAGCTCAAAACTTTTACACGCCAAAACCTGTACTCAGTGTTCAAGCAGGATTTTATGCAGCAGCTCAATCTGTATCAATGACGTGCGCAGATGCTACTGCAACTATTAGGTATACTTTGGACGGTTCTGAACCAACACCAGCATCAACAGCTTACACAGCACCAATTACGGTGGCTACGCCAACGTTGGTAAGAGCAAAGGCGTTCAGTACAGATTTACCAAGTTTTACAGAATCCAATTCTTATTTTATTGGTGTAACGCATACCATTCCAACTCTTTCAATTGGTGGTTCGGGTGTTTTTGAATTGGTTGCAAACGGTAGTTTTTTCGGTGGTCCAAACCAAATTGGTTGTATAGAGTTATTTGAGCAAGACGGTTCTTTTGTGGCCGAAGGTGAAGGGGATTATAATAAACACGGTAATGATTCTTGGGCGTATGATCAAAGAGGGTTTGACTTTATTATGCGAGATCAATATGGTTATAGTTCGGCTGTTCAACACCAAATTTTCCCAGAGAAAAATAGAGATGAATTTCAACGTTTGATATTAAAAGCTGCAGCGAACGACAATTATCCGTTCGAAAACGGTGCGCATATTAGAGATTCTTACGTGCATACACTTTCTCAAAAGGCAGATATGAAAATGGATGAAAGAACTTGGCGACCTTGTGTGCTTTACTTAAATGGAGAATATTGGGGTGTTTATGACATTAGAGAAAAAGTGGACGATTCAGACTTTACAGATCATTATTACGAACAAGACAAGCTCAATTTACAATATCTAAAAACCTGGGGAGGAACATGGGAAGAGTACGGTGCGCCAAATGCACAGCCAGATTGGGATGCCTTCACACAGTTTGTAGCCAATAATAATATGGGAGATCCGGTAAACTTTAATGTTGCCGATAGTTTATTGAACTGGGAGTCTTTGGTAGATTATTTTGTAATGAACTCCTTTATTGTTTCTCAAGATTGGTTAAACTGGAATACGGCTTGGTGGAGAGGTAGAAATCCGCAGGGAGACAAAAAGAAATGGAGATATACACTTTGGGATATGGATGCTTCTTTTGGTCACTACGTAAATTATACAGGAATACCAGATGCAAGTGCAAATGCAGATCCATGTAATGTTGAAAATTTACCTGATCCGGGTGGACAAGGACATACAGCTGTTCTTCAAAAGCTAATTGACGAAAATCCTACGGTAGAACAATATTATAAAACACGTTATATAGATTTAGCCAATACATATTTCAGTTGTGATTATTTAAATGAACTGTTAGATTCAATGTTGATGGAAATTGCTCCAGAGATGCCGGCTCAAATTGCAAAATGGGGTGGTACAACAGCAGGATATGCTGCAGCTGTTCAGCAATTAAAAGATTTTATTGATGCAAGATGTACGGCTATTCAAGCTGGATTGGTTGATTGTTATGATCTTTTGGGTCCGTATGATTTAACAGTCGATGTTTTCCCGGCTGGAGCTGGAGAAGTTAGAGTAAACTCGATTTGGGCGCCATCTTATATTTGGAATGCTAGCTATTATGGTGGTATAGAAACTAAACTGCGCGCCAAAGCCAATCCTGGTTTTGAATTTGTGCGGTGGGAATATACAACTGGGCCCTTGAATTACAACGATAGTATTGATACAAATAGTATAGATTTAATGGGGAATGAAGACATTGTTGCAATTTTTAGAGAGTTAGATGGTCCTGAGGTAATCTACGGTGCTAGTTCTGTGAATTTACCTTCTGGATTTTCTCCGGATGGAGACGGACAAAATGACTTTTTAAAACCAATTATCGGAGATGATGTTTCTAAGTTTAGACTTCTTATTTACGACAGATGGGGCAATAGAATTTTATGGAGTGAAGATCCATTCTTGGCGTGGGACGGAACATTTAACGATCAGCCATTGAATCCCGGTGTATATGCTTACAGTATTGATATTACGTATAAAGACGGGACAAAAGAAAATAAGTCGGGTAACATAACTTTAATTCGATAGAACATGAATAAAAGAATAGTATTTTCGGCAGTTCTCAGTTGTTTAGTTTTATCTACCAAAGCACAAGACATTACGTTTTCGCAAGTAGCACAAACTCCTTTAGTTATTAATCCTGCACTTACAGGAGTTTTTGATGGCTGGGAGAGAGTTACTGCTAATCATAGAAGTCAGTGGATAGGAGCAAATACAAGTTTTCAAACTACTTCTTTGTCTGCAGATCTTACCATTGGGAAAAAAAATATAAACGATAGAGCTCACCTCGGGTTAGGATTATTTATGTACAACGATGTTGGTGGAAACGCAAATTTCGGAACGAAGTCTGCTGCCATGAGCTTATCTGGAATTTTACCCGTTGGTGGCGGACATACTTTGTCTGCTGGGCTGCAAGCCGGCGTAGGTTTCAGAAATGGATTTATTCATAACCTTACGTTTGAAAATCAATGGAATGGAACTGAATTTGATCCAGATTTACCGAACGGAGAATTGGGATCTTTAAACTCTTTCATTTACCCAGATATTTCTGCCGGTTTCAACTGGATGTATGATGCAAAGAAATCAACTTTTTCAAGAAATGAGAATACAAAGTTTATGCTTGGATTTGCAGTTTTTCATGCAAATAATCCGGCTTTAGAATATACCACAGGTTTTAGTGAGCAGTTGTATAGAAAGTTTGTTGTTCATACTTCATTTTCTAAAGAAATTTCTAGGTCGAACTGGGTTCTAGACGCAAATGCAATTCAATTTTTTCAAGGTCCGCACTACCAAACGATGTTGGGTTTAATTGCTAAAAATAGATTAAGTAGCGGAACAAAACTTACTGGTAATAAGCAAGATTCTTATATCGGTTTTGGATTACAAACAAGAATAAAAGATGCTATTATACCCACAATGCTTTTAGAATTGAAAGGTTTTTCTTTTGTATTGTCTTATGATATTACCTTGTCTGCTCTTAGAAATACCAATGGAGGAGGTACGTTAGAGCTTTCTTTAACTTACCGAAATCTAAATCATGCACTTTTTAAGCGCAGAAGATATTATTAATAGTTCACAGAAAACAGTTGATAAACAAAGTTGTTAAATCTAAATGGCGATCTTATCTTTAAACCAAAGTTACGCAAGATGGAAGAAAAAGAAATACACTTAAGAATAGCAGAATTAAAAGGAAAATTAACTGGAAACCTTTTTGAAGACGGAGAAACGCAGCAAGCAATTTATGATCTTAAAAAGCAGTTGCAACCAGAAATTGAAACTCAACCAGAATTGGATAGCTACGACGATGAAGGCTGTCTTTACTGCGGCAGTTAATACGTTTGAATTTGGAATTGTTTTAGGCATTGTTTTTGAAAAGCAATGCCTAAATTATTTATACGTACTAGTTATGAAGAAAATACGCTTTTTAATAGGCTTGATTATTGTACTGGTCTTAAGCTCATGTGTTGAGATTATAGAAGATTTAACTGTACACAAAGATGGGTCTGGTGTGTTTAAAATGACACTTAATTTGAGTCAGAGCGCAACTAAAATTACGGGCTTACTTGCATTGGATTCTTTGAATGGTAAAAAAGTTCCATCACAACAAGAAATTCAAGAAAAACTAACGTTTTATCAAAACCAATTTGCAAAAAAAGAAGGAATTATTGCTGTGAATACTTCATTAGACTTTGAGTATTATATTTTAAAATTGAATATAGCGTTTGAACATCTCTCCAATTTGCAGGCAGCTTTTATATCAATAGCAGAACAAGATGGGATAAAAAATTTGGATAAGTATAAAGCAGAGCAGTGGATAACTATAAATGATAGTGTTTTTAATAAAAAAACGTTACCTGTTTTTGAAATTGCCAGTCAGAGAATTAAACCAGAAGATAAAGAAAGATTAAAAGAGGGTTCTTATATTTCTATTCTTAGACTTGATGATGAGGTAGTAGCTGTATCTAACCCAAAGGCAAAACTTTCTGCGAATAAGAAGAATGTTATGCTACACCACAATCCAACGGATATTATCAACAACCCAAAAACTGCAACAACCCGAGTGCGTTTTTAATTCATGCTACGTGTTGCACTCGGTCCGCAATGGGTTTACTTCGCAAGGTTGGACTTCGATACGCTGCGCAGGCAGTCCGCAGGGTTTACATTTAAAAGTGAAGACCTTAATTTGTTCGATTAAATAACTTTTATTGTCGATTAAATATCAAATAATATAGACAAACATTTGTCACCCGCACTACATTTTAAATTTTTGTGTTTTAAACATGAATAACTCTAAAGCCTTTTATTTATCGAAGTTTTGAATTTTCCACAGTAGAAATCTACTCCATTTCAGAATAAATTAATCAACTATTTTTCAGTTGTTTATGAAAATTTTAGATTATTTTAACAGTAAAATCTATTTATGAAAACACATTTAAACAACAAGAAACAAGAAACAAGAAACAAGAAACAAGAAACTTGTTCAAATTTTAGTCTGTGGTGTAGCAATGGCTTTTGCTAACTCCACTAGCGCACAATTTAACTCTCCGTGGACGGTAAATACCAGCAACAGCAACCAAAATGGTTATATTGGTATAGGTACTTCTAACACAATGGCAAATAATCCCTTACCCAATTTTAACTTGCAAGTACATGGTGTGGTAGATTATATAGTAGCACCTTTGGGCAGTGGTGGTCCAAATAGTTTAATTATCAATTATGAGCAAGAGAGTTTAGAAGCTAACAATGCAAAATCTGGCTTAAACTATGGTAAAACGGCTCGTATTGGTTTAACTAATAGCACAACGGGCAGAGGAGCTCTTGATGGAGCAACCTTTATGATGGCAAATAACAACCTAACCATTGTAAATAGAGAGCAAGGGAACATGACCCTCTCAGTACCGGGTATTGGTTTACATTTTTTGAGTGCTTTTAATAGAATAACTACCACGGGTATGAATGGTGTAAATGCATCTGATAAATTTGCTAAGTTTAACATTGGCGGAAGCGATAATGGATTGAGCATTAGAACTACAGGCGCCAATCATTATGCATTGCGACTCCGTGTAACTAATGATAACAATTATTTAATTCAAGGTTTTGGAACCAATGATAACGTTGCCAACTTTGGTGTAACGGGTAATGGGCACGTTTACGCCCGCAGATATATAACTACATTAAACCCTTTTCCAGATTATGTTTTTGAATCTAATTATAATTTACTAACTTTTAACGAGTTAAGAACGTTTATAGCAGAACAAAAACATTTACCAAACATGCCAACAGCAGAAGAGGTAGAAGAAAACGGAGCCGACATTGGCGAAATAAACCGCGTTTTAGTTGAGAAAGTAGAAGAACTTACACTGTATATCCTACAATTAGAAGAACGCTTAAAAACTTTGGAAAATGAATAGTTGGATAAAATACACACTTGCTTTTTTTACATTAGGTGTAATTATTTTTGGATGTAGAAAAGAGCAGCCCCAATTAATTAACCCAAAAGAAGATTGCGATTGTGCTAAGGAAATTTCAGCAGATTTTGAAATACGCGAGCAAGAAGCATTGCCACAGTTTGACCCTTTGGGAACAAATACAGACACTATTTTTCACACCAAAAATGTAATATTTAAAGCATTAGAAGAGAATGCAGAATATACATGGTATTTGGGTAATGAGGTGATTACTGAAAAAGAATTTGGACGCTATTTTTCTGACGTTTGGGCTGGGCAAACCATTGATGTTTCTTTGGTGGTAAAGAAAAACCCAAACAGTATTTGTTTACCCAATGATGATGGATACGATTCTATACACAAAAGCTTTTATGTGCAAACGATGAGTGCTTATGATGATGCTTATTTTGAAAATAATAACACCTTTTTAGAAGGTACCTACCGTGTAGCAGCTTTAAATAGTATAGATAGTTTTGAAGTGAATATAGATTACATTGTGTCCAGTGCAGGCAATAATCATGTTGATATTTCAAACATTGACGGCAATGGATTGGATGTGGTAAACTTTCAACGGTCTGATAATTTTGGTTTTATGCAAACTAATTACCGCGCGCTGATATGTGACACGTATTCTAATCAACACCATCAATTTGAAGGCTTCATCGAGTATAAAATTGACGGAGTATTTGTAATGGATTTTTCTGTAATTCCGATGAGTACAAATCTACAAAGAACAGCACATTATTATTTAGGGAGAAAATTAAGCTAAAAAAAATATTATGAATTTATATACAAAAATAATCTTACTGTTGTTATTCAGTACAAGTAGTTTTGCGCAAAACAATTGTATTAATGAGGTTAGTACCAATCCAAATAACCCATCAAATAGCACATTACCGAAAACTAATGTTAACGGAAATACCGTAACAGAAGATCAACGTTTTTTAAACCAATTTAACTGGTATGATGAGGTTAATGTTCCATTGCAAAATATGTTGAATGATTATCCAAGTATGATAACGCATTTTACTAATATGCCAGATCCGTATTATAGTTATATAGACGACGGGCCAAAACTCACACCAGAAAATGGCTGGGAATTGATGAGTATGAATTTAGGATACTTTCCAGATTTAACAGATAACCCTTTTGAACTTTCTAATCCAGACCTACCATACATCTTTCTTTATAACCGCTTTACGGGTATTTTAAGAGTGTTTGGTACGTATGGTATATCGCCAATAGTCAATAGTATGACTTTTGATGGTATTAAAATAAATCTTAAAATTGGTGATGGAAATAAAAATGGTCTTTTAAGATTAACTGCCGGTAAAGACAAGAGTTTAGATCAACCTACAGATATTACACTGTCAACATCCATGGCTTTGCATCCCAACTCACCCCGCTGGTTCAGTGCAGATTTTCAAATTGCTTATGATCCTTGTGTTTGCTATTATCCGTCTGACATACAGTTATCTTTTGAATTTTTACAGGAAATGCAAATGGATATATTAGCGAGATCCATCACTATTACTGAAGAGAATATTGCAGATGGTAGTAGCTTAGCTACCGAGGATTTTTTCACCAATTTTAGTCACCCCGGTACAAATGAAACATTCGACGAACAAATTGTAATGTACAAAGTAATGGAAGACTTGATAGATGATTACATTGAAAGAATGGAATATTATGATTCAACGCTAGCAGCGGTTAATGAGCATAATAAAAAAGTAAAAAGAAACATTGTAGTTGCAAAAATTGCTAAAAATATTCTGATTTCGGGATTAACCGCAGGTGTAGGTTCTTTAGTGGGTATGTCTTGGTTTGGAGATGTAGTTACATGGGCTTCAGATTTAGTGCCAATAGCAAATATTGCTTCAGATTCAGGTGCCTTAAAAAAATATGGAAAGAAAGTAACAGACGAATTTAAGAAAATTTTAGGAAAGCAAGCAGATGCATTGATATCTAAAAATTTTGAAGAACAAGAAACCCCTGAAAAACCAAAAGCTCCTACAGCTAGCTTTACAGAAACAAGGATGAAAGGAACAATACGTAACTTTCATACTGTTTCCGTACCTGAGATTTATACTCCAGGTAGTTATGGATCTGACGGAACAGGCACTCCAACAGTAACTAAAGCACTTGAATATCCAATATATAATGAAGCCTTGGGTAATTTTGCATTATTAAATACGCCAAAAATAAATGCATTCAAAAGAACAGACAGTCTTAACTTTTTTGCATCGTACTATGAAATCGATGATGACCCTTTTATTCTTTTGCCGTGGGGTCTTTGGGAGCAAGTAGCAGAAATAGGAACAAATGCAGATCATTTTTTTGCTGCTTATCAATCTTGGTCTAGTATATATCAGTTTGAACTAGCAGAGGATGTTTATTACGTTCTAAATGATATAAATATCAAATCACATGATATCTCAATAGCTTTTATTATTGAAGCTGAAGTTAAAAATGATACAAATTTGCCTTCTAATTTATATATTGACCCATATTTTACAGCGAATCTAACTTCTATGGATGTTGAAACAGATGAAGGATACTATCCAATAGTTGTATCCAATGGAAATGGTTTTAATAATGGTAATAATTATTGCAATCAAGATTTATTTGGTTCTTCAAATTCCTGCCAAGATATACCTTTAAATTTGCCTAAAGAACAATATTCCAAAGACACTTTAATTTTTGAATCTGAATTTTATCCAATTGATGCTGTTAAAAGTAATTTTTATTCTATTGCTACAGTGAGTGATTATTATTATCAAGATAACCCGCAACCTGAGTCAATTATTTTTAACAACGATTTTAGGGGTAGTAAACTAAATAATTTCACAATAAAAATGAAAATTATTGTTGATGTCGTATATAATGATTTAGATGAAAAAGGAGAAAATATTACTGCAACGAATATTTTCACATATGATATTAGTGATATTGAATGGTTAGATTCTATCATAGAAAGTAACGTTCCTGTCTCACCTAATAATTATGACAGTTATTTTGAAAACTTAAGTTTAGATTTTACAACTTTCGACGGCACAGAAGTCGACGGCTGTCAATTAATTGGAAATAACTACACATGTTATGGTTGGGATGAAGTCAAAATTTATGGCGATATTTCAACAACAAATGGTTACAGTGCAGAAATTTATGGTGGAAATTTGGTTAGAGTAATGCCTGAAGCCACAGTCTCACCAGAAATAACATTAGGGATTAAATCACCACTTGATTTTTCTCAACCTATGCCACGAGCAGATGGTGACTTTGTAAGAGATTTTTGTTTAGGAGAAGGAGATGAAAATTTTCCAAGATATTCTGCAAACATACCTTCCAAAAGAGCTGTTGAAAGAATGGAGGTGAGAGAAGAACAAGAAAGGCAAAAATTAGATGAATTAAAACTAAATATCTACCCCAACCCAACATCCAATTTTGTAAACATTAAATTCTCAAAAGAAACAAATATTCTAAACTTTAGAATGTATGATATCTCGGGGAGAGAAGTACCTGTAACGTATGAGCTATTTAAGCAAGACGGAGCAAAGGTTATTTTTAATGGTTTACAACCAGGTGTATATACCTTAATTACAGAAACTGCCAACGGTAACTTCACCAACAAAATAGTGGTAGACGGTGCACGTAATAATTAAAAACTAAAATTATGAAACAGATTATTTTTATAAGTATAGTACTAACAGCCTTCTTGATTTCTTGCAACAAAGAAAAACGCTTTTCTAAACGCTTAGAAAAAGGAGAAACTTGGATAGTAAAAGAACTTACTGTAAACGGAGAAGCGCAAAATATTTTAGGAGAATGGCTAGTAGCAGAAAATACAGATATTGTTAAACCTACAGACATCTATGAAGAAGTTCCGCAACTCACTTGGCAAGCACAAGACACCTTAGATGCGGTGTTAGAATGGCAATTTCAAGATAAAGGCAAAACCTTTGTACTCAACTACTTCGTAACTTGCGATAATTGCGATGGAGAAGATTTAGACGCACTCGATTATTTTGCCTTTGATATCAGCGGAAAATATGACGTAGAACAACATAAACGCAAAGAAATGAAGTTTATTTCTAAAGCCTTGCCAAATAGTACGCAAGAAATAGAAATTAAGATTGAAAGAAAAGAGTAAGAATTATTGAAAGTCATTTTCTAATCCCCATTCATCAATTTGAGTGGGGGATTTTTTTCTTCGCAAGGTTTGATTTGGGCAGGCTAGAAACTCAGTCTGCCGTTTAGGTTTATTAAGTTACTTATTACGAAGTATAACAATCCTACATCGGAATATTACCATGTTTCTTTTTTGGTAATTCTTCTTGCTTATTTTCTAACATTTTAAAGGCTGCAACTAATTTACTACGTGTTTCAGAAGGTAAAATAACTTCATCAATAAACCCTCGTTTGGCTGCAGCGTAAGGGTTTGCAAATTTCTCGGCGTACTCCTGCTCTTTTTCTAACCACTTTTCTTCTGGTTTCTCTGCTTTAGAAATTTCTCGTTTAAAAATAATTTCTGCAGCTCCTTTTGCTCCCATAACTGCAATCTCGGCGGTTGGCCAAGCAAAATTAAGATCTGCACCAATATTTTTAGAGTTCATTACATCAAATGCTCCACCATAAGCCTTTCTAGTAATTACCGTAACTCTTGGTACAGTAGCTTCAGAAAAAGCATACAATAATTTAGCTCCATGAGAGATTATTCCTCTCCATTCTTGATCTGTTCCAGGTAAAAATCCGGGTACATCTTCTACGCAGAGCAACGGAATATTAAACGCATCACAAAAACGTACAAAACGTGCACCTTTTCTAGAAGAGTCGATATCTAAAACACCTGCCATCGAAGCCGGTTGATTGGCAACAACACCTATTGTTCTGCCTTCTAATCGTGCAAAACCAACTACTATATTTTTAGCAAAATCTTTGTGTACTTCTCTAAAACTCTCATCATCAATGATGTTTTCTATCACCTCGCGCATATCATACGGTAACGTAGAGTTATCTGGTAAGATAGATTCTATATTTTTAAGTTTACTTGTGTTGAATTTAAAATCTTTCGTTGTTGGCGCAAGTGTATCGTTATTCTGAGGCAAGTAACTCATCAAATCTCTCACTTCTTTCAAGGTTGTTACATCGTTTGCACTTGTGAAATGATTCACACCCGATTTTTCTGCATGCGCTTTTGCTCCACCTAAATCTTCAGAAGTTACTTCTTCGTGGGTAACTGTTTTTACAACGTTAGGTCCGGTTACAAACATATACGAAGTATCTTCTACCATAAAGATAAAATCGGTTAAAGCAGGAGAGTAAACTGCTCCACCGGCACAGGGTCCCATTACTACAGAAAGCTGTGGGATCACACCAGATGCCAAGGTATTTCTATAAAAAATATCTGCATATCCGGCCAAAGAAACTACACCTTCTTGTATACGTGCTCCACCAGAATCATTTAAACCAATAATCGGCGCTTTATTTTTCATGGCAAGATCCATCACTTTGCAAATTTTCTCTGCATGAGTTTCAGACAATGAACCTCCTAAAACCGTAAAATCTTGCGAAAAAACATAAATTGTTCTGCCATGAATTGTTCCATAACCCGTAACAACTCCATCTCCAGGGATTAATGATTTATCCAATCCAAAACTGGTAGAACGGTGCTCAACAAACATACCTAATTCGTTAAAAGAACCTTCGTCTAAGAGTAAATCTATTCTTTCTCTTGCCGTTAACTTGCTTTTTGCATGTTGCTTTTCGATTCTTTCTTTACCACCTCCTAAAGAAGAAGCTTCGCGTTTTTCTAGTAATTGTTTGTTTAAATCCATCGCAATTTCTTTCTGTAAGCCGTAAATATCGTTAAAATCTTTAAAAAATTTGGCTTCAAACAAGAATTCAGTTTAAAATGACATTTAGTAGCAAAGTTTGAACAGCAACAAAGCACTTCTTCTACGTATTGAACCAGAGAATACCTAAATTTGCTTTAAAGAACAGAACTAAACCAATATCTTTGTCAAAAGCGGAAGAATGAAATATCTAATTGTTGGATTAGGAAATCCTGGAGCGAAGTACGAAAATACTAGACACAATATCGGTTTTAAAGTTGTAGATGCATTTGCAAAACTGCGTGGGGTTGAATTTTCTAGTCAAAAACATGGAGAACTAGCCGAAGCAAAATGGAAAGGAAGAACTGTTTTTCTTTTGAAACCAAGTACTTTTATGAATTTGAGCGGAAAAGCAGTGAATTATTGGCTAAAACAAGAAAAAATTCCTGTTGAAAATTTAATGGTAATTGTAGATGATATTTCTTTACCCTTCGGCGTTTTAAGATTAAAAGGGAAAGGTTCTGATGCCGGACATAACGGTTTGAAAGATATTCAAGCGGTATTAAATTCTCCTAAATATGCGCGTTTAAAGTTTGGAATAGACAATGATTTCTATCCGGGAAGACAAGCAGAGTATGTTTTGGGAGAATGGAAAAAAAGTGAAGCACTCGATTTACCAGAAAGAATAGAAATGAGTACCAACTTTATAAAAGATTTTGTGTCTATCGGTTTGGGGTTAACCATGACGAATTGGAACAATAAATAGTTACAAATTTTCAATAAACTACCACATATAATAAATACAAAGTAAGTTGTTTAAAACTTTGAGTAATCGACTTTTATATTTGCGCTTTGTCCATTAATTTTACATTCGTGAGAAACAAAATAAGTTTAATAATTGCTTTATGCTCTAGCATGTGTCTTTTGGGGCAGCCCGAAGAGTTAGTCATTTCATCTTTTGAAGATAGTAGTGCGTTACGGAAACAATACATTGATTCTATTCTTAGTTTAGAACCTGCTTTTGCTCTTTCACCAGAGTATTTTAAAGACAGATATAATGGCGGAGATCTTACCTATAAAGTTGTAGATAATAAGGGAAATGGATTTGACTCTCTTTATGGAGCTAGAAATCTGAGACCTATTCTTTATGGAGTTGCTTATCGAGGAGGAGCAAACAATTATTATCACAAAGAAAACAAGAGAAACAATCACAACCCTCTACCTCCAGACGGAATAAGAAATTTGTGTCAAGAAGGTTTTTCGGCATCGGTTTATCTCTACAAAGAAAATTGGGAAACGGCAGCACAAAGTGATACCTGCGCTTGTGCGAATGACGGGTGGAATGAGATGAATTATTACCAATATGATTATTACGATGAAAAGCACATTTATGAAATGCTTAAACTCGTATATCAATCTGCGATAAACGACAGTGTTGGTCCGGTTTATTTACACTGTTGGAATGGCTGGCATGCATCTGGACTACTTTCGGCACTTACTTTAAGACAATTCTGTGGAATGTCTAAATACGATGCTGTAAATTATTGGGACATCAATACAGATGGAGCGAATAACTCTCCGCGCTACCAAAAAATACGAGAAACAATAAAGAATTTTGAGCCTTATGACGAATTTATAATTACAGATACGCTAGGAAACCGTATTTGTCCGCCTATGCCAGAAGTAATAGATAGCTCTGAAATATTTGTAGATGTTGAGCACTTGGTTTATGTGCCAGAAAGTATTCCGGTTGGGTTTGATATTGTGATGCACAATGTAAAATTTGAGTCGGGAAAAAGCACGTTTTTAAACCCTCAAAACAATGTAGATTTAATGAATCTAATTACGGCATTATCTGATCAAAAAGAGTTGAAAGTTGAGATTGGTGGGTATACAGATAATTCTGGTTCTTACGCAAAAAATGTGCAGATTTCTGCGCAACGTGCCAAGTTTGTTTACGATTACTTAATTGAAGCAGGTATTTCTAAAGAAAGAATAAGTTATAAGGGGTATGGTCCAAATAAGCCTTTATATTCTAACAGATATAAATCTACACGAGCGGGGAACCGTAGAATTGAAGTAAAGATTTTAGAAAAAAAAGTAGATAACCTAGATAAATTGGTAGATGATACCAACGATAGTGGTATTTCTGAAAAATTAACCGATAGAAAATATAAGATTACGCATTTATTGGATAGTATAAATGAAATAGAGATCGGAAAAGCGGTTGTATTAGATTCTGTTCAATTTGCACCAAATAGTATTGAAATTCCAGAAAACGCCAAGCAAGATTTAGCTATTGTATTGAAAGTATTAAAAGAAAATCAAGCTTTGAAAGCAGAAATTGGCGGACACACAGATAGGTCTGGTTTAGATGAGTTAAATATTTTACTTTCTAAACAACGCGCAGAAGCCGTTTATAATTTTTTGATTTCAAATGGAGCAAATGCAGCTCAGCTCAGTTGGAAAGGTTATGGATCTTCTGCACCTATAGCTTCAAACAAATACAAGTGGGGTAGAGATAAAAATAGAAGAATAGAATTTGTGATTCTAAAGAAGTAACTCACCTATTCTGCAAGGCATAAATATTCACAACTAATTCTTCATCGCTCAGTTTATTCGTGTCTTTTAATACGTTAATCAGACAGAAAATGGCAGAAACAACAGCTAATTCTCCTTCAAAAATTCTTTTTTCATCGGCTAAAGAGCAAAGAAAATAGTAACTCGCAAATACAACATTTCTCGTGTTTTTATCCAACAGAGAAATATCGCGTCTTAATTCAATTACTATAGGATTTATTAAATCAATTAAGTTTGAAAATTCTTCCGCATACACTTCATTAAATAGATCTTCGTTAAGGTTTAGTTTACCAGAACAAAGCGCTTTCACATCGTTGAAATAAGAAGTTGACAGGCGTTTAATAAATCTCTGATCTCCGAAATGAATATCTTCCAAAGCGTCGGTATACAAATCTAGAAACAAGATGTACCTTTTTTTTTCTGAAAGACGCTCAATTTCGTTTATCATAGAAGCTTAACGCATCATATCGAAATAAGTTTAAATCTTTCTCAAATGTTTCATAATCAATACAATTAAAAAGAACCTTATTCTCTTTAGACTTGGTGTATAATAGTAGTTAATGTAAATTAGTTCAATTTACTTGGTCCTCTTTTTTATGGGTAACAAGAAAGTAAATGATCTACAAATCCGCAGAAAATACTATTTTAGCCTAGAATATCATTAGTAAAATATGGCATTGGATAAAACAGGTATTGCAAAGCGCATTGCGCAAGAATTAAAAGATGGTTGGTACGTCAATTTAGGAATTGGTATTCCAACTTTGGTTGCTAACTATATTCCAGAAGGTATAGAAGTTGAGTTTCAATCAGAAAATGGAATATTAGGTATGGGTCCTTTTCCTTTTGAGGGAGAAGAAGATGCAGATTTAATTAATGCTGGAAAGCAAACAATTACTGCAACAAAAGGCGCTGTTTATTTTGATTCTGCAACAAGTTTTGCCATGATTCGTGGTAAACACGTACAATTGACTGTTCTTGGAGCAATGGAAGTTGCCCAAAACGGAGATATTGCCAATTGGAAAATTCCAGGAAAAATGGTGAAAGGAATGGGTGGTGCAATGGATTTAGTTGCCTCTGCAGAAAACATTATTGTTGCCATGATGCACACCAATAAAAAAGGAGAATCCAAAATCCTTAAAAAATGTTCTTTGCCGTTAACAGGTGTAGGTTGTGTTACACGTGTAGTTACAAATCTTGCTGTTTTAGAAATAAAAGACGATAAGTTTCATTTACTAGAAAGAGCTCCGGGTGTTTCTGTAGAAGAAATTGTAGCAGCTACTGAAGGAGATTTAGTAGTGCCAGCCCGTGTTCCTGAAATGAAATTGAACTAATCTGCAATGATTCAAAAACTTTCTATACTTATTCCTGCATATAACGAGCAAAACACTATTAAGTCTATTTTAGATAAAGTAGATGAGGTTGAATTGCTCCAATCTATTCAAAAAGAAATTATAATTGTAAACGATTGCTCTACCGATAAAACAGTAGAAATTGTTGAACAGTATATTAAAGAACATCCTCAAATGGACATTCGGTTCTATTCTCAAGAAAAGAATAAAGGAAAAGGAGCAGCAATTAACAGAGCAATTCAAGAAGCAACTGGAGATTATATTATTGTACAAGATGCAGACCTTGAGTATGATCCGCATGAATACAATCAGCTATTGAAGCCCGTTTTTATGGATAATGCAGATGTAGTTTATGGCTCTCGTTTTGTAGGTGCTAATCCACATCGTATTTTGTTTTATTGGCACTCCATAGGAAATAAATTTCTCACGCGGTTCTCTAATATGATGACGAATCTAAATCTAACAGATATGGAAACGTGTTATAAATTGATTAGAACGTCAATTGCAAAAAATATTGATATCAAAGAAAGAAGGTTTGGTATAGAACCTGAAATAACTGCGAAGCTTGCAAAAGTTAAAAATATTCGAATTTATGAGGTAGGTATTTCTTATTACGGAAGAACTTACGAGGAGGGTAAAAAAATTGGCTGGAAAGACGGGTTTCGTGCTATTTTCTGTATAATTAAATACAAGTTTTCTAAATAGAAGCTGAGGTAGATGGTATTTTCGTCTGTCGTATTTTTACTCTTTTTTCTACCGATATTTCTCGCGCTTTACTTTTTTACGCCTACTAAATTTAAAAATGCAGTGCTTTTAGTAAGCAGTATTCTATTCTATGCATGGGGAGCTCCGCTGTTTATATTTATATTATTAATCTCAACAATAATAGATTTTTACCTTGTGCAGCAACTGCATAATTCAATAGGTACTACAAGAAAAAAATGGTTGTTGCTCTCGCTATTTATGAACCTCGGTTTGCTTACTTATTTTAAGTATGCTAATTTCTTTATTGATAATTTCAATCAGGCACTAAATACGCTAGGCATAGAACAAATTGCTTGGGTGCAGGTTGCACTTCCTATTGGTATTTCGTTTTATACATTTCAAACGTTAACTTATTCAATTGATGTTTATAGAAAAAATGCCATTCCACAGCAAAAATTAAGTAACTACGTTTTGTATATCATGTTGTTTCCGCAGATGATTGCCGGACCAATAGTACGTTACAATACAATTGCAAAAGAATTAGAACAACGCAACCCGAAAGCAGATGACAGACTAATTGGCGTATATCGTTTTTGTGTGGGTTTGGCAAAAAAAGTACTAATTGCAAATGTCTTAGGTGCCTATGTAGATCAGTATATGGGAACATTACAATCCGGTTTTTTAGTGCCAGAAAACACCCTTACAGCTTGGTTGGTGATACTGGCTTATACTTTTCAAATCTATTTTGATTTTTCAGGATATTCAGATATGGCTATCGGATTAGGAAGAATACTCGGGTTTTCTTTTCCAGAGAATTTTAACATGCCGTATATCTCAAAAAGTATTACTGATTTTTGGAGGAGATGGCACATTACCTTGGGAGATTTCATGAAAAATTACCTCTACATTCCACTTGGAGGAAACAAAGGAAGCAAGGCACTTCTTTATAGAAATTTAGTACTTGTATTTTTACTTTCTGGCTTGTGGCACGGAGCATCTTGGAACTTTATTTTCTGGGGATGTTTTCACGGTTTATTTTTAGTGTTAGAACGTTTGTTTTTGAACAAAATATATAAACGAATAGGAAGCTTTTCTATTCTTATTACTTTCCTAATTGTGATGCACGGTTGGGTTGTTTTTAAAATAGAAGATATTGATGTTGCGTTTCAGTTTTGGCAAAAATTATGGGATTTTTCATCCGTTTCATTCGGAAATTATCAATTGCAATTCATAACAACTTTATGCATTGCATTTATTTTTTGTTTTTTTGGTTTGTTTCCGCTGTTCAGAAAAGCAATACAACTTTACACGGCGCCTCAATTTAGTGTTTTGAGTCATACCCTGCTAATTTGCGTTTCAGGTGTAATTTATATTTTGAGCCTTAGTTTTATTTTATCGTCAGACTTTAATCCATTTATTTATTATAGATTTTAATGGAGCAGCAGAAATTTAATATAAAGAAAGGATTGTACGTTTTGGTGCTCGCACTTCTACTTATACCGGCTGTATTACACGTGTTTAAAGTGGGTAGTTATAAAACCTTAGGTGGTGTTTTTTTAAAAACAGAACAGCTTCCTTTGTCTTTTAACTCTATTAAAACAGGAGCGTATCAAGATTCTTTTCAAAAGAATTTAAAAGATAATTTCTTTGCAAGAGCGCCGTTTGTACGACTCAGAAATCAGCTCGATTTTTGGATGTATGATACCTTGCATGCAGGAGATGTGTATTATTATGAAGGTCAATTTTTTAGATTTTATATGTACAATTATTCTGACGAAATGGGTTTTGAAGGTTGGGATGTGAATGCAGAAAGACTCCGTAAGCTAAAGGTGGTAAGAGATACACTAGCAAAATATAATACAGAAATCGTATCTGTAATTACGCCATCAAAAGGACATTATTATGTAGATAAAGTGAAAGCTCATTTTTTTAGAACAAACCGGTGGAGCAATCTGGCTGTAATTGATAGTCTCTATAAAATGTCTGATTTAAATTACATTAATTTCGACGATTGGTTTTTGGAGATGAAAGAAACAGTAGAAAGACCATTATTTGGTTCTGGAGGTATTCATTGGAATCAATACGGAGCTACTTTAGCGCTAGATTCTTTATTGCATTTTTTGAGCACAACGTCAATTAAAGAAAAAATCAATTTTCCCCGTTGGAAATTATCGTCTTCTCACAAACAGTTAGCCTTAGACATGGATTTGTTGAATACGGCAAATTTATACTTCAAGTACAAAGATACTGCATTGAGAATGGTAGAGATACAAGCGAATTCTCCTAAAAACGATTTAAAAGTAATCGTGAACAGCGATAGTTATTTTGATGTGATTTCTTGGACGAATTTGCGAAAAACATATTTTGGAGTGAACTCTGAGTACAGGTATTATAACCGTGTGAATTATGATGCCAACAGTGTTGAAATTCCGCTCACAAAACTTACAAAAGAACAACTTATAGAGCAAGATTTAGTTCTTATTATGTATTCAATACCAAATTTAACAGATTACAGCAGAGGTATGATTGATGAACTTTACGATGTAATCACAAAGTAAGAAAGCACAGTGCAGTATTAAAAATATGCAATGTATCCGAAATGCACTTTTCCTTCTCTAAGCAGTATAGGGTTGTCAAATTGCTTTCCTAACGCGTAGGATAAGGAGAAGATTCCAATGTTTGTTCCAAAACTAAATCCGAGTCCAAACCCTATTGGATTATCTTGATAATATTTGTCTGAGTTATTTTCATAAAAAGACTGGTCGTAAAAAGCAAAAGCATGTGCATCTTTATCTACGATAAAACGATATTCTAAACGCGTTAAACTGAACGTTGTTGCAAATAATTCTTCTTCATTAAATCCACGTTGAGATTTTAGTCCGCCAAACCGATACAATTCATTAAAGAAAATCTCCTCTGCATAATAACTTGCCGTTTTGTTGTTTACACGCAGCACATGTCTTTTAGCTAGCGGAATGTACCAATCAATTTCAGTTTCGAATTTGTACGTTGTAGATTTTTCTGTAGCGGTAGAATCTAAACTACTAGAATTTCTCAAGCCAACGCTTCCTTTCATATCTAGAATAAGACCTTTCCGTGGATTTTGAATATAATCTAACCTTCTTCTGTAAAGCCCGATTCCATAATTATTTACCCGAACATTACTCAGCTTTAAATTGCTTGTTCCATTGCTTGCTCCTGATAATAAATTAGAAATATCTGCTTCGTAAAACGCTTTTAGATAGTTACCACCAGATAAGAAATATTGCGTTCCTAGTTGCGTTTTTGTAGTTAAGAACGTAGAATCTCTTTTGTATAAATCAAATCCAGCATCTAGGCCAAAAGGACTATTCAGTAAAAAAGGATAATTAACAAGTACATTTAACTGCTGAGTTTCGGGCTGTATACTTCTCCAGTTAAATGAAAGTAGTTCTCCACGTTTCAACACATTTTGAAGTTTAAGTTGAATTTCTCCTGTTAATCGAGATTGAAAAGTAGTAGGATCTTGTTGTAAACCTACAATACCATTAATATTACTTACCGGAATACTTTCTAAATAGAGGTACAGTTTAACGCCTTTTGGTGTAAACAATACCTCGTGTGCTTTAATTTCTTTTAAAAATGGAAGTTGCTGAATACGATTAGATATTTGCCTAAGTTTCAACTCAGAATAATTATCGTTTTCTTTTATATTTATATAATTAACCAAGTATTTTTTAGCGATACTAGAGTCTCCTTTTAAAATGATTTCATCGAATATCATTTTCGGGCCTTTGTTTATTGTAAGAGAAACATACAAATTGCCTTCTTTAAAAGACGCATCTGTGAGTTCAATTTTGGCAAAAGGATAGCCGTTGTTTTCTGCGTAGATTAAAGATTTTTTGATGAGTTGTTTGAGGTCGTTACTTTTAAAAGGCAGATTTTTGATCAACTTTTCGGTCATTCCAGTAGATTTAAATAACCATGCTTTGTCTTCTTCTAGAACAGTTAATTGAATTGTTTTGAATTTTTCTCCTTTAAAATAATGCACGTGAGCAGATTTATTGGTCCATTCAATTGCATCTATATTTGCCAACGCATACCCTTGTTCTATATCAAATAATCGGGCTTCTCTTAAACTCTTTAAAACAGATAAAGAATCTTTGAAGTCCTTTTTATACAAAACATTAGCGCGTTCTGGAGTTGCGTTTTCAAAAGAACTTATGCGCATTTTTTGACCCAATGCGCTGCAAGTTATTAGAAGTGATATGAAAAGGATTGTCTTCAAATAATTTCTTTAAAAGTTGCTCAAAATACACGTTTTCAAGTTATTCACAACTACGTGTAGTAAAATAAATCTATTCAATTTGCGTTTTATTTATATCTTTGAACCACAAATATCAACGGAATAAAACTTAAAAGATTATGAAAAAATTACTTTCCTTCGCTATAATTGGAATTACTTTGGCAACAGTATTATCATCTTGTGGAAGCTCTAAAGGTGCACATTGTGACGCTTACGGAGATGCAACAACAACTGTTGAAGAAAGCGACGTTGCAGCACTGTAAAAAATATTTTAATTAAAAACGAAGGTTGCGGAAGTAACCTTTTTTTTGTGCCTAATTTTCCGCTAAAAGCAACTCCATGTGCTTCATAAGAAGATCTACGTCTTCCGTAGATGTTCCGTCATAGAATCCTTTTCCGCGTATTCTTAAGTTTTGATCTACAAGTACAAAATTATTAGTGTGTATAAAGTCGGATCCTGCATCACCTAAATTTCTTGCTTCAGCAGGTTTGAGTACAAAAAAGGAGCGTCGCGCTACGCGGTATAAATCTTCTTTACTTCCTGTTAAGAAATGCCATTGGTCTTTCTCTGCATTATGAGCTTCTGCATATTCTCTTAAAATAGTGCTGTTATCGTATTCAGGATCAACGGTAAAACTTAAAATTGCGACTTCTTTATTTCCTCTAAATTTATCCTGAACGCGCATCATTTCTTTTGTCATAATCGGACAAATTGTACCGCATGTTGTAAAAAAATATTCTGCAACAAAGACTTTTCCCTTTACATCTTCTAAAGATATTTGTTTGTTGTACTGGTTTTCAAAGCTAAACGTTCCAATTCTGTGTCCAACCCCAACCGTTCTTAGATCTTCTGCAACCACATCTTTAATAATATCTTTCGGTTGTATCACCGCAAGTCTTTCCTTCTCTTGAGACTCTTTGGTCATCAAATATGCCGTTACTATTCCTCCAACTAAAATAACTACTATAACTAATAAGCGCATAGTTACAAAAGTAGTTTGAGATTATTAATTTGAATAGAAAAGTGAATTAAAAATTGATTTTTCGTCGTTTTTGAAAGGAAATGCAACGAAAAATGCAAAAGGATCGTTTCTATTTTGCCACCTAAATTAAAATTTATAAAGGAACCCACATCTATCGTAAGGTGTGGGTTTTATATTCTTTTAACGCTTTAGAATACTTACTTTTTTGTTACTTTTGTTTACTATGTTAGTGAAAGTAATTAATAAGTCTAAACACAGTCTTCCAAACTATGAAACGAAAGCTTCTGCGGGTGTAGATATTCGCGCAAATCTAGCTACCTCCATAACATTAAAACCCTTCGATCGTGTTTTGGTTAAAACAGGTTTATACTTAGAAATTCCTGCTGGTTTTGAGGCGCAGGTTAGACCAAGATCTGGTTTGGCATTGAAAAAGGGAATAACTGTATTAAACGCTCCAGGTACTATTGATGCGGATTACAGAGGAGAAGTTGGTGTGATATTAATTAACTTATCACAAGAAGATTTTGAGATTAAAGATGGAGAACGCATAGCACAAGTTGTTTTTGCTAAATTTGAACAAGCGCAGTGGAAAGAAACCGAAAGTTTATCTGAAACCGATAGAGGTGAAGGTGGTTTTGGTAGTACTGGCGTGAAATAAAAAGATTATGAAAATTATTGTACCTATGGCTGGGCGAGGATCTCGTCTCAGACCACATACCTTAACTGTACCAAAACCATTAGTTCCTGTTGGAGGAAAACCAATTGTACACCGTTTAGTAGAAGATATTGCTGCTGTTTGTAGTGATCCTATCACAGAAATTGCCTTTGTTATTGGCGACTTTGGTGCAGCTGTAGAGAAAGAATTGCTCGAAGTTGCTACTAGCCTAGGCGCAAAAGGTTCTATCTACCACCAAACTGAGCCTTTAGGAACGGCGCATGCTGTATTGTGTGCCAAAGAGAAATTAGAAGGCCCAACAGTTGTTGCTTTTGCAGATACTTTATTTAAAGCAGATTTTAAAATTGATCCTGCCTCTGACGGAATTTTGTGGGTAAAGCAAATTGAGGATCCTAGTGCTTTTGGTGTGATAAAAATGAACCGAGCCGGAGATATTATAGATTTTGTTGAAAAACCACAAACCTTTGTTTCTGACTTAGCAATGATAGGGATTTATTATTTCAAAGAAGGAGAAGCACTTAGAGAAGAATGTGAGTATTTGATTGATAATAATATTATAAAGGGCGGTGAATATCAATTGCCTGATGCGCTAAGAAGATTAACCGAAAAAGGAAAGAAATTTAAGCCAGGAGAAGTTTCAGAATGGTTAGATTGCGGAAATAAAATAGTTACTGTTCACACAAATCAACGTGTTTTAGAGTTTGATAGAGCAAGAGATAGACAAATGGTTTCTAAATCTTCTGTTGTGCACAACTCTGTGATTATTCCACCTTGTTTTTTAGGAGATAATGTAGTTGTTAAAAATGCAGTTATTGGTCCGCACGTAAGCATAGGTGCAAATAGTAAAATTAGTGATAGTAGAGTTTCAAACACCAATATTCAAACCAATACGTTAATAACAGACGCAAATATTAAAGATTCTATGATTGGTAACAATGTTAGATATTCTGGAAAGGCACGCGATTTGAGTATAGGAGATTATACAAACATTGATGAATGAGTAGAAATACTAAAATAGTTTATGGAATTATTTTCTTCTTAAGTTTAGTAAGTTTTACTTCAGTTGCTCAAAACCGCGAGAAAAAATCAAAGAAAAGTGATTTATTAGCACAGTCTAAAGACGATGTTTTTGCACTTACACAGGCAGATTTTCCTTACATTGAACGTTTTCATGAAGCCATTAGACTTAAATTGGCAGGAAATAATGTAGAAGCAAAAAAACGGTTAAAGGAATGTTTAAAAGAAAATCCGAAAGACGATGCAGTGCTCTATGCCTTGAGCCAAATCAGTGCAACTGAAAATATGCAAAGCGAAGCACTCGACTATTTATTGCGCGCCAAAGATGCAGATCCTACAAATATGCATTATGTTTTAGAGGTTGCACAAGTTCAGTTTGAGAAAGCAGAGTTTGAAAAAAGTGCAGCAAATTATCAAATTTTAGTAGAAAAAGAACCGAGAAATGCTGAGCTGATCTACAGCTATTCGCAAGCGCTTGTTTTTTCTAGAGAGTATAAAGAAGCAGTAATTGCCTTGGGAAAGGTGCAAGATTTAATGGGACAGTTTCCTGAAATTACTTTCATGAAAGTTGAATTGTTGCAACAATTAAATCGCATAGATGAGGTAGAAGCCGAATTTACTGCTTTGCGTGAAGCGTATCCTACAGACAGAAATAGTCTGAATAAAATAGTACAGTTTTATCAAGAAAGAGGAGAGCAAGATAAACTTATTGACATCCTTGCGGCTGACGTTGAACAAAATCCTTCTAATATTAGTGCACAACTTATGTTGGCTGAGCATTATATAAATACCAAACAAATAAAGAAATTTGAACGCTGTTTTTATGTTTTAATTAAAGATGAACAAGCCAGTAGTTTAGCAAAAGCGAGTTTGTTAGAAACAGCCATGTATTTAAAAGCAGTGCCGAAAGATACACTTTTGAAGGAAGCACTAAAACTAGATGCAATTGGTAGCGCAGATGCAGAACTTCAAGCAATAGTTGCCCCAATATTACTGCAAAATGGAGCTATACTTGAAGGCTTATCGCTCCAAAGAAAAGGACTAGAGAATAATCCAAACAGCTATGAGGCGTGGAGAAATTTATTGTCGTCAGAATTGAAGTACGGATTTTATAACTGGTTACAAGAAGATGCAGATAAAGCACTAAGTATTTACCCAAATCTTCCAGAAATGTATGCTTTCAGTGCAATTTCTGCTTTGTATCTCGGCAATAAAGAACGCTGTAAAGAGCAACTAGAAATTGGCGAAGAACTAATTGTATCTGATATAAACGGTTTAACTAGGGCAACTTTTTTTATGGTAAAAGGAAGATTAGCATACGCAAATAAAACGTTTAAAGTCGGAAACGAAATGTATCAAAACGCCATCAAAGCTACAGACTTAAATTCTGGGTTTGTGATTGATTGGAGCGCACAACGTGCGTTAGCGAATGTTGAAATTAATGAAGCACTTACGGGTTTGCAAAATATAAAATCAGAAGAGCAAACATCATTGGCTTATAAATTAACATTGGCAAGAGTTTATTTCCGACTCCAAGCATACGAAAAATCATCACTATTGTTAACAGATATCTTAAAAGAAGTACCTAGTTTTGCCAATGCATTAGATTTGCAAGGAGATCTCTACTTTATGCAAAATGAGGAAGAGAAAGCTGTTTTCTCTTGGAAGGAAGCGAAAAGATTAAATACAAGTAACAAGAGTATTGATAAAAAAATTGAAACAAGAAAACTACATGAGCCAATATATTACTAAAGCACTTTTTTTGATTGGAATAAGTGCATTTCTTGTTGGATGTAGTAGTTCTAAAATTGATATCGGAAAAGAAAAACTACCAAAAGTGAAAACGCAACGATTAATCAATCGTTTGTCTGAGCTTTCTAAACAAAAACCAGAGTTTTTCTATTCTAAAATTAGTTCTAAATACGAAGATAGTGAGTACAACGTATCGTTTAAAACAAATGTAAGAATGAGAAAGGATAGTGCGTTAAATGCATTTATTACTTTTGCTCGAATTCCTATTTACAATACCATGGTTACACCAGATACGCTGAAAATGGTAGACAAACGCGGTAAATGCTATACGGTAGAATCTGTAAGCTACCTCAAGAAAACCTTTGGTGTAGATTTTGAACATAAAAATATAGAAGAGTTTTTACTCGGTATGCCTATCGGTTGGAATGACGATGAAAAATACCATCAAATTAATGATCCTTACAATTACATTATTGCGAGTCATAACAAAAGACAATTGCGAAAAGCAGAAAAAGACGATGAAAAGGCGATTGATGTTTACATCAAATATTATTTAAGCGATGATGCGAAAAATTTAAGTAAAATTATTATTGATAGTCCGACCGACACCACGCACATTAAGGTAGATTTTATTAGCAGACAATTTGTAGATGGATATAGTGTTCCAAATAAAGCCGAAATTAGGGTAGAAACACCAAACGACACTTTATTTATTGATTTGAACTACAATAAGGTAACTATAAATGAACCAAAAAAGTTATTTTTAGCGATACCTGATTCATATGAGCAATGCAAGTAAAATAGCTGTTGTCCTTTTCCTCTTTGTAGGAGTGGGTGTTTACTTTGGTCAGCAAGACGCAAATCGATTAAAAAAGCAGCAACAAAAGCTAGAGCAACAAATTGCAGCTACGCGTGTATTATTAGAAACATCTGCGAGCAATACTTCTTTTTCCTTAAATCAGCTTAATTTAATTAATCAGCAGATTAGAAGTAGAGAGCAACTTTTAAAAAATTACGACAATCAAATTCGTACAGCAGAGTTAAAAATTAAAGAAAAGTCAAATACAATTTCTGATCTAGACAATAAGATTACCACACTCAAAGAACAGTATAGAAAACTATTACTCTACGCCTATAAAAAGAGAAGTAAATATTCTAAATTAATGTATGTATTTAGTTCAAAATCTGTTGAAGAAGCGCGAAAGAGAAAATTATATTTAGAAAAACTTGCCGAAATTCAAAAGAAACAACTCAATGTAATTAAGCAAAACCAACTTTTACTCACTACAGAAATCAAAGAATTAGAAGAAGAGAAAGTTAAAAAGCAACTCTTGTTAGATAAAAAGAAGGAAGAACGCGCAGTTATTCTTCTTGAAAAGCAAAAACAACAAGAAATTTATCTCAAACTGAAAACCGAAGAAACACGTCTACGCAATCAATTGCTCGAAAAAGTAGCAGAAAAGAAAAGAATAGAAGAACGCATAAGAGCTGCAATACAAGCAGAATTAATTGCAGAGCAAAAGAGAGTAGAGAAGGCAAGAAAAGAAGCTGAAAAAAGAAGAATTGCTGCCGAAAAAGCCAAGAAAAACAATCCTGCTACTGTAGTTGAAAAAGAAGAAGTTCCGGCTCCTTTCTTAACAACTAAAGAAGAAAATTTATTAGGTAAAAGTTTTCAAGCCAACCGCGGCAGACTTCCTTGGCCTGTAGAAAAAGGAACGGTTACCGAAAACTACGGTAAAAATCCGCATCCAACTTTAATAAATGTATTTACAAATAACAACGGATTAGACATTAGCACGCCAAAAAGTGCAACCGTGCGCTGTGTTTATGAAGGAGAAGTAACCAGTGTTTTAAACATATCGGGCGCCGGAAAAGTAGTAATTGTAAAACATGGAAACTACAGAACCGTTTATGCCAATCTGCAAGAGGTTTACGTAACAAAAGGCTCCGTACTAAGCACTAAATCTCCTATAGGTTTACTACTTCCGAGTAAAAATGGAGAAGTTTCAGTAGTACACTTTGAAATTCACGAGGTAACAAGCACCGGAGGCATAGAAAGACATAATCCAAATTTATGGATAGCGAGGTAGGCTATTTATTCTATTGATTTTATTAGATCAGCCAAAAGAAAGGTTTGATGTTCTCTTGAATAAAAATTACCTGCCAATTTATTTCTTTTTTTATTATTCGATTTTTTCTGACTTTTGTTTTCAATCGCTTTTTCAAGTAGAGAGACTAATTCGTTTCTGTCCGAAGGAATATAACCCGAGTTTGTTTCTGTTATAAATTCTTTGATAACGCCATTATCGTCAGGGTATAGTAAGAGAGGAACTCCTGATGCATAGTATTCATAACATTTAACAGGGACCCATCCTTTTACATTATTAAAGGAGGTTAAGAGGAGGAAGTCCGATTCATCTAAATGTTTTGAAAGTCTATCTTTTGGAACTCTATTTATTAACTCCAAATTAATTTTATTTTTTTGACAAAATTTAGATACTTGTTTTTTGACATTGGGTTTTATTTCAATCCCTATAAATCTTAATTTTACATTTGGTAGATTTTGAATTCCATCAAGAAACAAAAAGATGTCTTGTTCAGGATATAGCGTGCCAGCGTACGTGATTATTAACTCTTTCTTATCATTGATTTTGGGTGTTTCGCTAAGTACTGAATATCCATTTAAAATAACACGACTTGGTTTATTCGTTAATTCTGAGATTCTTCTTGCCCAAAGCTCGGAGGTTGAGATAAGAGAATGTGCAGTACTCAAGTATTTTTTTTCTTTTAATTTTTCAAATTCGTGATGTATTTTATTTAAAATTGAAAGGTTATTCTTGGGGTATGTACTCCATTGATCTCGATAATCAGCAATCCAAGGAATATTAAATTGTTTAGATAATTTTCTACCAATAGAAAAGTTTTCAAATGGCCTTCCAGAGATTATAATCAGACTTATATCATGTTCTTGTATAGTATTTATAGCTCCTTTAAGAAAAGATTTATTTGAAGAGTTGAGGAGAAAGATGTGTTTCGTAAAAAGTTGTATTAACGAAATTAATTTCCGAAGTAGAACTACAGAAGCCAACTTATCTCTTAGATTTCGTTTTTGATAGAGATAAATTTCTGTTTTTTCCGAAGATGATTTTTGTTTAAAAGAGTTGTCTTTGATTAAGTCGGTTAACTCATTCTGGTTTTCATTCCAATTTCTAGTAATTAAAATTGGGTAAATATCATATTTATGTAGGTTATCTACCCAATAGGCAGTCCTTTCTCCGCCAACAAATCCTGAGGGAGGATAAAAATAAGATATGATAAGTACTTTTTTCACGATTTTTTTATTCGATTTTTATAAAAACTAGTTAATGCAAGTTCTGTCTGTTTAACGGAAGGCTTAATAAACCAATAATAGAAAAAACTTGGATACGCAGCCAGCATTAAGGGAATTCCGCCGTGTTTTCTAATTTCTTTAGACGAAAAGGTAATAAGGTTAAACTTCCTAAGTATAAAGGCAAATGTTTCTTTAAAAGCATTACCCTCCCCAATGATTTTGTGATTTATATTATCACCAGATTTGACTCTCTTATAAAATAGAGAATAATCAGTAAACTCTATGTAGTTACCTTTCGTTAAATAATAACATAAGGTAGGATAAATATTATTATAAGGTGTTGTTTTGTTGATCCACCACCATGTGGGAAATTTCACTTCTAATATTTGCTCTCTTTTAAATAAAGCATAACCAAACCCATCATCTGAATCTTTAATAAAAGTTTTTAAACGGTTAATCGTTTTTTCTTTCCTGTAATGAGGCTTTGAAATTTGTGTGATCAGTGTTTTATTTTCGTTAATTAAATCGTACTTGCAAAATGCTACAATGCAGTCTAAATTATTTTCTAGTAATTCTACGGTATTTTTTAGAAAATCTTTGTGCCAAAGGTCATCGTCAGCTGCCCACATAAAATATTTGGATTTGGCTCTAGCCAGCAAAAATTGCATATTTTCAGATATACCTAAATTTTTTGTTTGTCTTACATATTCAATGCGGTTATCCTTATTTGCATACTGTTGACAAACTATTTCACTTCCATCGCTTGCTCCATCGTCAGAAATTATAAGCTTAAAGTTTATGAAACTTTGGTTTAATATCGACTTTAAAGATTCTTCAATAAAATCGATATCATTATAAACAGGCATGCCAATGGTTACTGTATTCATATTTTTACGAATTCACGAAAATCTACTTTTAATTCTATTCAATAAAAATCTTTTAACGTACAGATATTCATGTCTTTTAAAGTGATGAAACCCTTTAGGTTGTTCAGCTCCATAAAATACCATACAAGATATATTTAAGCCTGCAGCAATTGTTGCTGTTCCTGAAGTTAAGCAATACATCTTTTTTACTGAAGCTATAAGATCACAAAAGTCATATAAAGTCTTAGTTTCAATAAAAGTTGTACTTTCATTTGGTTCATACAATACCTTACCTTCTCTGAGCTTCATTATGTAATTAAATTTAATTTTCTTTTTTTTGGCATATAACATAAGATCTTCGGATTCTACTTTACCAACCCAAGAAAGGAAATTCGGGTCATAGACTATTTTATCTTTCAGTTTACTAATTATTTTTGGAGTGTAATAAATTTTTGGTTGATTTTGTCTTTTGCCATTATCAAGTCCGAATTTAATCATTAATATGTCTAAGAGATTATCTTGTTCAGTAACCAACTCTAATAACTGACTTATTTCAAATCCAATCCCTTTTTCTTCAGTATATCCATCTACAAATGGATTGTCATCCCAAACGAATTTTTTATAAGCATCAAATTTAATTTTCGAGTGCTTGGAAATGAGCACCTTACTATATCCAAATGTTTTTTTTGCGATTTCAGGTAAATGCGAATGGAAGAGTTGATCTCCCAAACCTGAATTTTTTATTTCAATAGTTAATACCTTATAAGACATATTAGTTTCTTTTCAGTTTTAGTATTCTTTTAGATTTTGGATCATAAACTTTTGAATAGATAAAGGGAATGATTACTATCTTAGGTAAAATAGATAATTTGAGTTTTAGATTTTTGATATTACTTTTAATGTAGTTTTTATCTATGAAAAACATGAAGATTAGGTTTGTAAACTCTTTTAATAATGAAATAAAAAGTAGCGAAAAAACACCTAAGTAGCCTTTTACTTTCAAAAACAATAAATATTTCGATAATAGAGATTGTTTTTGAGCATATTCGAAATTTGTAATTGAACCGTTGTTTTTATGTATGATGTGTCCGTTGTTAATCTTGACAATTTGGTAACCATTATGAAGAAAACGAGAACACAATTCGATTTCCTCAGAATAAAGAAAGAATTCTGGGTCAAACATTCCACATTTCTCAATAGCTTCTTTTCGTATCATCATAAAAGATCCCATAATTGCTTTATGTTCACTTTTGATATTTGGGAAAACTTTGTCGATTATTAGAATTGATTTTAGCTCTTCTTTGAAACTAGCAATAGTTGATGTGTAATTCTGAGGAGTACCATTTTCATTCACAATTTGACACCCTACTATTCCAATTGATTGAGATTCATTCATCTTACTTATAGCTCTTTCAACAACATTTCGATTTAAAATGGCATCAGAGTTCAGTAATAGAACTATTTTATTTTTTGCAATTTGTAATCCTTCATTACAACCACGACCAAAACCTTCGTTTTGTTTTTTTTTAATTAGTTTAAATGTCGGAAAGTCTTGTTCTATAACCTTTTGAATTTCGTCTTGTGAATTATTATCAACAACAATAACTTCAACTTCTTTATTGAGACTATTTTTTATACTAACTAAACATCGTTTTGTTAGTTCTAAGGTCTTGTAGTGTACAATGATTATAGATAATTTCATACTATTACTTTAACTCAATTAAAAATTGTTCGAAAGTTTTAAGGTTAAGTAGTTCATCTCTATTTTCGTTTAAAAAGCTGTAATCTAAAAATGGATTTAGATTTGGCTTTTGTAATTCTGTAAATACAGGTTTTTTAGATATAATACCTAAACCCCAATCACTATTTACACAACAGCTATTTACATTGAGCTGATATCTAGCATAAACGTATGCTTTCCATGTTGTACCATTCCAAGCTTTTCCAGCCGGTGATAAATGGAAGTTATAGTTTTCACGTGCATGCCATTCTGTTGGAGGGTTACAATCATGCAAAACAATAAATCCATTCTTTGAAAGATATTTGAGACTATTATTAATGTCCTGATAAACCTGATTCGCCTTATGCAGTCCATCTATAAAAATTACATCAAATTTTCTTTCTATATTCTTTTTCTCCAGATATTTAAAATATTCATTACTCGTCATTTTATAATCTGCAGGGTTTTCTGCGAACTCCAAACCTGGATCTACACTTGTTTTTATAGAAGCATTTATATGTCGATAATTATCGTCAGGATTTCTTATTCCTATCTCTAAATATTCACAGTTTTCGAATTTGGAAGTTAGAACATTAATTATTTCAGTTCTTGATGGTTTCTTATTAACTTCAAGCAAGGATAATAATCGTGTTTTATTATAATCGTCTGAATTATTATACAATTTACCAAGATGATATAATCTTTTTATTTCATTAAGTTTTTTTTTCATTATGTGTAATTTTATTTATCCGATTATTATCAAATATTCTAATGGTTTGTAGTCTTGAATAGTTAAAGTAAATTACCTAAAAGACGTTAGTCACACTTATTATTCTGAAAATAAGTGAGGGTATTTTGTTAAAATTGAATCAAGTGTAGGGTCAAATCTAGTTAGGTTTTTATCTATTAATGACGTGCCATAATTTTTTCTATTGTAAATGTCTTGTCCGTTTTTTATTCGAGCCATTATCTCGTCTCGATTCTTTAGTTCAGTTTTGTTAAATTCTGAATGGGCAAAAGATTCTATTTTTGTTATAATCGCATCTAAACCTCCGAGATATGAAAAATGGTACCCCCCGTCACTTAGTGTTTTATTTTTGAATCTTCGATCACGCTCTGATTGAATTGAATTTTGTATGTTTTTCTTCTTTAGAGCTATACTTCCATACCAATACTCTTCTTTTCCGGTAGCTTTACAGTTAATAAAATAGAGTCTTAAGTCTTGTATGAATGTTATTCTTTTATTAAAAAAGAGTTTGCTCTTCAATTTTTTCATGGAATTCACAGACGGAATTTCATCAACATCACTGACAATGATAATGTCATTACTTTTTGCTTTATCTAAACCTTGTAATATAGCATTTCGTTGCTTATTTTCTAATTTCCAGAACTCATCTTTAGGATCGAACTGGTTTGCAGGTTTAAAACTACTTTCTTGCTCTAATTGGTTAAGGTCTTTTATGTATATTATTTTCTTTAGATATTTCTCAAATAACTTCATGTTATTCTGAAAGTTCCAAGGTTTTTCTTTCCCTGAGTGTGTATGACTGCTTTCAACTACAACGAAATAGTCTACATACTCATACAAATATTCTAACCTAATTAGTAGAACGTCTAATTCATTAAAAAATGTAAAACAATCGTAAACTTTCATCTTTTTCGTATTAATACATAAACTTAATAACCATTTTTGTATAAAAAGAAAACCTAATATTTATTGGTTATTTTTACTTTCCGTTATTGTTTTAAAAGTGAATGATGGTTGAACTACACCTGAGATTTCCTCAGATTTCATATAACCATAGACATTGTCAGAATTTACAATAAAATTGATTCCCTGATCAATAAATTCTAACTCTATTGAGTTATTTGCTAGCCATAACCATACCTGATATTGACCACTTTTAAGTTTTAATGGACTAATTCTGAAGGTATATACAGATTGATTAGAATAGGTAATATTATCATGTTTAATGAATTTGTTGTTAATATGATAAATTTGATTATTGAATAGATCTGCAATATGCACACTAATACTGAGTTGTGTTGCATTAAGTGCCTGTGTCTTTCTTTTTAAAGTAACGCCAATTTCAAAACACGAATTTGACGAATATACCTCTTGGTTTAAAATTACTTTTTCAAATTGTATTTGATTTGTAGTTCGAGTTCTTTGTTCTTCATTAATTACATACTCTTTCTTTATGATGATCCCGTCTTGAATGTAGTTTTCAATTATTTCATCAATTTGACCTTCTTCATGTAGTTGTCCGTTAATTAACTTTATTCCTTTAGAGCAAAGCTCCTTGACTGCACTCATATTATGACTCACAAAAATCACCGTCCTGCCTTCTTTGGCAACATCTTCCATTTTGCCCAAACACTTCTTCTGAAATTCGGCGTCGCCTACGGCGAGGACTTCATCTATGATTAGGATCTCTGGTTCTAGGTGAGCAGCTACGGCAAATGCTAAACGCACGTACATACCAGAACTGTAATGTTTAACAGGCGTGTCAATAAATTTTTGAACCCCAGAGAATTCAACAATTTCATCAAATTTTGCTTTCACTTCTTTTCGGGTCATACCCAAAATAGTACCGTTAAGAAAAATATTTTCTCTTCCTGTAAGTTCTGGATGAAAACCAGTACCTACTTCTAAGAGCGAAGCAACTCTACCGTTAATCTCTATTCTACCTTCGGTAGGTTTTGTAATTTGAGAAAGAACTTTTAGTAATGTAGACTTACCAGCTCCATTTTTACCAATAATTCCTACAACTTCGCCTTTTTTTATTTCAAAATTAACGTCTTTTAAAGCCCAAAAATCGTTTCCTTTTGCAGCAGCACTTTTAAACATACCCGATAAAGTAGAACGCAGACTTCCATCTTTCTCTTTGCCTATGGTATATTTCTTACCTAGACCAGTAACTTTTATCGCAATATCCTCTTTCATATTTCCGAAAACAAAACAAGTTTTTCTTGTTCGCTTTGTATTTTAACTATACATCTTTTTATTTATCCGTACTTCCATCTATAACTAGGTAGTACGGTTGTTTTTCCTTAAACATAATCTGCCATTTGGTCTTCCACTTTCTTAAAATACATTAAACCAGTTATAAACAAGAAGGCAATCATACCAAAAGAAATAAACATCATGTTACTAGGAACTTCTCCACCAAAAATAGACCATCTAAAACCTTGAACTACTCCGGCCATTGGATTAAGGTAATATAAAGTCATTAAGTATTCTGGAAATTTAGTAGAAGCTTCTGTAATTGGGTATGCAACAGGAGTAACGTATAAACCGATTTGTACCATAAATGGAACGATGTGCTGAAAATCGCGGTAGCGCACAGTTAATGCACTTAACCAAATACCAACGCTAAGTGCTGCAATGATTCCAATAAGAATGAAAAAGGGTGCCATCCAAATGTTGCTGGAAGGTACAACTCCGTGATAAATCATTAATATAATGAGTAGGATTAAGGCTATACCAAAATCTATGAAACCAACTACTGCTTTTGATAATGGAACGATAAGTCTAGGAAAGTAGATTTTTTTTATCATGCCTTGACTGGCAATAATAGAACCACCAGAATTTGTCATAACAAACGCAAAATAGGTCCAAATACTTAAACTAGCTGCCGTAAAAACTATATGCGGTATTTCTCCCGTTTGCACTCCTGCAAATTTATTAAAGACTATTGTTAAAATGATGAGCGACACAACGGGTTGTAAAAATGCCCAAAGAAAACCTATGGTAGTTTGTGCATAGCGCACTCTAAAATCTCTCCAAGAAAGTGTGATAAATAGATCTTTATACCTAAGAATCTCCTTAAAATCAGGAAAGATTGTTTTGGAATTTGCGTCTATAATTTTCTTCACAGTTTTGCAGTAATAAGTGCATCAAAGATACAATTTTAACGTAGAATGTAGGTCTAAACCATGTTTAATTTTACAATTTAGGTTGAATGTATACTTTTTTAAAGTTAGGAATAGTTGTGGTTAATTGAGTTAGAATCGCTTTTTCTCGCGTTGAGTACATGCCAATTTTCACTGCAATTTTAGTTAAAAGTAAAAGGGAGAAACGTTTTATTTCTCCCTTATCTAACTACTACTAAAAACTAAATCTTTGTTGCTTTCTAAACTTCTTTTTTCAATTAGTAATGTCCTGTCTAAATCTAAAGATATTTTTCGAACAGAATCATTTTCTATTATTTGATTAAGATTCAAATCAGAAGGAACAAAACAATCAGAATCTGAACACTCCATTGACTGTGAAAATATTAACGATGAATATATTAAAAATAAAAATCTCAATAATTATCCTTAGTTCATATAATCAGTT
>JBMYYC010000002.1:0-97140 GCA_049609045.1 Lishizhenia sp. | reverse complement strand
TTGTTTCTAATCTCTTTTTTTTGCGAAAAAAATCTGACAAAAATTACCCAACAATAAACAAATTGCCAACAGCTAATTGCAAATGGCTAATTGCTAATTGCTAATTGCTAATTGCTAACAGCTAATTGTAAATTTCTTCTCAATTTCCCATTTCCACCTTCCCTTCTACCCTAAAATTGTTTCAAAACGTTCAAAATGACACGTATAACCGTTTGGGTTGCGTTCTAAATAATCTTGATGTTCTGGTTCTGCAGCCCAAAATTTTGTAAAAGGCTCTAAAGTTGTTACCACTTTTCCGTTCCATTTACCAGATTTATCTACTAAATCAATAACCTCAGTTGCTGTTTCTTTTTCTTCTTCGTTTTGAAAGAAAATAGTTGATCTGTAACTTGATCCTCTGTCATTTCCTTGTCTATCTACTGTAGTTGGATCATGTATGCAAAAGAAATAATCTAAAATTGATCTGAAATCTGTGAGCGTAGAGTCGTAAGTAAGTTCAATACCTTCGGCATGACCAGGATGATATTTATAAGTTGGATGATCGTTTTCTCCACCCAAATAACCTACTTCTGTATCTAAAATCCCAGGTCTCTTTCTAAACAAATCTTCCATTCCCCAGAAACAACCTCCTGCTATATACGCTTTCTTTAAATTTGCCATTTTCTTACTTTAAATGTAATTGTACTACTTATAATTTAAATAGAACTAACTATTTCTATACTAATTTTTCTAACGCTAATGCATTTATGCAATACCTTAATCCGTTACTGTCTGAACCGTGAGGAAAAACATGTCCCAAATGTGCATCACAGAAACTACACGTTGCTTCTATTCGCTTCATATTGTATGAAGTATCTAACACATAATTTACAACATTGTTTTTAACCGGCGCCCTAAAAGATGGCCAACCTGTTCCGCTATCCAACTTTAATTCTCTCGCTATACAATAAAACAAAAAAATTGTTGTTTCTTTCTTAATATTCTTAATGACACAGTAAAACACACAAGATAGTTAGTTTACTCAAAAATTCACTACTTTTAAACTAAAATAGCACATGAAAATTTCACTATATATTCTTTCGTTTCTCATTTTAACAAGTTGTGCCAGCACTTCTTTCCATAAAAGAAAATATTTAGACGGAAAATTTAGAGTTCCGAAAGCTGCTTTACTTTCTACACCATCTAAAAAGGAAAAAGAAAATAAGCTCTTTAACACAAAATTAGAAGAGATTGAGCTCACCGAAATTGAACAGCAGTCTAATTCTAAACCAAAAACTGCTTCCGCTAATCCAGTTGATTACCACGAAAACAAAGATATTGCAAACGATTTTAAGTCTATCAACACGCCAAAATTAGAGAACAGTAAGCTATATCAAGACAAAAATCATTTTGTACAGCCCTCGTTCGATGATACCGTTTTTGTAGATGCAGATAGTTTTGAAGGTGAAGCTTGTAGAAAAGCTAAAAATAAAGGAACAACAAGTTTAATACTTGGTATTTTATCTTTCTTTCCTTTTCCGTTAACTACATTAATATTTAGTATAATAGGAATTTCTCTTGCCAAAGCTTCTTTACGATCACGTTTTCAAACAGAAGTTGGAAGAAGAAATGCCAAAATAGGTAAAGTACTTTCTATCATCTCTCTATCTCTTTTAATAGCAGCTATTTTATTGGTAATTACTCTTTTGTTCGTCTTCGGTTTCTAAAACAACATGCACGACAATTAAACAGAAACAGTTTCAATTTCTTTTAATCTACTTAGCGCTGTTTTTATAGATTTTACTTCAGAATAAATAAGGCGAAGCTTATCATTCTTCTCATTCATTTTACAATTTGCTGGATTAGATTGTACATAATTCAAAATACGTGTAAAATGCGCACTTTGGTAATACATACTTTCTGGGTTTGACAAGAAATATCCAATCATCTTACCGGATTTAATAATCAATTTCTCAAACCCTATGCTTTGTGCTAACCAACGCAATTGCATAGATTCAATCAACTCAAAAACAGAATCAGGTATTGGTCCAAATCTATCTTCTAAGCTTTTTATAAACTTGTCTAACTCATCTTGGGCCGTCATATTATCCAGCTGCTGATACAACATTAAACGCTCTGCTACATTGTTTACATAATCATCGGGTATTCTAATTTCTAAGTCTGTTTCTAGCTGACATTCTTTCACAAACTGACCAAAATTATCTGTTTTACGCTCTTTAAACAGTTCCTTAAATTCAGACTCGCGCAATTCTTCTATGGCCTCATTTAAAATTTTCTGATACATATCAAACCCAATGTCTGAGATAAAGCCAGATTGTTCTCCGCCCAATAAATTTCCGGCTCCACGTATGTCTAAATCTTTCATAGCGATATTAAACCCAGAACCCAAATCAGAAAATTGAACCAAGGCTTCTAAACGTTTTCTGGCTTCAGAAGTCATCATATCATACCTAGGAGCTATCAAATAACAAAAGGCTTTTTTGTTAGAACGCCCTACTCTACCTCTTAATTGGTGTAAATCTGATAAACCAAAGTTGTTTGCACTGTTTATGATTATCGTATTTGCATTAGATATATCAATTCCAGATTCTATAATGGTAGTTGCTAAAAGAACGTCGTATTCTCCTTCAATAAAATCCATCATAATTTTCTCCAAGACTTTACCGTCCATTTGGCCGTGACCAATGGCAACTTTTACTCCCGGACAAAGACGTTGAATCATCCCAGAAATTTCTTTGATATTTGCCAGTCGGTTATGCACAAAATATACTTGTCCACCTCTACTTACTTCGTAAGAAATAGCATCTCTAATAATTTCTTCATCAAACTGCACCATTTCTGTTAATACAGGCTGTCTGTTGGGTGGTGGAGTATTAATTATACTTAAATCTCTTGCTCCCATTAAAGAAAACTGTAAGGTTCTTGGGATAGGTGTAGCCGTTAGTGTTAAGGTATCTACGGTAGCTTTTAAAGTTTTGAGTTTATCTTTTACGGCAACACCAAATTTTTGTTCTTCATCAATAATCATGAGTCCAAGATCTTTGAACTTCACATTTTTACCTACAATTTTGTGCGTACCTACTAAGATGTCTATTTTACCTTCGGCTAAATCTTTAAGAGTTTCTGTATTTTGCTTTGTAGATTTAAATCGATTTACATAATCTACACGAACAGGAAAATCTTTCAAACGCTCTTTAAAACTGCGGTAATGTTGTAAAGAAAGAATTGTTGTAGGAACAAGTATAGCAACTTGTTTACCATCTGTTGCAGCTTTGAATGCAGCTCTAATCGCAATTTCAGTTTTACCAAAGCCAACGTCTCCGCATATAAGTCTGTCCATTGGCGTATCTTTCTCCATATCTTCTTTTACGGCTTCTGTAGCCTTTAATTGATCTGGAGTATCTTCGTAAATGAAAGAAGCTTCTAACTCATTTTGCAAATACGTATCGGGTTGGTAAGCAAAACCAACTTGTGTTTTACGTTTGGCGTAAAGTTGAATTAAATCAAAGGCAATTTCTTTAATTTTTTTCTTGGTTTTCTTTTTGAGTGTTGCCCAGGCTTGCGTTCCTAATTTATTCATTTTAGGAACAGTGCCGTCTTTACCCGTAAATTTAGAAATACGATGCAACGAGTGAATACTCACATAAAGCACATCGTTATCTTTATATATTAAACGTATGGCTTCTTGCGGTTTTCCATTTACATCTATGGTTTGTAAACCAGAAAACTGACCCACACCATGATCGATATGCGTTACATAATCTCCCTTTTGCAAATTATACACTTCTTTGAGCGTAATGGCTTGCTTGGCTTGTCTAAACCCTTCTTTTAGCTTAAATCTATGGTAGCGTTCAAATATTTGATGATCTGTGTACAAAGTCAATTTGGCATCAGGCGCAATAAAACCTTCTTGGAAAGCAAAATTCATCGGTTTAAACTCTACTTCTCCGCCAATATCTTTAAAAATATCATACAAACGCTCTATTTGCTTGGGTTGGTTAGAGAAAATTAGATTATCAAATCCAACTTTTTTACGTGCAATTAAATCTTCTCTTAACAACTCAAAATTCTTATTAAAAGCAGGTTGCGGTTGAAAAGTAAACTGACACGTTAAGTCTGCTTTAAAATTGTATTCTGGTCCAAATTCCAAGATAGAAAATTCTTCTATTTGTTTTTTCCATTCTGATGGATGAAAATACATTTCGTTTGGCGGAGTGCGTTTTACACCTGTATCTGGTAAGTCTGTGTAGGATTTTGTCGCTTTTTCGTACTCTTTTTCTAATTCTTTTCTAGTGAGTGTTTCAGAGCTTAACCATAACGTTGCTTGATTGCCCAAAAATTGTAAGATACTACCGTTAGATTTTTGTATTTCTTTATCTTGAACATTTGGTATAACAGTAAAAAACTCGTGCTGATGAATAGAGAGTTGAGAAACAGGATCAAAGGTACGAATAGAATCTACCTCATCACCAAAAAACTCTATTCTAAACGGATGGTCATTAGCAAAAGAAAAAACATCTACAATACCACCACGGATAGAAAATTGACCCGGTTCATACACAAAATCTTCTATTTCGAAACCATATTCTTGCAGTACTTCTGTTATAAATTCTATAGAATATTCTTTCCCTTTTTCAACTTTAAAGGTGTTTTCTGCCAACACTTGTTGGGTAGGAACTTTCTCAAACAACGCTTTAGGATAAGTAACAATTAACGTATTACTGCCTTTGTTTACTTTTTCTAGCACCTCTGCCCGTGCAACTACATTTGCATTATCTGTATCTTCTATTTGATAAGGGTTTCTGTATGATGCGGGATAGAACAAAATATTGTCTTCTGGAAAAACGCCTTGTAAATCGTTTAAAAAATACGCTGCGTTTTCTTTGTCGTCCATCACAAATAGATGGTGCCCCGGAACTTGTTTTGTTAACAAACCCGAAAGTATAGATTTAGAAGAACCAACCAATCCTTTCCAATGAATACGACTCCCAACGTATTGTAGTTTATCAGCAGTTTCGTCTATCTGCGGATAAGCAGAAAATTTCTTTTTCAGGGTATTGATGTCCATAATCTATAAAGCACAAAAGGCAGAGAAAAAGAATGGAGCTTATCTCTTCTTTTTACTCTGCTAAAATTTATAGGTGCAAAAATAGGGTTTTGAATGGGTAAAGAAAACAACACGGAGACAATTTACAACTACCCTTCTAAAGATTATGAAAGTGTTACCTATCGAGTGATAAAAAGCACTGAATTATAGATCAATTATTTTAACTAAATTTGAAAAGTTTTGAACGAAAGAAAAACTAAAAGACTTCATTTTTACAATCTTGATTCTATAAGATTTCTAGCAGCATTGTTAGTTGTACTCGCTCATGGCTTTGAAGCATGGAAAGACTTTTATTTTAAATTTAGATACACCGAATCAGATTTCAATAGTATCACTAGTACTAAGTTATTTGAAACAGCACAAACATTTTTTTTAAACTTAGGATACGGAGTAGAAATCTTTTTTTTTATGAGTGGTTTTTTAATCACATATATACTTTTGGTAGAAAAACGAGAAACCAACTCTGTAAATATCTTAAAATTTATTATGCGAAGAAGTTTACGTATTTGGCCTATTTATTTTCTATTATTATTTGTTAGCCAACCAATAGTTGATTGGGTAGATATTGGTAATGTTGACTATTTGCCAAACTTACTTTTCTATTCTAATTTTTTTATAATTGAAACAGTATACTTCCACTATCCACTGGCACATTATTGGTCTATCGCATTAGAAGAACAGTTTTATTTATTTTGGCCAATTTTACTTAAGTATTTAAGATTGAAACTTGCATATACATTAGGTATATTAATTATCATTAGTATTTTATCTCGAGTCTATTTTTTCTATCAATACCCTTTTAAACATGACTTGTACTTTTATATTCATTTACTGTGCAGAATGGATACGCTGTTAATTGGTGCGTGGTTTGCAAAATTATATTTTAACCAAAAACTGAAGTTTCCTCTTTCTAAATGGTTATTTATTTTATCGATAGGTGTTCTATTTCTTTCCTTTTTCTTCACACATGTAAAAGTTCATTATAGTCTATTAAGCGCTATTTTCAAAAAGTACATTTATCTTATCCCTGTTATTTATATCATTTTGTACGTCGTAAGTCGAAATACAAAAAATTCTAACTTCATTATCAGAACAATGAATTATTTAGGCAAAACATCTTATGGAATTTATATGTATCATAATTTTCTTGTAATAATTGTTATTAAAAAGATATTAATTAACAACGAGATTTACAGTTGGTCTGTATTCACAGTCGTTTACCTTTTAAGTACCATATTAATTGCAATGATAAGTTTTGAATTAATCGAAAAGCCAATTTTAAAGTTTAAAGATAGATTTTCCATAATTCCAACTAGAAAGTTTTGAAAAACTTAAGCTAAAAACAAACTCGGTTAAAAGACCGAACATTTCCTTATTGGGCAAAGTTTCATGTGACAATTGCGAAATATTCCTCATACTTTTTATCAATTCTGTCAATTTTTTGAAAATTTTCATTTTTGAATTAAAGCCAAAGCGCGTTGTTTATTTTTTCGTTATCTTTGTTACAGCTTTTAGGGGTGTCTTCCAAACATTTAATTTTGGAATTCTGAGAAATACTCTTTGAACCTGATTTGGTTAATACCAACGATAGGGAAAAAGCATCGAATACGCGTATCTTTTATACGCCGTGTTGGGTGAATTCTCTTAAAAGCATAAATTGTAAAAAAAGAAATGAATTTACCTCGTATCCAATATATTACGCATCCAAAAGAAAATTTTGAAGATTTATCTTGGGTAGAAAATCTTGCAGAAGGTGGTGTGCAATGGATTCAACTCAGAATTAAAGAAAATCATTTCCAAACGCGTTTCCCAAACAAAAACTACACTACCTTTTTTGAAGAAACGGCTCTAAAACTTGCAGAAAAATGTAAAGCCTTTGGTGTTATTTTAACTGTAAACGATAATTATTCTTTTGCAAAACACCCCAACATAGATGGCGCACACATTGGCAAGGAAGATGAGAATCACAGCGCAGTTAGAGAACAATTGGGCGAAAAAAAAATTCTAGGGTGCACAGCAAACAGTTGGGAGGATATTAAAAATTACAATTTAAAAGAGATTGACTATTTGGGTGTTGGTCCGTTTACGTTTACCACCACAAAAGACAAAAACAAGCTTGCTCCAGCACTAGGCATTAGAGGATATAGAATTATACTTTCTCAAATGAAAAACAAAAAATGGGATACGCCTGTTTTTGCCATAGGTGGAATTGAAGAAGAAGACATTACGATGATTATGAAAACCGGAGTACATGGAATTGCACTTTCTGGATTAATTTTCAATAAAAATCATACAATTAAAGATATTAAACGCATTTGCAAAGCAGTAGAAGATGGAAAAATTGAAAATAGGTAGTTTAGAATTAACCTCTCGTTTGTTTACCGGAACCGGTAAGTTTAGCAGCTCTAAATTAATGGAAGAAGCACTTTTAGCAAGCGGTTCTGAATTGGTTACGGTTGCTTTAAAAAGAGTAGATGTTAAAAACGAGAAAGATGATATTTTAAAACACCTTAATCACGCTCAATTTAATTTATTACCCAACACATCTGGTGTGCGTAACGCAAAAGAAGCTGTTTTTGCAGCAGAATTAGCAAGAGAAGCATTAGAAACAAATTTGGTGAAATTAGAAATTCATCCGGATCCTAAATATTTAATGCCAGACCCAATTGAAACGCTGAAAGCTACAGAAGAATTGGCTAAAAAAGGGTTTATTGTGTTGCCTTACATACATGCAGATCCTGTTTTGTGTAAACATTTAGAGGATGCTGGCACCGCTGCTGTAATGCCTTTAGGCGCGCCTATTGGAAGTAACAAAGGAGTAAAAACAAGAGATTTTATTGAGATTATTGTAGATCAAGCGAAAGTTCCTGTAATTGTAGATGCTGGTTTAGGAGCTCCGTCTCACGCTGCCGAAGCAATGGAAGTGGGTGCAGATGCAGTTTTAGTAAATACAGCAATTGCAGTTGCAGAAAACCCTGTACAAATGGCTATCGCTTTTAAATTAGCCGTAGAAGCTGGCAGATTGGCATTTGAAGCGAAGTTAGGAGGAGTAAATAAAGTTGCTGTAGCAAGTTCTCCATTAACGAGTTTTTTGGATTGATATTAAGGCACAAGGAATGAGTAAAGAGGGAATAGTGCTCTCTCTTGTGCAAAACTCATTAACCTTCTGACAAAAAAGTACGAATCGGATAAGGTTAAACTAATGGCTAATGCCTTATCCCTAATGCCTCAAAAAATGTTTAAAGAAGAAATAAAAAAATACAATTGGGACGAAATTAAGTCTTCTATCTACGGAAAAACTGCTGCGGATGTAGAACGTGCTTTGAGGAAATCGAAGAGAGATTTAGAGGACTTTAAAGCGTTAATTTCTCCGGCTGCTGCTCCATACCTAGAGCAAATGGCAGGTTTGAGTCAGCAATTAACCCAAGAACGTTTTGGCAAAACAATACAAATGTATATTCCAATGTACTTATCTAATGAATGTCAGAACATTTGCACTTATTGCGGATTTAGTTTAGATATAAAAATTAACCGTAAAACACTTACAGACCAAGAGATTTTAGAAGAGGTTAAGATTATAAAATCTATGGGTTACGATCATATCTTAATTGTAACAGGCGAAGCAAATAAAACAGTTGGGATGGACTATTTTATTAATGCGCTGCGTTTAATAAAACCTTATTTCTCTAACATTGCAATGGAAGTGCAACCGTTGGATCAAGCAGATTATGAACGTTTGATTGAAGAAGGGTTGAATACTGTTTTGGTGTATCAAGAAACGTATCACAAAGAAGATTATAAGATTCATCATCCAAAGGGTAAAAAATCTAATTTTGATTACCGCGTTGATACGCATGACAGGTTAGGAAGAGCAGGCATACACAAAATGGGTGTTGGTGTTTTATTTGGCTTGGAAGATTGGAGAACAGATACCTTTTTTGCTGCTGCACATTTGGATTATTTAGAAAAAACCTATTGGAAATCCAAATATTCTATTTCTTTCCCAAGGTTAAGACCGTGTGCAGGTGGAATTCCACTAAAATCGGAAATGACAGACAAAGAATTGGTACAACTCATCTGTGCTTATCGTATTTTTAACCAAGAAGTTGAGTTAAGTATGAGTACGCGCGAGTCTGAAACATTTAGAAACAACATTATTAAATTAGGAATTACCAGTATTTCTGCAGATTCTAAAACCGATCCTGGAGGATATGCAAATCCGGCAGTAAACTTAGAGCAATTTGAAATTGACGACAAACGCTCTACTGAAACGTTTATAGAAGTTATCAAAAAACAAGGCTATGAACCCGTTTTTAAAGATTGGGATTTGAGTTTGCAATAATTTTTAAGAAAAAAACCTCCAATCCTTAATAGATTAGAGGTTGTATTAGAAATAATATTTTCTTACTTAAGCGTGATAGAATCTTTTCCAATTAAAGTTCCGTCGGCATACACCTTAATTGTATAATTTCCTTTATCAATTTCTTTGCCTTGAAGATTAAATACAATAGCTACATCAATTGCTTGTTTTTGATAATTAATTTCTCTTTTGTCTGAATACAAAATTGTTTTACCATCGGCACTCGTTGTATTATTTGAACGGGTGTAGATAACGTTTCCATTCGGATCTATAACTTGAATATAAATCATTTTATTTCCGGCTTCTGCAATTTTATTTGCACTAACTGTAAACTCAGCCTTAAAACCATCTGCTCTTCTGGCTCTATTTGTTTCATCAATATCACCACCTCCTACTTTAAATCTGTAGGCAAAACAATTGAAATTATAAGCACTTAATTTCGCTCCGGCAGCAACTAACGCCTGAGTTCTAGCTGCAGTCTCGGCAAGCTCATCTCTTTCTTGTTGTGTAACCGATAGTTGATTAGAAGTTTCGTCTAGCCGTGTAGTTAAATTAAAATTAAGCGTATTTAATGAATCGATTTGATATAAATATCCTTTCATTATTCCTCTCAACGCTTCGTTTTCTGTTTTTAACTTATTAATTTGTCTGTAGCTCCTTTTCTTCGTGTCGTTTAATTCTTCTAGTAATTGAGAAATTTTTGCTTTCTGAGCATTTAAACTATCTGCTTTTGTTGCATCTTTTTCTATCAAGGCGTCATAAGTAGCTAACATCTCTTGGAAATCGCTTCTCAAATCATTTGTTGCACCATCAATGTATCCTGATAGTGCTTGATTCATACCTTCCATCTCCTGACTAAGTTGGGTATTTACTAAAATAACTTCTTCTTTTGCTTTTCTTTCGCCCGACCATAAGAAAATGAAAATTCCTGCCACAATAAACCCTAAAATTGTGGTTAAAATCCAAACTCCTGCATTTGATTTTGTTTCTATTGGCGTATTAGTATCTGACATAGTGTTCTAAATTATTTAATAAACTTATCTTCAATTTTATCTAACGAAGTTACATTTTTTTTACTAGCGAAAATATTATTTTATTAGTTTCCAGTATGCATTAAATATGCTTTAAGAAAAGGATTTAAATCTCCGTCCATTACCGCATCAACATTACCTGTCTCAAAACCTGTTCTCACATCTTTCACTAGTTTATATGGATGCATTACATAGTTTCTAATTTGAGATCCCCATTCTATTTTCATCTTTTCTGATTCAATTTCATCTCTCTTTTCTAAGCGTTTTCTTAATTCTAACTCATACAATTGAGAGCGCAGCAGTTGCATGGCTTTTTCTTTGTTTCCTAGCTGTGAGCGCGACTCTGAATTCTCTACTATTATCCCAGAAGGTTTATGTCTCAAACGCACGGCAGTTTCTACTTTATTTACATTTTGACCACCTGCTCCGCCAGATCTAAATGTTTCAAATGAAATATCAGCCGGATTTATATTTATTTCTATACTTTCATCTACCAATGGATAAACATAAACCGAAGCAAATGAAGTGTGTCGTTTTGCGTTAGAATCAAACGGAGAAATACGCACCAAACGGTGCACCCCATTTTCTCCTTTCAAATAGCCAAATGCAAAATCTCCATCAAATTCAATCGTTACCGTTTTTATTCCAGCAACATCTCCCTCTTGATAATTGAGTTCTTTAATTTTATAACCATTTTTTTCTCCCCACATAATGTACATACGAAGAAGCATAGAAGCCCAATCACAACTCTCTGTACCTCCAGCACCTGCAGTAATTTGAAGAACAGCATTCAGATTGTCCTCTTCACCCGAAAGCATATTTTTAAGCTCTAATTCTTCTAAATCGGAAATTGTTTTTTGATATAAAGCATCAATTTCTGCTTCGTCTCCTGCACCTTCTTTATGAAATTCTATCAATACTTCTAGGTCTTCACACGCTGTGTTTAGTGCTTCGTAAGCACTTACCCAAAACTTCTTTTGTCTGATTTTTTTCAGTAATACCTCGGCTTTTTTTGGATCGTCCCAAAATGTTGGATCTTGAGATTTTAATTCATCCTCATGTATTTCAGCCCGCTTTTGATCTATATTTAAATAGAGTTTAAGCGCTTCAACTCTCGTTTCTAATGCTTTAAATTGATCACTGTTTACCATAAACACAAATATAAGCATCCATCCTGTAAATAGGTATTCTGAAAAACAATTGTACACTACTTTTTACAGCGGATTTTAAATTCCTTTGCCTACAAAATAAAAATAGTTGTAAAGCGTATCAATTTACACACTAAAAGTTTTAAATTTGCCCGTAATAATAAAGAAAAAATGAATATACCAGAAAACTTAAAATACACGAAAGACCACGAGTGGTTGTCTATCGAAGGAGATATTGCTACAGTAGGTATTACTGATTTTGCTCAGGGTGAATTAGGTGATATTGTTTACGTAGAAATTGAAACAGAAGGAGAAACTTTAAACGCAGAAGAAGTTTTTGGTTCAGTAGAAGCTGTTAAAACTGTATCTGATTTATTTATGCCTGTTTCTGGCGAAATTATTGAATTTAACGAAGAGTTAGAAGCAGAACCTGAAGTGGTTAATGCAGATGCTTACGGCAAAGGATGGATGGTTAAAATTAAACTTACAAATCCGTCAGAAGTAGATAATTTACTTGACGCAGAAGGTTACAAAGCGATTATTGGTTAATGTTTCGGTACATTCTTCCCGGCATAATTTGGCTTACAATTATACTTTTTTTAAGTCTTACCCCAGGAAATGAATTACAACAAGTAAATTGGGATTACTTTGCATTTGATAAATTTGCTCATCTCTCCGTTTACGCAATCCTAGTTCACATTTGGTTAACCGGATTGAAAAGACAAAGAACCAGTATATTATTAAGAAATAGAGCGTATTTAGTAGTTATTATAAGTGCTTTTTGTTTAGGTGTAGGTATTGAAATTGTTCAATGGACCTTAATCACCGGTCGTATGTTTGACGGCTGGGATATTTTAGCAAACAGCACCGGAATATTTTTAGGAGTAAGCACCTCCTATTTATTGTATAGAAACTACTATTGATTTTATGGTATGCTAATTGCTACAAATCTTTGTATATTAGCAACAATTATTATTTATTATGGAACTAAAGAAAAACCCAGAATTTGATAGTCAAAAGGTAAGATTTCCTTTGATGATGTTGGGATTCCTAATTATAGGATCTCTAGTATTGGCTTCATTTTCATTCCAAGCTCCTGCAGAAATAGCAGAGAAAACAGAAAAATCTAAGGATAAAGACGATATTCCAGAAGAACAAATACAAGAAGATCAACCAGAACCGCCACCAGTAGATAATACTCCTCCACCACCAGATGCGCCTGAACCTCCAATTGTTCCGGATGCAAAGGAAAAAGAAAACGAGGATAAAGAAATTAAAAATAAACCAACTCCTCCGCCTCCACCAAAAATTACGGTAGAGCCAAAAAAAGAAGCTGCTCCAATTGTGGATTACCCAGATGTTGAAGCACAATTCCCAGGAGGTGCTGCAGCAATGAAACAATACTTAGCTGAAAACATTCAATATCCCGAAATGGCAATTGAAATGGGAGACCAAGGAAAAGTTTTCGTAGAGTTTGTCGTTAACGCAGATGGATCTCTTCAAGATGTGAAAATTTTGAAAGGTGTTTCTAAAGAAATCGATAGAGAAGCAAAACGTGTTGTTAAATCTATGCCAAAATGGACTCCTGCTGAGCAAAAAGGAGAATCTGTTAGAGCTAGATGTAGAATTCCAATCAGCTTTATAATAAGATAATAAGATTATTGCATTTATAAATATCCCTCTCAATTCGTTGTGAGGGATTTTTTTTAATCAAAAAATGAAATTACAAACTCTTTTTTCATGTGTAGACCTTACTTCTTTGTCGCTTTTTGATAACGAAGAAACCATACTTAAACTTATTGAACAAGCACAGCAACTAGAACAAAAAAATTATCCCGTTGCCTCCATTTGTACTTATCCAAAATATGCTCCGCTTGTTTCAAAAACACTACAACATTCAAACATTAAAACCTGTGTGGTAAATAGTTCTTTCCCGCACGGACAAGCATCTCTCGCCAGCAAACTATCAGAGATTAACGAACTTAAACCCTTTGTAGACGAAATAGATATAGTTATTGATCTTGGTAATTTTATCAGAGAAAAACCTCTAATCGATCTTCAAATAAAAGCGATAAAGAATGCACTAGGCAACAAAGTATTAAAAGTAATATTAGAAACTGGAGAAATCAAAGAGGAAAAACTGCTTAGAGAAATTTGTAAATGTGCGATGTATTCCGGGGCCGACTTTATTAAAACCTCTACAGGGAAAACGCAAACAGGAGCAACACCAAATGCAGTAAGAGTTATGGCAGAAGAAATTGCTGCTTTTAAAAATAAAGAACAAAAAAAAGTTGGATTAAAAATTAGCGGAGGAATTCGTACTTTAGATTCCGTAAACCATTTCACATCAATAATTCAAGAATATTTACCAGAAAGTTATTTTACCAAGCAAACATTCAGAATTGGTGCAAGTAGTTTACTAAACGAATTAAAAAAAGATATTTAAAATGAAGTTTGAATCCAAACATCTAATAGCCTTAAATGCTGCCGTTGAAGCAAGTAAAAAAATAATGGAAATTTATGCAAAAGGATTTGAAACAGAAATAAAAACAGATGGGAGTCCGGTTACAGAAGCAGACTTAGCTTCTTCAGAAATTATCTCTGAGATATTAAGTACAACCAATATCCCTATCCTAGGCGAAGAAAAACTCAAACAGCCCTACTCTGCAAGAAAAAATTGGAAAGAAAATTGGTGCGTAGATCCTGTTGACGGAACGAAAGAGTTTATTGCGAAAAACGGTGAATTTGTAGTAAATATTGCTCTAATTGAAGAGCATAAACCTGTTTTTGGTTTAATTGCCTCGCCAGTTAAGAAAGAAATTATTTTTGGTGGAAAAGCTTTTGGTAGCTACTTCTCAACATTTGAAAACCTATCCGAAGAAAATAAATGGATACAATTACCTGAGCTGAATACAATAAATTCTCCGTGTGTGATGACCTCTTCAAGAACACATCACTCCGGTAACACACTTAAAATAGTGCATCAAGCAGAAGCACAATACGGAAAACTTGAGTTTATAAAAATGGGTTCAGCGTTAAAGTTTTTTGATCTTGTTCAGGGCAATGCAGATGTATATCCGAGATTTGCTCCCACTATGGAATGGGATATAGCTGCTGGTCAAGCTATCTATGAAGCAATTGGAGGAGAAGTTCTCCACGCAACGAAAGGAATTCCGCTCTATTACAACAAAGAAAATTTAAAAAATCCCTACTTTATAGCAAAAAAGAAAATCTTGAACCTTACATTCGTAAAATGAAAACGATAGGCTTACTACTTCTTTTCTCTGTAACGTGCAGTTTTGGGCAAGATTTACTCTATCTTCCTTTGCAGGATAAATATACAAACCACTCTCAATTTCAGACAGAAAAAATTACTCCGAGCACCTTTCCGCTGCGCTACGAACAAATTAAAGGAGAACATAGTTTTCATACTTCCCTTTCAACGCAAGTATTAAGAAAAAAATGGCTCGGTAAAAAATTGTTTAACGAACATTTTTTTGAATTCAAAAACAATGATTTCTATCTGGCTATAAATCCACTTCTTAATATGAATGGCGGTGCTATTTTAGACGATAGTTTAAACAAACTATATCAAAACACTAGAGGTTTAGAAATTCAGGGACAAATTGCAAACAAAGTTTCTTTTTACTCGTCATTTCACGAAAATCAAAGTGTAGTTGCTCCATATTTAGCAACACTTTATAACAGCAGAGGAGAGCTTTATCCGCAAACAGATTCTACCTACATCGTACAAAATGCATTTATACCCAGAGGTGCAAGAACAAAACCTTTTAAAGCGAATGGATACGACTATGCTTTTTCGACTTCTTACATTCATCTAAATCTATCTAAGTTTTTAAATGTTACGTTTGGCAACGCTCCTAGTTTTATCGGTTATGGGAAACGTTCTTTATTGCTTTCTGATTATTCCTCGAACAGAACTAGTTTAAAGTTTGACATCAAAATCAATAAAAATTTCTCCTATCGTATTGAGAATGGACAATTATTAAATTTATACCGAAGACGATTTTACACAACAGTTGAAGCTCCTTTCGAAAAAAAGGCATTCTCAAACAGATACCTTACGTTTAAAAGTAATAACGAAAAACTAAGCCTTAGTTTATTTGAAGGTTCAATATGGTTTAAAGAAGATGATGTAATTTCACAACGCGTAAACGCGCAATTCTACAACCCAATTTTGATGATAAATCCACTCATTAGCGGTCTTGAATCATCACATGTAAAACATTTAATAGGATTGAATTTTGGCTACAAAATTAACTTGCACCATTTAGTTTATGGTCAATTCGTAACCGACGAACTCAAAAATCTTGAATATGGATTGCAAGTAGGACTTAGATCTAACTATCAACTAGATAAGAGTAGAATTAACTTTCAAATAGAATTAAATTCTACTTCATCAAAATTGTATCAAGCAACTAATTTTAGAATGAGTTACACGCACAACAATTATCCACTGGCCTATGTGTTTGGAAACAAAACCACAGAGCTATTTACAAGTGTATCTTACACAATTAAAAACTGGTATATTTCTGCAGAACATACTTCTTATCAGAATAGCGGACTGGTAAATAGTCATTCTAATTTATTCAATAGCAGAGCAGATTACGTTGCGCAAAACCTAAATTGGTCGCATTTTACAGCAGGAAAACTCGGTTATCAATTTAATAGTAAAAATAACTTGAATGTTTATGGAAAATTATCCCGAAGAGCATCTCAAAATAATCAAGCCTTAATGGTAGAAATCGGACTTGTTACAGACTTGATTAACAATTTTGGAAATTACTAATGAAAAAAGCTAGCATATATTTACTCCTCTTTGTCTTTAATATAGGGTATTCCCAACAGTGGTCAGACCTATCTATACTAAGACATATTGGTCCAGATCCAGAATCAAACGCTTTTTTTAACTCTGGCAGTCAATCTAGCATTGAATTAGACGGAGATTGGAGCAAAGGACACATCGGATTCAGGATACCTACAGGAATTTTTCCGCTATGTATAGCACCCATACTAAACTCAACCTTTAGTGTTGGAGAAACTTTCAACCCATTAATAAATAGCGGTTTTAATATAAATGCAAATTACAGAAATTACGTTTCTTTTACAGCTTCTGTTACAAGCGCATTTTTTGGTTCCGATTCGCTTTTAAAAGATTACACCCACTTAGAAAGAAGCAACACCCTCCATTTTAATCCGAGCTTTGATCAATTTGATCTTAGAGGAAGTTTACAAATTACACCAAACAAATACTTCACAATTACCGGAGGGATTGACAACTACTTCCTTGGGAACGGAGACAGAAGTTTACTGTTAGACAATAAAAGTAGCGCTTACCCTTTCGCATCATTAAAAACAAAAATCTGGAGATTTGAACTTTTAAATTTATACCAATTTTTAAAAGAAGAAGAAAACGCAATTGAGAAAAATAAATACACATCCACACACTATTTAAGTACACAATTGGGTAGAGGGTTTAATATTAGTTTGTTTGAAACCGTTGTTTTCCAGCCAAAAGATACGCTTCAAAACCGTGGTTATGAAATAGAATATTTAAACCCTATATTATTTTATAGACCTACTGAATATGGTTTAGGCTCTAGCGATAATGTTTTATTAGGTTTAAACGTTAACTGGTCTAGAAAAAAAACAATGCTTTATGCACAATTTATAATAGACGATTTAAATATTGCAGAAATACGTGCTAAATCTAACTGGTGGGCGAATAAATATGGTGCTCAAATAGGAATTAAAGGACAATTAGAAATTAAGAAACATGCTTTTACGTACCTAAGTGAAGTGAATACTGTGCGTCCTTTTACATATGCACACTTAAACGAATCTCAGATATATGGACATTCAGAGTTTCCTTTAGCGCACCCAGCGGGAGCAAATTTCTTAGAATCGTATTCATTTATTAGAACCAACTTATATAAAAACTTAAACCTGATGTTAAGCTATCAACATTTGATTAAAGGAGGATTAGAAAGTACAGCTGACATAAGTTATGGGAACAACATTTATGATCCTTACACCAACAGACCTAATGATTTTGGTTTTAAAACCGGAGAAAACGGAACACTCGTTCAGCAGCGTTTTAGGTTAGAATTAAGCTACAACCTACCCCGATTATTGGAATCTAATTTATTCTGTCAGGCAATAGTTACACACAGCAACCTTGGAGAAGTCAAAGAAACCACTCCGATAATCCATTTTGGTATTCGGTCTAATTTCACAAGAGACCATTCTTTTGATTACTAATTTTTAAAACAGCTCTACACATTTGTCTTTTTTAAAAAAGAGACTTAAAGAATGATAAATAAAAAGGGTTATACTCCATTTTATCCTTAATTTTGTATTCGATTACAAAAATCAAATTGCGTGGGCGACGAAAAGACAGAAGTGAAAAGAGGTGGGAAAGTGAAAGACTATATGCTTTTCACAAAATTCAGATTAGCCAGCTTAGTAGTAATATCAGCCCTTACAGGCTATCTTTTTGCTTGCGGAATTAACGGTACAAATATCTCTGGTTCAGAAATATTCTATCTTATGATAGGCGGATTACTTGTAACAGCAGCAAGTAACGGTGCCAACCAAATCTGGGAAAAAGACATTGATATATTAATGAATAGAACTTCAAAAAGACCTTTACCACAAGGAAAAATGTCTTTAACAGAAGCCTATATGATTGTCATCCTTTCTCTACTTGTAGGAACCTGGATGCTTTATCAACTTAATTTTTACTCCGCACTTTTAGGATTATTGGCGTTTGTGAGTTATGTTTTTATGTATACTCCAATGAAACGAATTTCTCCTTGGGCAGTTTTGGTTGGAGCCTTCCCGGGTGCTATTCCTCCAATGTTAGGAGCTATAGCAGAAACTGGAGAGTTCGGATTAATGCCTGGCGCTCTGTTTTTTGTCCAGTTTGTTTGGCAATTTCCACATTTCTGGGCAATTGCTTGGGTTTCACACGAAGATTATCAAAAAGGAGGATTTGACCTTTTACCATCAAAATCTGGAAAATCTAAAAGCTCAGCCTTCCACATAATGTTCTATGCGTTACTATTGATTCCTTTTAGTCTTTTTCCATGGATGTTGGAATTAATAAGTAGTAATTTTACAGTTATTCTTGTATCAGTCTTTGGATTATTGTTTTTTCTATACTCCTATCGACTATACATGACTACGAAAGATATAGATGCTAGGAAACTAATGTTTGCCTCCTTCTTTTATCTTCCGATAATTCAGTTTATATACGTTCTAGACCTATATTGGTCGTAATAATAGTTTTAAATAAAAGTTAAGATGAAAACTAATTTTGTAAACGAGCTACCACAAGACAGAAAAGAAAAGACCAAAAAATCATTGGTTTGGATTCTAATCTTTAGTGTTGCTATGTTCTTCGCAGGATTAACTTCTGCCTACATCGTTTCTATGGGAGACAACTTTTGGATAAAAGTAGCCTTTCCTAATGCCTTTTGGATTTCTACCTTTTTGATCCTTCTCAGCAGTTTAACGCTAGTAGGAGCAATTCGTTTCGCACGAAAAGGAGATACAAAAAAAATGCGCCTTTTTTTAATAGTAACAACTTTACTCGGAGCTTTATTTGGCGTTTTTCAATTTCAAGGATATCAAAAACTTGTAAACAACGGTGCGCATGTAGTTTCTCAAATCATGGTAGATGATGGCAGATATGGAGACTATTATGAAATAAAAATGGATGGTGTAATTCTAAATTTAGAAGGAAACCAATATGCAAAGAATCACGAAATTTTAAGCGATGAAGACAACAAAGCACTGCGCACTTTTGCTCAAAATTTCACAGTAGGAACAACAATCAATGATAACTTCAACATTCCAAATTACGGTAAAACGTTTACCTTACTATACAAAGAAGAACCATTGGCTTTAATCAACGGGAAATTCAAAAAAGTAAATGGAGAAGAACTTCTACCTGTAGAATACGATAGACTTACTTACCTCGCTAGAAACATCATAGATGGACGTGGAGATTTCTATATCGCTGGACAATTAGGCGAAGATTTCGATCTGTATTACAAAGGAAAAGCACTAGAATACAATGAAAGAAAGCTATTCTACAACGGGCAAGAGTTAAGTGCAAACATGCAAAATAAATTAATGCGTGGTAATTCAGATACGAGTACAACCTATCTCTACCTTATTACATTTTTACACTTACTACATATAGTTGCTGGCGTAATCATGTTATTGTCATATGTAAGACGTTCATTTACAGAGGATTTAACAATTTCGCACGCAATTAGCTTACGTTCAGGTGCAATTTTTTGGCACTTTTTAGGCGTATTATGGGTCTATTTGTTACTTTTTTTACTTTTTATTCATTAAACTTGCAAAAAAAACTATAATATGGCAGGTCAAGCTACGAAACAAATTGATAGTGCTACACTATGGGGAGGAAAGGTTTCTCCGTTTAGTACTAGCTACGGTAAATTAATGATGTGGTTCTTCTTAGTCTCAGATGCATTAACATTTGGAGGACTACTTGTAGCCTACGGTTACACAAGATACTCAACACAAGAATCTTGGCCGATTGGTGAAGAAACATTCGAGGCGCTTCCATTTTTAGGAAACGGTTTCCCTTTGGCTTATGTAGCTTTAATGACCTTTATTTTAATTGTTTCTTCAGTAACGATGGTGTTAGCTGTTGAAGCTGGACATAGAATGGATAAAAAAGGAGTTACTAAATGGATGTTAGCAACCATCATTGGTGGTTTTATATTCTTAGGTTCTCAGGCATGGGAATGGAGTCACTTTATCCACGGAACGCATTTTGGACGAGTAACATTAAACGACGGATCCGTAGCAATTGTTAAAGGAGATTTTGGGCACTTTGATAATTTCACTATCACAGCTACCGGAGATCATGCTCATCACAACATTGGAGATGTAATTACTGAAGACCTTGAGCACACTTGGCAACATGCAGCTATGGAAGGACATGTTACAAAAAATGCAGAAGGTTTATTTGTGAAAATGCACGATGGCTCTACAGCTAAAGTAAACTTTGCTGAGGGTGAAGGAATAGAAAACATCGAACTTATAATTAAAGAAACAGGATCTGTATTCACAGAAAAATCTGCAGCAGATAATCACGATTCTCGTATCAAAGGAGAAGAAGCTGAAAAATTATACTTCGAAGCATTAGCTACTGGAGATAAAGTTGTGTACGGTGCGAATATGGAAACGAATGAATACGGACCAAAACAATACGGTCAATTCTTCTTCTTCATTACAGGATTCCACGGTTTCCACGTTTTTTCAGGAGTAATAATCAACATCATTATATTCATCGGTGTTCTTAGAGGATTATATCACAGAAGAGGACACTACGAAATGGTAGAGAAAACAGGTTTATACTGGCACTTCGTAGATTTAGTTTGGGTATTTGTATTTACTTTCTTTTACCTTATCTGATCACAAAGAATTAAATTACTAAGAGAATTAAAAATAATATAATGGAAAGAGACGATATAATAGAATATTCTTTAGATGCTCATCATTCAGAAGAAGAAGGAGTAAAAAAGAGAAAAACCATTTGGAAAGTAACAGGAATTCTTACGCTTGTAACAGTATTAGAAGTAATCTTAGGAATCCTAATAAAACAAGGCGAATCAATGTCTTGGATGGCGGTTAAAATATCATTTATTCTTTTAACACTTTTCAAAGCAGGTTACATTGTTTTAAGCTTTATGCACCTAGGTGACGAAAGAAAAACATTAAAATGGGTAATTTTAGCTCCTTATGCAATTTTTATAATTTACCTTATCTTTATTGCATTTAATGAAGGAAGTGCAGTAGGTACTGCAATGTAAAAAAGAAATTAAACACATATACTGTGGCTAAACAAGAAATTAAAGCCGGTCGAGGAAGGTCAATATTAATGTTGTTGCTTGTCTTTGGACCGGCTTCTTTATTGGTGTTTTTTGCATTAAACAAATGCGAAAACAAATTTAAAATGCTCGACGATTTCGAAACTATCGGAAATTATAGTTTTACAACCAGCACTGGAAAAACTATTACAGACGAGAACATGGATGGTAACGTGGTTATTTTTACAACCATACAAGGTAGTTGTCCGCAAGAATGTGCGATAGCCATAAATCATTTCAATTTACTGATTTACCAAAAATATAGAAAAACACAACGAAAAAACAGCCACATAAAATTCGTTTCAATTATTACAGATTCAGAAGGAAATCCGATAGAAAACATGAGTGAAGTTGAATTTTACTTGAAAGATGAAATTCAAGGGTACGACCCAAACATCTGGATGCTCGTTTCTGGCGATCCAAAACAAGTGTATAATGTTGAAAATAACGGTGTAAATCTATTTGAACAAAGAGATGACGCTGCTTTTGCAGGAAAACCTTACATGCAAGCCATGCTTTTAGTAGATAAAAACAATCATCTACGTTGGGTAGGAAAAGGAGCAACTGAAAGAAGTAAAACAACAGAAATGATCATTAGAGAAGAGTCGATGATTAGAGATTTTGAGCAACAAATGGCGCTTTTAGAAAAACAATACGACAAACAAATTAAAGACAAGTCAGATGTCAGCAATGATTAAATATCTTCTTGTATTATTACTTTTCTTTTCATGTACTCATAAAGAGAAAAAGAACTTAAGTGGATTACCTTATATCGGTCATCATGATATAGCACTGATAGACGAAGACGGATACCAGAAAGGCGATACTATTTTTCATACTGTTGAAGATTTTGTCTACCTGAATCAAGACTCTGTTTTTCTCAGTTCAAAAGACATCAAAAATACTGTTTGGGTGGTCAAATTCTTTTTCTCACACTGCAGAACTATTTGTCCGCCAATGACCCAACAAATGGCTCAACTCAATGATTCACTTCAGGATTTAGCGGATAAAATCACCTTCTTATCTTTTAGTATAGATCCAGAAAAAGACACACCTAGTAGACTGAGAAAGTACAAAGATAGATATGGAATTACAGCATCTAATTGGTATTTCTTAACAGGAGATGAAGCCGAAACCCATCGATTGGGAACAGAAAGTTTTTATGTGAATGCATTTGCAGACGAAAATGCACAAGGTGGTTTTGCTCATAGTGCTAACTTAATTTTAGTAGATAAAGAGCAACACATTCGAGGTTTGTACGATGGGACTTCCAACGACGGACGCGAGCAATTAGAAGCAGACATAAGAAAATTGATTTCAAATGAATACACAAGAAAAGACTGAACAGCAAATAAAAAACTTTAGAGTTTTCACATGGATAGTATCTATTGCTGTCCCTATTGTAGTTGCATTATTATTTGGGATAAAAATAGATGGCTTTGACACCTCCTTTCTTCCGCCTATTTATGCATCTATAAATGCAATTACTGCTCTGGTACTTGTAAGTGCACTATATATGATTAAAAAAGGGAACATGCCCGCACACAAGAGATTAATGCAGTTTGCCATAGTGCTCAGCCTTATATTCTTAGTGTGTTACATCATCTACCACATAACAAGTAGCTCCGCAATTTATGGAGATACAAACGGTAACGGAATTCTAGAAGAAAGCGAAAGATTAGCAGTTGGTTCTTGGAGATTAGTCTACTTGCCGTTACTCATCACACATATTTGTTTCAGCGTAATTGTTATACCACTTGTAATGATTTCTTACTCTTTTGCTTGGGCTGGAAAGTTTGACAAACATAAAAAATGGACACGTTTTGCTTTTCCTATTTGGTTTTTTGTAGCTATAAGTGGAGTAATCGTTTATTTGATGATATCGCCTTATTATGCCTAAGGTTGTTGGACTTGGAGGTATTTTCATAAAATGCAACAACCCAAAAGCTATGAATGCCTGGTATGAAAACACACTAGGCTTAAAAGTAAATGATTATGGCGTAGGTTTTGAGTTTATTAAGCCCAACAATCAAAAAGGACATCTACAACTCGGTACATTTGATAAAGACACTACTTACTTTGGGAGCGAAAAACAACAAGCCATGCTCAATTTTAGAGTAGATAACTTAACTGATTTTATTCCTCTACTAAAAGAACGAAATGTGACCATCCTAAATGAATTAGAAGATTTTCCTTACGGGAAATTTATACACATTGAAGACTTAGACGGCAATAGAATTGAGTTATGGGAGCCTGTTGATAGTGTCTTTTCTAATGATGGAACACCAAAACAACCTCTACTTTAAATCCAATTTATACACGGATTCTTTTTCATTATAATCGTCACCTAAAAAACAGAGCGAGTACTGCGCACGCATTATTCGTATGTTTTAACCTTTAAAATTTGACTTTCAATACCTTTCACGTATCTTTGCAATCTATTAAGAAAAAGATAAATAACTATAAATGAGCACAACAGAAAAATTAGCTTATAAAGTAAAAGATATCAGTTTAGCTGACTGGGGAAGAAAAGAAATTAGAATTGCCGAAGCAGAAATGCCAGGACTAATGGCTTTAAGAGAAGAGTATGGTGCTTCTAAGCCATTAAAAGGTGCAAGAATTGCTGGATGTTTACACATGACGATTCAAACTGCTGTTTTAATTGAAACATTAGTAGAATTAGGAGCAGACGTAACGTGGTCTTCTTGTAATATTTTTTCTACGCAAGATCATGCAGCAGCAGCTATTGCAGCAGCAGGTGTACCCGTTTACGCTTGGAAAGGTTTGAACGAAGAAGAGTTTGATTGGTGTATAGAACAAACTATCTTTAACTTTAAAGATGGACAGCCATTAAACATGATTTTAGATGATGGTGGAGATTTAACAAACATGGTTTTTGATAAATACCCAGAATTAACTAAAGATATCAAAGGTTTATCTGAAGAAACTACAACAGGAGTTCACAGATTATACGAAAGAAAAAAGAACGGAACTTTAGTAATGCCAGCAATCAACGTTAACGATTCTGTTACTAAATCTAAGTTTGATAACAAATACGGTTGTAAAGAATCTTTAGTAGATGCTATTAGAAGAGCTACAGATACAATGATGGCAGGTAAAGTTGCTGTTGTTTGTGGATACGGTGACGTAGGTAAAGGTTCTGCTGCTTCTTTACAAGGTGCTGGAGCAAGAGTTATTGTTACAGAAATTGATCCTATTTGTGCGTTACAAGCTGCAATGGACGGTTTTGAAGTACGTAAATTAGAAAACGTTGTAGATAAAGTAGATATTGTTGTTACTACAACTGGTAACAAAGATATTATCCAAGGGCAGCATTTCGAGAAAATGAGAGATAAGACTATCGTTTGTAACATTGGTCACTTCGATAACGAGATTGACATGGCTTGGTTAAATGCTAACTATGGTTCTACTAAAGATGAGATTAAGCCTCAAGTTGATATGTACAACGTAAATGGAAATGATATCATCGTATTAGCAGAAGGGCGTTTAGTAAACTTGGGTTGTGCTACAGGTCACCCATCATTTGTAATGTCTAACTCTTTCACCAACCAAACATTGGCTCAATTAGAGTTATGGCAACATTCTGATAAGTATGAGAATGATGTTTACATGCTTCCTAAGCACTTGGATGAGAAAGTAGCTAAATTACACCTTGCAAAAGTTGGAGCTGAGTTAACAGAACTTAGAAAAGACCAAGCAGATTATATTGGTGTAAATCAAGCTGGACCATACAAGCCAGAGCACTATAGATACTAGGTCATTAATTAGGAATTCGACACAGTTCATTTCGAATCTCTAATTTCAACTCATAGAAAGCGAAGTTCATTTATTTGGACTTCGCTTTTTTATTTAATAATCGTGTTTTGTTTAGAACATTTAACCGTTTAATTATTTACTTTTACACCTCCTAAAGTACTTGAAGAAAAGTTAAGTTATTATACTATGAGAGATTTACGTACAACCAATATATTATTACTACTTGTTGCTGTGCCTATTGTGTTTTTCATTTTAAAAACCTTAAAGTTTATCTTTATTCCTTTATTGGCATCCATGTTTATTGCCTTACTCTTTTTGCCTTTGATGCGAAAAATGACACGTTGGGGAATACCAAAATTTATGAATGTAATTGTTACTTCATTCATTTTAATTGGCATATTTTATCTTGCAGGAAAAGTAATTGAAATTTCTGGTAATGAGATTATTGCTTCCCAAGATGAAGTAATGGCAAAAGCAGAAGTGAAACTTCAAACACTATTTACAAGTGTTGAAGAACGATTTAGTTTAGAAGAAGGAGAAGCAAAATCATCAATTATATCGATGATTACAGGGAATTCTAACGGACAAGTTGGTAACACACTTAACCTCATCAAAGGGTTAGTTTCTACATTACTAATGACTCTTTTCTTTATACTCCTGTTAGTAGCAGATTCTATTAACATAGAAAAAGCCTTAAACTCCATCATTTTTAAACGACCACATCTCTCAGTTAAAATTTTCAGAACAATAGAAAAAGACATTATCAAATTTGCAAAAGTTAAATTTATAATCAGTCTACTTACCGGCGTTGGATTTACCATTAGTTGTTTAGCTTTCGATGTGAGCTTTCCTATTTTTTGGGGATTATTTGCCTTTCTAATCAACTTTGTGCAAACCATTGGTTCTGTAATTTCGGTTGTCCTCTGCGCAATTTTTGCCTTTGTAGAAATTAATTCGCCAGGAGCACTCATTTTCTTTACCATTTGTATTACTATGACACAGGTAATCATGGGCGGAATTTTAGAACCTGTTTTTATGGGAAAAACATTCTCTATAAACGTGATTACGATTTTAGTAATGCTTATGCTTTGGGGATATATCTGGGGAGTTCCCGGATTGATTATGTCAATTCCTATCACAGTTATTCTAAGAATAATATTTGATCAATTTCCTAGAACACAAATCATATCTAAATTGATGGCAGGTTCTGAAGGTTCAGTATCGCTGATTTCGCCTAAAAAGAAATAGCTTGAAAAAGAAAAGCATAGCCGTTATTGGTGGAGGTGCTTCTGCCCTGCTTTTTTGTTGCTTTATAGATACCAACAAATACGATGTTACTCTTTACGAACGCAACCACGCCGTAGGAAGAAAACTTTTAGTTGCAGGAAAAGGCGGTTTTAATCTTTCTCACGCAGAAGAAATCACTTCTTTTTTACAACGTTACGAGAGCGACAATACAATTAAAAAAGCAATTGAAACCTTTTCAAATACCGATTTACAAACATTTTTAAAAAGTATAGATATTCCTACGTTTGCAGGAAGTAGCAACAGAATTTATCCAAAAGAAGGTATAAAACCAGTAGAAGTACTTAACGCAATTCTTAAAAAAATTGAGGAAAACAAAGTAAGTATAATCACAAAAACAAAATGGAAAGGCTGGAAGCCCAACGGAAAACTTTATTTTGAAGATGGAGCCGTTTTACACTGTGACATCACCGTTTTTGCCCTAGGCGGAGGAAGTTGGAAGGTAACAGGATCGGATGGAGGTTGGCTGCCTACTTTTGCAGAAAAAGGAATAGAAACTAAAGGTTTTGAAGCATCTAACTGCGCTTTTAAAGTAGAATGGCCCGAACAGTTTATTCAAAAAAATGAAGGAAAACCTTTTAAAAACATTAGTACAAGTTGTAATAATAAATGTCAAACTGGAGAACTAGTAATTACTAAATTTGGATTGGAAGGAAATGGAATTTACGGTTTGAGCACAGCAATACGAAAACAGATCAAACAGTATAAAAAAGCCACCGTTTTTATTGATTTTAAACCTACTTTAACCGCCGAAACACTCAAAGAGAAAATTGAAAGTTCTAGCTACTCTTCTTTGTCTGATAAAATCAGAAATGATTTAAAAATTACCAAAGCACAGGTAAATCTATTAAAAACTAAACTTACCCGAGAAGAATACACCAATGTAAATTCTCTAATTGATTTTATTAAGGCATATCCCATAGAAATAATAGGTCTTGCTCCAATAGACGAAGCTATTTCTACCGCAGGAGGAATTGCCGAAATAGAGTTAACCGATAGTTTTGAATTAAAAAAGCTGCCTAATCAGTATTGTATTGGTGAAATGTTAGACTATGATTGTCCAACCGGCGGATATTTATTGCAAAGCTGTTTTAGTATGGGCGTATCTCTGGCACAAAACTTAAACAAGCAGTAATTCAATAATAATATCCAGTATTACTATAACTTCTAATGCTCATACCGCTCAAACTCCTAAAATAAATAGATCAGTTGTGATAGGAACTTTACCGCTTAAAACTTTAATTTTACACCTCAAAAAGAAGTAAAGTATTCTGTATGACTCACAAACATTTCATGTTACACAAACCAGTTGGAGCTGTTTGCCAGTTTGTACCTACCGCCAAAAGAAAAAAAATATTACTCGGAGATTTTTATGATTTCCCAGAAGGCACAATGTCTATCGGTAGACTTGATGCAGATTCAGAAGGTTTATTGTTGCTGACTACAGATGGTAAGGTAAGCAACAACATCAGACAAAAAAACATAGAAAAAGAATACTACGTGCAAGTAGATGGTGAAATCACAGATGAGGCAATTGAAACACTTCAAGAAGGTGTTGAAATTGGTTTACCTGGCGGAAAAAAATATCAAACACTACCTTGTAAAGCTAAAAAAGTAACTGATCTTTCTAATATTCCGCCCAATCAAAAAAAAGAAAGAGATGCTCGTCATGGTCCAAAATCTTGGGCATCGATTACCGTTACAGAAGGAAAGTTTAGACAAGTACGCAAAATGACTGCAGCAGTTGGTTTTCCTACACTAAGATTAGTTAGAATACGAATAGATACATACACATTAGGAGATTTAAATGTAGGAGAAGTAAAAGAAATTGAAATACAAGAGAAATTTAGGCCTAAAAGCGCTGTTTAAAAAACGCTTTCTCAATAATAAATAAAAAACAACGTTATAACTTTATGAAAATAGTAGGAATTATTTTAATTGTATGTACTTTACTTTTTGCATGCGATAAATCAAAAAAGAAAACCGGCACAGTGACAAGAGATTGCACTGGAACTTATGTTACAATTATTGACAAAGATTATCGCGTTTGTAATTTGGAGGTATTAAGTAATTATGAAATTGGAAGTTCTGTTTTAATCGAATACACCGAAATCTCAGAATGTCAAATTCAAGATTCTCTAATCGTGTGTGCAATGTATCACGAAAACGAAGGTTGGATTGAAATTACAGATGTAAAGTAACATTTATCAATGTTTACTTCTGTTCAAAACAAAAAAGAATTTACGCTGTTAACATAACATGCGAACAATATTAATCACAGGAGCAAACAGAGGAATTGGATTAGAATCTGCCAAACAGCTTGCTCAGAAAGGAAATCAAGTTATTATCGGTTCTCGAAACAAAAAGCGTGGAGACGATGCAATTGAAGAATTCAGAGCCCAAGGTTTACCCATCGATTGCGTAAAATTAGATGTTACGCTAAACGACGATATTGAAAAAGCATATGCCTACATAGAAGATACGTATGGAAAACTAGATGTCCTGGTAAATAATGCTGGTATTATGCATTCTGAAGAACAATGGATAGGAAATTCTGTTTTAGATGTTTCAGAAAAAGCGCTAACGCAAACGATGTTTGTCAACTTTTTTGGTCCGTTTAGAATGGCAAGAACTTTTGTGCCATTACTAGAAAAAGGAGAAGATGCAAGAATTGTAAATCTAAGCGCAAAACTAGCTTCGTTAAGTTTGCATGCCGATAGAAAATCTGCTGTAGGTAATACCAAACCTTTTGCCTACAACACTTCTAAAACAGCCTTAAATCAGCTCACTACACACCTTGCTCATGCTTTGAGAAGAAAGAAAATTAAGGTAGTTTCTATTTATCCAGGTTGGGTACAAACACAAATGGGCGGAGAAAACGCAACCTACAAATTAGAAGATGGTGTAGGTACTGTGTTAAAAGCCGTAAACGATAAAATTGAAACAGCTACTTTTTTTCATGATGACCATGATGTTCCGTGGTAAATAGTATCTTGCAGTAGTAATAAAATTCAATAGTTAATGACTATAAAAACATATTGGCTTAAGTACAAAGATCTTATATTAATAAGTGTTCTTATCATTTTTCATACAGTTGGTGTTTTTGGCATAAAATCAGACAGTAGAGATTATTTCTTAGGACTTAGCTTTATGAACTTGATGCTCTCTTTTATAGTATTATTAATCGCAAGAGAAAAACATCATTTAAAGTTTTATCTCGCTTTATTTTCAGTTTTCTCTATTGGAATTTTTGTAGAATGGATAGGTATACATACCGGATACTTATTTGGAAATTATGCTTACGGCGCTAATTTAGGTGTTAAACTTGATGGCGTTCCATTGATAATAGGAGTAAATTGGGCAGTACTCACAATTTGCTCGTGTAGGTTGGCCGTTGTTGTTGTAAAAGAGAATCTTTTTTTGAAATCTTTGGTTTCAGCTGGATTAATGACTGCTTTAGATTTTTTAATTGAACCCGTTGCTATTGTTAGTGATTATTGGACATGGAGCGGAGATATACCTGCATACAATTATTTGTGTTGGTTTATAATCTCTTTTGTTATTCATATTGCATGGTTTAAATTAAAATTAACAGAAAAGAACAAAGTGCCTTTGGCATTGTATAGTATATTAGTAATCTTCTTTGTGGTATTAAATAGTTAATGATATGTATTGGTGGGGTCCGTTTATTTTAATAGCAACTTTCTTTGTAATGGAATTTATGGCTTGGGCTACGCATAAATTTGTAATGCACGGCTTTATGTGGAATTTTCATGAAGATCATCATGTAGAAAAGCCAGGATTTTTTGAAAGAAACGATGTCTTCTTTCTCATCTACGCTATACCCTCTTGGTTGTGTATCATGTTGGGTATGATTTACGGCAACTATATTTCCGTTTGGATTGGTTATGGCATCGCTGCGTATGGTTTTGCTTACTTTCTGTTTCATGATGTTTATATTCATAGAAGGTTCAAATTTCTTAGAGATATAGATCATCCTTATTTCATGGCGATTAGAAAAGCACATAAAGTGCATCATAAATATAGAGGAAAAGAACACGGAGAATGTTTTGGAATGTTAATCGTACCAAAAAAGTATTACCTAGAAGCAAAGCGTTCTTTTGCAATTAAAAAAGGAAAAAGATGAGTCTTTACCTTTGGATAAACTTACTTACCATTATTGGACCTTTCGCACTAAGTTTCGATAAAAAAGTTGCTTTTTACAAGCAATGGAAATTCGTTTTCCCTGCAATACTAATTGTTGCTGTTGGATTTTTATTGTGGGATGAATATTTTACTGCTAACGGAATATGGGGATTTAACCCCGAGTATTTACAAGGAATTTATATCGGAAACTTACCCTTAGAAGAAGTCCTATTTTTCATCACCATACCTTACGCCTGTGTATTTATATTTAGTTGTATTGATGGATATTTTCCTAACCATAAATTTAACAAACTAGGGTACACATTTTCTTTTGCTTTTACGATTGCTGCACTTGTTCTTGCTTTTTATTTTTACGAAAATTGGTATACTTTTTACGCACTTCTTGGCGCAGGAATTCTTAATGCTGTTCTCTATTTTGGATATACACCTATTTGGTACGGACGATTTGTTGTTGCTTTTTTAATTGCGGTTCTCCCTTTTATTTTGGTAAATGGAATCTTAACCGGTATGTTCACAGAAAATCCTATAGTCTGGTACAATGAAAATCATATAATTGGCTTGCGAATTGGAACAATTCCTATAGAAGATTTATTCTACAACTTTTTTATGCTTTTTTCGATCACCGCTATTTTCCAATACCTTTTGAATAGAAAACAAAAGAAGCATTTCTAATCTAGCAATTCAAGTTTACCAGATATCGGTGTTTCAGTTCCGGTGAACTGTCCATTTATCCAGGCTTTACTCACTCCTGTAAACTCACCCTTCATTAATATTCTTCCCATTGCTTTTCGTTCTAAACGAACTTCACATTCTATAAATGCTGTATTCCACCTAAAGATTTCCATCTCTCCTTGATAAACACCCTTTTCTTTTTCTAAATAACTAACGCTTCCATTAGAACCCGCTTTTATTATCATGAAACGCGATTTTGATTGCTCTACCTCGATCTCTTCGGTAAATAAAATCTCATTTGTACTGCTGTTCCTAAACGCTAAATAAACAGTATCGTCTTTTTGAAGGCGCTTACAGGATGTGAAGAGAAATAAAGTAATAAACAAGCTACATAAATACTTCATAGATTTTTTTCGGAGATAAAAGCAAAAAGCATTCCTAAATTAAGGAACCTTCTCACTATCCAATAAAACAACTGTATTACTTGTGATAGGAGAGTAATGTCGTGTTAGAAATCAATCTTTCTGTTACGTAGTGTTTTGCCCTAACTGCAGCCTTCAAACTTGGAAAATCCAAGGCCAAATAACCACAAAATGCAGAAGATAAGATACAGCCCGTACCGTGTTTCTTTAAATTCGTTTCTAGTTTCGGGTTCATAACCGTCACCTTTCCCTTTTGCACCAAATAATCTCTTCCAACAATGGCTTTAAATTCTTTAAAATCTAAACTTGTTGTATGTCCACCTTTCAAATAAAACGAGCATTGATCTAAATCTTCTTTGGTAAAAAGAGTAGAAAACTCTTCAGTATTTGGGGTGATCCAATCTACTAAACGCTTAATTTGTTTGAGATCGTCATTAAATCTATTTATTTCAAAAGAATCATCTGTAGCATAAGTTGGTTTAAGTACAGGATCCCAAATAATAACCGCTTTTTTATTGTACGCTTTTATCTGCTCTATAATTCGTAATAATACAGCTGCATTTTCTACTAAACCAATTTTAAAATATACTGGTACGTAGCGTTCCATTAACAAATTTAACTGAGCCAAAATGGTTTTCTGATCTATCCAATTTACAGTTTTAAAATTATCTTCTGTTTGAATTGTATTGGAGGTAAGTACACTTAAACCAATTAATCGAAGTTGCTCAAAAGTTTTAACATCTGCTATTACTCCAGCTCCTCCAGAAGGATCAAAACCTCCTATACTTACACAGTATGCTCTTTTGTTTGACATATTAATAGTTAACTTGTTTTCCTATTTCATTACCAATTTCTTTAATCAGCGCTAATCGATAAGGCAAAATATGTTCTATCTCTTTTGCTGCTAAAGAAAGCATAATGTGATTGGGCATTACAAAAGTTGCAAATTCACTTCCGTACCTTTCAATCATTTCATTTTTTATATCCAAATAGATTTCACTTTTCACACGTTCTGCAAGTGTTCTTTTTCTTCTATTTTCATTTCTTGTTTCTCTATCCAATGGCTGAAGAGCACTCGCCGTTTTAGAAATTTTAAGCTCGTTTGCTTCGCTTATCAATTTCCTGTGTTCTGCATCTATTCTGTATTGGTAATCTTTGTTTAATAAACTCCTAAATACCCCTTTTTGTTTAAGCCAATTGTGCGTAGGCAATTTCCCTCTAGCAATTTCTGAAAGAATTTCTTTTTTAATGATTTGATAACTTGGTTTTCCTATTCTCTCTGCTGTTTTTTCTCTAAACCTTAAGAGTCCTTCATAAATATGAAAATCATAAGAAGTAAATAGTTTTTTTTCATTGTTTTTAACGGTTACTACACCTATTTGATCTGGATAACTTACCGTATCATACGCTGCGTTTTCTTCTTGCACCCAAGAAATTCTATCATTTCGATCTAAAGCTTTGTAAAGTACATCTTTCAACTCGAACAAATACAAAACGTCATCTGCAGCATAATTTATTTGTTCTTTAGAGAGTGGACGCTTAAACCAATTGCTCTTCTGCATCGTTTTATCAGAGGCAATATCTAATGTTTCTTTTAATAAGTTAGATAAAGATAAAGGCGGATAGTTGAGCAAACTACGTGCATTTCCTAAATCGTTAATATTTTGAGGCTTACATCCTAGATGATGCAACAAGCGCATATCTTCTCCAAAAGCAAAGCATATTTTTTCAATAGATGGATTGGAAACAATAGTATAAATAGATGTTAAATCTAATTGTGTGTCAATAGGATCAAAAAGATAACAAGTTTCTCCATCAAAAATTTGAATTAAGCATAAATTAAAACCATAACGGTAATGATTTTTATCAAACTCTAAATCAATTCCTATACTTGAGCAACTCAATAAAGTAGCTGCCGACTTTTCAAGGTGTTCCTGTGTTTCTATGTATTCAATTTTCACGGTGTTAAATATACTCTTTTTACATAAACTCTAAATTAAGAGTTCAATCAGAACTTCAAGTTTAAATATCCTCTGGGTTACAAAAAAAGACCATAACTACTGTCTGATTTTGCTGCTATTATCTTATATTTGTTATGACTTTAGGGGTATTTTGTGATAACAAAATTGAGAAAAACCCTTCGAACTTGATTTGGTTAAAACCAACGAAAGGAAAAGTGCTAAAGACCAAAAGGTCTTTCATTACGAAGTGTTTTCTCATTTCCCTAACTATAATTATAGAATAACATGAACGTAAAGTTTAACGGAAATGAACTTGTTAACGCACCTGCAACTCTTTTTGAATTGTTAGAGAAAAATAACCTAGACAATAAAAATGGAATTGCCGTTGCAATTAATAATGCTATCGTTCCTAGAACAAATTGGAAAGTTAAAGAGTTAAAAGAAAACGATTCAGTTGTGGTTATCACTGCTACTGCTGGAGGTTAGTCTTTCTTTTAAAACGATACTCCTAGGTTTGAAATTATTTAGGGTTATAACTGTTTTAGTAGTGTAACGAAAATAAAATTGTATCACGATTAATTGAATTAAAATAAAATTGGGAGTATTCTCCCCTTACTCCCACCAAAGGGAAATAAAAATAAGCATATGAAAAAAGAATCATTACCACAAGAAGGAAGTATCTCAAGAGCTCCTTTTCCAGCTTCAAAAAAAATATATGTTCCTGGCAAAATACACGATATTAAAGTTGCCATGAGAGAAATAGAATTAACAGATTCTAAACCTATGTTCACAGATGGCGAATTTGTTAAAGAAAAAAATCCGGCTGTTACTGTTTATGATACCTCTGGACCATATACTGATCCTTCTGTTGAAATTGATGTAAAAAAAGGATTGCCTCGCCTTCGCCAGCAATGGATTTTAGATAGAGGTGATGTGGAAGAACTAGAAGGCATTACTTCTGATTACGGTAAAGAACGTTTGAATGATGATTCTTTGAAAGAATTACGTTTCGAACATCTAAAAAAACCATTAAGAGCAAAGCCTGGTAAAAATGTTTCTCAAATGCATTATGCTAAAAAGGGAATCATAACGCCAGAAATGGAATACATCGCTATTAGAGAAAACCAGCGTATAGACGAAGTAAATGAGATTGCAAAACAACACCCTGGTAATAGTTTTGGCGCAAATACACCAAAAGGTAAAATTACACCAGAATTTGTACGCGACGAAATTGCAGCAGGTAGAGCAATTATTCCTAATAACATTAATCACCCAGAAAGCGAACCGATGATTATTGGTCGTAATTTCTTAGTGAAAATAAATGCTAATATTGGTAATTCTGCAGTAACCTCATCTATTGAAGAAGAAGTTGAAAAAGCTGTTTGGGCTTGCCGTTGGGGAGCAGATAATATAATGGATTTATCTACTGGTAAAAATATCCATGAAACAAGAGAATGGATTTTAAGAAATTCTCCTGTTCCAATTGGTACTGTTCCAATTTACCAAGCATTAGAAAAAGTAAACGGAAAAGCCGAAGATTTAACTTGGGAAATTTTCAAAGATACTTTGATAGAGCAAGCAGAACAAGGTGTTGATTACTTCACAATCCATGCAGGAGTACTTTTACGTTATGTTCCAATGACCGCTTCGAGAGTTACAGGAATCGTTTCTCGAGGAGGTTCTATTATGGCAAAATGGTGCTTAGCGCATCACAAAGAAAACTTCTTATACACGCACTTTGAAGAAATTTGTGAAATTATGAAGGCTTATGATGTTGCTTTTTCTCTAGGAGATGGTTTAAGACCTGGTTCTATTGCAGATGCAAATGATGCTGCTCAATTTGGAGAATTAGAAACGCTCGGAGAATTGACTAAGATTGCTTGGAAACACGATGTGCAAACCATGATTGAAGGTCCAGGCCATGTTCCTATGCATATGATTAAAGAAAATATGGATAAACAATTGGAAGAATGCCAAGAAGCTCCGTTTTATACACTCGGACCACTTACCACAGACATTGCTCCAGGTTACGATCATATTACTTCTGGTATTGGTGCAGCTATGATTGGTTGGTTTGGATGTGCGATGTTGTGTTATGTAACACCAAAAGAGCACCTAGGTTTGCCAAATAAGAAAGATGTGAAAGATGGAGTAATTACGTATAAACTTGCTGCGCATGCTGCAGATTTGGCCAAAGGACATCCAGGAGCTCAACACCGTGATAATGCATTATCGAAAGCGCGTTTCGAATTTAGATGGGAAGATCAATTCAACCTATCATTAGATCCTGATACAGCAAGAGAATACCACGATGAAACCTTGCCGTCAGAAAACGCAAAAGTTGCTCATTTCTGTTCTATGTGCGGACCACATTTCTGTTCTATGAAAATTTCTCAGGATGTGAGAGATTATGCAAAACAGCAAGGAATCTCTGAAGATGAAGCGCTAAAAGCAGGAATGGAAGAGAAAGCAAAACAATTTCATGATAAAGGTGGAGATCTTTATCTAACTCCTGAAAAACTTGCTGAATAAGCGAAATTCTAAATTAGAATATTAATAAAGAATCCTACAAACTTGAATTGTAGGATTCTTAATTTTTAGCCATGTTAGTTGTTTTTAGTTCTGAAGAAAAAATACACCACGAAGCACAAATCATAAACAGACTTTTTGATGCTGGTTTAGAAAGGTTTCATCTGCGAAAACCCAATCATACGCGCGAAGAATATGAACAACTCATCTTATCAATCGATAAAGCGTATTACCCAAAAATTTCTTTACATCAGTTTCATGATTTGGTAGACTTTTATCAACTAGGAGGCAAGCATTTTCGCAAAAAAGATGGAAGAAATTTTCCAGAGAACACTGAAACCTGTTTTACTAGCACCGGATCGCATTCAGTAGAAGAATTTATCTCTAAATCTCACATGTTTGATTACCTGTTTATTAGTCCGGTAACGAACAGTATTTCTAAACCTGGCTACAGTACTAATGAAAATTTAAACCTCTCAAACCTTGCGGAAAATATCTTAAACAAAGCATTTGCTCTGGGAGGAGTTTGCGAAAATACAATAAGCGAAATACGTCAACTGAATTACCGAAATTTCGCAGTTTTAGGCGCTATTTGGCAAAAAGGAGATCCGTTAGAGAATTTCAAGAACTTAAATCAAATTATTGGCAACTGCGCGCTTTAAGAATAGAGTTTTTCAAATGTAGTAGTCAAATCTGTATCTTCAAAACAGAATCCGGTCAAACAAATTTTTTCATTACTCGCTTGTAAACCGTCTAAAACAACACTTGCCATTTCTCCAAAAATAAGTTTGAGAATAAATCCTGGAGCATTTGGTAACCATAAAGGTTTACGCAAGACTTTTGCTAAGCTCTGAGTAAATTCTTTATTGGTTTGTGTACTTGAAATAGCATTAAAAGTACCGTTTAAATTATGCTGTATTGAATATTGAAACATTCTCACTAAATCGTTCAAAGAAATCCACGGCATCCATTGCTTACCAGAACCCAACGCTGTACCGAAATACATTTTAATTGGCTGCGCAATTTTTGGTAATGCTCCACCTTCTGTTGAGAGTACCACTGAAATTCTAAGTTTTACAACCTTGCAAACAGAAGAAAAGATTGCTGCACTTTCTTCCCATTTTTGAACAACTTGAGATAGATAGTCTGATCCAAAATTATCGGTTTCTTTATATATTTTAGAGTAGTTATCGTATCCGTAACAGTTTATACCAGATGCGGTAACATATTGCTCTAAATTCGGCATTTTAGACGCAAAAGAGAATAAAAAAGCCGTAGGTTCTACTCTACTTTTAACAATTTCTTGTTTTCTTGTTTTTGTCCAACGTTTATCCGCAATACCTACTCCTGCTAGGTTTACTATGTGTGTAACGCCTTCTAGCGCATTTTCGTCGATTTCATTTTTTGAAGGATCCCAGTGAAATATATCTTTTTGATGATTAGAAGCTTGTCTGCTTAGCACTCTAACCGTATTTCCTTCTTTTTTTAATGCTTTAACTAATGGCTGTCCTACCAAACCTGTTCCTCCAGCAATTAAGATGATCTTTCCTTTCATATCTATGTAACAAACAATTGATAATTTTGTTAATCCAAGAAGCTGATTTAATCAAAAGAAAATCTACCGTTGAGCCATTCTGAATCTAGCTCAGCCTCAAAAGATTTATAAAATTCTATGGCAGACGTGTTCCATTCTAAAACTTGCCAACTCATTCTTTTCATACCAAGTATTTGGGCTTCTTCTTTTACTTTTAAAAAAAGTTGTTTGCCATAGCCTTTACCACGGTAACTTTGAGTCACAACAAAATCTTCTAAATACAAACACTTTCCTTTCCATGTTGAATAAGAAATGAAATAGAGTGCAAAACCAATAATTTCACCGTCTAAATCAATTACAAAAGCATCGCATATCTTTTCATCAAACAGGTGCTTACCTAAATCTTGAGCAGAAACAATTACTGCATTTGGTTCTTTTTCGTAAACGGCTAGCTCCACAATAAGTTTGTGAATCCCAAATTCGTCGCCTTTAACTGCTTTTCTCAACATTCTATAAACCTCCTAAATTGAAGCGTAATCGGATACCAGTAGCCATGTTTCCTGTTGGATAGGATGTAGCAATTTTTGGATCTGTAATGGTTTGATCGTAATACAGTGTTGCTGTGAGGTTTTTACCCATCTGATAATCTGCATTAAAAGTAATCTTAACCACTTTTTGTCCGGCTGTTGCTTGGTTCGTATTTTCTACAATTTTTCTTATCACCGTTAAATTATCTCGAATAGAAAAATCAAACCTTAAATTTAAATCATTTGCTGGTAATGCTTTACCTCCAAATTTTAATGGTAATTTTACTTTAGAAAACTTGTATCCTGTACCAATAACAAGCTCTGAGCTTCTCGTTTCAGTAATTTGATTGTTGGTTAAAGCAAGTGAAGAACTTTTATCTCGTTTAATCTCAAAACGCGTAATTAAACCGTTCCCTTTTACTTTCCAAGTAGCATCAAAACCAATTAATGGAGAGAAAGATTCTGTAATCGTTACGTTTTGAACTTGAAACTCTGACAAGAAGTTATTGTTTATATTTCTCACATTACCGCCTTGCTCCCATTCCAAGTTTGTTTGAATTCCAGAGACGTTAACGTTTGAAGAATATCCGTGACGCATAGTGAAGTTACGAACGTATTTCTTCATGAATTTATATTTGGCCAAACCATTGTAAGAAATTGTCCAGTTCGGTAATGGTATATTTTTAATCGGTCTAATATTATCTTCGTCTATTTCTCTGTTCGAATATGAAGTAAGAAAGGCTCCGATTAATACATCTTGTTGACTGCCGTCATAGCCGTCAAAATATCCTGAAGATGTTAAAGAGGAAGCTGGGTTTGCTCCACCAATTAGTTGTGAAACAGCTTTTCTATTTGCTCTTAACTTATCAAAAGATTCTGATCTATATTCTTTATCAAGTCCTTCAAAAGCCGAGGCAATAGAAATTGTTGTATAACTGACACTTTGGGTTTTAAACATACTTTCATATTCGTACTGATCGTTTAAAGTATACCTAAAGAAAGAGGATTCATTTTCTGTGAAATTCCTACTCATCGTTAAGTCAATCTTAACATCTTTCAAAGGTTCTAGTGTTGCTCTTCCTGTTATATTTTGTGAGTGTGTAACGGTATGTTGTGTGTTTAAGGAATCGTTTCTAACCATCCAACCGTTGTTCGCAAAAGTTTGACCGATTTCATATCCATTGTCTAATCCAAAAACAGAGCGTTGCTGTTTACCAAAAATAAATCCAGCCATCTCATTTTCAAAACCGTTCTCCGAAAAACCTAAAATTCTTGATTCTCTGGCATATCCCGGTAAAAGTGTTCCATCGTTCAAGGCATATGTTCCGGATACAGTTCTTACAGTCATTAATGAGCGTCCTAAGAAACCAGCAACAGGATGTACTTTTCCACCGCGTTTCTTTTCAGCGTCTTCTCTTTTCTTTTGGCGTTCTTTCTTGCGTTTTAATCTTTCCTTTTCTTTTTCTGATAAGGTAGACATATCTATCTCTTTTTCTGCTTCTTTTTGAGGAGAATTTCTCGAGTTACCTCCTGCACTAGATCTTCTTACACTAGCTCTTCCTCCTCTTCCGTTGTTGTTTATTTTTTTGAAAAACTCTACCTTGTTGTACAGGTTTGTAAAGTTCAATTGTGAAGTAACATTTACGTTTCGGCTATTTTGAATTACGTTACCAAAATCTTCCAAACCTAAATTAGAACGCTGCCATTCGTAACCGCCAGAATATTTCATGTTTGTATTTACCCAATCGAGTGCAGGAATTTTATTGAATGGTACGTTGTAGCTTAAATTATATTGGTGCTGATAACGCATTGTTTTTCCCAATGTATTTAATTGGTTTCGAATGCTGTCTCTAAACTGCTCATACAATATTGGGGCTTGTGTTCTGCTAACTTGTCCTTCTGGCTCATCAAAAATTGCATTATTCGATGCACTGATATCAAACTTTAAGTTTTTAGTGATATCATAGTTCATTTTATAGGTTCTGTCCCAAGTGAAATTCTTTAAATAAATCGGCTGAAATTCAAACGCTGTTCCTAAAGTGTTCCTAATTTTTCGTTCATTGTAAGAACGCATTAAATCATTGTTTACGCTTATGCTTTTTGGACCTAAATAAAGATTTGCATCTCTGATAATTGACCACCATTTAGATTTTTTCATGAATTTCACCTTCTTAAAAGGTTCTATTGACTTTGGAGAAGCTGAAAAAGTATAATTTAATCCACCTCTATAAATTTTTGTCCTATCAAATTCTGTATTGAAATCTCTAAGTAATCTTTCACTTTGTGAATATGAAAGACTAAAGTTGGAAACATCCCAAATATGTGCTTTTTTACCAGCAGCTCTTTCTTTTCTAACATTTGTAAAATTAAAAGATCTATTCATGGTATAGTCTTGTCCAAGTTTGGCTTTTTCTTGACGCTCTGCAGCTGCGTAGTCAGACAATTTTATATCTGGATTAAATGGATCAAACTCTGGATTAATAATTCCGAGAGAATAACTGTAAAAGAACGGAATAGCAATGCCTGCTTTTTTTCCTAAAAACTGTCCAAGTTGTGCATTTGTTGATAAATCAAAAGTATAACGCGTATCTCGTTGGCGTTCTGCAACTCTACTATCAATGGCGCCCCAATTTGTTCCACTATATGTACCTGCTAAATTTACATTTGCAAAATCAGCCAATTGAACATTTGCACTCGCCAAAGCAGCAGAACCTCCGCTGTTTTCAAAATCTGTTAAACGTAATTCATTTACCCAAATCTCTGCACATTTGTTCTGACCATCATCTGGTTTCCATGCGTTGATGTCATTTTTTGATGGATTTCGAATTCCTATCATCAAGGTTCTAATTCCTTGTAGGTTGGGGTTTCCTTTTACTTTTATTCTTTTATTTGGATCTTTAGGATCAGTTAAAATGAATTCTGTTGTTGTTGAAACGGTACTACCTGGAGTATCTGCAGCATTATTTCTTTGTTTTTTGGCCGAAATTAAATCGTCAAAAATAATTTCAACATTATTTGCTTCTGGCCATATTTGTTCTGCACTTGCACTAGAGTTGAATGCTGTAACTTTAACAGGAAGTTCATATTCGTAGTAGTTCTCAACAAAATCAGTTCCTAAACGCACAAATACGGTTAAATCATCATCGTTTATAGGAATTTCTCCTACTTGAGATTCTGCATGAACGAACATTTGTAGTTTTTTGTAAAAGCGCACATCAAAATCTACATTTCTGTATGCAGCTCTAGCATCACCATCTTCTAAACCACAGACCTCTAATGTCAACGCTTGTTCATTTAATTGACGCTGAAACGTTTGAGAAGGATCTACCTCTCTTAAAATTCCTGGAGGTGTTTTGTAGGGAATAGGAAAGCGTTGATCATGTTGTTCAATATTTACTGCTCCAATATTAAAATCGTCAATACCCGGTTCGTTCGGAAAACCATCTCCAGCTTGAGCTAAATCTTCTAAATATCTTCTCCATTCTCCGCGCACTAATTCAAGCTTCGCAAATCTAACAATGGTTTGCTCTTCAAAACCTTTCATAAACATTCGCATGAAACGAATGGACCTAAAATCTGTTATTCCATTGATTACATCATCTGGATTTCTTATCGGAATTCTAAACTGATACCATTTTCTTGTTTTATTACCATCCGTATATTCTCTATCGTTAATGATGTAGTTTTTACCTACTACTAAATCTGCTTTTCTTAAAGAAACTTTGTATTGAAAATAGGCTTCTGATTGCCCTAAATTATTATCTCTATTGATGTCTTCAATATCCGGAGCGTTGGTAGCTTGTGTTGGATAACCGTCGTCATTCATAGTGTTAGACATCTCTGATGTTGGGCTATTTCCTTCATGACCATTATAACGTTTATAGCGTTGCAGAATGTCAAACCCTTGATCGTCGTAATCATCGTCTCTAAAGTAATTGAAGTTATCTCCTGAGACATCCTCTAAAAGTCTTGCCTTTGTAGCTGCAGTCATTCCAGAATTTTGAACCCAACTCACATAACTTGCATACGCTACGCGTTCTTCTTCGTCATTCCAACCGTCTAAACCAACATCTTGCAAAGCTCTTGCACTTGGATCATTATCAAATGCATTCACTACTACTTGCTGTGTAGAAATTTTTGCCCAATTCGTGGTGTCTAAATTCTCTAAACCTGATCCTGCAACTCCTGGTAGGCCATTCTCAAAAGACTTTCTAGAATCAGGAAGTATGTCTTCAGATACATTCCCTAAATTGAAATATAAATCTCCCCCTGCGTGTACCGTATTCGGATTTACAGCTTCAGCATCAGCGCTAAAAGGATCTGCCATCCAAAATTGAATATATTCTACATTCGTTTGCTCAAAGTCGTTCGTTGTTAGTGCACGCATTATACCCGCCCAATTTTTACTTGGATCTGTAAATCTTCCTTCCGCATCTACTTGTGAGGTCGTGTCATAATTATACATTCCTCTTTCTTGTGGATAATACGCCAAATCTAAAATTGGAATATTGGCAATTTGACCCAACTGCGGATTTAAGTTTGGAAACAAGTCTGTCTGGTTAACTTGAGCCACCATGTTGTTCTCTACAAGATCTGGATTATTTGAAATATTATCTGGAGTTAAGGCATTGCTTTGATAAAATAGCGGATCAATAACATACCAAGCTAACTTTCCGCGTTTGAATCCAGACGCTAAATTATCATTAAGTTGAGCTTCTGGGAATAAATCATTTTGCCCTTGAGGAATGGAAGCAAGTTTCCAAGAGGATAAATTCTTCAGATCAATAGTAGATTGTGAACCTTCAAAATCATCAACGTAAGAAATACCTGCTCTGGTTACTGCTTTCGGTGTTCCAGGTATTAAATGCGCTACTTCTGCATTAAAATTTAAACTGGATTTCGCCTTCGTTGAGATTACAGGTAATAGATCTACAATTTTGGTTAAAATCGGCAAATCTTTCCTGTACGCAATATCCATCCCAATCTTATTATTTCTGTACGGCTCGTCTCCTATATCTACTTTTTGTGTGATCGGACGCTCAGTCATCATCATCCAAGTTGCCCCCACATTAAAATCAGGGTTAATCATATAGTTTGCATGTGCTCCAACTAATGATTTGGCTTGGAAACCGAATACAGACTGACTTTCAATATCTATTTTGATTGGTGTATTGGATTCTAAAATTCCTGAATTAAGTATTTTTACTCTACCTAAGTTGTAATCTACAGTATAATCCAATCCTTCAGTCAAACGAATTCCTCCTGCTGTTACTGTAACCGCACCTTCAGGAACATTTAGTGCATTCAATGGAATATCACTTGTAACGGAAGAAGAATATTGACCTTTAAACAAGAATCTATTTTTAGATGGAATTTGTTGTGCTGCAATTTTTGTACTGTCGTATAATTCTTGATAAACTACATTATCAATAGTAATTTGAGGAATTGATGCTTGTTGTAGTGCTTTTTCAAGAGTTGCTCCGAATGGTTCTACGGTACTGAAATAAATTCTACCATTTCTAGTATTTATAGTACCTCCATTCATTGCTTGGTTTCCACTAAACTGTATCGGAACAAAGTCAAACACACCATCTTGTTGCGGACGATTATTTTGATTTAGTCTATCCATTTGTACCAAATCTATTATTTGCTTATCGTCTATTTGAGGTAAGAAATTAATTGGTAATGAATTCTCTGGATTATTATAGAAAATATTTAACCTAAACCCTTCTTGGCTCACTTGATAAGCACCAATGGAGTAAACGTTCTTCATCATCAAATCCCAAACCTTATTTCTGGGACTAGTGATAGTTGGTTTTAGTAATTTAAGAAATAACGCTTCTTGTCCTACAACTCCATCATTTGAAAACTCTCCAACCTGATAGGTTTGTCCTCTGTGCGTATACTCGTAAGCAACGGCTAGTACTTCATCATTATTTAAAGGCAAATTCAAAGAAATATAACCGAGTTGTGCATTGTAAGAAAACTCTTGTTCTGTCAAACGCCTTGCATTTTCAACTTTTTCGTATTCAACAGCTTGTTGAAAAGGTCCTGGAGCTACCGACTGATTTCCTAGAGCTGTAACCGCATTGTTAAACGATCTTACCTGACTATTACCTGCAGCCCAAGTATACAAACCATTTGCATCATTATCTGGCAAGGGGTTAGAAGATGCGTTACCAGGGTTTCCTTCCCAATTGGTAGAATTAGACTCTCCTAGATCTGAAAAGGCAATTATGTTTCTTGTATTCTCTACGTTATTTTGCCTATTTGTTAGCCACACTTCTATACGCGTAATATTTGTTAATGAGCTTACAATAGGAACCGTAGCTAAAGCATTATCGTAATTCTCTCGGTGATAATAATTTAAAAAATAGTGTCTATTTGCTTCATAATTATCTGCCTGCAATTCAAAATCTTGAATTTGTGCTCCGCCTTCAATATCTATAGTCTGTTTTTGTCCTTTAGACGAACTTGCGATGGCATCTACTGTTAATCTTCCAAAACGCATTTTTGTTCTCACCCCAAACAAAGTTTGTGAACCTTGAATTAAAGATGTACTTAATGGCATAGAAACGTTTCCGGCTTCAATTTTTTGAAGAATCATGTCTTCGTCTCCAGAGTATTCTAATTTAGTGATGTTATCAAAATCAAATTGTGCTTGAGTGTTGTAAGAAGTATTTAATTTTATACGTGTTCCAATTTGTCCTACAAGATTGAGCTGTATCTTTTGCTGAAAATCAAAACGAACTATTTTTCTTTGACGTTCAGGTAAAATTGGGTTATCGTATCTCGAAGAGTTAACCCCGAAGGATAGTTCTACAGCTCCGGTTGGACGTATATTAATTTCATCAGAACCAAAAATATTTGCAAAGGCTTTACTTTCAATTTTGATGGGCGGTATTAGTGGTTGACCTTCCTCGGTTTGATCGTCTATTTTTTCTCTCCAGTATTCAGACATTTCTCTTTGTCTTTCATACTCAATATACTCTTCTAGCGTCATCATAGAAGGGTTGCGATAATTAAGATTATCGCCCATTTTTTCTCTAAAAACGTACTTTCCCGTTTTTGGATCGTACACTATCGTTTTTTCAACGTTGGAAGGATCTCCTAAATCAAAACTTTGCGGAACATTAGAAGTTGGGTCGTAAGAATTTTCTATCGGAAATATTAAATCAATACTATCTGGATGAATCTGAGCAAAAAGCTCCGACACAACTCCACAACCAATTATTCCTAATACAATGAATAATCGTACAAAATGAAAATGTTTCAATCGAGTACTCAACCTTATAATATCTTTAGCGCATGTTTTATTAACTGCTCCACAGACTCATCACCTGTAGAAACTTTATCAAGGGCTTTTTCAGCAGCTTTTTTATCAAAACCTAATGAAGCCAATGCTGTTAACGCATCAAAGCGCTTCGTATTGTTCTCAACGAAAATATTATCTGAAGAAAATTCGAATTTCGCCATTTTGTCTTTCAAATCAATAATCACACGTTGCGCAGTTTTAGCACCAATACCCTTTACTCCTTGTATCATTTTTACATCTTCAGATACAATAGCACTTGCTATTTCAGAAGGAATTAAAGAAGAAAGCATAATCATAGCCGTATTGGGACCGATACCTGAAACCGAAACAAGATGATTAAACATCTCTCGTTCTTCAGTTGTAGCAAAACCATAGAGTATTTGCGCATCTTCTCTTACAACAAATTGCGTAAATACTTTTATCAACTCATCGCTTTTTATGGCAGAGAAAGTATGTAATGATATTTTTACTTCATATCCTATTCCTCCGCACTCTACAATAAGATTTGTAGGATTTTTTTCAACTAATTTTCCGTTAAGATGCGTAATCATTATTATTTGTTTTGTGCGTCTACAACTGCTACTTTCACCATGTTCACAATTTCTCTAACTGAAGATCCCAATTGGAGAACATGAATAGATTTCTTTAGTCCAACTAAAACGGGACCAATTGCCTCAGCTTCTGTCATTTCTTGCAACATTTTATAAGCAATATTTCCAGAAGATAAATTTGGGAAGATAAAAGTGTTTGCTTCTTTACTTGCCAAATCAGAGAAAGAAAACTTCTCATTCATTAACTCGTTATTAAGTGCAAAGTTTGCTTGAATTTCACCATCTACGGCTAATGTTGGATATTTCTCGTGTATAATTTTAGTTGCTTCGGCCATTTTAACCGAATCTTTGCCTGGAGCTGAACCAAAATTACTGTAAGATAACAACGCAATTCTTGGGTGTTCTTTAAATTTTCGAACTGTTTTAGCAACATTATTAGTTATATCCGCGATTTCTTCAGCTGTTGGATCAAAATTAACGGCAGTATCTGCTAAAAATATAGGTCCTTTCTTTGTTACCAAAATATACATTCCTGCAACTTTCGAAACATCTTTTTGCGCGCCAACTACTTGCAGAGCTGGTCTTAAAACATCTCTGTAATTTCTAGTTGCTCCAGAAACCATAGCGTCAGCATCTCCTTGCTCCACCATCATTGCTCCGAAGTAATTACGTTCTCTCATGATTTGTAACGCCTCGTACTCAGTAAATCCTTTTCTTTTGCGTTTCTCAAAAAAGGCTTCTCCATAAGCTTTTCTCCTTGCGTCCTCTTCTTCAGATTTCGGATCAACGATTTCTACTTCAGGAAAATCCATTGAATACTCTTCAATTAGCGCTTCAATAATTTTTCTTTTACCAAGTAAAATCGGAAAAGTAACTCCTTCTTCGTAAGCCGTTTGGGCTGCTTTCAATATCTTGTAATTGTCAGCTTCTGCGAAAACTACACGTTTCGGGTTTCTTTCTGCTTTGACAGTAATATTTCTAACCAATTTATTGTCTAGTCCTAATCTTTTCTTTAACTCTGCTTCGTAAGCGTCCCAATCGTTAATCGGTTCTTTGGCAATTCCAGAATCCATTGCAGCTTTTGCAACAGCAGGAGCAACATAATAAATCAACCTTGGATCTATCGGTTTAGGAATGAATTGATCTCTACCAAAAGTAATTGATTTCTCACCGTAAGCTTCAGAAACTTCATCCGGTACGGTTTCTTTTGCCAACGCTGCAATAGCATGTACTGCAGCTAATTTCATTTCCTCATTTATTCCGGTAGCTCGAACATCTAACGCTCCTCTAAAAATAAAAGGAAAACCTAAGACATTATTCACTTGGTTAGGATGATCGGATCTTCCTGTTGCCATGATTATATCTTCTCTGGTAGAGGTTGCTTCTTTGTACGAAATCTCAGGTTCAGGGTTGGCTAATGCAAAAACAATAGGGTCATTACCCATTGATTTCACCATATCTTTAGAAACAATTCCTCCTTTAGAGAGTCCAAGAAATACATCTGCACCCTTCATAGCATCAACAAGAGAAATATCATCTTCATGGGTTGCGAAATGAAGTTTATTTCCTGAAAGACCTTCTCTTTTCTTAGACAATAAACCTTTACTGTCAAACATAAAGATATTTTCCATCTTTGCGCCTAAACTAGTGTAGAGTTTAGCACACGACATAGCGGAAGCTCCAGCTCCAGAAATAATAATTCTAACTTTTTCTATCTCTTTATCTGCCAACTCTAAAGCATTAAGCAGAGCTGCACTCGAAATTATTGCCGTACCATGCTGGTCATCATGCATTATTGGAATATCTAACTCCTCTTTTAGCCTTCTTTCTATTTCAAATGCCTCAGGGGCTTTAAGATCTTCTAAGTTTATCCCTCCAAAAGTTGGAGCGATGGCTTTTACAGTTTCAATAAATTTTTCAGTATCGCGTGCGTCAACCTCAATATCAAATACGTCTATATCTGCAAAAATTTTAAAGAGTAAGCCTTTCCCTTCCATAACTGGCTTTGAAGCCTCCGGACCAAGATCTCCTAGTCCTAAAACTGCAGTACCGTTCGAAATAACAGCAACTAAATTTCCTTTGGCTGTATATTTATATACATCTTCTGGATTTTCGGCAATTGCCAAACAAGGATCAGCTACTCCTGGAGAGTAAGCTAAAGATAAATCTCTTTGTGTTGAATATGGTTTTGTTGGTATTACTTCAATTTTCCCAGGTCTTCCTGATGAATGATAGTCTAATGCGTCTTGTTTTTTTATCTTAGCCATATGAAATTTGCTTGTAAAATAAGAGCGTAAATTTAACAAAATACATTAGACTAAGCGTCTATAACGAAGACAATATGAAAAAGCATTTAGTAGTACTAAGTGGCGCTGGCATTAGTGCCGAAAGCGGGTTGGGTACATTTAGAGACAATGGCGGACTGTGGGAAAAGTATAAGATTGAAGATGTTGCAACTCCCGAAGCCTGGTTGAAAGACCCGAAACGTGTTACCGATTTCTACAACCTAAGAAGAAAACAGTGCATAGAAAGTCTACCCAATAAAGCGCACGAATTTTTAGTAGAACTAGAAAATCAATTTAAAGTTAGCGTAATTACTCAAAACATTGACGATTTACATGAACGCGCGGGTAGTAAAAACGTCCTGCATTTGCATGGAGAAATTATGAAAGTAAAAAGTTCAAACCCTCAGTTTTCCGATACTACCTATGCTTGGCAAAAGGAAAATGTTAAAATTGGAGATTTATGTGAGAACGGGTTTCAACTTAGACCTCATGTTGTTTGGTTTGGAGAAGATGTACCTCTTCTGGATGTTGCTGCGGAGATCATAAAAACCGCAGATGTATTTTTAATAATCGGGACATCTTTGAATGTTTATCCTGCCTCTGGTTTAATTCACGCCACAAAACAAGATTGTTTAAAAATTGTGATCGATCCAAATGCGAAGGAATTACAACTCACAAATAACTTTAAAGTAATCGCTAAGAATGCAACCGAAGGCCTAGAACTTTTTAAAGAACATCTTAAACCCTTACTTTAGTTTTGCTTTACAAGAATAGAAACAAAAAAGGCCCAACGAAAGTTGAGCCTTACAGTATAATTTTAATCGAATTACTTCCTAATTACCAAACGCTTTGCTTCTGAGCTTACGCCTTTATCACTTTTAAAAGAATAAAAGTAAACACCATTATTTAGGTTTGATACATCTAAAGTAGTTGCGCCATAAACCTGCGCTTTTAAAACACTTTGACCCAACGCATCATATATATTAACAATACCTTTTGATGAGCCAGCATTTGCAGTTAACTGATTTTGAGCTGGATTTGGGTAGACGCCAATTTTTACTTGCTCATTATCGTTTAATGAAGCTGTACCTGAGCAATCTTGGTTTCCAACATTAAATTTTACATCTACAGAATCTAAAGCAATGCCAAATTGATTTGTTAGATAGTATCTATTGTAAGCACAAAATGCATTTCCATTTGGTCTGAATTGTGGTTTCATGATTACTGTATCACCTACGCCAATTGTCTCAATAGAATTTGAAGGTGTAGTGAAAATATCTTGATTCCCAGTATTGTAACATTGTGTCGAGTTACAGAGCTGTTCAGTTGCTAGCGGGGTTGGTGTGATTAAATGTTTCCTTTTAATAAGAACAGAAATCGGTTGATTTGATTGGTTTACAACCTCCATGTAACCCACAACAAAAATATCTGTTTCTAACCCTGAAAACTCAACAGTTGTTCCATTTATGGGATCAATTGGGTCATCATGTAGTATGATTTTTATTTGAGCGCTTGCCACAAAGCTAAATAATGTGATAAAAATGAGTAAACTGTTTTTCATAAATTTAATTCTAATATTCAAGTTTAAAGATATATAGAAATTCCTTTATATATAGTATTAAGATCGTTTTTTTTGTGAAAATTGAATTTAGGATTCCAAAGAAAAACAGTTTAAAAAAACTTAAAATTGATTGTAATTGGAGAATTAAAACTATTTTTGGTTCTTAAACTATAATAATATTATGAAAAAAATTTTACAAACATTAACCGCTGTTGTTGCAACGGTGGCGGTTACAAGCACTGCGACAGCTCAAATTCCTGATAACGGAGTTTGGCCTTCAGGAGTTACTGTTACTGACATTAACGGAAACGTTCACGATTTTGATGCTATCTTAAACTCAGGAAAAACTATCGTTTTGGATGCATTCGCTGATTGGTGTCCTCCATGTTGGACTTACCATCAAACTCATACTTTAGAAGATTTATGGTTAGCTAGAGGACCAATGGGAACAGACGATGTTTTCGTAATTGGTATTGAGGCTGATCCTTCTGAGCCAGAATCTACTATTTCTGATCCAAATTCTGGTCAGGGAGATTGGACTATCGGAACTACTTATGCGCAAGCAAATGACGATAATATCGCGGGAATAATTAACTTAGGATACTACCCAACGTTAATTACAATTTGTCCTGATCGTTCAGTAACTGAGACAGGACAAGCTACATTAGCAGCTTATAATGGATATGTTGATGCATGCCCAGGATTACCTACAAACACAAATGACCCAAGAATTATCGGTCAAGAGTCTGATGAAGCGTTCTGTTCTGGTGATGTTGCAAACATGAGAGCTGTAGTACAAAACTTTGGATCTGCTGCTTTAACTTCAGCAACTATTGAAGTATTTGACGGAGCTACGTCTGTATTATCTTACAACTGGTCTGGTAACTTAGCACAATTCGAATTTGCTACTGTAGACTTAGGAACAGTTTCTCCAACTGCAGCTACAACTTATACAATCAAAATTACATCAACAAATGATGATGTTTCTAATGATGAAGTAAACGCAAGTGTTGCTCCGGCACCAGTTGTAACTGTTAACTCTACTTCTAAAGAATTAACGTTAGTAGCAAACATTGATGCTTATGCTTCTGAAGTAGGATTTATTTTATCTGAAGGAATTATCAATGGAGGTTTAGTACAAACACATAACGATGCAGCGAATGGAGTTACAACTCCTTTAGGATTTATTCAAGTTGGTTCTTTAGCTGACGGAACAACAAACATTACAGAAACTTATACTGTAAACAATGAAGGTTGTCATACTGCTACATTCGTAGATGGTTACGGTGATGGTGTTAACTATCAAACACCTGGAGCAAACGTAGCACTTATTGGAAACGGTGCAGGTCTTTCAGTTGATCCAGCATACGGAGACGGTGTACACGTTTTAATGGATATCAGCTTCACAGCTGCTTTAGGAATTGATGAAGAAGCAGTTTCAAATTTATCTGCTTACCCTAATCCAACAAATGGAATTACTAACATCACTTTTGAAGCGAATGGAGCTGCATCAGTAGAAGTTATTAATTTAGCAGGACAAGTTGTTTTCACAACTGATTTAGGAGAGGTTTCAGGAACTCAAAACGTTGCTATTGATGCTTCTAACTTTGAAAACGGAATGTACCTTGTAAACGTAAATACTGAAAACGGTGTTGCAACTACAAGAATTTCTGTAGCGAAGTAAACAAAATAAAAAATAAAAAAAATCCCAGTCTAGGCTGGGATTTTTTATTTTAAGTACTTTGGAAATTCAAGAATACGCAACTAAATCAACATTGAATTCAAAGACTATTTTTATCTTTGAGAAGTGGTATGAATTTTGAATCATAACACTAAAAACATTTTATATGAAAAAAATATTATCTATAGCTATTACTCTAGTTTTAAGTATTACTGTAATCGCACAAGAAGAAGAAGGAAAAAGAATACCCGCTGTTCAATTGAAAAACCTGAATGGAGAAACATTGAATACAGCTGAAATTTCTAATAACGGTAAGCCTACTATTATTTCTTTCTGGGCAACTTGGTGTTCTCCTTGTAAATTAGAATTAAATACAATACATGAAGAATATCTAGATTGGGTGGATGAAACTGGAGTAAAACTAGTTGCTGTTTCAATTGATGACGAAAGAACAAAAAACAGAATAGGTCCTTATGTAGACGGTAGAGGTTGGGAATACGAAATTCTTTTAGATACCAACGCAGACTTAAAAAGAGCTTTAGGAGTTACAAATGTTCCGCATACATTTTTATTGGACGGAAACGGCGAAATTGTATACTCTCATAACGGTTATGCTCCTGGAGATGAGGAAGAACTTTATGAAAGAGTCTTAGAACTCGTTCAAGAACACAAATAAATTAATTCTACTGCAAATACATATAATGAAATTAAGCAAGTCATTCAGCATACTCTGTTTCATACTTTTATTTTTCTCAGTAACCCAAGCAAATGCTCAAGGCACAATATCCGGAAATTTTGAAACGACGTATCAATACCTACTCACTGATTCAGTTATTGGAGCAACACAGCCGAAAGAAAAATCGCTCGTTAATTCATACATTAACGTTAATTACCGTTTAGGTGGATTTAAGGCTGGAGCTAGATTTGAAGCATATTTACCACGAATTTTAGGTTATCCAGATAGATTCGACGGTGCAGGTCTCGGTTATCGTTATGTGGGATATGAAAATGATTTGGTTGATATTATTGTTGGTAATTTTTACGATCAATTTGGCTCAGGGCTACTGTTTAGGAGTTACGAAGAAAGAGCGTTAGGAATTGATAATGCCATGAATGGATTTAAAATTAAAATTAAACCGTATAAAGGTATTACACTAAAAGCAGTTTATGGTAAACAAAGATTTGCCTTAAATGATGGTCAAGTAGAATACAGCGAAGCAATTGTAAGAGGTATTGACGGAGAGTTTAACTTCAACGAATGGTTTCCAAGCCTTTCAGATAAAAGAATTAGATTATCCATGGCTGGTATGTTTGTAAGTAAATACCAAGAAGATGATAGACCAGACTTAATTCTTCCTGAAAACACAGGTTCATACGGCGCAAGGTTTGACGCAGGGTATAAAAAGTTTTTCTTAAACGGCGAATATGTGATTAAGGAACAAGATCCATCTGCTGATAATGGTTACATATATAATTATGGTAAAGGTGCAATTATAAATGCCGGTTACTCACAAAAAGGGTTAGGAATTTTATTGTCTGCTAAATCCATAGATAATATGAGTTTTAGAAGTAATAGGAATGCAACTTTACAAGACTTACAAATTGGATTTATACCTCCTCTAACCAAAACACATACCTATAATTTAGTAGCAACACTTTATCCTTATGCGTCTCAACCAAATGGAGAAGTTGCCTATCAAGCAGATATTTTTTATAAAATAAAAAGAGGAACTTTACTAGGAGGAAAATATGGTACAGATATTTCTGCTAATTTTAGTAGTGCTTACGCTCCACTTCAAGATACAACGAACTTTAGTCCTAGTGATTCTTCTAGGGTGACCTATGAAACAGCCTTATTTAAGTCTAGCGGATTAAAGTATTGGCAAGATTTTAATATTACCATTTCAAGAAAATTAAATAAAAAATGGAAAGTAAAGCTAAATTATTATAACATTCAGTTTAATAATGATGTACAAAAAGTTACTCAGGCTAAGGGAATTATCACGTCTAACATTGGTGTGCTAGAAGTTGGGTATAAAATAAATAGAAAACACTCTATAAGAATGGAGCTTCAAGGTTTATGGACGAATAAAGATAAAAATGGAGTGAAACAAGATAGAGGAGATTGGGCTACGGCTATCATAGAATATAATATTTCTCCAAGTTGGTTCTTTAGCGGTGTTTTCCAATCTAATTATGGAAACCCAGATGAGAGTCAACGTATAAACTATCCAATAGCTGTGGTTGGGAAAATTTGGGGACCATCTAGATTACAAGTTTCTTATGGGAGACAAAACCAAGGACTTTTCTGCGTGGGAGGAGTTTGTAGATTTGTTCCTGCTAGCAATGGATTAACTGTAGGATTTACGCACTCATTTTAATATAATTATATGAAAAATAGTATTCTCATTTCACTTTTAGCACTTCCTTTATTACTCGGTGTAGCATCTTGCGATAAAATAGAAGCTCCTTATCCGAATACAGCATCTTTAGAAATTGACACCACATTATATCCAGGTATATATGCAGATTATTTGGCGAATGAATATCCGAATTTTACTACTAACGAAAATACGCTACGTAACGTTTTAATTGAGGATTATACCGGACACACTTGTTTTAACTGCCCAAATGCTGCAGTAGTTGCTGAAAATTTACATAATGCGAATCCAGAGCGTGTATTTGTAGCTACTATTCATGCTGGTCCAGGACAACTTGGTTTTCAAGAACCGCTCTCTGGTCCATCTTTTACCACAGACCACACATGTCCCGAAGGTATAGAATATGGAAATTATTTTGCCAGTGGATTTGGTTTTAGTGGAAATCCTAGCGGAAATGTAAACCGTACGCCTACAGGCAGCCAGATGTTTACTACTGATGGATTATGGGGTTCTAGAACATCTGCAATTCTATCTGATAATAACTTAAAAATTAATCTGCAATCCGAATTCAATTATTTTGAATCCACAAATGGAGGTTTTCTTCATGTAGAAGCTGAAAAATTAACATCAGATGCAGACGATATCTCTTTAGTAGTTTATGTAATTTTAGATTCTTTGGTGGATTGGCAAATTATGCCTGATAATTCTTCAAATCCTGATTACGTTCACAAAGAAATTCTTATAGGTACTATAGATGAACAAGCTTGGGGACAACAAATTTTCACATCAACAAACGTTAGTGGTTCGAAAATAATAAAAGATTACTCCTACGAAATACCCGCTTCATATGATAAAGACAATATGCATTTATTGATCTATGCTTACAATGAAGATACTAAAGAAGTTTACCAAGTAATTAAACAAAAGTTTACAAATTAGTAATAGATTACCTGATTTATATAAGGAGAACGCTAGTCGTTCTCCTTTTTGTTTTAAACTTAAATCTTCTATTCAGATTTTAAAACACGTGTAAACAGTAATATATATTACTATTAATTTAACCAGAAAAGAATTTCTTTACAATACATACCTTTAATTAACATTTTTTGTTTATTTCTTTCAGGCCCAAGAACAATAAATATTTCAATTTTTTATTATATTAGAGGAACCTAAAAAATTGAAGTGATATGTTAGAATTGAGTAAAAAAATACTTACAAAAGTGAGTTTCGATAAGCGATTATTTCAAAAGGAACTCCTAAAGGCATTAACGTGGATATCTGACACTAACGAAGCTAAAGCATTTAAAATTTGGTGTATTAAAGAGTTTGGAGATATCTATCCGAAAATAATAACAAAAGCATTTTCAATCCATTAATTCAAGAAAAGACCTGTACTAACATACAGGTTTTTTTTAGTTAACAAATAGCAAGCATTCAAATTACAGTTTAAGAAAATCAATATTACGGGTTAATCCCTTAAACTTTGTTCTCTTTACAGCACTCTTTTTAAAGATTTCCCTAAAAATTTCCTCCGTAAGATCTTCCCAATCTGATTTATTCATATGTAATAGATTCTCATGCGGTTTAAATGCACTTTCTTTTGTTGGAGTACTAAATCTATTCCACGGACATACATCTTGACAAATATCACAACCAAACATCCAGTTGTCCATTTTACCCTTAAATTGTGAAGGTAGTATCTCGTCTTTAAGTTCTATTGTGAGGTAAGAAATGCACTTACTACCGTCTACAACGTAAGGTTCAACAATTGCGTCTGTTGGACAAGCGTCAATACATTTCGTGCAGGTACCACAATAATCTTTAATAGGTCCGTCTGGTTCTAACTCTAAATCGAGTATCAATTCTGCGATAAAAAAGAAAGAACCGTGTTTTGTATTTATAAGGTTACTATTCTTACCTATCCATCCTAATCCAGACTTTGCAGCCCACGCTTTATCCATAACAGGTGCGCTATCTACAAATACGCGTCCGCCCACCTCACCAATTTCTGTTTGAATATCCTGCATTAAAGATTTCAATTTATCTTTAATCACAAAATGATAATCTTCTCCGTAGGCATATTTACTTATTTTTGGTGAATCTGAATGCGATTGCGTTTGCTCTGGGTAATAATTAAGCAATAAACTGACAACAGATTTCGCATCATCTACCAGTAAACGTGGGTCTAAACGCTTATCAAAATGATTATTCATGTAACTCATATTACCTTGATAATCTTTTTTTAACCAGTTTTCTAAACGTTTAGATTCAGATTCTAGAAAGTCAGCTTTTGATATACCACAATAGAAAAAGCCTAAATCATTGGCTTTTCTTTTAATGAAAGCTGTGTATTCTGATTTAATCAAAACAGACCTCCTTGTTGCCAACCCAAATCTTTACCTAAGTGCGAATATGCCTTCTCTGTAACTTTTCTTCCACGTTGCGTACGCATTAAATATCCTTCTTGAATCAAAAACGGTTCATAAACTTCTTCAAGCGTACCTGCGTTTTCTCCACATGCAGTTGCTAAAGTTGTGATTCCAACAGGGCCACCATTAAATTTATCAATTAAAGTGGTTAAGATTCTGTTGTCCATTTCATCTAATCCATTTTTATCTACGTTTAGTGCTTCCAAGGCTACTTCCGTGATTGGTACATCAATTACACCAGAACCCTTAATTTGAGCGAAATCTCGAACTCTTCTAAGCAATGCATTCGCAATTCTAGGTGTTCCTCTACTTCTACTCGCAATCTCATAAGCTGCTTTTTCATTAATCGGAATATCTAATAAAGCAGAAGATCTTTCTACGATTAAAGTAAGTGTTTTAGCCGTATAGTATTGTAATCTACCATTTATTCCAAACCTTGCTCTTAAAGGAGCCGTAAGCAAACCAGAACGTGTCGTAGCGCCTATTAAAGTAAATGGATTTAATGCTATTTGTACTGTTCTCGCATTTGGACCAGAATCTATAAGAATATCTATAACATAGTCTTCCATAGCCGAGTACAGATACTCTTCAATGACCGGACTTAAACGGTGGATTTCATCAATAAACAAGACGTCTCCTTCTTCCAAGTTCGTTAAAAGACCAGCTAAGTCTCCAGGTTTATCAAGAACAGGACCAGAAGTAACTTTAAATCCAACACCCAATTCATTGGCAATGATATTAGCTAAGGTTGTTTTACCCAATCCTGGAGGTCCATGTAACAAGACATGATCTAAAGGTTCACCTCGTTTTTTGGTTGCTTCTATAAAGATTTCTAGATTCTCAATAATTTTTTCTTGACCTGTGAAGTCCGTCAACCGTTTCGGTCGTAAAACTTTGTCTATATCCGAATCACCAGTATTTACCTTCTCACTATTATAATCAAATTCTTCTTCGTCCACAACTACGCTTTATGTAAAAATAACAAAGCTCTACCAGATGATAGAGCTTTGTTTATAATTTTATCAAAAAATCAATTTTAATGTTCTTCTTCGCCTTCCATTAAAGGAACAATCTGAGGAATGAAATCTTCTTCCATACCTGGCTTAGAATAATCATAAGGCCATCTGTGAACCGTTGGAAGTTCTCCTGGCCAGTTACCATGAACATGCTCTACTGGCGTTGTCCACTCTAACGTATTCGATTTCCATGGATTCATCGGTGCTTTTGGACCTCTAGCAATACTCAAAAAGAAATTGAATAAGAAAGCTACCTGACCAACTGCTGCAATGATTGCAAACACAGTAATTATCACATTTAAATCTAAAATCATATTGAAAGAATCAGCATTGAACCCTTCGTATACACTATAATCATAGTATCTACGAGGTGCACCGGCTAATCCAACGAAATGCATTGGGAAAAAAACACCGTAAGCTCCTACAATAGTTATCCAGAAGTGAATATAACCTAAACGATTGTTCATCATCTTACCATACATTTTAGGGAACCAGTGATAAACACCTGCGAACATCCCAAATACTGCTGACATTCCCATTACAATATGGAAGTGAGCTACAACAAAGTAGGTATCGTGAACAGCAATATCTAAAGCACTATCCGCCAAGATAATTCCAGTAACACCACCTGTAATAAAAGTTGAAACTAATCCAATTGCAAACATCATTGCTGGCGTATATACAATCGATCCTCTCCACAAAGTAGTGATGTAGTTAAACACTTTTACTGCAGAAGGTATAGCAATTAACAAGGTCGTAAATACGAATACTGAACCTAAGAAAGGATTCATACCCGTTACGAACATGTGGTGTCCCCATACAATAAAAGATAAGAAACCAATTGCTAGAATAGATCCAATCATGGCTCTGTATCCAAATATTGGCTTTCTAGAGTTCGTAGAAATAATTTCTGAAGATAAACCTAAGGCCGGAAGAAGTACAATATATACCTCTGGGTGACCTAGGAACCAGAATAAATGCTGATAAAGTACTGGAGATCCACCAACATTATCCAACATGTCTCCACCTACAATAATATCAGACAAATAGAAAGACGTTCCCATTGTTCTATCCATTAATAACAACAATGCTGCTGATAACAATACTGGGAAAGAAAGTACACCAAGGATTGCAGTAACAAAAAACGCCCAAATTGTTAAAGGCATTCTTGTCATTTTCATACCTTTTGTTCTAAGGTTTAAAACAGTTACAATATAGTTCAACGATCCTATTAAAGAGGAAGCAATAAATATTGTCATTGAAGTTAACCACAACGTCATCCCTAACCCAGATCCAGAAACTGCCTGAGGAAGTGCAGATAAAGGTGGATAAATCGTCCAACCCGCCATTGCTGGTCCTGTTTCAACAAATAATGAGATTAACATTATAATAGAAGATGCAAAGAACATCCAATACGATAACATGTTCAGAAAACCAGAAGCCATATCTCTTGCTCCAATTTGCAATGGAATCAAAAGGTTTGAGAATGTTCCTGATAAACCTCCTGTTAAAAGGAAGAATACCATAATTGTACCATGAATAGTTACAAGACCAAGGTACATTTCCGTATTTAAAACACCATCTGGCGCCCATCTCTCTCCTAAGAATGCACTTAAGAAACTAGATTCTTCTCCTGGCCAAGCCAATTGAATTCTAAATAAAATGGATAACATCATTGCGACAAGTCCCATGAATACAGCAGTCATTAAAAACTGCTTACCAATCATTTTGTGGTCTTGACTAAAAATGTACTTCGATACGAAACTCTCTTCGTGATGATCGTGTCCGTGATGTGCTTCATGAGCTACAGCTGCCATTTCGTAATTTTTTAACTTTTAATAAATTATTTTTCTTCTCCTTGAGTTAACGAAGCCTCAATTGTCTTAAACTTCTCAACTAACTCTGCCTTCTTCTTTGTAATTGCTGATTTATCATCAGCAGATAACTTTTCTAGATCTGTATCGTAACCAAAATAAGACTTACCATCGTATGTTGGCTGACTAGTCATCCACTCTGCATACTCTTCAGCACCTAAAACCTTCACCTGCATATTCATTTTGTAGTGCGCTCCACCACAAATTTTGTTACACATTAAGATGTAATTGAAATCAGGATTGTTCATTAAACCTCTCATTTCTTCTGTTGTGTAAATAGGCTGAAACTTCATACGTGTAACCATACCCGGAACAGTATTCATTTGCGCTCTAAAATGAGGTAAGTAGGCTGAGTGAATAACATCTTTTGCTCTGAATGACATTTCGTAATTCTGACCTTTCAACAACACAAGCGTATCAGCAAAAATATCATTCATAGCGATTGCGTCAAGCGAATCATTATATGTTTCATTCATCTGATCTAACAAACGAACCATTCTTTCTTTTCGCTTTAGTTCATTATGAAGCTTCTCTCTTTCTGCAGCACTCATAATGATCGTCTCGTCGTTCAATTGATTCTCTAGCATTTCTATACCAGAATTACCTGTTGCACCAACTTGCATTAACTGAAGAGATTTTTCGATATTCTCTTTTGTCATAATTGCAAATTCGTTCTCAGCAGTAGTGAGTTTGTAATCAAAAGCACCTAACGTGTTGTCAATTCCTGAATATCTCGCTTTCCAACCAAACTGATAAGAAAACAATTCTACTCGTTCTGCTTCATCAGAAGACTCATCTGTTATTTCGTTCCAGCTTTTTAAACCTAGAATAATAATCACAGCTAAAACTGCCGCCGGAATAACTGTCCAAATCATTTCTAATTTATTATCATGTGGAAAGAAGTACGCTTTTACGCCTGGTCTTTTCACATATTTCCATGCGAAAACAAACAATAAAGTGTTCGTTAAAAAGAAAACAGCAATAATAATAATGAAGTTAAGGTTTAATAACCAATCCGTTTCTACACCGTGCGTAGAAGCAGCAACACCTCTTCCTGTATACCCGTATTTCAACATCATCCAAATGAATGAAGCATAAAATACAACCATAAACACCAACATTAAGTTTGCGTTCAGAATATTATCTCTGTGCGGAATTTCGTCTTCTGTTTTACCGCTTGTTTTTCTAGATAATTCGTTCAATCTTACTAATTGAGCAATTCCTATTACTCCAAGAACGATTACGACTAGTATAATCAATTTGTTTATCATTTCCTCTCTATTAAAATCTTTCTACTCTATTAATTATATTTCATGATGAATAGACTCATCTAAGAATGGATGGTTTACTGCAGTTAGAGGTGCTTTTGTAAGGTTAACCAATATAACTCTCACAAAGAAACCTAAAAATAAAACTGCCATACCTATTTCCATTATTCCGATATGTGCTAATCCTCCTAAAGCTCCGATATTAATCATTTGCCATGCATCTACCCAGTGTCCAGCTAATACAACTAAACCAACTAAAGTTAAAATTCCAGCATGTCTTTTCGCATCTCTTGACATCAATACTAACATTGGGAAAGCAAAATTAATAAAGAACATTCCAAAGTACAACCATGTAAAATAGTCTTGACGAATAATATAATAAGTTGTCTCCTCCGGAATATTTGCATACCATATCAACATGAATTGAGAAAACCATAGGTAAGACCATAAGAATGAAGTAGCAAAGGTCCATTTACCCAAATCATGAATATGCGATTCGTTCACTTTTGGAAGATATCCTCTCTTCTTTAAATAAAGCGTTAATGTCACAAGAACAATCATTGTAGAACACCACATTCCTGCAAATACATACCATCCAAATAAAGTAGAGAACCAGTGAATATCAATAGACATTATCCAATCCCAAGAAGAAGTTGAACTAAACACTGCAAAGAACACTAAGAACATAGCTCCTTTTCTATAATTTTGGAAGTGTAAATCTACTGCCAACTCAGGATTACTATCTTGCTTTAAAGAACGTTTTTGAAAACCTCTCCAATAAATGTAGTATACACCTAAATATGCTATCGTTCTAATCCAAAAGAAAGTTTGATTTAAATACCCTCCTTTACCAGCAGATAACGCATCATAATGCGAACCTCCTTTTTCCATTACTTCTGGATCCATCCATTGGTAAATGTGCGCTCCGTGCATGAAAGAAATGGTTAATAAAGTTAAAACCATCATTGCAATACCATATGGCATAAAACCTGTTACGGCTTCAATAACCCTTTTAATTGCAGCATACCAACCAGTTTCTGTAGCATACTGTAAAGCTAAAAAGAACATAGCTCCTAAACCAATTGCAAAAAAGAAAAAGCTATTGGTTAATAAATTACCCATTACTCTTGTACCAACATGACTGTCGTGCCCTTCTTCTGGAAATGCTAGTATTACACCTAAAAGTGTAAATACTACACCAGCAACCATTAAGAGTGTGGTTAACATTTTGGCTTTGTTTGAAACTTGAAATTCCATCTTATTTCTTTAATTGATTCTATTAATTACTCTCTACTTTGTTCTCTAAAAGCACACTATTCTCAGAAGAATTTACTGCACTCACAACCGTATCTGAAACAGAAACAGCATTCTCACCTTCTTTAGGTAAATCTTTTAAATAGTCTGGATTTCTAAATTTATTCACATAGTGAACTAAGGTCCAGATTTCTTTATTATTCACAAGCGAAGCATGCGCTCCCATTGCACCTTTACCATAATAGATCGAATAGAACACCTGACCATCAGCTAGTTCAGTAAGCGTTGTATAGTCAGGAACACCTGCATATGCACCACTCATTACCATTGGACCCTGACCGTTACCTTTCTCACCGTGGCAATGCTGACACTTAGATTCGTACAATGCCTTTCCTGTCTTAAACATTGCGTCTCTCTGCTCGGCAGTCTTAACTGAAAGAGGATTCATGTCTGCTGCAGACGCTTTGTATTCTGCTTCAGTATCTGTAGAATCTGAACGCTCCCAATCGTAAAGACCATGTGTAGTATTTGCAATACTAGAAGGTTTTCTATGATAAGGTAACATTAAAGAAACTTCATCAGAATTTGAGCCGTAATACGGAATTGTTGAATTTGGAGGCGTTAAAGCACTCTGTTTCATTTTCCAATCTTCATTTTCAGTACCTCTAACTTGACCGTAATCAACATACGTTTCAACTGCTGGAGATCTGTACATGTCAGGCATGTATTCTAAACCCGGAGAATCCGGATTTGACGTACAAGATGACATTGCAATAACCGCTGTTAACGCTGCTACTGTATATTTTGAGATTGCCTTAAAATTTATCTTCATGGCAAATTAATTTAATTCTTTTTGATCTAATTCTACTATACCTGTTTCTTTTACCATTGCTTGTAATTCATCAATAGTAAACTGGCTATTCTCAGATAATCTAAACTCCATAACAAACTTATCATCTGTTGTTCTTGGATCTGGATTAGAAGCTGGCATACCTGGTAATGTTCTGTTTATTAACAAATAAGTAATAGCCATACCATGCGCTGCGCACAATACTGTAAACTCAAAGGTAATTGGAACAAACGCTAGAAAATTATCCAAATATGTTCCATTTGGTTTACCACCAATATTCATTGGCCAATCATCTATCATGAAATACCTCATTCCAACGGTAGCTAACATTAAACCAGTTATACCGTATAAGAAAGCCATAATACCCAGTCTAGTATTTTTCACACCAATAATTGGATCAATTCCGTGAATAGGGAATGGTGAGAATACTTCGTTCACCTTTACACCTTTAGAGACCAACTTCTTTGCACCATCTTTTAGCACATCGTCGTCGTCATACATTGCATATATAATTGTATCTGCCATGCTTTCTATTAATTATCGTTAGTATTCATTAATTCTTTCGCCTGAGCTGCCCAATCGTCGCGCTCTGCTCTTCCTGGGAACGTTCCTGTAAGCGAATCTAAAAGTTTATACTCTGCACTTGTCATTTTTGACACTTGCTCAAATGTATAAATCCCAATTTCATTCAACTTACCTTCTAATACAGGACCGACTCCAGTGATTTTCTTCAAGTCGTCTTTATTCTCAGCAGAACCTTGTCCAAGCTTACTTAATAAAGATGTTCTATTCCTCTCCACTTCTTCAGGAGATAAAACCACTTTTTGTTCTTCTGCAACAGCTTTAGTTTCAACTTTAGCTTCAACAGATTTATGTCCTTTCGCTTTCGGCTGATCTTCTAACTCATAAGCTGCATGTGTAGCTCTACCATCTTTAAACGTTTCACCGGAAGATTTCAAAATTGTTTTTACCTCATTTAATGCAAGTACTGGGAAGTATCTCGTAAACAATAAGAAGAATACAAAGAACAATCCTATCGTACCAACAAAGATTCCTATATCAGTAGCTGTTGGGTAGAACATACTCCAAGATGATGGTAGGTAATCTCTATGAACTGAAGTAACAATAATTACAAAACGCTCAAACCACATACCGATGTTTACAACAATAGAAATAATGAATGTGAATAATAAAGATCTTCTCAATTTCTTAAACCACATTAACTGCGGTGAAATTACGTTACATGTCATCATAGACCAATATGCCCACCAGTAAGGTCCAGTAGCACGGTTAATAAATGCGTAAGCTTCGTATTCTACACCAGAGTACCAAGAAACCCATAATTCTGTTAAATAAGCAACACCCACAATAGACCCTGTAGTCATAATAACGATGTTCATGTACTCTACGTGTTTTGTATGAATATATGCTTCTAATTTAAAAGCTTTACGCATCACCAACATAAGAGTTTGTACCATTGCGAATCCAGAGAAAACGGCTCCAGCAACGAAATATGGCGGAAAGATAGTTGTATGCCAACCCGGAATTACTGAGGTTGCGAAGTCAAACGATACGATAGAGTGAACTGAGAATACAAGAGGAGTAGCAACACCTGCTAAAACTAATGAAACCAATTCAAATCTATTCCAGTGTTTTGCTCTACCAGACCAACCGAAAGAAAGCATAGAATACATCTTCTTTGGAATTGGCTTTTTCACTCTGTCACGAATAGTTGCGAAATCTGGAATTAAACCAATATACCAGAAGATCAACGAAACCGTTAAATAAGTAGTAATTGCGAAAACATCCCATAATAACGGAGAGTTAAAGTTAACCCACAAAGAACCAAACTGATTTGGTAAAGGCATTACCCAATACGCTAACCACAAACGACCCATATGAATTAAAGGAAACAAACCAGCCATAAATACAGCAAAGATTGTCATCGCTTCCGCAGAACGGTTAATTGCCATTCTCCACTTCTGACGAAATAAGAGAAGTACCGCAGAAATTAGTGTTCCTGCGTGACCAATACCTACCCACCAAACGAAGTTAGTAATATCCCAAGCCCAACCAACGGTCTTGTTTAATCCCCATGTACCAATACCAGTACCTAAAAGATATAAAATGGTACCTACACCATACAAACCAATAATGGCTGCAATAGTGAATAAAATATACCACATTTTTGGTGCCTTGTCTTCAATAGGTCTACAAACATCTTCAGTAATCTGATGATACGTTTTGTGACCTAAAATTAATGGCTCTCTAATTGCTGCTTCCTTATGCATTACAATCTAATTTATACTATTCGTTAAATCTGCTAATTAATGTCCTGAGTTGTGACTTTCTGAATGATCATCACCATGCGCATCGTGACCATTGTCTAAATGCGATGCTTCATGTTCTTTCTGAATATCTATTAACTCTCTATTTTGCTCGTTTCTTACCTTTACTTTATACCAGATATTTGGTTTTACACCAATCTCTTCTAAAGCTTGATAGGCTCTTTTATCTTCTGAAGATTTTCTGATTGCAGAATCTTTATCATTCCAATCTCCAACAGTAATTGCGTTAGTCGGACAAGAATCAGAACAAGCAGTAGTAACGTCTCCATCAACAACTGGTCTCATTTCTTTCTTAGCAACTAATTTACCTTCTTGAATTTTCTGAACACAGAATGAACATTTTTCCATTACACCTCTCGTACGAACTGTAACATCTGGATTAAGTACCATTCTTCCTAAATCATCTTGAGCTGGATTAACTTCTCCAAATTTCTTGTAAGAAGGATAGTTGAACCAGTTAAAACGACGTACTTTATACGGACAGTTGTTTGCACAATATCTTGTACCAATACATCTGTTGTACGTCATTTGATTTAAGCCTTCGTTAGAGTGTGTTGTTGCAGCAACCGGACAAACTGTTTCACACGGTGCGTGATTACAGTGGTGACACATCATTGGTTGGTGAACAACTTTTGGCTTCGCAGCTGCTTTTTCTGCATCTGTATAAGAGAATGTATCTGCATCTCTTCTTTGACCAACTGTTACCTCTTCACCAGAAGAATAATAACGGTCAATTCTTAACCAGTGCATTTCACGCCCTCTTCTCACTTCGTCTTTCCCAACAACTGGAACGTTGTTTTCTGACTGACAAGCAACTAAACAAGATCCACAACCTATACAAGAAGACAAGTCAATTGTCATTCCCCATCGGTGTCCAATATTTTCTACTGGATGTGCATCCCATAAATCAAACTCTTCTATATCTGCTTTTACATGCTTTCCATTCTCGTCAATCTTCATTAACTTATGGTCAGCGTTGTATGCTTGCTTATCTAATGTTTTGTATCCGTCAAGTGTAGTTTCTTTTACGATAGAATTTCTACCCATTACCGTATGGTGAATTTGAGTAGTTGCTATAGGATAAACTCCTTCAGACTTTTCAACAGAAGCAACTTGCGCGAATTGCAGTCCTTCAGCAAATACATAAGCATTTTTACCGATTGCTACTTTATTGCCATTTGCATCTGTATCATGACCACCGTATTCTTTTGTTTGGAACGCAGATTTACCAATGTTTTCTCCATTAGCTCCTCTACCATAACCCAAAGCAATACCAATTGTACCTGGCGCTTGTCCTGGAGATGGATATACTGGTAATTCCATAGACTTATCTCCAACGGTAACAGTTGCTAAACTTGCTCCGTTCTCTTGGTCTATAGTCATATTATAACCATTCGCTTCCATTGTACCCAAATTCATGGTAATGTAGTTGTCCCACGTTACTTTTGAAATTGGATCTGGTAATTCTTGTAGCCAAGGGTTATTCGCTTGATTTCCTGTTCCTATACCCGCTTTTTGATACAATACAACTTCTACCTCTCCTGCTTTTGGAAGCATAGAAGAGAATTTAGATAAAGCTGAACTGTTCATCGAAGCAACACTTCCTGTTGCCACAGATTTTTCAATTACACTATTGTGAACAGCCATTTGCCAATCTGAACCTGTTAGGCCAGAGTTAGACTTTATAAAATCAAAATATACTTTACTATCTTTTCCTTCTCTTTCCGCCTTATCTGCCCAGACTAAGAAAGATTCTTGCGCTGCAGCAGTGCTATGAAGAGGACGTATAGTAGGCTGAGCAATTGCATACTCAGATGCTTTTGGACTAAAATCATTCCAAGCTTCTAAAGCGTGATGATCTGGCACAATGAATTTACACAATGATGAAGTTTCATCAGAATATTGATTCAATGATATGGTTAAACCAACTTTAATTAAACCTTCTGCAAACTTAGAACCGTTTGGAAGTGTATAAACTGGATTTGTATTGTAGAATATAACCGCGTCTGGACCTTTTCCTTTTTCTACAGAAGAAACAAAACGCATCATTTTATCGTCTTCCGATTGGAACAAGTGTACAGGATTATTAATATTTATTGCTTTACCATAAGCTCCAATTGCAACGTTTAAAGCGTTAACCAAAACTTGAATTCCAGGATTGTTAGAACCAGAAACTACTAAACCATTCTTTTTTAATTCTTTTACTAAAGCATCTATTTGAGCTGCTTCAACATCGGAAGGCAATTTAGATGAAACTGAACCAGCATTACCTCCAGCTTTCTTCACCATATAAGCCAATATACCTGCTTCGTCTGACGGCTTTATAGCATAACGCGTATCTGCATTTGAACCTGTAATAGACATTATAGATTCAAACTGTACATGCTTATTCATTTTTCCATCTGGATTTCTTCTAGATGCAAACTGCGGCGTGTATTGCGTAGCAAACAACCAAGTTGATAAGAAATCAGCACCAAAAGATACTACTGTATCTGGAATAGAAAAATCATAATCTGGAATCATAGCTGAACCAAAAGAAGCCTCATTAGCCTTTCTGATACCTGAATAAGAAACCGCGTCGTATTGTATATGTTCGAAATTGCTAGATGAAGAAACTATATTCTCTTCAGAATCAACATTTCCATCAAATAATTTAGCAAACTCATTTATTGCTGCATAAGAAGATGGCGAAGCAAGGGTATTAGAAACTAAAGTTACTTTCCCGCCTTTTTCAGCAATTGCTTTTAATTTATTCTTTATTTCTCTATCGGCCTCAGCTGTTGCAATTGGCTCACCCGCCTTCATTGCAGACTGTAATCTTGCACCATCATAAAGTGGAAGCACAGAACCAATGATTTGCGGATTAACAGAACCTTTTGTTACACCAAAGTCTTTGTTCCCCTTGATGAAAATTGGTCTACCCTCTCTTGTTTTCACCAAAATACTTGCATAGCTATTTCCGTCGTAATACGTAGAAGCGTACCAAGTAGCCATTCCTGGAGTTACATCAACCGGTTTGTTAACATATGGTACAGCCTTTGTAACTGGCGCCTCACAAGAAGCAACAGTTGCTGCTGCAACACTAAAACCTAAAAACTTTAAAAAGTCTCGTCGAGGTGTTGAAGTCTCTTTTAAATTCTCATCAGATAAAAATTCATCTACAGTAATATCTGTCGTAAATTCCTTACCCTTAGCTTCAAGAAATTCCGGAGTTTGCTTCAACTCTTCCAGACCTTTCCAATATTTTCTATTCGTTGCCATATTATATTAGCTATCTTCTGAATTAATAGTGACACTTAGCACATTCCCAACCGCCAAGTTCTTTAACTGTTACTTTATCGTCTTCTAAATATCCTTCGTATAAACTACGATCGTTATTTAAGAGTCTTTCATGGATCTCATCGTAATATCCTCCACCGTCAACTTTACCAACTGGACCAGCTGCGATTTCTTTTTCACCATGACATTCTATACACCATCCCATTGTTAAGGTTGGCTTAGTAAGTTTAATGTTTCCGTCGATTTTATTCAACTCCTCAACAGGCACAACTTTTGCAACTTCATTTTGCTTGGTCATATCACCGTGACACTGCTTACAATCAATACCACCAACCACTACGTGTTGCGAGTGATTAAAATATACGTGATCTGGTAAGTTATGCACTTTATTCCAAACGATAGGCTCAGTCTCTCCTGTATAAGCTCCTCCACCAGGAACACTTGGATCAAATCCAGCAGCGTCATAAATCTTTTGGATTTTAGCAACTTGCTCACCTTCTCCTCCAATTTGTTTGTGACAGTTCATACAAACATTTACAGTTGGAATTCCTGCAGATTTAGATTTATCTACTGAATTGTGACAATATTTACAATCTATACCATTTAAACCAGCGTGCTTGCTGTGTGGGAATTCAATTGGTTGTGATGGTTGATACCCCGTCATTACGTTAATACTGTATAAAGACAAGAATAATCCAACTACAAGAGCAATTACAATTACAAAAACTCCCAAACCTACAAACTTCTTGTTTTTGTAAGCCCAAGCTCTAAACTCTTCACCGTATGAAGCTACTTCACCGCTTTCTGATTCTCCTGAAGCTACTTTAAGTTGTCTTCTAACACCTCCAATAGAAAGTATGATAACCACGAAAATGATACCCATTAGATACCACACCCAAGATAATCCACTTTCAACGTCTGCCTCTGCCAATTGAATTTCTCCGTCTGGACCTGCAGTTTTAGGTGCAGGAGGCTCGTAGGCATCTATGTAAGAAATAATAGAAGAAACATCCTCGTCTGTTAAGTTTCCAAACACTTTCATTGCTGTTGGCGCCCACTGCGAAACTGATTTAGCATAATCGTTTTCTGCTGCTGCAACCTGCCAGTTTTTTATCCAAACAGAAAGGTATTCTTCAGCTCCTGCGTCTGCCCACTTTTTACTTACACCGTAGAGCTTAGGACCTGTTCCGTCCTTCATCATTTGGTGACAAGAAGCACAATTTGCTTTGAAAAGATTCTCTCCATTCTGAGCATGCGATTGTGTTGAACTGACAAGCACAATTCCCAACACAAGGGTTACAACCCATTTTATATCTACTCTAAACATCTGATTTCTAGATATTTTTATTAAAAAATTCTTAAACCTTCGTGCTTTTACACACTTTTTATCGAGAGCAAATTTAGGGGTTTAAGCGTATTTGATGACATTATTCTGACAATTTATGAGGTCAATATTTTAATTTAAAATCATTCTAAATAACATTAAACGAAGATTATTGCTCGTTAAGCAATGGTTTTGAACTTAGTGAACGAATTTCATCGGAGTCCTCCCAAATAAAAAACACATCCAAATTATGGCACAACAATTGACAAAGCATATTGAAATTAATCCTTAAATTTGTTTAAAATTAATGATCATGAACAACTACTTAATTATACTTATCTCCGTTCTCATTTCTACTTTTTCAGTAGCGCAGAATCAATGGTGGGAAAATGCCTCAGACACTGTAACTGAAGAAATTAAAAAGGAAGGCAACGTAACTGTAATTAAAGATGCAAGATTAAGTAAGTTAATTGATTTCAAAGCTACTGCCAATCCGCCTTCATACGCCCCAGAGATTGATGGATACAGAGTTCAACTCTTTTTTGATAGTGATAAAAACAAAGTTAATCAAGCACGCGCTAACTTCCTTAGCAGTTTTCCGAACGAAGACACCTATACCGAATTTAAAGCACCGAACTTTCATTTGAAAGTAGGCAATTTCCGAACTCAATTGGATGCTGAAAGACTAAAATCTCAGCTCGTTCAAGAATTTCCCACAAGTATTGTAATTCCCGAAAAAGTATATTATCCTCGAGTGGAATTGAATCAAAATGTCAATTCGCAGAAGAAATTAGTTGAATAATTTCCAGTATTATTGTACGTCTCAAAATAAATACGAATGGATGTACAAGTTAAACTTTTCGAACAAATAAAAGCGAAACTTCCTGCTGAAGAACATCTTGGAAAGGTACTTTCTGAATTACTAGAAATGAGTACTGATTCTGTTTACCGCAGGTTACGCGGAGAAACATCCTTAACACCAGAAGAAATTCAATTACTCTGTAATCATTTTGAGGTATCTTTTGATAAAATCATGGGTACTACCGGTCAAAGTGTGATTTTTCATTACAATCCCATTAAACGATCAGAATTTTCTTTCACACAATACTTGGAAGGTATAAACTATGCATTTACCAGAATGTTGAGTCAGAAATATAAGAAGCTCCACATGAATTATGTTGAAGTTAACTTATTTCAACTCTTACATTTTCCTATGCTATTAAAATTCAAACTGGTTTATTTTACAAAATTCTATTTGAATTTACCTCAAATGAAAGAAGTGAAGTTTTCAGGAGATTGGACAGGTGGAATCCCTCAATCTCTATTTAACGACACATTAGTGAAATACGTAAAAATACCCAGCGAAGAAGTGATGGATTTCGAAAATTGCAAAGGTTTAGTACGTGAAATTGTAAATGCTTATGAAATGGATATGATCGCTTCCAAAGAAGATGCTTTAGATCTATTGAATGAAACAGAAAAGATGTTTAAACACTTTATAGCACAAGTAACACTCTCAAAAAAATTCATTTACGGTACTGATCCAAGTCAAATTGAAGAAAATTATGACGTATACGTTCATCCCAACTATGTACCAGACAATACAGTAATAGCAGACACCAATGCCTATAGACTTCTATATATTACGCACAACATGCTTAATTACCTGTATTCTTCTGATATAGAATATGTATCCAAAACTTTCTCTGTGTATACGGCTATGGTAAAGACATGTAAAAAAATTAGTTCTGAAAACGCATCCACCCGAAATGCTTATTCTCGAGAAATACTTGCCTTTATAGATAAAGCTAGAATGCGTTTAGAAGGTGTTGAAATGCTATAAACTCAATTTAATACTCGCTATAAAATTTCTACCCGGCGCAACGATTCCAGAAGAATAGGGTCTATACCTTAGGTCTAACAAATTTTCTACACCAACTATTACTGTTAATGTGCTTACAGGTTGGTAACTTACTTTGAAATTAAAGGTATGCCAAGCAGGCGCGTAAGGTAATCCGTTTTCATCTTTTGTATAGATAAACTCTTTATCTTGTTCTGATGGAGATAAATCCTCGTTTTCCATCTCAAAGTTATACCTCACATAAAAATCTGCTAACCATCTAGACTTTTTGTAATACAAATGCGATGCTCCAAAAGTAGGCGAAACATGTCTTAACGGAACATTATTCTTATCATAACCATCGGTATAATTAAATGTATTTCTCCAAAACAAACTGTTGATTATAGGCAGTGTTATTGATGCTGTGAGTCCATAAATTTGTGCATAATCTTTGTTCTGAAGTGCATTCACTTGACTTAAAACGCCATCGTATACAATGCTATCTGCACCATTAAAAGTAAAATCATCTCGAACAATTATATTGTTTAAAAAAGAGTAAAATACGGTCGTACTAAGACTTATATCGTTCTCAAATTCTTTCTTGAAATTTCCGTCTACCGAATAAATATACTCTGGTCTTAAGTTAAGATTTGGAACGATTACCTCTCCTGGTTCTGAATCGAAAATTTTACCAATGTCATCTACATTTGGTGCTCTAAAACCGGTAGACAAATTTAACCCATACATAAATCCATTAAATCTATATGTAGCTCCTAAACTACCCGTTAAAGCACCATTATTTTGTCTTGCTTCTTGAAAAGGAAAGTTATAAAAAGAGTTGTCGAAGTTTGCGTTTAATACAACTTGGTTATACCGCACACCTGAGGAAATATGCCAATATTTATTTACCCAATGTTGAAAAGATAAATAGCCTGCAAAACTCATCCATTCTGAATTTGGGTATCTGCTCGCAACCAACTTAGTTTGGTTGGTATTAATGTTTTGTGTAATTCCTTCGGAAAGTACCAAATTGTGTATTGCTTCAAAACCATAGAATAATTTAGTTGTTGCAGAAAATTCTTTATTAAAATCGATATTTACAGACGCAGCATTTACCTTTTCTGTACGTATTCTTCGTTCATCATCGCCAAACTTTCTATCTATTCTGCTTTCTTCAAACCATTGGTTGGCAACTGAAATTTTCATTTCATTAGCAAATACACTTTTCAATTTACCCATTGCAACAAATTGGTTCATCCACCATTTTTGCGGTCCATACTTCCACTCGGCGCTTTTGAATACATCTCCTTTGGTTTCAATCAGCCTATCGTATCTCGGAATATCTGAACTCTCAGAATAAATCGAAGAAAGCGTATATAACCAGCCTTTTTTGCCTTGATAAGCAAATTTTTGCATTAAATTAATTTGACTGTATGCCGTTCCTACCTGTACATTAGGATCTGAATTCTCAACAATTGTATCTTTTCCATTTATACGTGTAGCATATTTCCTTCTTTGGTATTCATCCAACCCTCTACTGCCCATTTTTAAATCTGCAAAATTGCTGTAAGTAAAAGAAGATAAAGCTGCAAATTTTGCACCTGTATACACTAAATCTGTATGTATCGTTTGCTCTAAATTTGCTGTAGATAAACGACCCAATACGTTAGCCTTCCATTTTTTCTTGACTGTAGAATCTGGTTGAGCTACTAAGGTTTTAAAGTCCATTACCCCACCTAAAGCATCACTTCCGTAATTTACAGTACCTGGACCAAAAATAACTTCCGCTTTTGCAATCGCATTTGGATCAATTAATATCGCATTTTGTAAATTTCCTGATCTAAAAATGGCTGTATTCATTCTAACTCCATCTATACTCAACAAAATTCTATTGGTACTTAAACCGCGCAACATTGGAGAACCTCCTCCGAGTTGACTTTTTTGAACGTACACTTGATCTCCAACCGTTAATAAATCTGCAGCAGTTTGCGGATTAGACAACTCAATTTCCTTCGGATTAAGCACTTGTATGTAACCTGGATATTCTGACTCTCCTTGCTGCCAAGGTAAAGGTTCTACCACATATTCAGAATAAGTTTGAACGGTAGATGTAAGAAGAATTTCAGTAACACCAACTTTTATTTCACTCGTTGGAAAAGCCAAATATTCATAATCGCGATGAAAAATATAAATCGTATCAACCTGTTTAAAATTATAATTTACTAAACCATAAACATCTGTACTTACTTTCTTATCTCCTACTTTTATTTCAGCAAAACGAACAGGATCTAAATTATAACTACTCGTTAATTTAATTTCTTGTTGCGCCAATACAACCACTGAATTAACTAGAAGTACACAAATAGCAAAAAAGTTTTTCATTAATAGAATATTAAGAAAGCGTCAAATAGCAAAAATCAGACCAATTAAAGCGCTCAATAAATTTAAATGAAATCTATACCTACGGTATAAATTTCACGTGCTTCATTTATAGCATCTTCTGCATTCGATAAGCTAACCAAATCTACTTTTTTCGGCTTAGATATTTTGCTGAGCAAACCCCACTTCACACTCTCTTTCACATTGTTTAGTAGACGATTATTCGTTTCATTCCACCACATAATCGTTTTCTTATCTTCTTTTTTCAAAACAGACTCAAAAAAATCGGACAAAACCATTGGATTATGGTTAGCTACCCAGACCGCCTCAGGTACTAAAAAGCTGAATTTATTTGGGGTTATAATCTTTCTTATTATTGGAATATAAGGCACGATTTTAACAAGCTTTTTACCAAATTTCCCTGGCAAAGCGTGTATTTTCCAATTGGCTTTGTACAACTTAGCAAAAGCAACTATCCTTCCTTCTTTTTTAGCAACGTAAAACGTACCAGTACTATTCAATACGTGATGATTAGTATAATAAGCGTTTGATTTAAATGCCGGAGCAACTAAATCGTTTATCTCTTTTTTGTTTGTTATTGAAGTAATTTGAAGTTTCGATTTTGGACGAATGCGCGAAAAAGTTGTTGTTTGAATTTGTGCAATACGTTTAAACCCAAAAACCTCTGTCATTTGTTTTGAACGTACATTTTCTGAATCTACATAAGCGTAAAATTGTTTCGCACTACCATTTTGTAAGTTATCCTGAAAAAACTGTTTTAACTCTAATTTTAGCAGAGAAGAATTCTTCTTTTTCTTGTTTTCTTTTCCGCTAGACTGAAAGCGACTATCAAACGCAAAATAGCGGACATACCAATCTTCTTCTCTTTTACAAAACGTAACATTCGCTATCGTTTTATTTTTTCTAATTAAAGACAAATAAAGTGGATTATCCATCTCGCGCAAACGCTCTTCTGTATCTAAGTGCTGGTATTTTGCACCATTAGTTCCCAGAACCGTACGCGACAATAACGCGCACAAATCACCAGAAGGGAAAGAAGAAGTTGTGAAATTCTTTTTCAACGTATTACAGCGCCATTGTTACAATTTCCTCTACTTGTTCTGGAGTAAGATCGGCTTTTTCGCCAATTGCAACCCAACCTCTTTCAATAAACCTTTGTTTAATTATAGAAGGAGTTTGTTTGTTATCTGAATCGTAAGCAGAGACAGATGTTTCTATTCCCAAAGACTCAAAAAATAATTTCGTTTTTACAATAGCATCTTGTGCTTTATTGGCATTAGATCCCCAAACACGCTCGGCATATTGAGCCAACTTCTCTTTTTTGTTTTCGAACTTTACTTGATATAAGTTGGGAGCTATAATTGCTAATGTTCTTGCATGATCGATGCCGTGTAATGCAGTTAATTCGTGTCCAATCATATGCGTAGACCAATCGTAAGCAACACCCGCTCTTAAGGTTCCGTTTAATGCCATTGTAGCGCACCACATTAGATTGGCTGCATACTCATAATTACTTGGTTCTCGTAAAACTTTTGGTCCAAACTCAATCAAAGTTTGAAGAATACCTTCTGCAATCCTCTCTTGTAATTTATTTCCTGACGGAAAAGTTAAATACTGTTCTAGCGTGTGCATAAAAGCATCAGTAATTCCGTTCGCGATCTGTTTAGTAGGAAGCGTAGCAACTACAGTAGGATCGAGAAAACTAAACTTAGGAAAAGATTGCACTCCACCCATGGTTCTTTTTTCCTTGAGTGCTGATCTAGAAATAACTGCTCCTGAGTTCATTTCTGAACCTGTAGCCGGTAGTGTTAAAACCGTACCAAATGCAATACTATCCGAAAATGCTTTGTTTTCTACACGCGATAAAACATCCCAAGGTTCTCCTTCGAAAAGAGCAGCCGCAGCGATAAATTTAGTTGCATCAATTACTGATCCTCCGCCAACAGCTAGAATAAAATCAACAGACTCTTTCTTTGCTATTTCAACCGCTTTCATACATGTTTCGTACTCTGGATTTGCTTCAATTCCAGAAAACTCTATCACATTAAAATTCTGAAGTGCTTCAACTACCTTTTGATACACTCCATTTTTTTTAATACTTCCACCGCCGTAGGTAAGAAGAACTGTTTGACCAGTTGTATGTGCTTTAATTTCAGCTTCTAGCCTATTGTATGTATCCTTTCCAAAAATAACTTTTGTAGGATTATAATAATCAAAATTGTCCATATTAAATGTAATGTATCGTTTCGTTTAAAGGTCTTCTCACCTTTGGCATTTCTGCGTACTTATCGTCTTTTGCTCTTATTCCTATCGGACAAAGCAGAACAGAATTCAAACCTTTTTCATGCAAATTTAATAATTCATCTACTTTTTCAGGCCTGAAACCTTCCATCGGACAAGCATCTATTTTTTCGGCTGCACAAACGGTAAGCAAATTTCCAAGAGCAATGTATACCTGATTTTCCATCCATTTGATCTGCTTTTGCTCTTCCATCTTAAGTGTTCCGCCAATCATATTTGCGAAATTAGTTAATTGAGCGCTTGTTTTATCTATCTTTTTCACTTCAGAAATTCTATCAATATAGGCATCAAGAAATGACTGATCTACTTTGTTTTTTCTTGCTAAAACAATTAGATGAGAGCATGTACTTACTTGGTTTTGATTATAACACGCATCTAAAAGACTATTCTTAATCGCTTCGTCTTTTATAATTATAAACTCCAACAGCTGCATGCCCATTGAAGTAGCCGTTAAAGAAAGAGCCTTTGCTATCCTTTCTACACTTTGTTGCGCTAATTTTTCGTTTTTATCGAATTTCTTTACCGCATAACGCCATTCTAAAGCCTTTACTATGTCCATTTGTTAACAACCATTAAGTTCTGTGCAAAAATACACCCTCAAAAAGAAATTCATAGTCTTGCATACAACCATATTTAATTTATATTTGTTTTCGTTCAAAATTTGGTTTTATATCCATTCGATTATGTCAAAAGAAAAAACAAGATATTCCGACAAAGAATTAAATGAATTTAAAGATTTAATTAACGATAAACTTTCTGAAGCAAAAGAGGATTTAGAGTTGTTACAAGGTTCATTATCTCACAAAGACGACCACGGAACTAATGATACAGGCAGAACGTTCAATATGATGGAAGACGGATCTGAAACATTATCCCGAGAGGAGGTTGCGCAACTTGCTGCACGTCAAGAAAAATTTATTGAAAGTTTAAAAAATGCACTTATACGTATCGAAAACAAAACGTACGGTGTTTGTCGTGTAAGTGGTAAATTGATAAGAAAAGAGCGACTCAAGTTAGTACCACATGCTACGATGAGTATAGAAGCTAAAAACGCACAAGATTCTTAATGCATCTGAACAAGAAACATTTAACACTTTTTAGTGTAGTCTTGTTAATTTTAATCTTAGACCAAGTCGTAAAAATCTGGATTAAAAGTACTTTTTCTGTAAATGATCCTTCTGTAAATTTAATCGGAGATTGGTTTCAATTGAACTATACAGAAAACCAAGGAATGGCATTCGGAACTACTCTTGGCGGAGGTATTTGGGGTAAATTAACACTTTCTATCTTTCGTGTTGTAGCCATATTTGGGATTATATACTACGCATTTCAGCAAATTAAACTCAAAGTAAGAACTGAATTTGTGATAGCCATTGGCTTAGTTTTAGCTGGAGCCTTAGGTAATTTACTCGACTCTGCTTTCTATGATTTTATTTTTACCGAATTCGATCCTTGCCTTTCTTTTAATCAACTTGAAGGTTCTGGTAATTTAATGGAATGTGACAGAGGATTTGGTATAACGCAGGCAGTTGAAGCCAGACATACTGGTTTTCTATTGGGAAATGTTGTAGATATGTTTCAATTTAATGCCTATTGGCCGGAGTGGATACCTTATTTAGGAGGTGGACAAGTTTTTCCTGCAATTTGGAATGTTGCAGATGCAAGTATTTCTTTAGGAGTTATTATGGTTGTTTTAAGACAGAAAAAGTACTTCAAAAAGGAGAAAATTTCAGGAAAAACAAAACAAAGCACTGATGTTGAACAAAATAACATCGAAAATCTAAACGAAACCAGAGAATAGAATTACCAAGTGAAATACTTTAAAACAAGTGATCTTGTGATAATATTTGGTTAACTTTGTAAAAAATAAAATTTGAGATATGATTTTAGGAATTCCAGGTGGAATGCAAGTTGTTCTAATTATAGTTGTTGTTTTACTTCTTTTTGGAGGTAGAAAAATTCCAGAATTAATGAAAGGTTTAGGAAAAGGAATCAAAGAATTTAAAGATGCTTCAAACAGTGTTGAAGAAGATACGGCATCTGAAGACAAAAAATAGATCAAACTCATTTTCATGTACACAACTTTTGCTCAAGTAAAAGAAGCACTTTCAGAAGGTGTTTCAGTTGTTGATATTGTTAACGCTTATCTTTCTAGAATAGAAGAAAAGAAAGATTTGAATGCTTTCCTTGAAGTTTTTTCAGCTTCAGCACTCGAAAAAGCAAAAGAAGTAGATGAAAAATTGAAAACCAATTCTGCAGGAAAACTAGCAGGAATGGTAATAGGACTTAAAGACAATATTGTTTATAAAGGTCACCACGTTTCTGCATCTTCTAAAATTTTAGAAGGATTTGAATCTATCTATTCCGCAACAGTTGTAGATCGTTTATTAGCAGAAGACGCTGTCATTATTGGAAGACTTAACTGCGATGAATTCGCAATGGGAAGTTCTAACGAAAACTCTGCTTTTGACGTAGTTCGTAATCCAATAAACACCGCTTACGTTCCAGGAGGATCTTCTGGAGGAAGCGCTGCTGCCGTAGCTGCAAATTTATGTACTGTTTCTTTAGGAAGTGATACGGGAGGTTCTATTAGACAACCTGCATCGTTTACAGGAACCATTGGCTACAAACCCACATACGGAAGAATTAGCCGTTTTGGATTAATTGCATATGCTTCTTCATTTGACCAAATTGGTCCTTTCGCAAACGACATTAAAGACATTGCACTTGTAACCGAGGTGATGGCAGGGGCTGATGAATTTGATTCAACTGCATCAACAAAAAAGGTTGACGATTTATCTCAACTGAATTTTGAAGGGAAAAAGAGTTTTGCAATTATTAAAGAAGCACTCTATTCTGAAGGTTTAGATCCTGAAGTAAAAGAAAGATTTAAAGAAATTATAGAAAAGCTAGAAGCAGCCGGACACGAAATAAAAGAAGTTTCTTTTCCTTATTTGAACGAGATGGTTCCAACTTACTATGTTCTTACAACTGCAGAAGCATCTTCTAACTTAGCGCGTTTTGACGGAGTACATTTTGGGTATCAAAGCAAGACCGCACAAGGTGTAGAAGAAACTTATAAAAAATCCAGAACAGAAGGTTTTGGCAATGAAGTAAAACGACGTATTATGGCAGGAACTTTTGTTCTCTCAAACGAGTTTTACGATTCTTATTACTCTAAAGCACAAAAAGTAAGAAGAGTAATACAAGATAAAACCAAAGCAATCTTAAACGATGCAGATTTTATCTTATTACCCACTACTCCATCTACTGCTTTTAAGCTCAACGATGTTAAAGATCCGATTCAGATGTATTTACAAGATATATTTACTGTACAGGCGAACTTAGCAGGAAATCCGGCTATTTCTTTACCACTTGGAAAACATAGTAATGGACTCCCATTTGGCGTTCAATTAATGGGTAATTCTTTCGAAGAAAAAGAATTATTAGAAGCTGCAGATTATCTATTGAAAAACGCATAAATACTAAATATGAGAACTATTTACTTGTTCATCCTCCTATCGTGTTCATCATTTTACGGAATTTCGCAAGTAGATACCTTAAAACAAGACTTAGATTTTCCTATCGAGTCTGAAACGTTCATTTCTATTGTAGAAAACACGTTGCACTCTTTTTATCAAGATTGGGCAAAAGATAAAACTACAGATTCAATAATAGCTGCTCTAGGTTATGAAAAAGGAGATGTTCCAGAGTTCTCAGACTCTCTTTACTGCGCACGATTAGCTGAAATGAACGAAATGAGTCCTTTCCATCTCGACTGCAATGAAGCTACATTAAACACAATTAAATTTTTTGCAAAAAACCGACGAAGGTTTACACGCATTGTTTTAGGAAGATCTCAACTCTATTTCGGTATGTTTGAGGAAAAATTATCCAACCACGATATGCCCATAGAACTAAAATATCTATCTGTCATTGAAAGTGGATTAAGACCACAGGTAAAATCTAGAGTTGGAGCAACTGGTTTATGGCAATTTATGTACAGAACAGGAAAGAAATACGGACTTGAAGAAAACTCTTATATAGATGAAAGAATGGATCCAGAAAAAGCCACAGAAGCAGCTTGTTTGTTTCTAAAAAGACTCTATCGTTCTTATCAAGATTGGAATATGGCTTTGGCTGCTTATAATGCTGGGCCAGGAAATGTTAACAAAGCCATTAGAAGATCTGGAGGAAAAACTACGTACTGGGAAATAAGACCTTATCTTCCTAGAGAAACACAAGGTTATGTGCCCAACTTTATTGCCATGAGTTACTTGATGACCTATCATGCAGAGCACAATATCTATCCTGCAAAAGCAAAAGTGTACGACTTTGAGTTAGATACAGTATGTTTGAGAAGTGGAATTCATATGGAAACAATAGACAGCTTAACTTCTTGGAAGTTAAAAGATATTGAATACGTTAATCCTATTTATAAAACATCTTACATTCCAAAAACAACTCCTAAACAATGCATAAATATTCCGATAGAAAAAACAAAAGAATGGATTGCAATGGAAGATAGCATTTATGCGCTTGATTCGTTAATTTATACTACGCCCACGCAAACAACAGAAACAACAAACAGTTCTTCAAATTCAAGTGCATCAGGATCGAAAAAATATTACGCAGTGCGCAGCGGAGACAGCCTTTGGAAAATTGCAAACAAAAATGGTACGACTGTTGCACGTTTAACTAAATTAAATCCAGGTATTCATCCAAATCGATTGAAAATTGGACAAAAAATTAGAATTCGTTAATCATGAAACACTTAATTAATTTATTCCTTGTAGCACTATTTCTTTTTTCTAGCTGTGAAGTTAAGAAAACGTCCCCTTCAGAAAATAACAATACAAATCAACCTATTACTAAAAAGGAAGATCCTAAATCTACCTTTCCAGCAGTTGGTAAAGTGGGGCAAATTAGAGTAGTTATAGAAGACAACCTCTTCTCAAAAAAAATTGAAACTGCGTTAGACTCAATTTACAGTGTTTATTTTGAACCTTTCAAATATCCACCACAATTAAAGTTTGAAATACTGCAAATCAACGCTACAGAATTTAAAGCTAGTAACAAACGCTTTAGAAATCTAATGTTCTTGAAAATAGACGAAAATATTGCTAAAGGTGCACCCACTGTAGTTCTAAAAGAAGGTCAATACGCTGCAACACAACTCTGTTTATATATTTTGGCTAACAACCAAGAAGACTTAGAATATGCCGTAGAGAACATGACAGCCAAGTATCTTCCTGCTTATGATAAAATGGCTTGGCAGCGCGAGTATATCAGAAATAAAAGAGCACCGAACAAAGTGTTGAATAAGAAAATACAAGAAGAATATGCTATTGATATTACCTTTCCTTCGCAAGCTGGTATCGTATCGAAGAAAGGAGATTTCATGCGTATTGCATTACCAGACGAGAGCAGACCTATGGAATTAACCGGAGGAAATTATCAAACTTCAAGAACCAATTTTACTCAGTACGGACTTATGATTTGGCAATACGACTTTAAAGATTCTTCTCAAATCGCTTACGAAACCTTATTGCAATCAAGAGATACAGTTTTAAAATATAATGCTCCGCACGAATATGACGGTGTTTATATGGGCACACAATATCACCCAGCAATTTTACCCGTTTTTAAAGAATTGAAGTTGAATAATGTACAAGGTTATGAATTAAAAGGACTGTTTAAGTTTACTGGAGAACAAGAACCAAGTGGTGGATTATTTTGGAGTTTTACCTTTAAGCATCCTAAGAAAGATAAAATAATCACTTTAAGCAGTTATGTTGATGGTCCGCCCACAACATCTATGGTTCCTTATTTAAGAAGAGTGCAGTCTATACTCTACTCTGTAAAAGTAAACTGAAACTAACAGCCACAAACACATCCGTTTTGAGCAAAGAAATAAACGTAGAGAACAAAACTGTAGTAATTAGTAGAACCGATAGTATTGGAGATGTACTGCTCACACTTCCCATGGTTTCTTGGTTAAAAGAAAGTTTTGCAGGTGTTAAAGTTATTTTTCTAGGTAAATCGTATACGAAAGATATCGTAAATTGTCATGCCGGTGTAGATGAATTTCTCGACTGGGATACGATAGAAGCTCTTCCTGTGCAACAACGCGTAAACTTATTTAAAGAGAAAAATATAGATGTATTTGTGCATGTTTTTCCCAATAAGAAAATTGCTCAACTGGCTAAAAAAGCCAAAATACAGTACAGAATTGGAACCTCGCACAGATCCTTTCATTTCCTCACGTGTAACATACGTCCAACATTTACAAGAAGAAAATCCAACCAACACGAAGCACAACTTAACTTCAACCTGCTTCGCTCTTTTGGTATTGAAAAGCTTCCAACATTAGCACATTTAATCCGCTACAACAACGATTTTAATAAGATAGAAAAACCAACCGAAGCGCTATTGGCACTTTTGAATGTTGATACAGATAAACCGAAGATCATCTTACACGCTAAATCTCAAGGAAGTGCTTTAGAATGGGGATTAGAAAACTTCTCAAAACTTGCCCAAGAACTCTCCCAAAAAGGATACACCGTATTTTATACGGGAACAGAAAAAGAAGGAGAGCAGATTAGAAATAGTATACCACCTGCTGCGTCGGTTTATGATGTTACGGGTAAAATGTCGTTAAGTCAACTTGTACGTTTCATAGCTTCTTGCGATGGATTAGTTGCATGCAGTACCGGACCATTGCACATTGCTGCCAGTTTAAATAAAATAGCCGTTGGATTATATTCTCCGAAGAGACCGATACATCCTGGCAGATGGCAACCATTAGGAGAAAAAGCAACAGCACTCGTATATGATGCTAACTGCACAACTTGTGCTTCTGGAAAAAAGTGTGAATGTATAAAGGAAATTTCCGTAGAAACGGTACTCCAAAAAATTTCACAAGCAAGAACCATTTAAAAATTAATGACCTCAAAGAGAAGTAAACGCTGTGTATCGTGCAATAAAGAGTTTGATACGCTCTTTCGAATTCAATACAAACATCCTTTAAAATGGGTGTTTACTTGTGAAAAATGTTTGCTGGAGCATAAAAAAGACAATCCGCTTTATAAATATGGTGGAACTTGGAAAAAATAATTTAGTCGGAATTTTGTGCTAAAATAAAAATTACAGCGTCTATCTTGAATAGTTTTTATGCATACATTTAGCCCAAAATTTATTGATTGGAAAAACCTTTAGAAACCAAGCAATGGCTCAAGTGGATGGACGAAATTGCAACGAAGAACTATGTTGTAATTGACGACTTTTTGAGCAGTGCTGAATACGAGTTACTCCGTAGCTTTTTTATTCAAAAACTACCTTTATTTACTCCTGCTGGAATTGGAGCACTCAATGACAATAAAATAATAGAGGATATACGCGGAGATTATACATGGTGGCTCGATAAAAAAAGAGATTTTGAATTAGGTGCAATCTGGGAAATAATTGATGAAACGATGTTTATGTTTAATCGTTACTGTTTCTTAGGCTTATCTGGTTACGAATTCCACTTTGCCAACTATCCTCCTGGCGGACATTACGATAAACATTTGGATCAATTTAAGAAGAGAAACAATAGAACGATTTCTTTTGTACTCTATTTAAATGAAAACTGGCAACAAGGAGATGGCGGAGAACTAGAAATTTTTAAGGAAGACGGTAGCTCACTACTTGTAGCTCCTATCGGCGCGCGTCTTGTTATGTTTAGAAGTGATTTAGTACCGCACGCCGTATTGCAATCGAATAAAAATAGATACAGCTTAACAGGTTGGTTACTTCAAACGCCATCACCACTTGGTCAATTTTTGGGATAAAAGGAAGTCCTTCAATAGATCAAGTTAAAAAGTTTAACGCATAAAAAAGCCTCATATTTCTATGAGGCTTTTTGCTCTCCCTCTAGGGCTCGAACCTAGGACCCTCTGATTAACAGTCAGATGCTCTAACCAACTGAGCTAAGGAAGAATTGCGTCTTTGCGAGGGCAAATTTAATGTATTAATTTGAATTAGAAAGCGCTTTGCAGAAAAAAAACTGCTAAAAAAGTAAAGTTTTTTTTCTCTGCTTGAAAATCAAATATTTAGAAATCGTCTTCTGTTAATGTAAAACTACCCGTTGTACCGTCTTCCTCTTCATTATCCTCTTCTAAGTAATCATCAGAGGTAGACGAATCGTCTTTACTTGGACGTAGAATATTTGTTTTGGAAACGTTTAGTCTAATTTCCGTTTTTAAACCACCATCTTCTTGCGTATATGCCTTAGCAAAAGGAGTACCAACTAACTCTACTAAAGCGCCTTTTTTTAAGAAATCTAAAATTCTCATGTTGGATCCTTCCTTCTTCCAAATGGTGCAATTTACCCAAGTAGTTTTTGTTTTTGCTTCTCCAGATCGCTTATCTCGCCAGTTTTTATTGTGTGCCACAGGAAAATTAACGGCTATAACACCTCTCTCCATTGTGCGCACCACTGCGTCTTTTCCTATATTACCGATAAGTCTTGTTTCAAATACTGTTGCCATGCTAATTCTATTTGTCTGTCTAATTTATACTACTAATGTAAAAAAATTGTTTGAACTTTACTCTAATTTAACTACGTAGGCATCTGGAAAACCATTTTCTCTAACTTTTTTTAATAACGTTTTTGTCTCTTTCTTCGTCTCAAATTTGCCAACAAAGTATTTGTATTTATAGATACTTTTTGATTCAACCTTTAGCCTTTCAACTTCTGTATCTAATTTTTTAAATTCTTTAATATCCAAATCTACTGGCTCAATAGACGACATAATTTGAATCTTAAAAACAACGCCATTCTCAGATAATTCTTCCTCTGTATTCACAAATTCAATGGTTGGATGTTCTGTTTGAACAAATCCTCTAAATGCTCTAAATAATGCTGATGCGATGATTTCTTGACCGTAAGATGAGTTCAAGTAATTTGCTTCGGAAGCGTAGGTAAGAAATCCACACTCAACCAAAACACTCGTCATCTTTGTAAACTTAAGCACTTGCACAGAGTGTCCTCTATCATTACCCGTTTTTACTCCTCTACTTTTTCTTCCGGCTCTATTCTTAAACTGACTTTCAATAGCCGTAGCCAACTTAACTGCCTTTGTTGATGCCCAATTGTGAACATGCGTTTCTGTGCCGTAGATAGTTGATTTTGGACTACCGTTACAATGCACGGAAATAAAGTAATCTGCGTTTAAATCATTTGCGAATTCTACTCTTTCATCTAATGTTGGATAAATATCCTCTTCTCGCGTATAATGAACATCAATATTAATGAGGTTTTCTTCAATATACTTACCAAGTTTAAGTGCAATGTCTAAATTCAGATCTTTCTCTGGTTTAAGCTTCGAATCTTCAGAAAGATGACCTGGATCTGTGCCTCCGTGCCCTGGATCTATAACAAGTATTATTCTTTCTTTTTGTGCAAAACTTAAAGTACCAACACAGAAAAAGAGGGTAAGAAATAAATATTTCATTAGATGTTTATTAAGTGGTCGAAAATAATAAGAACTGTCTTTTGGTACGTTAGACTTTAAAAAAGTTTGCCAATACAAAATGTTTATAACCCAATTTCGGTGTGCTGCGTTATTTCTTTATTCAAATTAAGTTGACTCAAATTTCCTAGAAAAGCACCTAAAAATAATGCGATAAAAGTAACACCTTGTTGCGTTTCGAGCGTATCTTCGGGTAAAAATGATGCAATGGCTACAAGAATAAAAGCCAAAGCAAACACATTTCTTGATTGTACAGATTGAAATAAAAACCTACCCCAAAACACTAAAAATAAAACTGCGCCGATAACTCCAAAAGAAATCCAAAAGGTTAAGAACTGATTGTGTGCACGTTTTCTGTAGTCCGGTTCTAACAGCGTATTCATCGTTTCATATTCTCTATCAAACACATCTTGCACATCTCCTGTACCTACACCAAAAATCCAATTATTTTTTAGAATAGAAATTCCAGCTTTCCAGTGCTCAAAACGCTGAAGTAATGAATGTCCGGTAGGATTTGCTCCATTAACATATTGTTCTATTTGAAATTTTAAACCATACAATCTATGCATCACTCCATTTTGCAAATATTGCACAGAAGGCACTCCTTGAGAAATGTAATTAATCTCTTCATCGGATAATTGAGCCAATCCTGCAGCATCTTTTGTGAGTTTTTTTGAAGTAAGAAATCGCAATAAAGTAAAAAGTACCTTTTGATTTTTTCCATCCAAACTATCAATGTGTAGTTGTGAACGTTTTGGCCAGTCGCGTTTCAGTTCTTCCTCGCAAACATATAAAAGCACGCGTTCTCCGTTTTCAAAAATAGGCTGGAAATCGTGTTTATAAGGATTTCCTTCTGCCGTTAAGTTTGGCAAATTTTTCAGACTTTCTGAATTCTGCTGTGGTTTCAAGAAGAGATATAAATTAAAAACAACTAAGCCAACAATGCATACAATTAATGTAAAAAACACCACTTTCAACTTCTTACTTTTCAGTTGATACAGGCTGTACAAAAATAAACCTGAAAGCATAAAAACATAAGCAATAATACCTCCAAACACTTGCGATTTTAGTGTGTAAAAAGAAAACCAAGCAAACAATAATGCCCATAAAACAAAATACTTATCTCGCTTAATTGTTTTGAGTAACGCAACTGCTGCACCAAATGCTATACATAAAGAATACCTGATGTGCGATCCAAACAGACTCATTTCTCGAACATCTTTTATAATTCCTTCATTCACAAAAGACAAATAATTTGAAAAATTGATCGTAGATGTAATTAAAAGACTCGCACTGAAAAATACGAAACCTGCATTTAATTCTTGTTTAGAAATAGGTTGTGCAACATAAACTAAAGGAATAACTAGCAGTGGAAGCTTCGCTTTAATATCATGTAAGGCATACCCAAAATTATCTGTCCAAATTAAAGCAATAAAATGCAGCGAAAAGAAAGCCAAGAATAAAAGAAAACTCTTGTTCTTTTTTATGTTTTTGAGGTACGTAGAGAATTCTGCTTCCAACAGTAAATTTGAAATACACCAAATTGTTCCGATAGACATAAGTACCTTATTCATTGGAACACCAAAACACAGCAGAAAAAAACCTACTTTGTGTAAATATGTATGAACTTTAAAGCCGAAAAGCCTATCTAGCATGCCAAATTGTTAAACGATATAAACAACAAACGGTTATTTTAAAATAGAATTGTATTGCTTCTCATTTTTCAAAATAGAAATTGCTTCTTTAAGCATTTTATCATTCTTGAAACTATTTATAGCTCTACCTTTTTGATAATAATAACGCGATACAATTTCATTTTGAAGCAATTCTTTGATTTGATTACTGAATTTATCCAAATCTCTTGCTTTCGATGGAACTACTTTTTCAAGCAAAGCATCGTATTCCTTTTTAGCGTCTGAATAGTAAACTTCTTGCTCCATAATCGTTTTAAGTCGTTTTAACATTTCCTCGCTTGCAGTAGAATACTCAAAATCTTTCTTTAGAACAAAAGACTTAAATACGGCGTATGTTTCATCGGTAAGTTCAAAGTTTTCTGGTGATGGTAACGTATCGTTTTCTGCGGCAAACTGAGTTGCAAAATCGAAAATAATATTCTCTGTGAGCAATTTTAAGGTAAGTCGCGATAACTCCTCATCCTCCACCGTTACATCTGGCTCTACACCTCTTCCATCGATAACTGTTCTTCCATTTTTAGTTTGGAATTTTGTAAGTAGCGAATCTGGAATTTCATCTACTTTACCATCAATTCTATGCGCATAATCTAATTTTTGCACACATCTACCAGAAGGCGTGTAATATTTTGCGATAGTCAGCTTCATTTTTGAGCCGTATTTCAAATCTACCGTTCTCTGCACTAATCCTTTTCCAAAAGAAGTTCTTCCCACAATTACTGCTCTGTCTAAATCTTGCAAAGTTCCAGAAACTATTTCTGACGCAGAAGCTGAACTTTCATTGATTAAAACAACAACCGGAATCTCTAAATCTCTTGGATTACTTTTTGTATTGTACACCCGATTTTCTTCTTTCACACGAGATTTCGTTCTTACTACAACTTGATTTTTTGGCACAAATAAATTGACAATGTTAACCGATTCTGTCAATAATCCTCCACCGTTTCCACGGAGATCAAATATCAATGATTTCATCCCTTGTGCTTTAAGGTCATCAAAAGCCTTTGTAACGTTACTACTTGCTGTGGTTGTGAATGAATTTAGAGAAATGTATCCAATATTTTGATCTACCATTCCGAAATACGGTACATCTGGTAATTTTATTTCATCTCGGGTTACTTCAGACATTCCCACTCCTTTACCTGGCCTATCGTATTCTACCTTAACCACAGTGCCTTTTACTCCTTTTAATGCTTTAGAAACCTCATCAGAAGACTTGTTTATCATGTTAATACCATCAATAGATAAAATTTTATCTCCTGCTTTTAAACCTGCAGCTTGCGCCGGATTTCCCTCGTAAGGTTCGGCAATAACGGTATACTTATCTATCTTTCTTATCAAGGCACCAATACCGCCATATTGCCCGGTATTCATCATGCGATAATCTTCAATATTCGCCTCGTGATAATATACCGTGTATGGATCTAATTCTTTGAGCAAAGCATCAATTCCTACTTTTGATAAATTTCCAACATTTGGTTCGTCTACATAATATTTTTCGAGATTCATATATATTAAATCCAGAAGCTCCATTGATTTAATTACCTCAAAACCGTTACTCTGTGCTTTAACTAGAAAAGTGGAAAAACATAAGGCCAGAAGAAAAATTATTTTTTTCATAAAAAGTTATTGTGTTTGTTCTATTAAACGATTTAAAAGTACAACTATTTTAGTGTCGAGTTGCTTATAATCTGGAAGATCTTTACTTGTGTAAATCAGAAATAATGCCAGCTGTTTATCTGTTTTGCTTAAGTGAGTTTCTAAATCTGACTTATTTTTTCTGAGTACTTCTTTCATCACTCTTTTAATTCTGTTTCTATCCGGCGCTCTTTTGAAACTCCTTTTGGGAGCGCTAAGCACTATTTGAAAAGGCACTTGAGAATTTAAAGTAGTTTCTTGGTAGTACAAAAGAAAAGGATAGGCTTTAACGGCGCATTTATTTACAAAAATTGCGTCTATTTGCGTTTTACTGCAGAGTTTATATTCTTTCCCAAAACTTTCGCTCACACCACAAAGATAGCACTCTTATTGGTATTCTTTGATTGAATAGTGCAAAAGCATGCAGTAACTTTTCTGTTTTGGCACAGCATTTGATTTACACTCTGTAATTAGTAATAACCTTAAAATTATATGTTATGAAAAAGACTAAAAAGGAAGCTGTAACGTACATGTTAACTAAAAACTTAACCGATTACATTTATTACATCAATGCGCTCGCCTCGCGAAAAATGGCCTAGAATAAGGATTTCATAAGTAAGCATAGTTTAAAAAACACGGAGTAAACGAACTTCGTGTTTTTTTATAGCTTAGATTTTATCAATTTTATGAAGTCTGACCTGGTTTGAATCCCAGCTCCACGCCACAGAATTTCGCCTTGTTTAAATAATAAAAAAGTAGGTACACTTTGCACCTTATATTTACTGCTCAAAGCAGCATTTTTATCTACATCAATTTTAATAATTCGGAGCGTTTCTTTAAACTCGTTTTTTAAGTCGTCTACAACAGGATGCATGGTTTGACATGGACCACACCAAGTTGCATGAAAATCTACTAGAACTGGTGTATCGCCAGAAATTAATTCTTGAAATTTATTCATTGCGTTCTTTTTTTGATTTGTAGCCATCAAATATATTGAGCCAAATTAGTCTACCACCCCTATAAGTAATTGGCGCTAAAACCACCAAACCGATAAGAATTAAAACAATATACATCCAATAAGGAGTAGATGGAAAAAGTAAATAGGTTGAACAAAAAATCGCAACAGAAAAGGCAACAGAAATGGCATAACCAACATACATCGCACCAAAGAAATAAGCCGGTTCTTTTTCATACTTATGGCTGCAATGCGTACACCTTTCGTGCATTTTAGAAAATTTTGTAGGCGAAAATACTTTCTTAGAAAGAAAAACATCTCCCTGATGGCAAATAGGACATTTGTTTTTAAATATACTGTAGATTCTAGACCTCTTCTTATCCTCCATATTACAAAGTTAATACCTTAACCTAATATTAAGACCAAAATTATACTTTTTGTAAAATGATTTTTATCAGGATTTAAATTCTAAACGCGCAACCTAAAGATAGCACTGTAAATTATTCTACTTTTGTTACTTATGAAGTCTATAAAACATCAAATCATACAAATTCTTAAACTATACTTATTCTGGTTTCTGTTGTTCGCTTTTATGCGTGTTTTATTTTCCATTGTTTATCTAGATAAACTTTCAGAATCTTCTTTTACAGAATGGATAGGTGTCTTTTACCACAGTTTTAGGCTAGATTTAGCAATGGCTTCAATATTTATACTTCCCATTTACATTTGGCTACTGCTAAAACCTTTTGGTGTAGGTTTCTTAAAACTGCCTTTTCTACTTTGGCAAATTGTTGCTGTTGTAGTTGCTTGCTTAATACACAGTGCAGAAATAAATGCTTACGCAGAGTGGAACCATAAGTTAACCTCGCGTGTATTTACACATTTATCTAACCCTGATGAAGTATTTAGAACAGCCGAATACGCTCAAACTGCTTTATTTGTACTTTTTCTTCTTCTAGAATTAAAATTTGCACAATTGGTCTGGAAAAAATTATTTAATGGCGCGTTTTTTAAAATCCTTTCCTTTATTTCGGGTTGGAAACAAAAAATTCTTGTTGTTTTGGTTACAATTTTATCTATGGGCTCTTCTGCAATTGCTGTACGAGGTGGTTTACAACCTATTCCTATTAACATCAACGCAGCAATGTTCTCAAATCAATACGTAATCAATGACCTATCAGTAAACTCTACCTATTTTTTTGCCAAAAGTTATTTACTGTATAATAAAACTGATATTATAGAACTGTATCCTAAAATAGAAGAAGAAGAACGTAAAAAACGCGTTGCAGCTCTATTCAACTATCCCAAACAATTAGGTGAGAAATTTTTGACAACAGACAAACCCAATATTGTAGTTGTTTTGTTGGAAAGCTGGACTTCTAACGCTATTGGCGCATTAAGCACTGTGAAAGGAGCCACGCCGGTTTTTGATAGCATTGCCAAAGACGGATATTTATTTTCTAATGTTTATGCCTGTGGCGGAACCTCTGAAATTGGAAATGCAAGTATTTTTAGCGGTTATCCTGCTATTCCAGAAGTTTCTATAACCATGCATCCAGAAAAATCTAGAACACTTCCTGCTTTTAATCAAGATTTAGAAAAAATTGGGTACAGCACAGGTTACCTTTTTAGTGGAGATTTAAAATACGGAAATATTGGCGGGTATTTATTAGATCATGGATTTCAGGATATAAAAGACGAAAAAGATTTTCCGAGTGATTTAGAACGCGGAAAACTCAATTACTACGACAAAGATTTATACACTTTCTTAATTCAAAGAATAAATAAAACACCAGCACCTTTTTTACACTGTGCGTTTACAGGAAGTACACATTCTCCGTTTGATCAACCCACAGATAAGAAGCAAAATTGGAACGGTAATGAAGCTAAATTTATGAATTCTTTGATTTATGCAGATCAAGAACTTGGTGCCTTTTTAAAGAAGGCTAAGCAAGAGGATTGGTATAAAAATACCTTATTTGTATTTGTTGCCGATCACGGGCATACCTCTCCCATACAAAGCAACCCAAGTGATATTGACTTCTTTAAAATTCCGTTACTTTTTTACGGCGATGTGATTAAAGACAACTTTAGAGGAAAACAAAACGCTATTCTTGCAGCCCAATCTGATCTTGCAGCAACACTCTTGTATCAACTTAATTTGTCTGCAAAAACTTATCCTTGGAGTAGAAATTTAATGAATCCTAACATAAAACCCTTTGTTTTACACACGGTAGCAGGCGGTTATGGGTATAAATCAGAAGAAGGTACATTTTGCTATCAAATGGAAAATGACTTTGTTCTTAAAGATTCTATTTCTGAGAAAGGAAAACTTAATTCTTATGCCATTATCAACGAATTATATTTCGATTTCTTACGCCAATAAACCAAAAGTAGTGAACCAAATATAGGAAAGACAATATAAATTATCCTATTTCTAAGATAATTACGACCTTTGCTTTCTAATTGTAACGTATGAATAAAAAAACCAACATTCGTAGCTTAAGTTTTGAAGAACTAAAATCTCAATTCGAAGAAATGGGAGAAAAGAGTTTTAGAGCAAAGCAAGTGTATGAATGGTTATGGAAAAAAAATGCGCATACTTTTGAAGCAATGAGTAATTTAAGCGCAAAGTTTAGAACGCAATTAGAAGCGCTGTTTTTTATTGATGCCATACAATTAGACGATCAACAGATCTCGGCAGACAAAACAATTAAATGTGCTTTTCATGCAGGAGAAAAACAGGTGATTGAAGGCGTTTTAATTCCAACTACTAACAGAACCACAGCGTGTATTTCATCTCAAGTTGGATGCAGTTTAGCATGTAAATTTTGTGCAACGGGAAGATTAAAATTAATGAAAAATCTCTCTGCAGGAGAAATTGTAGACCAAGTAGTTTATCTAAAAAATCAAGCAGAAAGTAGATACAATAAATCGCTCTCTAACATTGTTTATATGGGAATGGGAGAACCGCTTTTGAACTATAAAAATGTTTTGCGTAGTACAGAAATAATTACTTCTGAAGAAGGCTTGGGAATGTCGCCCAAACGTATCACAATCTCAACAGCCGGTATAGCAAAAATGATACGCAAACTGGGCGACGATGAAGTGAAATTTAACCTAGCTCTTTCTTTACACGCTGCCAATGATGAAAAGCGCAGTAAAATTATGGAAATCAACGATACCAATAGCTTGGATGTACTTGCTGATGCGCTTCGTTATTTTTATGAAAAAACGGGAACACGCGTTACCTATGAATACATTATTTTCAAAGATTTTAACGATGAAATAGCAGATGCAAGAGAATTGGCAGAGTTTTGTAAAAATATTCCTTGTAAAATAAATATTATCGAATACAACCCAATTGACGATGGCGAGTTTCAACAAGCAGAAACTAGAAAAGTAGATGCTTTTGCCCAATTTTTAGAAGCTAGAAACCTAATCGTACATGTTAGAAGAAGTAGAGGTAAAGATATTGATGCAGCTTGCGGACAATTAGCAAACAAAAACAAATCTATTCAACTAAAAGATAGAGTTTTAAAGTAAATTAATTTAAAAAATCGAGGTCTAAAATTGTTTCCCCGTTGGTTAAATGATACGCCTGTAAGCCAGCTTTTTTTGCGCCCTCCACGTGTTGGATTGAATCATCAATAAACAACGTATCTTTTGGTTCTAAATTATTCTCTTTACAAACCGTTAAAAATATTTCTGGATCTGGTTTTCGCATTTTCATTTCGCAAGAATAGTAGACTTTTTCAAACAAAGAAGCTAAACTGTCTAAGCTATTTTCTTTTTTTATAATTGAATGAAAGGCATCGAGGTGAATATCGTTTGTATTGCTTAATAAAAAAGTTCTGTACTTGTCTTTTAAATCAAGTAATTTAACAATTCGTTCTTGAGGTAAATCTAAAAGCATCGCATTCCAAGCCTTTACAATCGCATTTGCAGATGTACCTGCTGGCAAATAATCAAGTAAACCATTTATAAAGAACTGCGAAGAACACAATCCTTTCTCGTATTTATCAAATAAATCTGTTTGATTGGCTTGTGTAAATAAACTATCAAATTCTTGATCACCTAAATTCTTAAATGCATTAATCGTTTTGTGATAATCGATATTTAAAATAACTCCACCTAAATCAAAAATAATATTCTGCACCTTCATTCTTTCTTAATTATAACTGCAAATGTATATAGAAATAAGGTGCGAAAATGATACCTGCAACAATCACACTAAAAACTGCTGCAACCAAAACTGCTCCGGCAAGAACGTCTTTTATCCATTTTATATCCATGTCTTTTTCTGTAGTAATTTTATCACAAATTTTCTCTAAAGCACTATTAACCATTTCTAAACAAAATACCATTGCGCTGCAAAGTAAAACAGCTATCCACTCTAACTTTGAAAGTTGAAAAAAGAAACCAGCGCATACAACCAAAAGAAATAAAACGAAGTGAATTCTAACGTTTTTTTCACTTTTTCCCATTAAAAAAATACCGTTTAAAGCATGTTTAAATCCTACCTTCATAATGTAAAAATAACTTAAAGAAATAAAGTTGATTGCTTTCAACGTAAAAAATCTCTCCAATAAATGTCGTTTGTTAAAAGGTAAAATTTCTTTAATTAAAAATTAACTTTGCAGTATGGTTAACTTGGAACAATTAGGCGTACACCTTCCGCAAGGATATTTATTTAGTGATATTAGTGTACAAATAAACAAAGGAGATAAAGTAGGTTTAGTAGGTAAAAATGGTGCAGGAAAATCTACTCTACTGCGACTAATTGCTGGTTGGGACGCTCCAAGTGAAGGTAAAGTGCACAAACCGAAAGACACAACGATCGGTTTTTTAACTCAGGATATTAAAATAGACAGCACGAAATCTGTGTTTGATTATTTGAAATACTCCAATGAAACACTCAACCATATTCGCAAACAAATTGATGATATTAATACGCAATTAACCACGCGAACCGATTATGAAAGTGAATCTTACCTTTCTCTATTAGATAATTTAGAGGTTGCGAATACGCAGTTTCAAATGCATGAAGGTTACCAATGGGAAGAGAAGATTACTGCAGCTTTAGTGGGTTTAGGTTTTGAAGAAGAAAAATTTCATCAACCTATAGATTCTTTCTCTGGAGGTTGGAAAATGCGTGCAGAACTTGCGAAAATTTTAGTAAACACGCCCGATATTATTTTATTAGATGAGCCAACAAACCATTTAGATATTATTTCTATTGCCTGGTTAGAACAATATTTGCAACGTTTTGATGGTGCTGTGATTACAATTTCGCATGATAGGTTGTTCTTAGATAATGTTACGAATAGAACTTTAGAAATTTCGCAAGGTGGAATATTAGATTTTCCATATCCTTATACGATCTATAAAGAGAGACGCGCAGAAGAAATTGAACGTATGAAATCTGCTGCAAAACAGCAAGAGAAAGACATTAAACAAACCAAAGTTTTAATTGATAAGTTTAGAGCAAAGAAAAATAAAGCTGCTTTTGCTCAATCTTTGATTAAAAAACTAGAGAAAACAGAGATAATTCAAGTAGAAGAGGATACTGTTGCCAAAATGAAAATTGCCTTTCCATTAAGTGTACAGCCAGGTAAATGGGTGTTAGAGATGGAAGATATGGGCAAGAGTTACGGAGATAATTTGTTATTTAAAGGAGTTAATTTAACCGTTGGAAGAGGTGAAAAAATTGCTTTATTGGGTCCTAACGGTGTGGGTAAATCAACCCTTCTAAAACGTATCATGAAAACGTTAGACGGAGAAGGTTCTGTAAATTATGGACACAATGTGGAGGTAATGTATTTCGCGCAAGACCAAGCAGAGAGTTTAGACAAAAACTTAACTATTCTAGAAACGGTTGATTTGGTTGCTAAGGGAGAAATTAGAAAAGAACTTAGATCTGTACTTGGTGCTTTCCTTTTTAGTGGAGAAGATGCAAACAAAAAAGTAGGTGTACTTTCTGGTGGAGAAAGAACGCGACTCGCTTTGTGTCAACTTTTATTGAGTCCAGGTAACGTATTAATTCTTGATGAGCCAACAAATCACCTAGATATTCAAAGTAAAGAAGTTTTAAAAAGCGCATTAAAAAATTACGAAGGTACCTTCATTATTGTTTCTCACGATAGAGAGTTTTTAGACGGATTAACGAACAGAATTTGGGATATAGAGGATAAATCACTCAAAATAAATCACTTTACTGTACAAGAATATTTGGCTAGAAAGATGATGAATTCTAACGATAAAGAAGTCAATAAAACGCCTGTTGCTAAAGTAGAAAAAACAGTTCCTCAAAAAGATCTTTCGTACGAAGAAGCAAAGGAAATTAAACGAAAAAAGAACAAGTTTAAAAATCAGATCGGAAAAGCGGAAGAAAATATAGAGCGTTTGGAGAAAGAAATAAAAGAAATGGACAAAGTAATTGCAAATTTAGATTACACCAACGAAACAAACGCTAATGAACAACTGGCTAAGTATGAGCAACTCAAAAAGGAGTTGGATACACAAATGGAAGTTTGGGAGAATGCCACAGAAGAATTATTGATGATTGAAGATTAATATTTATTGTTTTTCACTTGCATTTAGATATAAAAGCAGTATATTTGTACCCGCAAACAGCAAACGAGTTGTTTTAGAAAAAGATTTTTACGAAAAAAGATATATTGCGAGATGGAGCAGTTGGTAGCTCGTCGGGCTCATAACCCGAAGGTCGTAGGTTCGAGTCCTGCTCTCGCTACCATTGAAGGAGTTCATTTTGAGCTCCTTTTTTTGTGCCCTAATTTTTAAAAAAAATAAAATATCACGAAGATCATAAGGTTCCCTGCCTGACGGCAGACAGGGAGTCCTGCTCTCGCTACCATTGAAGGAGTTCATTTTGAGCTCCTTTTTTTGTGC
>JBMYYC010000001.1:0-109661 GCA_049609045.1 Lishizhenia sp. | reverse complement strand
ATAGTTTAGCACATACTTTTTTAATTCTTGTTCTACTACAATTGTATAAATTAAATCAAAATAATTGCGGAAAAGCCAATACGTTTAATGCCGGAATTTTCTTGAGTTTGGCAATAATTTTCAATCCAATTTATTTCGTTTTTTTACCATGTTTACTTTTATGCGTTAGTGTTATACGTCCGTTTGTTTTTAGAGAATACCTATTACTTTTAGTTGGCGCTTTTTTACCTTTCTTATATATTTTAATTTTTGACAAAACGTTTGCAATAGATCAAATTAAACTCAACTTTAATGCGTCTTTTATTGGAGATATGGTTTGGGTTTTAATTGTTTTGGTTATCTTTTTTGTTATTTTCAGTATAGCAGGACTAATAAAGTACAGTGCAACAAGCTCTATACGTTTCAAAAAATTAAGAAACATATTACTCTACATTTTATTGTTTGGATTTATCGGTTTAGGAACAATGATTATTTCTAACGGAAGTATTTTTTATGCTTCTGTAGTAGTGGTTCCTTTGAGTTTATTACTCCCTTATTCATTCTTAGGACTAAAATTGAAAAAATTACTAAATATTCTTGCCTGGTGTTTATTGGTAATTGGTTTTGCTAAATTTTTTATTTAACTATTATCATCCCAAAGAAATAACTACTTTTGCAACGAATCTTATGAATTTGTAGAACATGAAGTTTGGTGTTGTAACGTTTCCAGGTTCTAACTGTGACCAAGATATGGTTTATGTGTTAGAAACTATTTTAAATCAAAAAGTTGAACAACTTTGGCATAAAGATACGGATCTTAAAGGATGCGATTTTATTGTGTTGCCTGGAGGTTTTTCCTACGGTGATTACTTAAGATCAGGTGCTATTGCGAAGCTGTCTCCTATAATGGGTAAAGTTATTGAACACGCGAATAACGGCGGATATGTAATGGGTATTTGTAACGGATTTCAAATCCTAACAGAATCTGGCTTGTTAGATGGTGCTTTACTGCATAACAACAATCAGAAATTTATTTGTAAGAATGTATTTTTAAAGCCAGCCTCAAACGCTACTGCAATTACCAAAGATTTAGATGTAAATAAAGCATACCAAATTCCTATCGCTCACGGAGAAGGTAGATATTATGCTGATGATGCAACGATTAAAAAACTACAAGAAAAAGATTTAATTTTATTTCACTACTCAACAGAAGCTGGTGAAGTAACAGATGAAGCAAACCCTAATGGATCTTTATTGAACATAGCGGGTATTACAAATGAAGGCAGAAACGTGTTTGGTATGATGCCTCACCCAGAAAGAGCTGCTGATGAGGTTTTAGCGAACCAAGATGGTAAAGCATTTTTTGAGTCTATATTGAAACACTGCAAATAAGAATAAACGAGCAATAAATGTATACGAAAGTGATAAGGTCTTCTTATCACTTTTTTTATTTAGTAGTTAATACTAAACGTTGCGTTCTCAATTTGATGTGTATTCGTATTTGAATTTCCTGGTGTTGGTATAGCAGTAAATTCGAATGTTCCCTTGATATTTTTTTCTGATGTGTTGTGACTTGTTAACACAAAATTACCTACTGAAGATACATATTGTCCGTCTGGATTTCCTGATGCACTATACGTTCCGAAAAGCGCGTTAGGATTTGTAAAATCGTATTCTCCGGCGCTACTATTTTTATCTAATGACACTCCTATTGCTTCAGCTCCGTTATTTCTGGCTAAATTAAGTGCTATTTTTCCGAAACCTTCATTACCAGTTATTAGAGTAGGAGAGAATGCTGCACCGTCTAAATCAACATCTCCCTCTTGTAAAACACCTACGCCTGCACCTGTGAAAATACCGGTATAAGGAATATTAACGAAAGTAGCAGCAGTAACGGTTAAGTTTCCACTACTTCCATTCGCACTGCCTTCAAAATTCGCAGAAACCTTTTGAGCAGAACTATTAATCGAAGAAATAGTAAGAACACCTTCTAAAGTGTAAATATCTGTCTCATCTCCTGTCGGAAGATATTCTCCTGTTGCTACGCCATTAGAACCAAGTAAAAAAGTACCTTCTCCTTCTTCTGTTATGGTAAACCGTATTATTTTGGTTCCATCAGTTGCTTCTATTTGCATTTCTCCACTTTGAATTACTGCAGAAAAAGTGTTTCCAGAAAAGTTAGTGCCATCAATATCTGCAGAAAAAGAGGTTGCAGCTAAAAGGGGTGGTGGAAGTACAATTGCTATTGGTTCAGCATCATCTTCTTTTTTACAAGATAAAATTGCGATAAAGAGAAGAGCGAGAGTAAGAATTTTATACATAACGTTGTGTGCTTTATGGAGTAACGTATTTGGAACCGTTTTTATTACCTAATTTAAAATCTATTCTATAATAGAACAGCGGTAAAAATCCGAGCTGTGTTCTTTCAGCAATTGGTTCTGCGTTAGGATCTATTAAACTAGGAGCATAGGATAAACCGAGTAAATTTCGTGTATTAAGTAAATTTACAAGGTCTAAACCAATCTCGTGCGTTGCTTTTGCTGCATTTAATTTATAATTTACTTTAAAATCAAGTCTGAAGTAATCTTGAAACTGTCTTTCGTTGTAGGCACTATCAAGAAAAATAAGTTCTTGTGCTTGTTGAGATGCTTGTATATCTACAAAACTATAACGTCTTCCTCCAGCTCTTGTAATTTTAATACCTAAGGAGATTGTATTTCTTTTATTTATTTGGAACTCTTTCCCACCAAGAAGATTAACGGTATAATTGCCATTATAATCTGTATCTCTTTGAATTCCATCACTGCCTTTGTAAGTAGATTCATACAAAGAACCGGTGATTAGAAAAAAGAAAGATTTACTAAAAAACTTTTGTACGGTTAGTTCAATACCATAATTTTGTCCGCTACCTTCATTCACTAAAGAGTCAGGAAAAAAACGTTGAAATCCGCTCCCTTGGTTAATCAAACTAAAGGCTGAAGGTGTATTTTCTACAGGAATAGCGTATAAGTATTGATAATATGCTTCACTCTTTAGATTAAAACTGTTTTTAAATGCTTTTTCGTATCCAATTGCAGTATGTAAACTTCTTGAAAAGTCCATGTTTTTATTGTGTAGCACTTTATTATTTGATTCATCAAACTGATGGAACGTGTAAATGTATAAAGGTTGGGTTTGACTGTGAATACCTGCTCCAGCACTAATAGCTTGGTTGTTTTTCATTTTATATTTCCAACCCAATCGCGGTTCAAATGCACTAATAGAATTGCTTAGAGAAAAGTATTGCGCATGAATACCAGCTGTAAAGTCCATGGCTTCGCTCGCTTTATATTTATATTGTACAAAAGGTTGTACCAGTGCAGAATACCCTTTGTAATTCCATCTTTGTGTGAAATTGTTAGTGTTAAAATTGAGTACTGAGTCTAGATTATTAAAGTAATAACCATCAATATTTATACCGGCTTTAAGGATGTGTTGTTTGGTGATTTTATGATTTACACTAAAATATGCAGCCAGTTTTGATGTTCTAAAATAATAGCCCATTAAAGGATAGATAGAGTCTGTTCTAATATTAATTTCTTGTACTCCATTTACTTCGTTTGTATCTAAACTTCTATTCAGAAAATCATGATTGGCATGTTGTTCATCAAATGTAAACGCTAGTGTAGATTTGATAAAAGTGCGTTCGTTTAATGGTTTTTTATAAGAAACTCCTGTTACAAACATAGAAGTACCAAAATATTGATCTCTATCTCCTTCTCCGTAAACTTCTTCAGAGAATTCGGTTTGATCAGAAATTTTTATTTCAATAGCTGATGCTCCTCCCATACCAAATACAGACAATGAACCGCCTTTTTTTAGTGGAAAATTAAATTTAAAGGCAGCATCTCCATAGCGCGGAACAGCATCTGTACCAATTCCTATACCTAACGATTTAAAGATGTCGAGCGTAGAATATCTTGCCATTGCTAGATAAGAAGATTTGTGGTTTTTGCTCAGCGGACCTTCTGCCATTAATTCGGTACCTAAGAATCCGAATTGACCTGTAAATTCGTGTACATTTCTATTTCCACTTCTTAGTTTTAAATCAAAAACTCCAGAAGTACTATTTCCGTATTCTGCAGGGAAAGCAGACATAAAAAAATCTGAGTTACCAAGTAGTTTATTATTAATAATACTTACTGGGCCTCCAGTAGATCCAGAAATTGCGAAGTGATTTGGATTAGGGATGTCTATACCTTCTACTTTCCATAGTAAACCTAAAGGAGAGTTTCCTCGTATAATAATATCATTTCTAGAATCATCGGCACCTTGTACTCCCGCAAAATTTGAAGCCATTCTTGCAGGATCAGAACGAGAACCAGGATATCTATCTGTTTCTTCTACACTAAATTGTTGCGCAGATACGGTGGCCATTTCGTTTAGCACTTCTCCGTTTTGTCGACCAATAATTTCAACTGATTCTGTTTCTGTAATTAACTCTGAGAGCGAAAGGTTTACAATTGATTCTTTTCCTGAATTTACAACAACCGTTACACTTTTTTCTTTGTAAGAAGTATAACTTGCCTTCAAATTGTGTTTACCTAAAGGTACATTTTTGATTAAAAATCTTCCGTCTAGATCTGTTCTTGTTCTAAATACTTCATCGATATTTGCACAACGAATTTCAATTTTTGCTCCAATGAGCGGAAAGTTTGACTCTAAATCTGTAATTACTCCTCTTACGTTTTGAAAGGTCTGACTAAAGCTAGTTAAAAAACCAACCAACCAAATACACATAAATAGTATTTTCTTCATGTACTTTTATTTTTTGGAATACGCTTCAGAAGTCCATGGTTTTAAATAAACTTCAGATAAGTCAAAATAACAGAGCGAATTTAGTTCTAAATTTTTAACGTAAGCATGTGTTAATAAAATAGATTCTTCATACCAAAGTATTATAAATGGTGCTTCTTCTACCATAATTTTTTCAGCTTTTAAAAAATGGGCATATCTATCCACAGTGTTCGATGTGTTTTTGCCAGCTTCATAATGTTTGTCAAACTCCTCATTTTGAAATCGGGCGCTATTAACTAATGAAACCGAGGTGTCATTTTCAGGAACTGTTTTACCATATCCATTTTGGAGGAAAGATTCAACACTGTAATAATCTGCATACCATGAGGTACGAAATAAATCACCGTTACCAGTTTTTAAATTTCGATCTTGTTCTTTAAAAGTTAATCCAGAGATAGTAACGTTAATGTTCAATACAGATTTCATTTGGTTTGCAAAATTTTCTGCTACAGCAGTGTGTATGTCTGAAAGATTAAATTTCAAATCAATCGTTGGGAACCCTTTCCCATTTGGAAATCCGGCTTCTGAGAGTAATCTTCGAGCTTTCTGAGGTTGAAAAGTATATCCATATTTTTTAATTTCTTCAACGTCGTAGCCTGCAAATGAATTTGGAGGTACAAGTCCAGCATCACCAATTCCATAAGCTTGATCGTTTAAAATTTCATGCATTATTTGCTCTTTATCCACTGCATAATTGATAGCTTGTCTAATGCGCTTGTCTTTAAAAATATCTTTTTTAAGATTGAAAATATAGTATTGCGTTCCTAATAATGGTTTTCGTTTTAAGAGTAGTTTAGGTGGTATTGAAGAAAAATCTGACATCCTTTCTTCTAATATTTTCGTAATCTTATGTGGTGGTAGTTCTTCTAGAATATCAATTTTTTCGTCTTTAAAAAATGAGAGCTGTTCGTTTTTATCTGGTATAACATAAAAAATAATTGTATCTAAATAAGGCAATCTGGTTCCTGTTGCGTCTGCTTTATGATAGTCTTGATTTTTTGTTAAAACAATTGCTTTTTTATCATTTATAAATTGTGTATCGTGATATTTGAACGGCCCTGTTCCTATCAGCGCATGATCTTGCCCTTTCTCTATTAATTTCTTTGAAAGGATGGAAGTAGTTACACTACTGAGTTTATCTAAGAATTTGGTATCTTTTTTTATGAGTTTTATGATAATTGAATTATTATCAATTTGCACACCTTTTAATTCTGTACTTTGTTTGTTGTAGAATTCTTCGGCGCCAACAACGTTATTTTCAAAAACAGTAGAGTATGCAAGTGATTTTTCGTTGTTTATTCTAGTGCAAATTAATTTAAAAGTTGCTAATACATCTTCAGGGCTTAGTTTATTATTTGTTTGTAGTTCTTTATGAGGATGGAAGTATACATCTTCTTTAATTTCAAATGTATAGGTGAGTCCATCTTCTGATATCTCTACATTTCGCGCAATTTTAAGAGTTGGCTGTAAGGTTTTTGGATCCAATCCTACTAATCCTTCCATTATTTGGTTAACTACTTTTGTAGAATACAGATCGTTTATGTTTCTAGCGGTAAATGTAGATGGAGAATTATATATAGCAGAAGAAAAAGTGCCTCCGTATGTAGGATGTCTATCGTCTGAACATCCTGCAAATATTAAGGTGAATATAAGTGAAAGTAAATATGTTCGTAATATCTTCATTTTTCAATATCCACACTGTAATATTTATTATTTTTGTTAAGTATCTGCTAAATTAATAAAATTTAGTCTTAAATTAAGAGAGTTTTATAGAATGCCAATTCTTAAAAAAAATATTGCTGCTACGTTGGATAATTAAAAAATTGCAGTTAATATTGCAGTTAATTGGCACTAAATTAAGTAATTAAATGAAAATACCTTTATCAATATTCGCTATAATCGCTACCTCTTTTATATTACGAGCAAATCTGTCTTTAGAAGGGAGTTATCAAGGAAAAAATTTATATGTACAAAATCCAGAGTCTGCCGATGGGTTTGGTTTTTGCGCAACGAAGGTTACCGTAAACGGTGATGTTATGCCAGGTGATATTGGTCGCCTAGCTTTTGAAATTGATTTTTCATTCTTTAATTTGAAAGTGGGAGATCATGTCTTTATTGTAATTTTCCATGAAGATGAATGTAAGCCAAAAATATTAAATTCAGAAGTGCTTTTACCGCGTTCTACCTTTATAGAAGAATTAATTACAGTAACTGATGAGGGTTTATTGAAATGGTCTACTTCAAATGAACAAGGAAAGTTACCTTACTTTATTGAGCAATTTAGATGGAGTAAATGGGTGAAAGTAGGCGAAGTAGATGGTTCTGGCTTACCGAAATTGAGTGAGTATCAATTTCAACTGATTCCCCATTCAGGAGAAAATAAAGTGCGTGTTGTGCAAATAGATCATTCAGGACAAAAAAGAAAAGGATCTGAAATTGTATTCACATCTTCTATTACAGAAGTTCAAATGACTCCTAAAAAAGTAAAAAAAGTAATTAAGTTCACAAGTAAAGGAAATAGTGTTTCAACAAAGTATGAAATCTATGATGCACATGGAAACATCGTGAAGAAAGGATTTGGAGCTACAGTGAATTGTGAAAATTTAAGAAAAGGTATTTACTATATTAATTACGATAATAAAAACGAAAAATTTATTAGAGGTTAAGAAGTAACTTTTATTAGAACCCGTTAACCATGCGTTAACGGGTTTTTTTGTAAAAAATAAGTAGTATGAGGAAAATAGAGCATTTAGGAATTGCAGTTAAAAATATTGAAGAGAGTCGTAAAATTTATGAAACGCTTTTAAATGCTCCCTGCTATAAAATAGAAGAGGTGAAAAGCGAAGGTGTAAATACTGCATTTTTTCAAATAGGAGATTCTAAAATTGAGTTGCTAGAAGCAACAAACGAAAATAGTCCTATCGCCAAATTTATAGAGAAACGCGGACAAGGAATTCACCACATAGCATTTGATGTAGAAGATATAGACGCAGAAATTGTAAGGTTAATCAATGAAGGATTTAAAATGATACACGAAGTTCCAAAAGATGGGGCAGACAATAAGAGAATTGCGTTCTTACATCCAAAATCTACAGACGGAATTCTAGTGGAGTTGTGTATGGATAAAAAATCCTAAATACCTTCTTGAAATGGATTGAATCTGTGTATTGTTTCCATTTCTTTAATTGTTTTTTCATTAACGCGGAGCACTCTTCCTTGAAATTTTTCTACAAGATTTAGGTTGTGTGTTGCCATAAGAACAGCAGTACCTTCTTTAGAAATTGCCAATAGTAAACGCATAATCTCTTCTGATGTTTCAGGATCTAAATTACCCGTAGGTTCATCGGCTAAGATTAATTCAGGATTATTTAATAACGCACGAGCGATGGAAACCCTTTGCTGTTCTCCACCAGAAAGTGTATGAGGCATTTCATTGGCTTTGCTTTCAATACCTACCATACGAAGAACTTCTAATGCTCGTTGTTCCATTTCTTTCTTTTTTTTCCAGCCAGTTGCTTTAAGAACAAAAATTAAATTCTTTATTACAGTTCTATCCATAAGTAACTGAAAATCTTGAAAAACAACACCAATTTTTCTTCTTAGATACGGAATTTGTCTTCTTTTCAGCTTGGTTAAATCAATATTTGCAACACTTCCTATTCCATTATTTAGAGGAAGTTCTCCATACAGTGTTTTGAGGAAACTACTTTTCCCAGAACCTGTTTTCCCAATTAGGTAAACAAATTCGCCAGCATTAAGAGTAACATTAACGTCTGCCAAGACCAAGTTATTTTGTTGGTAGATTTTAGAATCTTTGATATCAATTACACTCACGCTTTTTTCCTTTAGTGGTAAAGTTGCAAAATCTTCTTTTATCTTTTTGATGAAGGGAATAACAATCTTAACAAAATCGCGTTTAAAACTTTCAAAGTGTGCACGTCACACCGGGAAAATCCCCATTAATTTTACATGTTTATAAAAAGAGTATCTATGCGTTATTCTAATTGGTTGTATATAGTATTTTTTGTTTTTGGATTTTGTTTTTCGAATTTGGCGCAGCGCCAAGAAAAATTTAATGGAGAATATAGTCTTTTTTATGCAGCTGAAGATCTGTATGAAAAGGAGCAATATGCTTCTGCACGGTCTAGTTTTCAAGAGTTTTACAGCAAGTTTAATTATGAGAAAAATGACGCGCTTTTCATTAAAGCAAGATACTACGAAGGTTTATCCGCTCTATTTTTATTCAATAACGATGCGGTTGATCTACTTTTAAACTTCCTAAAAGATTATCCAGAGAGTATTTACACCGATCAAATTTACTTAGAGCTAGGAAAGTATTTCTATCAAAAAAAGAAATATACAGAAGCTGTTAACTGGTTAGTTAAAGTGGATATTACAGAAATTGATAAGGAAGAAAGAGATCAGTTTTACTTTAAAAAAGGATATGCTAATTTTCAATTAGGAGAATATAAAGCAGCTCGAAATTCATTTTTTGAGATAAAAAATGGTACTTCTCAGTATGCAAATCCTGCACTTTATTATTTCTCACACATTGCGTATCAAGATAAAAACTACCAAGTTGCGTTAGAAGGATTTATTGCATTAGTAGAAGATGAAAAATACAAAACTGCTGTTCCTTATTACATTGCTCAAATTTATTACCTACAAGGGAAGTATGAGCTTCTAACTGAATTTGCACCTCAGTTTAGTATTGATAGTAAAGACAAGGATAATGCAGATTTAAACCAACTTATAGGAGATGCATATTACCGCGTAGAAAAGTATGATGAAGCGGTGAGTTACCTATCTAAATATGCGCAGCAAGCAGAAACGAGTAGAGAAGATAATTATCAGTTAGGATATGCTTACTATAAAAGTAACTTGTGCTCATCGGCAATTAAAATGTTTGAAAAAGTTGCGAGAGTTGACGATGAGTTAGGTCAAATAGCTTCCTACCATTTGGGAGAATGTTACTTAAAAATGGAAAACGATGCGTTTGCACGAAATGCTTTTCAAAAAGCAGCAGCGCTAGATTTTGACTTAAACCTGCAAGAAGATGCATTGTATAATTATGCATTACTTTGTTATAAACTCAACTACAATCCATACGATGAAGCCATAGAAGCACTTGAAAGGTACTTGGAGCAATACCCAAATTCAACAAGAAAAAATGATGTGTATCAATATTTGGTGAATGTTTATTCTAATACCAAAAACTATGAAGCAGCACTGAATTCCTTAGATAAATTACCAAGCTTAGACATAAAATTAAAGTCGGCCTACCAAGTGATTGCCTACAACAGAGGAATTGAATTGTATGAAAGAGGAGATTATTCTGCAGCAAGAGAAGCTTTGAAAGCGGTTAAAAAATATCCGGTGAATAGCGAGATTCTTGGGAAATCTTATTTCTGGACTGCTGATGCCTATTTTATGGAAAAAGAGTATTTGAAAGCGATTACTGAATACACGTCATTTTTATCAATTCCAGGAAATTATACTTCAAGTTTGAAAGAAAACGCCTATTACAATATTGCGTATGCTTATTTTATGCGAGAAGATTATGTACAAGCGAAACAAGCCTTTAGAACATTTACAGACTTAAATACGGTAAATAGTAAATTAAAACTTGCCGATGCATATGCGCGATTGGGAGATTGTTTTTATGTTACAAAGTCAGATAATCAACAAGCTATTCAAAACTATCAAGCTGCAATAGATATGAAGATGGGCGGTGAGGACAAAAGTTTATATTTTCAAGCAAATGCCTATGGTTTAGTGGGAGATATAGATAAAAAAATTGTGAATTTACTGAATATCGTAAATAATTATTCAAGCTCAAAGTACGTTACTAAATCTATATTTGATATCGGAAGTAGTTATGCGTTACAAAAGAATTATACCAAAGCAATACAGTATTTTGAACAATTGGTAAGAGATTATCCTAACAATTTATTGGTGATTGAAGCACTCTTAGAAATTGCAGATGTAAAGTTTAAACAGCAAAACTTTTCAGCGTCTGAAAGTTATTACCAACGTGTATTAAATGAGTATGATTTAGACGACAATACATGTCAAAGCGCAGTGAAAGGTTTGGTAGATATTTATGCTGCCTTAAACCAGGTAGAAAAAATTAGTTTACTAAGAAACCAATACGCATGTACAAATATTGAAGAAAATTTAGAAGAAAATATTTTTTACGATAAAGCAGTTATTCCTTACAACAAAGAGGAATATGTAACTGCAATTCCAGAATTGAAAAGATATTTAATCAATTTTCCGGAGGGAAGGTTTAAAACAGAGATGCAAGGATACTTGGCAGATGCTTATTTTGAGACTGGAGACGAAGAAATGGCTTTATCTGTTTATCAAGAATTGTTAGAAGGACAAGATTCTCCTTTCACTGAAATTGCACTCATACGTTCTTCAAAACTACTTTATAACAGCGAAGAATATCAGCAAGCACTACCCTATTATACGAGATTGGAAAAGATTGCTTCTACACCAGAGATTATTTATAATACGCGGGTTGGACTTATGCGTACAAACTTTATACTGCTCGCCTACGAAAACGCACACCCTGCAGCAATAAAAGTGCTAACAGACAAACAAATTTCTAATCAAGTAGAAGTAGAAGCCAATTATATTGCGGGTATAGCATTGTTTAAAGACAACTACTATCAAGATGCGCTTCCTTATTTAGAATGGACAGCAAAAAATTCTGGTACCATTAGAGGAGCAGAAGCACAGCACACAATAGCAGCAGCATATTATGAGTTAGAAGAATATGCAAAAGCAAAATCTGCACATAAAAAAATGATGAATAGAAAACCTGCATATGATTTTTGGATTGCGAAATCACTCATACTACAAGCGCGGGTTTTATTATCAGAAAAAGAGCCTTTTCAGGCAGAAAATACAATTAATTTAGTGTTAAGTAATTATCCTATCCAAGACGACGGAATAATTGATGAAGCACAGGCGGTGAAAGCAGAGATAGAAGCAATTATTAATACACCGAAAACAGAGAGTAAATCCAACACACAAAATATTATAGAAATTGATGAGGAAGGAGGGAACGATGAATAAATTGATGTTTATAGGTTTCTTATTTATCTCTTTTGCTCTGATTGGGCAATCTAATGGAGAGGTAAATTTGAATACAGATTACGATAGCTCTATTGAAAAGGCGTACAGAATTAGTGAGCGACCAAAACAGATTGATACAATAATACCTACACCAACAATTTCCTATCCGTTACTTTCTGTAAAGTACAATACAGGGGTAGAAGTGAATCCGATAGAGCCTGCAAAAGTTGTTATCAAAGATAGGCTACCTCAATTGTATAGAGGTTATGCAAGAATTGGTGTGCATTCAGATCCAGGAGCTTTGGCAGAAATTTATTACACGTCTTTACGTTCAAGAAAATTTATTTGGGGAGCACAAGCAAAACATATTTCTTCTTTCGGAGGTTTAAGTGATTTTGCAAACTCAAATTATGATGTTTCTAGAGCGAAAGTATTCGGACAAATAAATCAAAAACGATATACACTAAAAGGAAACCTTCATTATAACAATCAAGGGCTACATTATTACGGATTTCAAAATCCAGATGCAAATAGAGATAGTATTTCTCAGCGGTATAGCGATTTTGGTATTCAAACCCAATTCTTATCGCACAAAAAAGATTCTGCTCAGTTAAACTATGCAATAGGTTTAGATTACAACAATTATTTAGACCAAAAGCCTGCTATTGATTCATTGTCTAAATGGAGAGCAAATGAGAATTATGTAGCTTTCAATTCGCGTTGGGATTATACATTGAATCGAGAAGTTTTTGCATTAGATTTTAATGTAAAATACAACGATTATCGATATGGAGTAGAAGGCGATACTTTAACGAATTCGGTAGATTCAGGCTTTGTGAATCAGAATACCATTATTCAGTTAAAACCAACAATTCTCACTCAAAGTAAAGATAATAAGTTTAGAGCAGAAGTTGGTTTTGACTTTACCTTAGATTTTCAAGACGGAGCACGCGCGCACATTTATCCAATTGCAGAAGTAAAATATTCGCTCTTTGAAGATCTTTTTATTCCTTATGCCGGATTAAAAGGAGAGTTGAAACAAAATACGTTTAGATCATTAACTAGATCAAATGAATTTTTATTAAGTAATATTAACTTAGATAATGAAACGGAAGCAATTAATGCTTTCATAGGTATGAAAGGAACTCTCAGTAAACGAATTGGTTTCGATATTGGCGCTTACTTTTCTAACCACAAAAACAAGGCACTTTTTGTTACAGATACACTACTTTCTTCTGGCAATACGTTCAATGTGATTTACGATACGATTAACAGAACTAAAATTGAAGGAAGTATCTATTACCAAGTTTCAGAAAAATTGAAAGTGGATGCAGTAGCACGATATTTTTCGTATCAAGCGCGCAACAATCCGTTTGCTTGGAATCTTCCACAAGTTGAAATTATGGCACGTGGACATTATAACCTCTACGATAAATTTTTATTCAATTTAGATCTAAATTTTGAAGGCGGTAGATATGCACAAGTGTTTGATGAGAATTTAGAAGGTGTAAAAGAGCAAGATGGAGTTTTTTATAAACCTTTAGGCTTTATTGCAGATGTTAATTTAGGAGTTGAATATCGATATAACAGCAGAATTTCAGCCTTTGTAAACTTTAATAATTTAGCTGCTCAACGCTATCAGAGATGGTTTAATTATCCAGTGAGAGGGTTTCAAGTATTAGGTGGATTTACATTTAGATTCTAACTCAAAAATAGAATATTAAAAAAATCCCTTCATACAAACTATGAAGGGATTCTTCATTTTATAAAGATGCTATGATTGTATTCAATGTTTTGCTTGGGCGCATAGCAGTAGTTACTTTTTCACTTTCTGGAGCATAATATCCAGAAATATCCACGCTTTTGCCTTGCACATCTATTAGTTCTTTAAGAATTTGAGCTTGTTGCTCGTTCATTTTTTCATAAACTAGTTTGAACTTCTCAGCAAGCGATACATCTTCATTTTGGCTAGCTAGTTCTTTTGCCCAATAAAGAGAAAGGTAGAAGTGCGAACCTCTATTGTCTAATTCGTTTACTTTTCTTGAAGGTGATTTGTTGTTTTCTAAAAATAATTCTGTAGCTCTATCTAGTGCTTTAGACAAAACCATAGCTCTATTATTTTTAGTTGTTTCTCCAAGGTGTTCTAATGACACTGCAAGTGCTAAAAACTCTCCTAAAGAATCCCAACGCAAATGATTTTCTTCAATAAATTGTTCTACATGTTTCGGTGCAGAACCTCCAGCGCCTGTTTCAAACAAACCTCCACCATTCATTAAAGGAACTATAGAAAGCATTTTTGCAGAAGTACCAAGTTCTAGAATTGGGAAAAGATCTGTTAAATAATCACGTAAAACATTTCCAGATACGGATATTGTATTTTTACCGGCCTTTACTCTCTCTAAGGTGTAAATTGTAGCGTCATATGGAGATTTGATGCTTATTTCAAGACCTTCTATAGAATGATTTGGTAAATATTTATTTACTTTTTTGATCATTTCAGCATCATGTGCTCTATTTTCATCTAACCAGAAAACTGTTGGCCAGCCAGTTGCTTTTGCTCTTGAAACAGCTAACTTAATCCAATCTTGTATGGGTAAATCTTTGGCCTGACACATACGCCAGATATCTCCTTCTTCTACAGTGTGAGAAATTAAAGTTGTTCCCTCATCATCTACGACGGCTACTGTACCTGCTTTTTCTAATTGGAAAGTTTTATCATGAGAACCATACTCTTCTGCTTTTTGAGCCATTAATCCAACGTTTGGTACAGTACCCATAGTTGTTACATCAAAGCTTCCGTGCTGTTTGCAAAAATCTATTGTTGCTTGGTAAATAGGAGCATAACTTCTATCAGGAATAACAGCTAAAGTATCTTGCGCTTTTCCATATTTGTTCCACATTTTACCACCATTTCTAATCATTGCTGGCATAGAAGCATCAATAATAACATCACTCGGTACATGTAGATTGGTAATTCCTTTATCAGAATTAACCATCGCTAAATCCGGACCATCAGCAAGTACACGCGCTATGTCTTTCTCAATAGTTTGTTTTTCTTCTGCGTCTAGTGTTTCAAGTTTTTCAAATAAATCTCCTAATCCATTGTTTGGATCTACACCTAAACGATCAAAAGTACTTTGGTATTTATCAAATATTTCAGATAAAAATACTTTCACAATTCCACCAAAAAGAATAGGGTCTGATACCTTCATCATAGTTGCTTTGAGGTGCACAGAAAGTAAAACTCCTTTCGATTTTGCTTCTTCAATAGCATTTTGATAAAAAGAGATAAGCTTTTGAAAGCGCATTACTGAACCATCAATTATTTCTCCTTCTAAAACAGGTATTCCTGATTTTAAGATCTGCTCATTTCCATCCTTGTCTGTAAAGATGATAGCAACTTTTGTTGTATTACTTAGTGTTACAGATTTTTCAGATCCGTAAAAGTCGCCAGATTCCATACTTGCAACAGTAGATAAAGAGCTGTTTAACCAAGCGCCCATGCTATGTGGGTTGTTTTTGGCGTAATTCTTTACTGCCTTTGGAGCTCTTCTGTCAGAATTACCTTCTCTCAATACAGGATTTACAGCAGAACCTTTTATTTTGTTGTATCTATCTTGTATCTCTTTTTCTTCTGTTGTTTTTGGTTCTTCAGGATAATTTGGAAGTGCAAAACCTTGCTTTTGCAATTCTTCAATGGCTGCAGTAAGCTGCGGTATAGAAGCAGAAATATTAGGAAGTTTAATAATATTTGCCTCTGGCGATTTTGCAAGCTCGCCCAGTTCAGCTAAATCATCACTTACTTTTTGTTCTTCTGTTAAAAAATCTGGAAAAGCAGCTAAAATTCGTGCTGCTAGAGAAATATCTCTTGTTTCTACATTGATTTCTGCGGCTTGTGTAAAGGCCTTGACAATAGGTAATAATGAGTGTGTTGCTAAAAACGGAGCTTCATCCGTTTTGGTGTAAATAATTCTTGACATACTAAATGCGTTAATGTGTGTGTGTTTTAAAGCGCCACGAAAGTACAAAATTTAGTAAGATATATTTGTGCCTCATTAGAAATTATAATAAGGGATGCACCTTTAAACATTAAAATCTAATGCTATTAAAGTAAGAAGTTTTAGTAAAGAATAGGAAAACTTTTATTTGTGCTGTATTTCAGCAATCGTAAGACCAATATCTAAGACATTCTCTATTTGTTTTTGATTTACGGCTTTACTAATCTTGTACGTGTATTTGCCTTTCATAGGAAAAGCGGTTGCTCCAAAAGTTAATTTATTGTTTACGATAGTACCAGATTTATCACCTACCCATCGACCGTCTGCTTGAGCAACAGTTATGGGATAAGCTACCCTAGATGTTATACTGTCTGGTGCTGTAATATCAACATATACCCAAAGATTGTTGTATAAATAGTCTGTAGTAGTGCGCAAGTATAAGGTAGATTGATATTGAGTAGTTGTATCGGTAATGTTTACCTCAAAAGATGCCGTGTCTTTTTCTGTCCACACTTTATCCTCAAAAGAAAAAACTTCTGTATACAAAGGACGTTCTCCACAAGATGTGAAAAACAGCCCTAGTATCAGTATCAGAATAATTTTATTAATCATTTTTTTGTTGTTCACCAGTTGGTTTTTTAGGAGGCCTTCTTTTATTGGGTCTTCTTTTTTTATTTGGTGTTTTATTATTTGTTTCCGAAGTATCTTTTTTTGAGTCAGTAGCTTTTATAAATCCAGCTTTTGTGTTGTTTTCAGTACTCTTCGCTTCATTTTTTGCTTTTGGCCTCGGCTTGTTTGGTCTTCGTTTTTTTGGTTTGTTAGGAGTTTTTTCTCCACTTTCAACCGTTTGTTTATCAGAAGAACTTGCTTTGGCTACAGATTTTCTTGCAGGTTTTTTCTTTTTCTTTTTTCGTTTGAATAGGTGTTCAAATCGATTTAAATCATCTTGTCCAACAACATTGGTGTAGTCCGGTTCGGCAATTTCAACCTCTTCCTCGTATCCTTTTAATTCTGCCGGTTTCTGTTTGTTTTTATTCATCTGAATAATCTCCTCTACGCGTTCGGGAGAAAGTGGAATCAGACCTTTAACAGCAGATTTACTATCACTATCATAAGCAAACCACATCAAACGTTTAAAAACATCGGTTTTGATATGTATTGCGCTTCCCATTTCTGTGTGCAGCTTAGTATCTGGTTTAGGGAAACGCTTGATAGCATCTAGATACATGTCTAGTTCGTAGTTCAAACAACACTTTAGTTTTCCGCACTGTCCGGCTAATTTTTGCGGATTTAAAGAAAGTTGTTGATAACGTGCAGCACTTGTAGATACAGATCTAAAATCAGTTAGCCAAGTAGAACAACAGAGTTCTCTTCCGCATGAACCGATACCTCCGAGTCTGGCTGCTTCTTGCCTTGCACCAATTTGACGCATTTCTATGCGTATCTTAAAGGTTTCGGCCATATCTTTTATTAATTGCCTAAAATCTACACGTTGTTCTGCGGTATAGTAGAAAGTTGCTTTCGTTAGATCACCTTGGTATTCTACATCTGAAATTTTCATTTGTAGGTTAAGGTTGATAGCTAACTCTCTAGCTTGATGCATAACTTTTGCTTCTAGCTCGCGCGCTTCTTTCCATTTATCTATATCTTCTTGCGATGCAACACGATATACTTTTTTAGCCTCGTGAGGCTTTAAATTTGGAGCTTTTTTTTGTAACTGTATTCTGGTGAGTTCGCCAACAATAGAAACTACGCCAACATCGTGGCCCGGACTACTCTCAACAACAATGGCATCGCCAACTTGTAGTGATAACCCTTTTATATTTCTGTAAAAGTCTTTACGACCATTTTTGAAGCGTACTTCAATTATATCAAATTGGCTTTGTCCATTCGGAAGCTGCATATTTGCTAACCAATCGAAGACGCCAAGTTTATTACATCCACCAGAACTACAGGTACCATTATTTTGACAGCCTTTTGGAGTTCCACCTCCAGAGCTACAATTGGAACATCCCATAGTTTAATAATTTGTGACTCCAAAAATACAAATAATAAATAAGGTAAAATTCTATTGAGATTGGAGTTTATAGTAATTTTTTTTAAAATTTAAATGTTTGTCTATTTCTCAACTGCATAATTTATTTCTGCTTCTTTTGGGTAGTATCTTTATCTTTGTAGTTATGAAGTTTAGACTTTTAAACAAAGAAGAAAGATTAGCGGTTGATGAGGATTTTAAACATTTTTTAATTGCTAATGGAGTTAGTAATGAAGAATGGATTGCTTTAAATGCCAAAAACGATGTTAAAGCAACGAATTTAGTGGGTGTTTTTTCGGATACTGTTTTTCAAAAAGTAATGGAGAAAATTAAGGTTGTTGAGCTGAGGGCTAAATCGAGTTTAATGGTTTTTCATTTTGCGAAGGAAGAGATTCAATTGATTGGGATTAATGCACACACAGCTGCTACTTATGTTGATCTTTCTTCTACAGAAAGTATACATCTTGCGCTTACAAAGTATGCAAGTGATTTGAGTTTTTTCAAACAATCTAAAGCATACATTAAAGAAAGGGAGTTAGAAGTTTTTGAAATGGTTGAGAAAGGTTGCGTACCTTCGCATATCGATTTTTGGAACGTACTCAATAAAGCAACGGAAGAATGACAGAGATAGAAGAAGCAATGATTGCCAGGTTTGGAGAAGGTAGAGTGCAAACGTATCAAAGCACTGATGATACGAGCTGTGATTTGCTTTTGTTGAGTTTAGAGAAGACTTCTCCAGTTACGGTGATTATGACAAATGGTTTATTTCATAAAAACATGCCTGTTCCAGAGAAACTAAAAGGAAGAAACCGTTGTGAGCTTTATTTTTGTTTGCCAGATTATTGGGATTGGGAAGATGTAGAAAATCCTCAAATGAACTGGGTTTTCACATGGATTCAAAAGTTCGCAAAGCACCTATTAGAGAACGATACGTGGTATGGTCCTGGACATTCTTTTCCTGCTGGCAAACCACCAATGGCTATTTCTAAAACAATGCAACAGTCTTATTTTATGTTGTCTGATCCATTATTGTTAGAAGCAGAATTAGAGCCTGTATCTTTACAGAGTAATGAAGAAGTTTCTTTTTATGGTATTATTCCAATTTTTGAAGATGAGTTTGATTTTAAAGTTGCCAAAACTACGGCTAAGTTTTTAAAGAAATTTACCGCGAAACGACACACAGAAAAGTTGGATGATTTTAGAGAGTCTATTCGAAAGCTGCGATATAGAATTTTTTAAGCTATGAAAAGAGTATTAATTATACGTTTTAGCTCTATTGGTGATATTGTACTTACTACACCTGTAATTAGATGTTTGAAAAAGCATCTTGGAAGTGAAAGTGAGATTGATTTTTTGACAAAAGGTCAATACCAACCGATTTTAAAAGCAAATCCTTATTTAAATGAGGTTTTTACGATAGATAAATCTACAAAGGAAATTGAGTCGGTTTTAAGTGATAAAAACTATGATTTTGTAGTTGATCTACATAAGAATGTACGTTCTAAAGGTATAGCCAAAAAGTTGTCGGGCGTGTATTCTAGTTTTCCAAAATTAAATATTGAAAAGTGGTTATACACAAACTTTAAAATAGATCGTTTACCAGAAATACATATCGTGGATAGATACTTTGAAGCTGTAAAGCATTTAGGTGTTAGAAATGATGAGAAGGGAATTGAATATTTTATTCCACAAGAAGATGAGGTGGATGTAGCAAAGGTATATGGATTGCAAAATTATCTAACTGTTGCTATTGGAGCACAGTTTGTAACGAAACAATTACCTTCTGTTAAATTGGTTGATATTTTAAAGCGTGTTAATTTGCCTATTGTTTTATTAGGTGGGAAAGATGATGGTTTAAAAGCGAACGAAGTGAAGAAGCAATTGCCACAGCAAAATATCATTAATTTATGTGGTAAAATTAATTTAAATCAATCTGCAAGTATATTAAAACAGTCCAAGGTGCTTTTAACACATGATACAGGTTTAATGCATATTGCAGCAGCTTTTGATATAAAAATTGTATCTGTTTGGGGAAACACCGTTCCTAAGTTGGGAATGTACGCTTACTTACCAAAACAGCCTTCTCTTTTAAAGGTACACGAGGTTGAAGATTTGAAATGCAGACCTTGTTCTAAAATTGGTCACCAAAAATGTCCTAAGAAACATTTTAAATGTATGATGCTTCAAAATGAGCAAGCTATTGCAGAAGATATAAATAGTTTTACTGCTTAATTTATTGTCCTATTATTTCAAACAACGCATTTAAGTTTGGAGCAATAATAACTTCAATTCTTCTATTTTTGGCTTTATCCGAATCGCTAACGGGATGAAAAGAAGATCTACCAGCTGCGGTAAGAATAGTTGGTTCTATTGTTGAATTCTCTATCATTATATCTACCACAGAAGTTGCTCTAAGCACAGAAAGTTCCCAGTTGTTTTTTGGGTGCGAGCTACTTCTCAATGCATCAGCATCTGTATGTCCTTCTACAATAATTTCTAATTGATCATCTCCTTGTATCGCTTCAGCAAGTTGTATGATCGCTTTTTTACCTTCTGTTTCTACAGATGTGCTACCAGATGCAAATAATAGTTTGGCTTCTAAGCTTACGTAGATTTTCCCGTCTTTTTCAACTACCGTTAATCCTTTATCTGTAAACCCGCGAAGAGCTAAAGAGATTTTATCTTTTAAAGCTTTAACTGCAGCTTCTTGCTGAGCAATTATTTCTTCTAATTCTCTTACACGCGCTTCTCGTTCGGCTAGTAGTCTTTCTTTTTTATTCAATTCTCGCTCTAATTCTAACAACGCATCTTCTTTGCGCTGTGCTTCAAGTATTTTTGCTTCTAGGTCAGCCGTCATTCTTGCTGTTTCGAGTGCATCTTTTGATTTGGCTTTTTCAAATTCTCTTTCTAGGGTCATTGAAAGTTCATTTGCTTTGTCGTATTGACTTTGAAGCATTCTGTATTTATTACCGAGCTGTAAGGTATCTTTTTGTAATGCAGAAATTTCTTCTGTAAGTACTTTATTTTGCTCGGATAGTGTTTTTGCCAAACCCTCATTATCTAAAGCACTGCTTTTATATTTAGCCAATTCTTCACTGCAACGTTTTTCTTTTGATAAAAGGTCGTTGTATTTTTTTGCTGGCACACATGCAAGAAGCATGAATGATAATATGAAGAGCGAAAGAAATTTCATACAGTATATAATTTGTTTACAAAGATGCTTAGTTTTTGGTTTCGTTTTTAGTTTAACTCAGAAGGTTTTAAACACTGATTTCTTGAAAATAGATAAAAAAAGAGAGGTTGACGAATCAACCTCTCTTAATACAATTTACTATTTGGCACTAATAAATTGTTGGTTATGAAAAACACTAGAAACATAAAGTTTCTATTCATCTAAATCATGTCTAATATACAGAGCCTGATTTAATTTTTGAAAAAAATGTGGTGAACGACCGAATTATCTATGTCAAATGCATAAATGATGTTTTTTTAACAAAAAAAGCCTCGCATACAAAATATGCGAGGCTTTCTAAATAAAAGTAATTATCTACTTAATTCCGTATTGTCTTAACTTTCTGTTATCTATTACTTCAGCTTCTTCTATTAAAGCTGTTTTGTATCTGTTTGCAGCGTTTGTCTGACCTTTTTGAATAAGTGAAGCCTTTTGTTCTGAGAAGTCTGTAGTTTCTTCTGCAGGTTGTGTGCTATCTATTCTTACTACAAATACTCCGTTGTTACCTACAATTGGTTTAGTAACTTGACCTGCCTTCAGACCAGAAAAAACTGCTCCAACTAGTTTTGGCTCTCTACCAACACCTGTAACATTTTGAGTACTAAATGTAATCCCTTCACTTAAGATCTCTTTTCCGATTTTTTCTGCTAAAACATCTAAGTTTTGCGACTGAGCCATTTCTGCTTCAATTATTTTAGCTTGCTTTTCTTTTCTTGCATCGGCAATTATTCTGTCTTTTAATAATTCAAATGAACCTGGGCCTTCAGCTGTTTGAGTAGCATAGTATGCAATGATAAGATTGTCTTGATCTACAATAGGAAATGGATTAACCAAACCAGGTTCGTTAATATCATCATAAGCTAATGCTAGTATTTTACCTTCTGCGGCTTGACTTAATTGCGCAGCCTGCGGAGAATCGTCTAGTAGGTTTACAGTTCTAATTATGTGTCCGGCTTCTCTCGCCAAAGAATCAAAAAGAATTGATTTTTCTGCTAGTGATTTATCTTCTATAGCTGTACTTAATTTTTCGATTAATTCGCTTGCCTCTGCTTTCGCAATAGAAATTGAACTTCTAGAAATATCTATAGGTCTTTGAATAACCAGCATAGAAGGAGTTGCAATAGTTCTTCTTCCTAAAACTTCTACAATATGAATTCCGTAGTTCGTTTGAACGGCTTCCATAGAACCAATTGGTTGTTGAAAAGAAAAATCATTGAAGGCAGGAACCATAACACCTTCATTAAAGTATTTGTATTCTCCTTTATTTGCTACAGATCCTGCATCTTCAGAAAAAGTAGTAACCATTTCTTCAAAGTTGTTATTTGCTTTGATAACAGCAATAATAGAATCTGCTTTTAGTTTTGCTTTTGCAACTGCAACCGCATCTGATTCTGGTGCTTTAAGTAAAATGTGACGAACATACGCTTGTGTTTTCGTTCCGTTTGCTACAATTTTACCAATTCCTTGTCCGCCAGATAGTGATAATGGTCCAACTACATCTCCAATTTGAGCTGAAGCTATAGACTCACTTAATTCTGCAGGATATGTAAATCCTTGTCCACCTCCATAAGAATCTGAAGGTACGAATTCTCTTGGTGTATTTCCTTCTTTGTTGTTTGAGTATTGTGCTACAAATAAAGAGTCGTTTTTAGTTTTCTCAAAACGTGTTTTCAATTTCATGATGTTGTTCATTGCTTTTAATGAATCATCTGCTGAAGCTGCTACAGGAATTGAAAAATAAGATATCTTTCTGCTTGCTTGCTGTTTGTAGGTTTCTTTCTCTTTGTTTAGATCGTAATACGCTTTTGCATCACTATCAGAAATTTCAATATTTTCTGTTACTTCATTGAAACGTTTAAAGAGTACAGAAACATTTTTAGTTTCTTTCGTTGCTAGGTATTGGTCTTTAGCTTCAACAGTTGTTGCTAGAATACCTGCTTTGATTAAAACGTTGAATTTTTCATCCAAACGATTTAATTTAACTTGTTCAATAAAGGTATTGTATCCTTCTGGGTCTTGATTTTGGTATGCTTCTAATTGCTGACGTGCCATTTCAGAAGAAAACTCTCCTGTTATAGAATCTTTGATGCCTGCAAGAAAAGGAGATGGAGAAAACCCTTCCTCACCGTACAGAATATTTTCTAATTCTATTTCGCCTACAGTTAATCCTAATTTTTCGAATTCTTTTATTGCAAGTGCGTTGGCAACTGCTGCGTTCCACGCTTGGCTTTCTGCTGTTCTGTAATCATTTGCGTCTAACTGAACGGGTTGTCCTTGCGCCTGCTGTTGCTTACGCTGATAAGCCTGCTGTAAAGCATTTTGTCTGTAGTTTTCTACCTGATCACTGTCTATTTTTTCTCCGTTAACCGTTCCAATACCTACGGTATCTTCTTGTACAGATGGTCCAAATAATTGATCCCAAGGAATGATGAATGCTAACATTGCAACACCAATAACCACTAATAATAACCAAGATTTCTCTCTTATTTTTCCTATTAAAGCCATGTTTCGTTATTCTATAAGGGTGCGAATATAACGATATCGGTTTATATATAAAAGCGTGTTTAAATGTATTTTAGAGATTGCAGATAAGCAGCCGTGTTTTAAGTAGTGAAACGGTAAGTTTAATCTATAATTTTTAGTTGAATAATATCGATTCTTCTGTCAGATACCTCCTCTACAGTTAGTGTATATTTATCTAACTCTAAAACAAATCCTACCTCTGGTATGGAAGCTGTATGGTTGAGTATAAGTCCGCCCAATGTTCCGTATTCGCTAGATTCTTCTAATTCTAAATCGTATTGAGCGTTAATGTAATCAATATCTTGACGAGCAGAAAAGCGGAAGGTCGTTTCATTTATTTGTTCTTCTAGTATGTCTTCTGCATCGTGTTCATCTTCGATGTCGCCAAAAATTTCTTCTATTACATCTTCAATGGTGACTAATCCACTTGTTCCTCCGTATTCGTCTACAACTACGGCAATGTTTCCATTCTGTTTTGTAAAGAGTTCTAGTAGTTCTTTACCAGGAATTGCCTCGGGTACAAATCCGATAGGGATAAGTATTTCTTTTATTCTAGCAGGATTTTTGAACAATTCAAAACTATGTGTATAGCCTATAATATTATCTATTGTATCTCTGAAGATTAAAATTTTAGAGAGTCCTGTTTCTATAAAAACAGCTTTTAACTTTTCTATGTCTTCATCTATATTTAAGGCAATAATTTCTGTTCGAGGGATCATACAATCTCTCGCTTTTACATTTCCAAAGTCGAGCGCATTTTGTAGGATTTGCATTTCGTTGCCCAAATCAGCTTCGTCTTCCATTCTGTCGTTCAAATCGCGCACATAATGATCTAAATCCACTTTTGAGAAGGCGTTTTCGCTATTTTTAGTATTTACATTAAATAAGCGTAGGAGTCCATTACTCAACAACATAGTTATTTGAGTTGGAATAAAAAGTGCATAATATAAAATGACAAGAGGTAGCGCCGTAATTTTTAATATTCTATTCGGATTGATTTGAAAAATAGCTTTGGGTAAAAACTCTGCAGTTACCAAAATTAGTAAAGTAGAAATAATGGTTTGTACAAGTAAAACGGTTCCATCTGGAATATAGTTTTGTATTAATGGTTCTAATAGCTTTGCCATTTGAATACCATAAATAACCAAAGCGATGTTATTCCCAAGCAACATAGTTGCAATGAAATTTGCATCGTATTTAACGAAACGACCAAGAATTTTACCGCTGATATTCCCTTTTTTCTTATCGAGCTCTATTTTTAGTCGATTAGCAGAAACAAACGCAATTTCCATTCCTGAAAAGAACGCAGAAGCAATTAAGGTACAAAGTATGACAACAAAAAGTGAGGATTCCATAAATTTCTATTTTCGAATGTAAGAAATAGTATTAGAATTTCTCGTTTCGAAAGTGAGTTTATTTTTCTTTTTTAAGATCAAATCCAATGTCTTTTCTATAAAAAGACTTTTCAAATTCAATTTTAGCAATGTTCGCATACGATTTTTCTAAAGCACTTTCTAAGTCTTTACCGTAAGACGTAACTGCAAGAACTCGACCTCCAGATGTTATCACTGCCGGACCATCGGCCTTTGTACCTGCGTGAAAAACGATACTATCATTAATTCCGTTTAAGCCATAAATTGCTTTACCTTTTTCATAGCTCTCTGGATATCCGCCAGATACCATCATAACTGTAGTAGCCGAGCGCGGATCGATTTCTACATCGCGTTCAGAAAGTGTTCCTGTTCCAATTCCTTCGAATAAATCAAGTAAATCAGATTTTAAACGTGGCAACACAACTTCTGTTTCCGGGTCTCCCATTCTACAATTGTATTCGATTACAAAAGGTTCACCTTTTACGTTGATTATACCAATAAAAATAAATCCTTTGTATACAATTCCGTCTGCTTTTAGGCCTTTGATTGTTGGAATAATAATTTGGTTCAATACTTTGTCAGAAAAACCAGATGCTGCAAACGGAACTGGAGAAACAGCTCCCATTCCACCTGTATTTAAACCAGTATCTCCTTCGCCAATGCGTTTATAATCTTTCGCTTCAGGTAAAACTTTGTACCCGTCTCCATCGGTTAAAACGAAGGTAGACATTTCAATACCGGTTAAAAATTCTTCGATAACAACTCTTGAACTTGCATCTCCAAATTTAGCATCAGACAACATGTTGTTAAGCTCAGACTTTGCTTCTTCTAAAGTAGGTAAAATTAAAACCCCTTTACCAGCAGCTAGTCCGTCTGCCTTTAATACGTAGGGCGCTTTTAGGCTTTCTAAGAAAGCGAATCCTTGTTCTAGTGTATCTTTAGTGAACGTTTTATATTTAGCAGTAGGTATGTTGTGTCGCATCATAAATGCTTTGGCAAAGTCTTTCGAGCCTTCTAGTTGTGCAGCTTCTTTGTTAGGACCAATTACGTAAACATTTTTAAGTTGCTCATCTGCCAAAAAGAAATCAGCTATACCTTGAACCAGAGGGTCTTCTGGACCAACAACCACCATTTTAATTTCATTTTCAAGAACAAATGTTTTAATTCCGTCAAAATCGGTTACAGCTAGATTAACATTGGTGCCAAAGTTGCGTGTACCTGCATTTCCAGGAGCAATAAACAACTCTTCTAAATGACTACTTTGTGCAATTTTCCATGCAAAAGCGTGTTCTCTACCACCAGATCCTAAAATTAAAACTCTCATTAAAATGAATTTGTATTATACTGCGCAAAATTAAACAATACTATTTTAACGGTTGCGGATATTAGATGTTAAAAGAGAAAAGTTTTTAATAATCTGTTAATAAGATATATTCCATTATTTTCGTTTAACTATTTATAAAAATGCGGTTAAAACAACTTCTTATCGTTTTTGTGCTCTCGGTTACAGCAATTACTGTTTTAACCAAGGTTAATAATACCCAAGGTGGAGTTATTTACGGCGATGGAAGAGGTTATTATGCCTATTTACCTTCCTTTTTTATATATGGTAACTTATCCTTTAAAGAAAGTGCAAAAGCAGAGTTTAAAAGCGCTACCAATAACCCAAGTTATTTACATAAAAATCAACATGGATCTGTTTTTAATAAATACTATCCAGGAGTAGCAATTATGCAAATTCCTTTTTTTTGGCTAGCTCAGGTTCATTGCGTTGTTTTGAATATAGCCGACGACGGTTACAATTGGGTACATGATTTTTGGATACGTGTTGGCTATTTCTTTTACACGTTACTTGGTAGTTTTTTGTTATATCTCGTATTGGGTTATTTTTCTGCAGCTAAGTGGACTAGAATAACAACGGTTGTTTTATTAGGAGCAGGTAGTGTTTTGCTTTACAATGCCTTTAAAACGCCAAGTTTTTCGCATGGTATTTCATTTTTTCTTATTTGTCTGTTTTGTTTGCAATTTTTAAAAACGCTGCGTGCTCCAAGAGCAATTAATTTTATTTTAATTGGTTTAATTTTAGGACTAATAGTCTTGGTAAGGCCCATAAATATTTTAGTACTATTTGCATTACCTATATTTTTAGAAACTAGGCAACGGATAAAGTTGTTTTTCAGTATATGTAAAGAGAAATGGCGATATTTAATACTTTCAATTATTTTCTTTTTGATTGTAATTTCCGTCTTGTTTTTAATCAATTTTATACAAACCGGTTTTCTTTTAAACTGGTCTTATAAAGGAGAAGGGTTTAACTTTTTTAAACCACATGTTTTACAGTTATGGTTTAGCTTTAGGATAGGTTTTTTCACGCATCTTCCTTTCTTCTTCTTATTTATTACAGGTTTATTTTTCTTAAAAAACAAACGCTTACTATTTTCTATACTCCTTTACTTTTTAATTCTATCTTATGTCTTCTCTTGCTGGTGGTGTTGGGATTATGGAGGAAGTTTTGGCAATAGAGTTTTTGTTGATCATTATTTTGTCTTTACTATTCCTATCTTGTTTGTAATAGAAAAAATATGGAGAAATAAATTATGGATGTTTGTTCCAATTTCACTTTGTATTTTTAATGGCATTAGATTATATCAAATACATAATCAAATAATTATGAATCGGTTTACCCCAAGTAATTACTTTAAGAGTTTAGGTTTGATAAATAAGAAGTATAAAAGAGCATTTGTGTTTACAGAAGAGTTTGGTTTGTTCAATAAAGCTAAAAATACACGCGTACTTTTAGATAAAAAGGAAGAAGTAGATTTTGGTGCAAATAAACTATTTGGTTTAGAAGCGAACTATAAGTTAAATGATTCTGCTGAAGATTTCTATTTAGAAGTTGATTTGGAGAAAAAACGAAGTAATTATGGAGATTACAGAGACGTTTTTTTAGTTGTAGATGGTAGAAACGAAAAGGGAGAAACAGAGGTATACAAAAGTTATCCGCTCTATAATTATTGTTTTGAAGGTGAAAAAGAGTTTGTAGCCTTAAGAATTAAGCAAATTTTAATGTATGAAATGAGTTCAGTAAAATCGCTTAAGATTTATATTTGGAATAAGTCCAAGCAAAATTTTATAGTGAAAAACGCAAAGATAAAGCTCACGCCATACATGTATTAGAGCATATTGCTTTGTGTTAAAAACAAACAAATAATTTAACATTGTTAGAATAAAAACTAACTTTGTTTAACAACGCAGTGTTATGGAAATTACAGACGAAATAAAAGACAGGTTAGAAAAGTTAAACGATAAATACTCAGCTCTAGGGCAAGATTTGCTTTCTTACTTAGACGGATTATTACACGCAGATACAGTTAAATATTGGGATTATATACAAGTAGATACTTTACTTAGTTTACAGAAACCAAGAACTTCTTTTCCAGATGAGGTAATTTTTATCATGTATCATCAAATAACTGAGCTTTATTTCAAACTAGCTTTGCGCGAGTTTGAGCAACTTGGGAGTAAAAAAGAGGTGACAGGAGATTTTTTCTTAGCACGAGTAAACAGAATAAATCGTTATTTCGAGTCGTTAACCAAATCGTTTGAGATTATGGTGCAAGGAATGGAAAAAGAACAATTCTTACAATTTAGAATGTCTTTACTTCCTGCAAGCGGTTTTCAATCGGCACAATACCGATTAATAGAAATGGCTTCTACAGACTTCATTAATTTAGTGCATAAAGATGTCCGTTCTAACTATGATGGATCTGAAGAGATAGAAACACTTTTTGAGCATATTTACTGGAAAGAAGGTGCAACTGAGCTTTCTTCAGGTAAGAAAACCTTAACATTAATAGAGTTTGAAGAGAGATACAAAGACGAATTTATTGCTTTTGCTAAAGAAGTGAAGAAAAGTAATTTATGGCGTGTTTTTTCTCGTTTGGATCCTGCAGATCAGAAAAGACCTGAAATTATCCGTGCTATGAAACTCAATGATGTTAACGTAAATATAAATTGGCCTTTGATGCATTACAAAAGTGCTGTGAAATATCTGCACATGGCACCAGAAGATATTGCAGCAACTGGCGGAACAAACTGGCAAAAATACCTTCCTCCAAGATTTCAAAAAAGAATATTCTATCCAGAATTGTGGAGCGAAAAAGAAGTGAATGAATGGGGTAAATCTTGGGTAGAAGAAGTATTAGCAAATGGTTAGATTAGTTTTAGTAACTCTTTTAGTAGCAATGTCGTTTGCTGCCTGTAAAGAAGAAAGTAAAAAAGAGGAGTTTAGTAGTTTTCAAAATTCAGATTCTTTAGAGATAAAAAAACCTGTTTACTTGTATGGACATAACGTAGATGATTACGATGTATTTTTTGATACGGTTAAAGAAGGTTGGACAATGAGTCATATGCTCGTACCCTATAACATTAATCAAGCAGATATTAATACCGTTGCTCTTTTAGCAGCAGATAGTGTAAACCAACTAAACTATGTTAAAGTTGGAAAACCTTTTGTGGTTTTTGCGAAAAAAGGCGACACTTCTAAAACGGCACAATTTTTAGCATACGATGCGAGTATAGAGAATTATTATCTTTTTAGTTTCAGCGATACGCTTAGTGTGAAAAAAGTTGAAAGAGAAATCGTTTTAGAAACGAAAACACTGACCGGAGAAATTATACAAAACAGTAATCTCACACTAGCCATAAATCAACAAGTGCAAGATTTTACAACCACTGCAGCCTTGGCAGAAGGTTTTGAAAATATTTTTGCGTGGAGTATAGATTTCTTTAAGCTCCAAGCTGGCGATCAATTTAAGGTAATTTATGAGCAAAAAAGTATAGAAAATCAGCCTTACGGTATTGGCGAGATTAAAGGAATTTGGTTTAATCATAACAATGATGCTAAATATGCTTTTGTTTACACAACAGATTCTCTCAATAACGTAAAAGGTTACTATGATGATGAAGGGAAAGAAATGAAACGTCCCTTTTTAATGTCGCCCGTTAAGTTTGCCCGTATGACTTCTGCCTACAATTTAAGAAGATTTCATCCCATTTATAAACGTACAAAACCGCACAAAGGAACAGATTATGCAGCACCAACAGGAGTACCAATTTTAGCAACTGCTGATGGTTCTGTTACTAAGGCAACACGCAGCGGAGGTAATGGAATTTATGTGAAGTTAAGACACAATGCTACTTACGAAACACAATATTTACATATGTCTAAAATTGCAGATGGTATTAGACCAGGTAAACGTGTAAAACAAGGAGATGTAATTGGTTATGTTGGAAGTACTGGAGCAGCTACTGGTCCGCATGTATGCTACAGATTTTGGAAAAACGGCAAACAAGTAGATCACAGAGCAGAGAAATTCCCAGCTTCTTTACCGATGAAGAAAGAATTAATACCATCCTACCTTACTTATATTCAGCCTTTGAAAGAAGAGATAGATGCATTGGAAATTATTCCCTATGCAGCTTCACCAGAAAATCAAGAAGAAGTAGATACGATTGAAATTATTGATTAACAATTTTTTGATTTCGAATTAAAGAGCAATTTGATTGGTGTGAAACGACATTTTGATAGCGCTAACCGTTTATCGCTTTATTGAAAAAAGAGCACCAATTTCTTGATGCTCTTTTCGTTTTTGTACTGATTTGGTAAACTTATTCTTTCACAAATTTCTTTGTAATAGTGGTAGCGTTATACCTCACATGGATAAAGTAAACCCCTGCAGCTAAATGTGCAACAGGTATTTTCTCAGATTCTTTCTGTTCTAAAACGGTTGTACCATCCATAGCTTTTATTTCTATACGTTTTAGTAAAGCTGGGTTTTCTGTTTTTACATTGATAAAATCTGAAGCTGGGTTGGGATAAAGCGATAATTGTGGTGCGCTAACTTCATTTAAACTTGCTGTTACTACTTCATTTGCCAAGATTGTATCAGAAGCTAATAAGCCATAAAAGTTTTGATTTGGGCAGTACCAATCATTAATGGTCGAAGTATCTGAATATATATTAAAAATAATTAAACCGGTTGCATTTAAGGGAAGTGCAGTATACCTTTCATAATCATAGATTTCTTCCGTTATTTGATAAAAACAATTTTTTATGTAAATTGAATTAAATATTGTATCGTAATTGGTGCTATATGTAGAAACTTCTCGATAGTTTATTTCGTAAAAGTCCCAAGTTGAGGTAATTGTTGCTTCCATCTGTGGTTGGGAAAAGGGTGAACCATTTTCGTAAATTAACTTTAAATCACTTATTGTAGCATATCCTGGTTGGTGTTGTATGGGTATTTGTGCTTGGGTAAACAAATTAACACATAAAATGCAGATATAAATAAAATGAATTTTCATAAGAATTAGTTTTTAAATATTGTTTTAGTATTCTGGACATCCACTGACTTGTAAACTGAAAACAATGTAGAAGATGCGATATGAATATATTTTCGTCCTAATCGATTGTGTTTCAGTTTATAAATTTAAGCTAAAGCAATCGTATTTCAAAAAAAAGTTAATGTAACAGTATGTAATGTTAGGTTTTTAATGAATTTGAAATCTTGTTAACCAGATAAACTGATTTTTACAAGGTGTACAAATTATTAATAAATGTCTCCCAGAATAAATAAGAAAATATCCTTCGTATTCAATGCTTGATTTTAACTTCAAATGAGAGACGCAACAAGACTACTCCCCAATAATATTTTTACCAGAAACAGCTTCAGAAACGTTTATGATGTGATCTCCGATTTTTTCTAAGGAATAGAATAAGTCAGAATAAATCATTCCACTCTGGAAATTGTATTCTCTTTTCTCGATATTTTCTAAGTGCTGATTTCTTAATTTGTCTCTAAACGCATTGATTTCTTCCTCTTTATCAACCGCTTTTTGAATAGATAATTTGTTGTATTCTGCATTGAGATTGTCTATCATTATTACAAAGGCTTCATCAATTAACTTTATCATGGCTTGTATGTTGGTTCTTTGCTCTGGGCTAAACCAAATTTTGCCTTCTTCCTTTTTTGTATGTGTGATAGACATTTGATAGAAGATATCACCAATTCTTTCTAAATCGTTGGTAATTGCCATCATACCTCTGATACGTTTAGAAGTAGTTTCGCTTAATTCATTCTGAGCAGCTTTAGATAAATAATCTGTAATTTCTAATTCTACTCTATCTGTAATTTCTTCGTACTTGGCAATTTTTTCGTAGAGTGATTTTTTTGTTTTCTTGTCGTGCTCGGTTAGCAATTTTGCGAAAAAGGTAGACATTCTACTCGTGATCTTTCCAAATTTAGCAACCTCTTTTTTTGCTTCTATTATCGTTAATTCTGGTGTTGCAACAATACTAGATTTGATATAGTCTAAGTGGAATACTTCATCATCAACGCCTTTAGAAGGAACAAGTTTAATAACCAATTTTGATATAGGATTAACAAACCAAACCATCACCAAAACATTCATAATATTAAACAAGGTATGGAAAACGGCTAAGCCAACAGGTGTGCTCGGACTTTCTGCAACCGTAGGATTAGGGAAAAGCATATATTTTTCAACGATGTAACTGGTTAAATCAACAAACAAACCAAAAATAGAAACAATCCAAATTACACCAAATACGTTAAAAACAAGGTGTGCTCTTGCAGCTCTTTTCGCATGTACATTACCTACTGTTGCTGCAATATTTGCTGTAATTGTGGTACCAATATTCTCACCTAAAACCATACCAGCTGCCATTTCAAAAGGAATGATATTTTGATAACAGAGTAAAATAGTTACTGCCATAGCTGCTGACGAAGACTGCACAACTATCGTAATAATGGTTCCAATTAATACGGCTAAGAGAACATTTCCTACTCCTGTTCCAGACCAATCTTTAATAAACTCTAATGAGTTTCCAATATCGCTTGCTCCAGGAACACCAGATTTAAGCATTTCTAATCCTATAAATAAGATAGCAAAACCGGCAAGCATTTCTCCCCACGATTTTAGCTGACTTTTATTCGAAAACAAGAAAATAATCGCAATTAAAAATATAGGTAACGAATAGTCAGACATAGAAATCTTAAAACCAACATAGGCAACCAACCAAGCTGTTACAGTTGTACCAATATTGGCTCCCATAATTACGCCTATACTTTGTTTCAAGCTCAACAAACCTGCGTTAACAAAAGAAACTACCATTACTGTAGTTGCAGAAGAAGATTGAACAATAGATGTAGTTAAGAATCCTGTAAATATTCCTTTAATTCGGTTAGAAGTCATTGAACCCAAGATCTGTCTCAGCTTATTTCCTGCGGCTTTTTGTATCCCTTCACTCATGGTTTTCATACCAAAAATAAATAGACCAAGCGCACCCAAGAGCATTAGAATTCGCATGATTAAACCGTTACCTAAACTCCATCCTCGACTGGTAGAAAAAGATTTAGACGAATACCAGGTAATTGTATTTTTATCGATCTTAGCGATATCAGTTTCTGTGTTTCCTAAAGGTAAAATACCGATCTGAAATGCGTATTTTTCAGAAGAAACTACATCGGTTAAAGTATAATTATTCTTTTCGGCTGTTATAATTGAAGTATAGTTCCAGTTTGGATTAAGGTCTATTTTTGTTTTGTTAGCAGGAAGATAACGAATGATATAACTCCTATTTAAAGGAAATTTATCGTACTTGATATTCCAAGTAATTGTAGCATCTGTAGCAGATGCAGAAACATTAATATTTTCAATTAAATCTTCTGCCTTTATTTCTGCTTGCGCTAAAGAATTGTTGGGGTATAAAGGAACTAAAAAGAGGGTAATAAACAACAACCTCAATAAGGAATAACTTAGTCTCATTCTTTCATTTTATGCTAGAACAAAAATACATTTTAAAATGAGAGTTCTCAGGTTCTAAACCGTTCGCCGATACGCTTTAATGATTTCTTAACATTACAAGCCGATAAAACGCATATACTACTGCAATACTTCAATTGCTTTCTGAATTTCACTGTCGTTTTTCATGCGCACATACTGGGCTCCGTTTTCTAACCAAATTTGGCTTGCAATTCTTGTTTTTATTTCGATTTTGAAGCGCTCTTTTCCGCGTTCTAGCGCAGTAAAATTTTTCTCTATCTCATAATAATTTAAAGCGTATTGCATGAGTTCGTTTAAAAGTTTTTCATCTACAATGAAATTTTTATCAAACAGCACGTAATTTTTGTATTGTGTTTTTAATTGAGGTCGCGCTTTTACATAATCAAAGGCAAAATCTCCAAATACATTTGCGTATTGCATTTGTGTCAGATAATAAGAAGTGCCAGAAGTATCAAACGGAACAAAAACATCAGGCATTATTCCTCCACCTCCATAAACTACCTTCCCTTTTGGTGTATAATATTTTAATGAGTCTACCATTAAAGTAGAATCTGGCGCATAAAGTTCTCCGTTTCTGTATCTATCTTGCTCCTCAAGCATATATTCTTCATACCCTTCTGCGTATGGACGCTGAATACTTCTTCCTGTTGGTGTGTAGTATCTAGCAATTGTTAAACGTAAATTACTTTTGTCTTTCAGTTGCATATCTTGCTGTACTAGTCCTTTTCCAAAAGACCTTCTACCAATAATAATACCTCTATCGTTGTCTTGAATTGCTCCGGCTACAATTTCACTTGCAGACGCGCTACTACTATTAATTAATACCGCAAGATCAATACCGTTCATTATCGGATTATTTATAGAATATTCTACACGTGTAGGTTGATTTTTACCTTTTGTGCTCACAATTTCTACACCTTTTTCTAAAAACATATCTGCAATTTGAACCGCACCACCCAAAACACCGCCACCATTGAATCGAAGGTCAAATATTAACTTTTTCATTCCGCGTACTTTTAAACGCATAGCTTCTTTGTAAAATTCGTTAGCAGAAGTAAGCGAAAATGAGGTAAGTTGAATATAACCAACCTCTTTATTTATCATAAACGCAGCCTGTATGCTACTTAAGGGAATTGAGCCTCTGGTAATGTTTTTATCTATTTTTTCGCCGTTTCTATAAATCGTAACCAACACATCTGTACCTTCTATACCTTTCAGTTTATCCATAACTAATTGGTTAGAAATAGTTGTTTCGTCTAACGTTTCTCCGTCAATTGCTAAGATTTGATCTTGCGCCAATATTCCTGCTCGTTCACTCGGACTATCAGGAATTACATTGGTAACACAAAGTGTATCTCTAATTATAGAAAAGCGAACACCCACACCTCCAAATTTTCCTTCAATACTTTCGTTTAATGCTTTAAGTTCATTGGCTGGTATGTAATTGGAATGCGGATCTAGATTGTGAAGCATTGTAGAAACGGCTTCTTCGAATAAATCATTTTTATTTATAGAATCTACATATTCTCTATCGAGAATGGTAAGTATATCATTTAATTTTTGAGCATTAGAGGTTAGAGGAGAATTTTCACTTGAAATTGACATGCGCTCGTTTAGTCTACTGCCTAAAAATATACCGAGCGATAGTGTAAGAGCAACAATTAAAGGAATAATAAACTTAGTATTCATGATCAATTTCTTCGATTTGTGTTATTTCAATATCTGCAGCAGCTAAAAATTTGAGTCCGGCATCGTCTTTATAACCATTAATGTATACCACTCTTTTTATTCCGGATTGTAGAATGAGTTTACTGCATTCTTTACAAGGAGATAATGTGAGATATAAGGTACTGCCTTTTGCATTGTTTGTTGATTTGGCAACTTTTAATATTGCGTTAGCCTCAGCGTGCAGAACATACCAATGGGTATAGTTTTCTTCGTCTTCACAACAGTTATCAAACCCAGCTGGTGTACCGTTGTAACCATCAGAAATAATCATCTGATCTTTTACAATTATTGCACCTACTTTTTTTCTTTTACAGTGCGATAACTCTGCCCACGTTTGAGCCATTCTTAGATACGCTTTATCGTATCTTTCTTGTTTTGCTTTTTGCATAATAATTTCGCGTACTAAGTTAGTAACATTATAGAACAAACTTATAGCCAACACCTCTTATAGATAAAAAGTGGTGCGGTTCTTTAGGATTGTTCTCAAATATTTTACGAAAGGCTAAAATGTAATTATCTATTGTTCTCGGACTCGGAAATTGATCTTTGCCCCAAAGTTCATCTAAAATTAAATCGCGGGAAACAACTTCGTTTTGGTGTGTTTGAAATAATTTAAGAAGTTCAACTTCGCGTTTAGACAACTTTACTAACGATTGTCCGTTATTCGTAAGTTCATAAGACAAAAAGTCAATAGTTACACCGTTAATTGTTAACTGATCTGTGTGTGTATCTTCTTGTTTTTCAAATCTTTTCAGTAGAATAGAAACACGCAGTAACAACTCTTCTAGATCAAATGGTTTTGGCAAATAATCATCTGCTCCTAACTTCAATCCTTTTATTCTATCTTCTGAGTTTCCTTTTGCAGAAATAAACAAGATAGGCAGCTTACTTTTGGTTCTTATTTTTTCACAAATATCCCAACCGGAAGCATTTGGAAGCATTACGTCTAGAATCACAAGTTCATATGTATCAATTCTATCTACGAGTTCTAGTGCTTTTTCGCCATTTTTACAGAGTGTAACTGTATATCCTTCTATTTCTAGGTTCAGTTGAATAACTTGAGCCAAGCTTTCTTCGTCTTCCACTAAAAGTATGTGCATAGAATTCTATTTTGAAGTATAAAGGTATTAACTTAATTTAATAGAATACGTTTTCTTTATGTCAATCCACAGATTAGAAAAGCAATTAACCTAATTATTTTGCTTATTTGAGTACAACATTTCTTAAATATTTCCGTAAGTAAGGAGATATATTATCTTTGCTCTATACGTGATATGAAAATGGAAAAACTTGTTGCCGAATTCCCGAAAAATATAGCTGATGCGCTTGAAATAGCTGCTGATTCAAACTTTAATAAATTAAACAGAAAATTTACATCTGTGGTTATTATTGGTATGGGAGGATCCGGTATTGGAGGAAAATTGGTAGCCCAACTCGTAGCCGGAGAAGCAACTGCTCCTATCGTATCTGTTCAAGATTATGATTTACCCTCTTTTGTTAATGAGGATACTCTTGTAATTGCATCTTCTTATTCTGGAAATACAGAGGAAACATTAATTGCTTTAGAAGCTGCAGAGAAAAAAGGCGCTACGCTGGTTGCAATTACTTCTGGTGGCGATTTATATTCAGCGTTTAAGAAAAAAGGGTTTGATGTTGTGAAGGTACCTGGAGGAAATCCTCCGAGAACAGCACTTGCTTTCTCAGTAGTTCAACTCTTAAATGTTTTAACTGAAGCCAATATCATTTCTAGCGAAAAATTAGAGCAAGTAAAAAAATGCAGAGCACTGCTCAATGATAAATTGATTCAAATCAAAAATACGGCAAAAGAACTTGCTGAGTTTGCATATAAAGGTCAACTCATTATCTATGCTTCTTCAAACTTTGAGGCTGTAGCAGTAAGAACACGCCAACAATGGAATGAAAATGCTAAAACATTGTGTTGGCATCATGTTATTCCAGAAATGAACCACAACGAGCTTGTAGGCTGGGGCGGTGGAAACGATACATATTGTGCGCTATTTTTAGACAGCAAGTTTATAAACGATAGAAATAGAAAACGATTTGAATTAAGTCAAGAAATTGTTGGTGCCAAAACCAAGCATATTTTTAATCTTTCACCAGAAGGACAAAATGTGGTTGAAGAATCTTTTTATTTGATTCATTTAGTAGATTGGGCCTCGGTTTATTTAGCAGATATTAAAAATCAAGATCCGGTAGAGATTAAGGTGATTGATTATTTAAAAGACGAACTCTCTAAATTTTAGATGTGCATCCAAAAGTAATATTTGAAGATTTAGGCTTAATTGATTATCAAGTAGCGTGGGACTACCAGGAGAAGTTATTTAAAAAAGCAATAGACTTAAAAATTGCGCAACGGAAAGAGGAGACAACTGAAGCTACCAAAAATCACTTATTATTTTGCGAACATCCACACGTTTATACCTTGGGTAAAAGTGGTTCTTTAGATAATTTATTATTAGATGAAAAAGGTCTTGAGCGAGAAAGTGCACGTTTTTATAAAATAAATAGAGGTGGAGATATCACCTATCACGGTCCTGGTCAATTAGTAGCATATCCAATATTTGATTTGGATTACTTTTTTACAGACATTCATAAATATATGCGTTTTCTTGAAGAAGCGGTTATTCTTACTTTGGCTGAGTACACTATTAAATCAGGCAGAGTAGAAGGTTTAACTGGAGTTTGGATAGACGGAGATACCTCTCAAGCTAGAAAAATTTGTGCAATGGGTGTAAAGTCTAGCCGCTGGGTAACAATGCACGGTATTGGCTTCAATGTAAACAGTGATTTAGGTTATTTCAAGAATATCGTTCCTTGCGGAATAGAAGATAAGGCAGTAACCTCTATGCAAAATGAGTTGGGAAAACCTGTAGATTTAGAAGAAGTAAAGTCTAAATTAAAGGTACACCTTGCAGAATTATTTGAATACGATTACTTGTGATGAAAGAAGAATTAAAAAGTCCGGAAGTAAACAATGTTTCAGTAGCCGTAGCTTTTGAAGAAGGTGTTGGAGCTACAATTTATAATGTATACCTCATTAACGAAAGAACAGAAATGTTAGAAAATGTTTTAGTTTCTAGTACTGGGTATGGACTTGACCTAAAGACCAATCAGAAAATTAAAACCTCAACTTTGCGTCATTCTCTAGGAAACATTGAACCGAGAAGTACCCGATTAATAGAACCAATTATGGATACTGTTTTTGGTTTAACCAATCAGTTTTGGGTAAGCTTTTGGATGGGAAATAAGATGTACGATAAGAAATTTATCTTTTTGGCAGAGAGCATTAAAAAAGAAAATTTGATTGACTTGCCTTTACTTGGACTTAAAGGTGTATTAATTAAATAAAGTGCTCATACTTTTGGCGCTAGAGTAATAATTTTAGATTTAAAATCAGTAAAAATAGATCAAGGAAATAAGAACGATTCAAGTTCGTTAAAACTACTGGTGTCTAAGGTATGATTTACAATAACGTTCTTACCTTCTAAATAATCTCGCGTTGAGTTTCCCCAGGCAATTACAGTTTGCTTAGCGTCAATTCTATTTTGTTGTAGAAAACCTTCTGCATTGCTCGGACTTGTAAACACTAAATACTCAAATTTACCTTTCAATTCAACAGAATTAAGCAAAGTAATGTACACTACACATTCTAATTTCTGTGCAGTCGGGATTTTGTTTGAGATTGTTTTTTTACTCTTTGAAGATAGAGGTAAAAACACGCGGTTGTCTTTTAATAAAGGCAAAAACTCCTTAGCAACCTCTTCTGGGTTTCCTGCGTTTTTACCGTAAAATTCTACCCGAATACCTTTCGCGTTTAAATGATTCGCTGTTGCCTCGCCAATACAGGCAATTTTATGATTTTTTAAGGAGAAAGACACACCTTTCAAAAAAAAATCTACGCTTCTTTTCGAAGTAAAGAATATCCATTCAAATTCATCTGGAGAGACTTCAAAAGGGACACTTTCAAACCGGATAAATGAACGCGTAAAGACATTGAATTGAGCAACTCTTAATTTTTCTTTAAAAGTTGTTGGTAGATGGTTGTTAGATATAAAGATAGATTTATTCAACCTCTTTTTCGCCTGTTAATTCTTCAACAATTACTTCTGCTAGTCCTGTATTATCTTCAGATTCAAACACAAACCAATCTGCACCTTCATTAGCAGTTTGTGCGTATGTAACATATACTTTTCCGTTTTCAGGACAGTAAACACCTAATGGTAATTGGCAACCGCCGTCTAATAAATTAAGCACTTTTCGTTCTACTCCAATTCTTTCTTGAACATCGGGCGCATTAAGATTTTCTAGAATTTTAGCCATTCTTTCGTCACCTTCTCTAATTTGTAAACCAAGAACACCTTGAGCAGGAGCAGGAACAAATTCTGTCGGATCTAAAACCTCAACGTGCAGGTCGGATAAATCTAAACCTAATCGAGTAACACCCGCTTTTGCCAATAAAATGGCGTCGTAGTTTCCGTTTCTTAATTTATCTACACGAGTTGGAACATTTCCGCGTAAATCTTCTATTTCAACATCTGATCTAAAACGGTTAATTAAAGATTTTCTTCTTGCAGATGAGGTTCCTACAATAGCATTCTTCTTTAAATTCCATTTTTCTCCCTTCTCAACACTACTTTTTTTAATGAGCAGTAATTCAGAAGGATCTTCTCTTTCCGAAACTGCCGCAATAACTAGGCCTTTAGGAGGATTTGTTTCTAGATCTTTGTGCGAGTGAACAGCCAAATCGATAGAATTATCTAGTAATTCGCTTTCAATTTCTTTTGTAAAAAAACCTTTACCTTCTAACTTGTCAAAACTTAAATGTTGGATTTTATCTCCCTGTGTTTTAATGATTTTAATTTCTACAACACAGTTTAGTTTTTCTAATTCGCTTTTTACAAAATGAGCTTGCCATAACGCTAAATCACTTCCGCGCGAACCAATAATTACTTTTTCCATTTGTTAGTTTGATTTTAGAAGTATTTCTTTTGCCATTTTCATGGGAACGGAAATATATTTTTTCTCTAAATACGAGATAATTTTTTCGAGTGTTTCTTGTGAGTTTTGATCGAGTTGCTTTAACTCTTCAGCAAAGACGTGTTGCAAGGCTGTAGATTTAATTTCTTTCATTTTAGATGGCACAGTACGCATCGCAATCTCTATTGTTCTTTGCTTGTAAGCTTCTCTAAAATCAAATAATGCTTCGGATATAATTTCTTCTACGTGTTCTATTTCTTGTGAACGTTCTGCTAAATTTCTGTTTGAGATTTCTTGTAGATAATCAACCGAAATATGCTCAACAGGATAGCTTTCTTTTACTTCTGCACTAAGATCGTGCGGTATAGCAATATCAATAACAATTTTCTTATCTGTTTCTTGTCCTGTAAGTTGTGCATATATAGCAGGAGTTACGATATGACTATCAGCACCTGTGCACGTAATCATAACATCAAACCCTTTGTTAAATTCTTTAAGTGCAGAGAGTGGGTAAGCATTTCCATCTAAATCAGTTGCTAATTTTTCTGCTTTGGAAAGCGTTCTGTTGAAAACTGAGAAATTTTTAAACCCGTGTTTTTTGAGAAACTTACTCATATTGGTGTTGGTAACACCCGCTCCGATGATTATAACACGTGCGTCTAACGGAACATTTTTCTTTTTTAGCGTATGATAGGCTAACGAAACAACACTTACAGGTTTGGTGGCAATACTTGTTTCGGTATACACACGTTTTGCTGTTTCTATCGTAAAACGCATAGCCAATCGTATAGTATCACCTGTAATACCATATCCTTTGCAGACTTCGTACGCTTTTCTTACCTGCGTAATTATCTCTCTTTCACCAACAATCATAGAGTCTATAGAAGAAGCAACGGAAAGCATGTGTTCTACTGCATATTCTCCTGTAAATTGCTCATTGTTAAGTACAAATTCGCTGATTTGCGCTGTATCTAGTTTGGGATACAATAAAGTAAAAAATTGATTTAAAAAGCGTTCGTCTACTAGTTTAGATGTGCAAAAAATGAATTCTACACGATTACATGTAGAGAGAAACATGAGCTCATCCAGTTGCATATCATTTTGCAGTTGCACTAATTTTTTTTCTTGTGCATCTTGCTCTATGTGAAGCAAACCGATTTTACTTACCTCTAGATTGCGGTGTGTAAATGCTATGATTTGAAGTTTTTCCAATGCGTTTTTCTCTACGTGCAAAGATGCATTTTTAATGGATTTGGTATGTCATAGAATTGTCAGACATTTTTATTTAGATAGAATCTAAATAGCTGTCAAAATCAATATAATATAGTAATTAACAGTGTTTTATAAAGAAATATAACCTGAGTTAAAGGTCTGTTCTAATAAAACAATGAGAATTATCAATTTTGAGACAAAAAAAACACCAGACTAATCTGGTGTTTTATAAACTTTTCAAGTGATTAGTACAACTCTTCTTTGAGGGCTGTTCTGTAATCTTTTATTTCTTCTCTATTAATTTTGTGATCTGCATTTTTAAGAAGAGAAAGTAAATAAAGTAAATTTTCTTTATCCTCTATTTCTAATGGATACTCTCCACCTTCTTCGTCTTCTTCGTACTGCGCTTCAACGTCGTAAGCTTGGTTTTCAGTTAGGTATTCGTAAGTTAAACGTATTACTTTCGTTACTAATGGATCTTGCTCTTTTAAAGCAAACTCTCTTAATTCTTTAAGCTGGTCTATTAATCCATCAGCTAAAATACCTTTGTCTTCAACCTTAGAGATTATTTTTTCTAATAACTTATTTGCTGCACCTAGTTTCATTGTCCTTTTATTTACTAACGCAAATGTAACATCTTAGATTGACTTCAAAGAAATATTCAGCAGGATTTTCGATTTATTGTTAGTACTTTTTGTTTGAAGTTGATTTTAACCTACTTATTATGAATTTCTAACTCCATTTTTTGTTTTCAATTAATTGTTTATTTTTAGACGAATAAAACAGAAAACAAATGAAAAAATCAATTCTATCACTCATTTTTATTGGACTCACTTTTTGTTTCTCTCAGAATGCATTAAATTTTGATGGTTTAGATGATTATATATCTACTAATGTATACGGAGTATCGGGTAATGCTGCAAGAACAATTGAAGCTAGAATTCGAACAACCGCAGATGCGCAACCTGTAAATAGTGGAGGTACTGGTCAAAAGGTAATAGTAGACTGGGGAAATTTTGTTACAGGAGGAAGATTTACATTTAATTTGTTGTGGAACAATGCGATAAGATTAGAAGTGGGAGGCAATGGACTCAGCGGTTCTATTCCTGTAAATGATGGTCAATGGCACCATGTTGCCTGTGTGGTAGATCCTAATAATTCAAATACCGTTGCTTTATATGTTGATGGTGTGCTTGATGTAGCCGGCAATCTTACAGTCGGAATAAATACAGGTATTACAAATCAAATTAGAATAGGAGCAAGAATTGATAATACAGGATATTTTGACGGAGATATTGACGAGGTTCGTATTTGGAATGTTGCAAAAACGCAAACGGAAATACAAGCTGACATGTTAAATGAGTTGTGTACATTTCCATCTTCGCTTGTGCTGTATTCTCCACTGAACGAAGGTATGGCGGGCTTAACTAATTCAGCAGTTACAAACACAGCAGATTTTTCACAAAATGGAGGAAACTGTATACTTAACAACTTTGCACTTAGCGGACTTTCTTCGAATTGGATTACTGGTTTTTCTCACGGTGCTGGATTTACTTACGCTCCTGATTTAGTGGTAAACGCATGTGGTTCTTACTTTTGGACACTTAACAACCAGTTCTACCCTTCTTCAACAACAGATCAGGCAATAGAAACACCATCAACTGGTTGCGCATCAATTGTAACTTTAGATTTAACAATTAGCGCCAATTCATCTTCTAGTGTATCTGTTACAGAATGTACAAGTTATACTTGGCCAGAAAATGGACAAACGTATACTTCTTCAGGTGTTTTCTACGATACACTTCCAAATGCAGCAGGTTGCGATTCTATACTTGTATTGAATTTAACGGTTACAGGTCCAACGTCTACAACTGAAAATGTATCTGCTTGCCAACAATATACTTGGCCTTTAAATGGTCAGACATACACCAGCTCAGCAACCGATAATATTACCGTTCAAAGTACACAAGGATGTGATTCAACGGTTTTCTTAATTCTTACAATATCTGACACCAATGCAGTAACGCAAAATATTTCTTCTTGTGGCAGTTACTTTTGGGATGCAACGGGCACAGATTATGCCAATTCAGGAAATTATTCTACTACTTTAACCAATCAAAATGGCTGCGATTCTACAGTGAACTTAAATTTAATTATTGTTCCGTTTGATAATACAGTAACAACGGTAAGCGATAATACACTTACGGCAAACCAATCAAATGCACAATATCAGTGGATAGATTGTGCTACAAATTCAATTATTCAAGGAGAAACTAACCAAACATTTGTTGCAAATACTGCTGGTCAATACGCCGTAATTATTAGCTCTACTTCTTGTTCAGATACGTCTGAATGTATTAATCTGAATACAGCTTCTATTGAGATCGAAACGAATACTGTACACTCTCTTTTTCCAAATCCAGCTTCTGATATTGTAAAAATTAGTGGGTTGACCGAGGAGATGAATAAAATTTATATTCTAAATACAACAGGTGCTTTGTTAGATTATTCAAAAGAAGTGAATGCTTCAAACAACACACTTGATATAACTGCATTACCAGCAGGTTTATACTTTATTCGTATAGAATCAAGCACGGGAGAAAAAGAAATGTTGCGTCTAAACAAAGTAGATTAAACTTCATTTAGTTTGATTTGAATTTTTTTAAGACAAAAACTAAGGTGAAAATAAGGTGTTGCTACACGCTATTTCTTATTTTTGTTTAAAACAAATAAGAAACATTGGGCGCATTAATTTTAAAAGGCTTAGTTACAGGATTGATACTTAGTATTATGCTTGGTCCTGCCTTCTTTCTTTTACTAGAAACAAGTATTAGAAAAGGAATCAAAGCTGCTTTAGCGTTTGACGCGGGTGTCTTAATATCTGATGTTATCTATATCATTATTGCCTATGTTTTTTATCAGGAAGTATCAGATTTTGCAAACGGAGAAAACAATGCCATTATTAAATTAATTGGCGGAATTTTATTTCTTGTATACGGTGCGCTAACTTTCTTGAGAAAACCCAGCGAACAAAAGAAAGATGACTCTGGTAATATTATAAATACCAAAAGAATTTATGCTGTACTTTTCACCAAAGGCCTTGTGCTAAATTTAGCAAACCCTTTGGTTGTATTTTATTGGTTCTCTGTTTTGGCCTTAGGTGCAAACGGAAACAACAATGCAGATTTAGAAGGCATTTATATGTTTGTGTATATTGTGGTTATCCTAGTTACATTTTTTGGAATTGATTTGCTTAAAATAGTTGGAGCCAAAGAACTTAGACCTTTTATAACAAATAATGTGTTGCGCTCTTTAAACCAAGTAACAGGTACAATTTTATTCATTTTTGGAGTCTTTTTAGTCGTTCAAAGTGCAATTATTATGATGCTGTAAACAAATCAGTAACACATTTACATTTATAGATTATATAACATATGCTTAAAAAAGGATTATATCTCGTATTATTTATTTGCTTCTCTTTTGGATATGCACAAGAAGTTCAAAAACAAAATCTAAGCAAAAAAGTAATTAATTATTATGATTTTAATCGTACTCAAAAAGAAAGTGAAGGCTATTATTATGTTGATCCTTTGGGAGAAACAACATTAAAACATGGCACTTGGAAGTATTACGATAGATATGGTGTACTCATTGAAGTAAGAAACTATTATAAAAATCAGCCTCACGGATTAGTAACTGTTTTTTATCCTAACAGAAAAAAAGCAACGGAAGGATATTTTCTTCTCGGAGAGCAAGATTCAGTTTACACCAGTTGGTATGAATCAGGTAAAATTAAAGAAACTGGTTTTTTCAAAGCAAATGCTCCTGCAGGAAAATGGCAATACTTTTATTCAGATGGTAGAGAAAAATTAGTTGAAAAGTATGTTGGAGAGGATGTTTTGATTGAATCTTTCTGGTTGCCAAACGATACGCATAAACAAACGGTTATAAACGGTAACGGAGAAAAAGCGACTTACTATTCTAATGGAAAAATAAAAGAATTTTACACCTATAAAAATGGAATGAAGGATGGGAAGTTTGAAGAAGCTTCTATTTATGGTTACTATTTGTTGCGAGGAGAGTTTAAGGAGAATAAAAAGTATGGAGAATGGAAGTATTACTATTATACAGGAGATTTAGAAAAAATTTCGCACTACAAAAACGATAAATTAGAAGGCGATTACAAATATTATTACGATACAGGTAAAATAAATGTGGAAGGTCAGTACACAAACGGAGAAAAGAATGGATTGTGGACATGGTACACGAATCAAGGAAATGTAGACATGCAAGGTGAGTTTACAAACGATGCAATGAATGGAAAATGGATATACAATTATCCAACAGGAGAACTTTCCTATGAAGCTTTTTATGAAGAGGATCTCAAAGAAAAAGAATGGATTTATTACTACAAAGACGGTACTGTATTTAAGCGCGGTACTTTTTCTAATGACAAAAAGAATGGATCTTGGCAAACGTGGTATGAAAACGGCACTTTGCTGATGAAAGGAACTTATACAGACGATTTAGAGCAAGGCGTTTGGAAAAATTACTGGGAAAATGGAGAACTTAAAAATGAGGCAACTTTTTTGAATGGAAAACTCAACGGAACTTGGATGTCTTTCTATGAAAACGGGAAACAAAAATTAATTGGAGAGTATGAAGAGGAGATGAAAGTTGGAGAGTGGTCGGAATACTTTGATAATGGAAAGTTAAAAGACGTAGGACATTACAAAATAAAAAAGGATAAATCTAAGATAGACTATGGTCCGATGAAAAATAGAGAAAAGAAAACAAGTGTTAAACACGGAGAATGGCTTTCTTACTCTGCTAAAGATTTTGAATTAACGCAGAAAGGCAATTATAAAAACGGACAAAAAGACGGCGAATGGATAGCGTATTATCCTGGAGGAAGAACACCTGTGGTTATTTCTAACTATAAAGATGGAAAGTTAGATGGAAAAATGACCGAACACCGCCGAAGAGGAGGTAAATTACGTTCAGAAACGGATTATAAAAACGGACTCAAACATGGTAAAGTAATTATATACGATAAACGCGGAAGAAAAACTACGGAGTTAAAATATGAGAAGGGCAGTCGGGTTATAGAAGGCGCTCAATCCGCAAGAGGAAGCTTTACTCCTAATTAGTTTTAACCAAAAATAGAGTTAGATAATTTACGGGACAAATACTTTACTTTTAATATTATTCTTAAAGTATTAAATTCACAGCAAAAAAAAGACATGCGTTTTGTTGTTTTCTTCGTAATCTCATTTATCCACAGTATCGGTTTTTCGCAATTGGCCAAACCAGAAAACGGCGTAGCTCCTTCTGAAGCTAATTCTATTCTGCTCAGGAATTGTGAGATCATTGTTTCTCCAGAAAAAACCATTTCTAAAGGAAGCATTCATATAGAAAATGGAAGAATTAAACACATTGGGCTCATCGTTCCTCCTGTTAAGGGTGCTGTTGAGATAGACATGAAGGGCCAAACCATTGTGCCATCTTTTATAGAAACGTATGCTTCATTTGGAATAGAAAAAGAAGTCAAAAAAAACCATGGTCTTGGTCAACAACTAGAAAGTAAAAAAAACGGTGCATTTTATTGGAACGAAGCCGTCCATCCTGAAACGCAGGCAATAGATAATTATGCTTACAATCAAAAAGAAGCAAAGCGTTACATGCAAATGGGCTTTGGTGTAATTTCAACACATTTAGATGACGGGATTGTAAGAGGAACAAGTTCAATTGTTGCATTGGGAGAAAATGATATACATAAAGCGATTATAAACGATAACGCAGCACAGTATTTTAGTTTTTCAAAAGGAAGCGCAAACCAAGCATATCCCTCCTCTCAAATGGGAAGTATTGCCTTACTAAATCAGTTTTTTGAAGATGCCAAATGGTATGAAACGAACGAAAAAAATATAGAAAAGAATCTTTCTTTAGAAAAGTACAACGCATACAAAGAACTGCCCTTTATTTTTAAAACTCAAGATAAGTTAGAGGTGCTTAGAGCTATAAAAATTGCAAAAAACAATGCATTAGAATTTATCGTTGTTGGAGGAGGAGACGAATATGAACGTTTGCCAAACTTCAACGATTCTACTCCATTAATTGTACCTATAAACTTTCCTTCTCCCTATGAGGTCAAAGATCCTTACGTAGCGCGTCAAATTCCATTGGGCGATTTAAAAAAATGGGAGTTGGCACCTTCAAACCCGTATTTTTTAAGTACTAGAAATGTTCCTTTTGCGATAACTTCTAACGCCATTGAAGAGGTCGGAAATTTCTGGGAAAACTTAAGAAAAGCCATTGAGCGCGGTTTGTCTAAGGAAGACGCACTCGCTTCTTTAACTACTATCCCAGCAAAATTTTTAAAGATTGATGAAGAGTTTGGTACCCTTGAAGTAAATAAAAGAGCCAGTTTTAGTGTATTCTCTAAAGATCCTTTTGTTTACAAAGATGCCCAAATTTTAGAGAGCTGGAATTTAGGTAAACAAACTATTCTCAAGATTACTAACCATGCAGACGTTAGAGGTAATTACAACATAACACTCAATTCCGAAAAATATTCACTTCTTATTAAAGGGAAAAAAGAACAACCGGCTGGAGAAATAATCTCTTTTAAAACAAGCCTAGATTCTACTACTTTACTAACAAAAACAGACACATTAAAATCAAAAGTCTTTATTGATGTTGAAAGAAATGATGTTGCTTTGCAATTTAATATCGCAGATAATCATTTTAATGGGAGCATAACCTTACATGCAAAATTTAACCCGCGATTGGGTGTTTTTGAAGGGCAAGGTTTATTGCCAACAGGAGAATGGATCAAATGGATAGGGATAAAAAACACGAGCTACATAGAAGAGCAATCTAAAAATGATCGGATACGTGTAGATAGTTTGTCTACCAAAAGCATATGGTACCCAAATATGGCTTATGGTTTTGAGACACTTCCGCAACAACACACTTATGTTTTGGAAAATGCAACGGTGTGGACCAATGAAGAACAGGGTATTCTTAAAGAAGCTAACGTTGTGATAAAAGAAGGCAAAATTAATTTCGTTGGAAAAGGGAATTATTCATTTCCTAATAACGCTATTCAAATAGATGCAACGGGTTTACATATAACTCCAGGTATTATTGATGAACATTCTCATATCGCAATTAGTAAAGGAGTAAATGAAAGCGGACAAGCCAACTCTGCCGAGGTGAATATTGGAGATGTTGTTCGTTCGAATGATATAAATTTATACCGACAGTTAAGCGGTGGTGTTACTGCTTCTCAATTACTCCATGGTTCTGCAAATCCTATTGGTGGACAAAGCGCATTGATTAAATTAAAATGGGGTTTTGAACCCACAGAAATGCTCATTCCTAATGCACCTAAATTCATCAAATTTGCCTTAGGAGAGAATGTAAAACAAACCAATTGGGGAGATTATAATACTACACGATTTCCACAAACTAGAATGGGAGTTGAACAAGTATTTTACGATGCATTTTTACGCGCAAAAGCTTACAAAAACGAATGGGAAACGTATAATTCATATTCCGATAAGAAAAAACAAAAATTAGGTTTAAGCGCTCCTGCAGTAGACAAAGAACTAGAAATTATCTGGGAAATAGTAAATTCAGAACGATTTATATCCTGTCATTCCTACATACAATCTGAAATAAATATGTTAATGCACGTAGCAGATTCTATGGGTTTCACAGTGAATACATTTACACATATTTTAGAAGGATACAAATTAGCCGATAAAATGAAAGCACACGGTGCTGGAGGAAGTACTTTCTCGGATTGGTGGGCGTATAAATACGAGGTAAATGATGCCATACCTCACAACGCATCTTTAATGAATGATATGGGAGTAGTTGTAGCTATTAATTCAGACGATGCGGAAATGGGAAGAAGACTGAATCAAGAAGCAGCTAAAGTGATGAAATATGGAGGAGCTACAGAAGAAGAAGCATTTAAAATGATTACACTGAATCCGGCAAAACTATTACATCTCGATGATAGAATGGGGAGTTTAAAAAAGGGAAAAGATGCGGATGTTGTTATTTGGTCTTCTAACCCATTAACTATTCAAGCGAAAGTAAAATACTCCTTTGTAGATGGTTACTTGCTTTACGATTCAAACAGAGATAAAGAGATGAGAACCACCAATGCGCAAGAACGCGCAAGAATTATATCTAAAATGTTAGAAGCAAAAGAGAAAGGAGAAGCACCAACTACTTTTGTGAAAAAGAAAACGAAACACTATCACTGCGATACAATAGGAGAATGATGAGAAATATATTTTTGCTTTTATTACTTGTTTTTACAAGCACTATTTTTGCCCAAAATAAAATTTTAATTGTTGGAGGTAAATTACATATCGGTAACGGTTCTGTTGTTGAAAACGGATTAATAGGTATAGCAAACGGAGAAATAACTCTAGTTAAAAACGCACTTTCGTACAGTTATAATACTTCTGATTGGGATACAATAATTAACGCAAGCGGGAAAGAAGTTTACCCTGGTTTTGTAGCACCGAATACAACTTTAGGTTTAACAGAAATTGATGCGGTTAGAGCCACGCGCGACTTCGATGATGTTGGAACATTCAACCCGCATGTTCGGTCGTTAATTGCATTTAATACAGAAAGTAAAGTGATTAGCACAGTAAGAACCAATGGTGTGTTAATCGGACAAGCAACGCCGAGAGGTGGAAGAATTTCGGGTACTTCTTCAGTAATGCATTTCAACGGTTGGAATTGGGAAGATGCGGTAATTAGAGAAGACGATGGAATTCATCTAAATTGGCCAGCTACGTTAAGTGGTGGAGGCTGGTGGACAGAACCTGGATCGCAGAAAAAGAACGAGAAGTATCAAGATCAATTGAAAGAAATTGAAGACTTCTTTGCTGCGAGTAAGGCTTATGCTGAAGAGCGTTCTCCAGAAAAAATTGATTTTAGATTCAAAGCAATGAAAGCATGTTTTGATGGAAATAGAAGAGTTTATTTTCATGCCAACGAATTAAAAGCGCTTACTGATATTTTAGACTTTGTTGCACGCTTTGAGATTGCTTATCCTGTAATAGTTGGAGGTTATGATAGTTACTTATTAACCCAACAACTAAAAGACGCAAATATTCCCGTTATGCTTACGCGTCCGCATAGTTTGCCAATGAATGAGGACGACGATATAGAATTACCTTTTAAGCTAGCGCATCTATTAAAAGAAGGTGGTGTCAAATTTTGTATACAGAACGCCGGAGAAATGGAGGCAATGAACGCACGTAATATTCCGTTTTTAGCCGGTACTACACAGGCTTACGGTTTATCGGAAGAAGATGCAATCGCATCAATTAGTTTATGGGCTTGCCAAATTTTGGGAATAGATGCTCAATTTGGAAGCTTAACCGAAGGTAAATCGGCAACTTTATTTATTTCTGATGGCAATGCACTAGAAATGAAAACCAATAATGTTACCACAGCAATGATACAAGGTAAGTTTATTTCTTTGGTTAATAGTCAAATTCAGCTGTATCAAAAGTATAAACAGAAGTACGAAAAAGAAGGAAAGTTATAAGCATAAAAAAAGCGCAATTATTAATTGCGCTTACAATGAAATTTAGAGAATTACATTTTAATGTCTTTTATCATTTCTTGACCTTTCTCTTGGCTTTCTTCCACAATATCTTTACCTTCTTCAACCATTTCAGCACCTTTATCCATCATGTCTTCACCCATTTCTTGAGCATTTTCCATGATTTCCGCACCATTTTCTTTAAGTCCAGCTTCAATATTGTCCAATTCTGCTTCTTGTTTTTCTTCAAACTCTTTTAGCAATTCTTTTTCTATTTTATCTTCATCAGACTCATTAGTACCTCCACAAGAAACCATTGTAAGTGATAAAACGGCTGCCGTTGCGAAATAAATAACTTTTTTCATAATCGTTTGTTTTTGTTTTTATCAAAAATAAAAGATTTTATCAGTAATCCACTTAAATAATCCTTTTTCTTTTCAAAATGAGCCTATTAAGGTAGCGTATTTTTGTTTATTTAGAATCATACTAAAGAAAGTTGATTTGTTTTAAAGTTTATAGTAAATTTGATGAACAAGAACCTTTTTTAAGGGTTATGTTGATAAGTACAAATTAAAAATAAATTAAAATGGCATTTGAATTACCACAATTACCTTACGCTCATAATGCACTTGAGCCTAATATTGATACTAAAACGATGGAAATCCACCATGGTAAGCACCATCAAGGGTATACAAATAACTTGAACAACGCTATTGCGGGTACGGATTTAGAAGGAAAATCTATAGAAGATATTCTTAAAGGTTGTAAAGATAACAATGCCGTAAGAAATAACGGTGGTGGATATTTTAACCACTGTATGTTTTGGGAAGTAATGTCGCCAAACGGTGGAGGAAACCCATCTGGAGAATTAGCAGATGCAATTAATAGTGCATTTGGTTCTTTTGAGGCATTCAAAGATACTTTCGCAAAAGCTGCAGCTACTCGTTTTGGTTCGGGATGGGCTTGGTTATGTGTAAAAGACGGAAAGCTAGAAGTATGTTCAACAGCAAATCAAGACAATCCTTTAATGGATGGAATTGGTTGCGAAGGTACACCAATTATGGGTATTGATGTATGGGAGCATGCGTACTATTTGAATTATCAAAACAGAAGACCAGATTATATTAACGCATTTTTTAATGTTGTAAACTGGGAAAAAGTTACAGAGAATTTCAAGAATGCAATGTAAAATTGTTTTATAACAAGTCTAAAAGTCCTTTCAAATGAAAGGACTTTTTTTGTGCATAAAAAAATCCCCTCTAATTTATTAGAGGGGAAAACTTAAAATTTTATGAAAACTTATTAAAGTTTCAAAAGCCTGAAAACAGTTCGTTAGAAGTGATTCCTGTATTCTTCTGAGGTAGAAACTACCTTCAGGCTACCTGCAAGGAAAATAAAACCAAATGTGATTTGAAAGTATCTAAATGCACATTCATACAACTAAACGAGACTGATTATAAAAGGGTTGGCGTTTCTCTAAAATTTCTTTAAATTTTTGGTTTAGGAATAAAAAAAGTGCAAATTTTAAATTTGCACTTTTGAGAATCATATTATTTATAGTCTACTCTACAGTAACTGATTTTGCTAAATTTCTTGGTTGATCTACATTACAGTTTCTCATTACTGCTATGTGATAACTCAATAACTGCAAAGGTATTGTAGCCAACAACGGAACTAAATGTTCATCTGTTTCTGGTATCTCAATTACGTGATCTGCTATTGCTTTTACCTGTGTATCTCCTTCGGTTACTATGGCAATAATCTTACCTTTTCTCGCTTTTACTTCTTGTATATTACTTACAACCTTTTCGTAAGACGGACCTTTCGTTGCAATTACGAAAACAGGCATTGCATCGTCAATTAAGGCAATTGGCCCGTGTTTCATTTCTGCTGCAGGATAACCTTCTGCGTGTATGTAACTAATTTCTTTCAGTTTCAAAGCTCCTTCTAGTGCTACAGGGAAAGAATTACCTCTTCCTAAATACAAGGCGTTAGTTGCATCTTTATACACTTCAGAAATAGATTCTATGAGTGCATTTGATTTTAAAATGGTAGCTACTTTTTCAGGAATACGTTCTAGTTCATTTAATAAACGTCTAAATCGCGATTCATCAATAGTACCTTTTTTATGTGCAATGGATAAAGCCATTAAAGTAAGCACTGTAACTTGTGCCGTAAACGCCTTTGTAGATGCTACGCCTATTTCTGGACCAGCATGTGTGTAGGAACCAGCATGCGTAATTCTGCTGATAGAAGAACCTACTACGTTACAAATTCCTAGTATCGTTGCTCCTTTGCTTTTAGCAAGTTCTAGCGCAGCTAATGTATCTGCAGTTTCGCCAGATTGAGAAATCGCAATTACAATGTCTTTTTCATCAATAATTGGGTTTCTATATCTAAACTCTGATGCGTATTCAACTTCTACGTTTATGCGTGCTAGATCTTCAAACAAATACTCGCCCACTAAAGCTGCATGCCAAGAGGTTCCGCATGCCACCATAACGAGACGGTTGGCGTTCATAATTTTATTTTCGTAGTCTTTTATACCTCCTAAAGAAACAATCCCTTGAGCTGCGTTTAAACGACCTCTAAAGCAATCTTTTATTGAGTTGGGCTGTTCGTTTATTTCTTTTAACATAAAAGAATCATATCCGCCTTTTTCTATTGCTTCAAGTTGTAATTCTAATTCTTGTACATAAGGTGTTTTCTCTTGGTTTTGAATATTCCAAAGCGCAAAACCTTCGTTGATGTCTAAAACGGCAATTTCCTCATCGTTAAGATATACTACGTTTTTTGTGTATTCTACAATTGGTGTTGCATCAGAAGCCAAGAAGAACTCATTTTCTTCTCCAATTCCAATTACTAACGGACTACTTTTTCTGGCAGCAATCAATTGATTTGGATTGTCTTGATCGAGTAAAACAATAGCATAAGCGCCAATTACATTAGCCAATGCCAATCTAACAGCTTCTCCTAAACCAACGTTTTCTTTTTGCTTTATATCTTCTATAAGGTGGATTAAAACTTCTGTATCTGTTTCACTTTTGAATACATGTCCACGTTTTTCAAGTTCAATCTTTAGACTATCGTAATTCTCTATAATTCCGTTATGAATCATAGCAATACGTCCGTCACCAGAAAGGTGTGGATGTGCATTTATATCGTTAGGTTCTCCGTGAGTTGCCCAACGTGTATGTCCAATTCCAAGATTTCCTTTAATGTTTTGGGGTTCTGCAAAATCTTCGAGATTGCTTACTTTACCTTGTTTTTTGTATGTATTTAGACTGCCATTATCTAATAACGCGATACCTGCACTATCGTATCCTCTATACTCTAAACGTTTTAGGCCTTTAATAATGATAGGGTAAGCTTCTTTCTTACCAATATATGCTACTATTCCACACATAGGTTGTAATTTAAATGATCAATGTACTTCCGTTAACAAAGCTAATAGAATTATTTGTATTTAATAAGTTGTAAAATCAATAGTAAGCTTAGGTTTCGCTTTATTTATTGTTTGTGAGCCGTTAAATATTATACGTTCTGCACTTGTATTAAAAAATGAGGGTGATAATAAGATGCCATTGTCTTCGAAACTTCCTGCTATTACTTTTTGTACATAAGTTCTTAAATCTATCACATAGGCTTTTCTGTCCGTATCATACTGCACTTCTGATGTAGGTAATGAGTATAGTCTATTATCATTTTCTATTAATCGAGAAGATAAAGAAATAAAGGTACTTGGATAGAAGCCAGATGCATTGTAGTAAGAAACGGGCAAGATTAATTCTGCAGAGTGAACAATAGAATTTTTAGGTAGATTTTTTAATCCGGGTAAATCTATTTTGGAGCGAATATGACCGGCTTGCGTATAAAATTCGTCTAATCCAGCTGTTTCAGGATTGTTCAATACATCTTCTATTTCTGTTCCAGCAGCGTCAATTGTAACATTGTTATAATCTACGTCTGTAGCATTTATGATAAACTCAAAGCTTTGCTTATTTCCGTTTACAGTATAATAAATTGTTAAACCCGATGCCGGATCTGCTGTATTAAAATAAAGTACTCCACCTTTTCCAGGAATTTGTAGTCCGTTATTTGTTTTAACATGAATTCCTTTGAAATAGTTTAAAAAGTTCTCTTCTGTTTCAAAATTAGAAGTAGTTAGGGCGGTGTTTATAAATGTTCTAGCAAGATTGGTATCTAAGTGTAATCTTAATTGTGCGTCTGCTACTTCTTCTCCATCAACTATAGACGGTGATAATGGGTTTGGTGTTATCAATCCCTCATTGTTTGCTGTAGGTACGAGATTAATATTATTTGTTGTACTTGTTGAAAAAGTATAGTAGTTTACCTCTTCATCGTCAATTAAATCTTCAGTGATTTCATATACTTCGATGAGTTGAGGATCTAGTTCTCCATAATACCCTCCGTATTCTAGTGCAAGTACGAAAGAGTCTATTTTTATGTTGTCTTCAAAGTTAGGATCTAATGTAGAAGGTCTAAATTGTGTGTAAAAAGAAGCGTTGTAACTACCAAAAACAGGATCAATATATGCTCCCAATAGGTTAAATCTAGGATTTTTAGAAAGAGTAGAGTCTTCTAACTCACAATACGTTAAAAGTGTAAATGTATCTATACCTTGTGTGGCCAATGCACTTCCATCAGGAAGAGCAGAAACACCTAAAGGATTTTCTTTTTTCTTGCAAGCGCTTCCTAAAACAAGGAGGCATAAAAAAGTAGCGAGAAGTTGATTAACTCCTCGCCACTGAAATGATTTATATCTTTTTTCTAACATTTAAATAAGTACTTCTTCTTCAATTACTTTGTCGAAAAATTCAGAAACTGTTTTCGCTTGTGCTTCTTCTGGTAAGAAATCTAGTTTATGGCAAGTAGCGTTATTATAAGTTTCTGCTAACTCTCCTTCAACTAAATCGCTTCCTAAAACAATTCCATCTGAATGTTTCATGGCTGTTTTATTCAAACTATTGAAACTTCCGTCTTTTAAATCAGCGATCGTTTCATCGTCGAACCCTTCAAATTTAAGCTTCTCATCGAATCTATTGTCCCAATTTTTGTTAAACTCATTATCGTAAACAGAATAAACAACTTTAGCATCAGAAAAATGAGGATCGTTTGCATAGATCTTCTTTATGTACAACGGCATCAAAGAAGTCATCCAACCATGACAGTGGATTACGTCTGGTTTCCAACCTAATTTTTTTACTGTTTCAAGAACTCCTCTACAAAAGAACATTGAACGCTCGTCATTATCGTCGAAGTATTCATCTTTTGCATCTGTTAAAACGTGCTTTCTTTTGAAATATTCTTCGTTGTCTATAAAATACACCTGCATTCTAGCAGTAGGAATAGAAGCAACTTTTATAATTAACGGATGATCGTTATCGTCAATTATTAAATTCATTCCCGATAAACGAATTACTTCGTGTAGTTGATGTCTACGTTCGTTAATCACTCCAAATCTTGGCATAAAAACGCGGATTTCTTTTCCACTTTCTTGCACCCCTTGAGGTAATTTTCTCGCTGTGTTAGCTAATTCAGACTTCGGTAAAAACGGTGCTATTTCTTGTGAAACAAAAAGGATTCTTTTTTTCTCCATATAGAGGATTTCGTAATTTTGACTACAAAAATATATAAAAAAAAGCTGAAATTCAACAAAAAAGAATAGATTTGCCCGATTACACACTTCGCAAATACTGGAAAAGTTGGTTGTTTTAGAATCTCTCAGTGCTGTTCAAGAATCGTTAAAAACGGTAAGAAAAGCAAATAAAAAAATTGGTTTTGTACCTACGATGGGTGCTTTGCATCAAGGACATCTTAGTTTAATAGCTAAAGCAAAAGAGAGTTGTGATGTTGTGGTAGCGAGTATTTTTGTAAATCCTACGCAGTTCAATAACTCAGATGATCTCGATAAATATCCGAGAATGCCAGAAAAAGACGCTGCTTTGCTTGAGCAAGTTGGATGCGACTTCTTGTTTTTGCCATCTGCAGATACCATTTACCCAGAAAGCTACGTGCATTTAGAAATGGATTTGTCTCCCTTAGATGAGGTAATGGAAGGGAAATTTAGACCGGGTCATTTTGCTGGTGTGGTTGACGTAGTTTCGCGTTTGTTTGATATTGTAAAGCCAACACATGCTTTCTTTGGTAGGAAAGATTTCCAGCAAGTTATGATTATTAAATTCATGACTAAGAAATTGGATTTACCCGTAGAAATCATAGTGGTTGATACGGTAAGAGAAAATAACGGATTGGCGATGTCTTCCAGAAATTTACGTCTTTCTGATCAACAAAAACAAGATGCAAGTGTTTTGTATGAAACGCTAAGTTTTGGTAAAGAAATGGCTCCATTTTTAAATCCACAGGAGGTGTTAGTAGAAATGCTTTCAATTTTAGATGTTTCTGATTTGGAATTAGAATATTTAGAAATTGTGGATGCAGAAACACTTTTGCCATTAACCGATTTTTGGTTGCCAGGAGCTACTGCGTGTGTAGTTGCCTATTGTGGAGAAGTAAGGTTAATTGATAATTTAGAATTAGTAGCAGAATAATGTTTACAGGAATAGTAGAGAGTTTAGGAGAAGTAAAAAAGATAGAAAAAGAACAAGAAAATGTTCATTTTACACTTTCTTGTGACTTTACACACGAACTTAAGATTGATCAAAGTTTAGCGCATAATGGGTGTTGCTTAACGGTTATTGCGATTAACGATACAGAATATACCGTAACGGCTATACAAGAAACTCTAGATAAAACGAATCTTGGCAATTGGAAAATTGGAGATAAAGTAAACCTAGAGCGTTGCATGCAAATGAATGGTAGGTTAGATGGACATATAGTACAAGGGCATGTAGACACCGTAGGTAAATGCATTGCTGTGGAAAACCAAGAAGGAAGCTGGAAATTTACGTTTGAGTACACTTCCGGAGACGTTACCGTAGAAAAAGGCTCAATTACTATTAACGGAACAAGTTTAACTGTGGTAGACTCCAAACCCAACCAATTTAGTGTTTGTATTATTCCATACACGTATGAGTTTACTAATTTTCATACGTTAGAAGTTGGAAGCAACGTAAACTTAGAATTTGATATTATTGGTAAATATGTAGCTCTGTTACTTGCCAAGAAGAATTAAGTTTTATTTATGCTGCACTAACGTTTGGTCTTCAAAAGCTATCGCTTTTTCTCACCTTGAGGGGAGATCACCTTTTTTTATATAGCGCACAATTGTCTACTAGAGCAATTAGTAATCTGCGGTGTTTCTTATTGTAAAAACAATTGAACGCAATTTAAATAGTGTATTACATATTGTTAAATTTTGAATTTTTTCTGAAATAAATTTGGTTTTGTTTAAGTTTATAGACTAGAAACCAATCTATTATGAAGAAAAATTATTCATTTTGCATATTGTACGTTATTTTTAGTCTACAATTTTGCTTAAGCCAAGAAACCAAAACTATTTCTGGATACCACTATATTAATGAAGGTGGTGAGTGGTATTTTAATGATATTGAATACGGTGGAAAGTATCTAGTTATACCTGGAATTTACTCTATTAAATTTAAGTCTGGAACGGACTTATCATTAATTAATGGCTTGTCTAGTTCCTTTAATTTAACCAAGGGTAAAAAAAATAGATCAAATTGGTATGATTTTGACCCAAATATTCATTCAAGTGCAGATTCTATAATCAATATTGCATAGAGCATAATGGCAACAGGTATTATAGATAATTTAGTTATACCTACAAGAGGTGAGTTTCTTGCAACGCCTAACGATGCTCTGTATATCAACCAATGGTATTCTGATATTATAAACTTACCAGAAGCTTGGGACTTAGAAACTGGAGCAAATAGTAATGTTAAAATTGGAATTATTGATGCGGTTATGAACTGGGAGCACGAAGACATAGGTTTTGGTCCAGACAACTATTCTAATATTTTCTATAATATGGCTGAGAACGACTGGGCTAATCCAAACGACCCAACTTCTGGTGACGGTATAGATAATGATAACAACGGATACATTGATGATTATGATTGGTTGGAATTTCCCTTTAAGTAGTAATGATACGAGACTTGGTGACAATGAACACGGCACATTAATTTCAGGAATAGCCTCGGCAAAAGGAAATAATAGCATTGGAACAGCTGGTATTGCTGGTGGTCTTGGATCAGTTGGGGTAAAAATTGTTCCATGCAATACTGAGAATCCTAACCCATTATATGGTGGAGTTATGCAAGGGGTAGTTGACGATGCTATCTATTACGCAGTAGATGCAGGATGTAAAATAATTAATTTTAGTCTAACTGTCAGTCCGTCAGCCGATATTACCGATGCAATTGACTATGCTTATTCTCAAGTTGTAACGATGATTGCAGCATCAAGAAATGACAATTACTTTGTTACAGCTTTTCCAGCTGGTCATATTAAAACGATAGCAGTAGGAGGGTTTGATCAAAATTCGCAAAAATTTGCAACATCAAATTATGGACATACTCTTGATATTGCAGGACCTGCTGCAACCGGATGGGGTCCATTTATCACATCTAATACATATGGAGAAAGTGGAGGTACATCTGTGGCTGCGCCGGTAGTCAGTGGAATAGCTGCTTTAATGCTAACACAAAACCCATGTTTAGGGCCAAGACAAATAAAAGAAATATTAACTGCTACGGCAACTAAAATAGGTGGCTACAATTACAACTACCAATTAGAGCGACCTGGTAAATCGCTGGAATTAGGATATGGAGCTATAAATGCAGAAGCTGCAATACAAGAAGCTATTTATTTTCAGGATAACTCTTATGATTTGTATATGCGTGATAGGTATAATGATGCAGGTAGAGATGAAGGATATACTTGGACTTGGGATTTTGACGCGAGTGCAGTCTATAATTGGTATAATGAAGAGGGCGTTTTAATACATTCAGGTAGAAACTTTACAGTAACAAGCGAAATATCTAAAAAGTATAAACTTGAGGTAATTGCAGAATCTGATTTATATAAAGACTATGACGAGATAGAGTTAAAAATAAAGGAAAATTATCTAAAGGGAGTTATACCTAACCCAGTAGACGATATTTGCACAATAAATTACAAACTAAAAGCAAACACAACCGGGGTTCTAACCGTTGCACCTGTTAATAGCCAACAGAGCGTAAATTCTTACCTTATTAACGATACTGGATCTATAAGCATTGATTTAAATTCGTTAACATCTGGATTTTATCAAATACTTTTAATAACTAACGGAATTGTTCAAGACACTAAAACAATTTTTAAAAACTAATACAATGAAAAAGTCATTAATTTTATTTTTACTACTTTCTTGGTTCTCCATAATTAAATCCCAAGTACCTATAGTTCAAGGCGAAGCACTTGTACTGAAAATCAGTAATTTAAACTACGAATGGATAACTCCAGTTCCTTTAATAACTTGTGACTTAACATCACAATGGCCTGCCTATGAACCTCACATTAGAAGTGAAATTATTTTAAATGGTAACGATTCAAATTTTGTAAATATTTATATAAAAGACTGTTATTACTTTGAATGGGAGTTTACATACTCCTATGAAAAATATATCCCTACTTCATATCAGATAGAAGGTTTGATAAGGGTAAATACCTTTATAGACACCAACACGGTTGATACCCTAAACTGTCCATTCAAAGATTTTTTCACTGCTTTAGACAGTGATACTATAGAAATTAATCCACAGCAAGCCTCCTTAATAGAGAATCAATCGCAAATCTCAATCTACCCCAACCCAGCAACTACGCATCTAAACATTAAGGCGAACAACGTAGCATTAATTGAGTCTGTAGAAATTACCTCTATGGATGGTACAACCGTCTTAAAGCAGAAAAAACCTGAGAAAATGCCTATTGCCCATTTAACTGCAGGCGTTTACTTTATCCATGTGAGGTATGATAATGCTGTTGTTACTAAGAAATTTGTGAAGGAGTAGATTATTTTTTCGTAATTATGCATCCCCCGTCTCGTTCCTCGACACCTTAGCCAGTTGGCGGACACGGTCCTTCAGTGAAGTAGCTATAAAAAAAGAGGAAACCAGATCTGATTTCCCCTTTTGCATTTCTAAATATTTTGTGTTGTTTATAAAATCAACATTGCATCTCCATAAGAGTAGAATTTGTATTTCTCTTTAACGGCAATTTCGTATGCTTCTTTCATTAAGTCGTGTCCCATAAAGGCACTAATCATCATTAATAATGTAGATGATGGTGTATGAAAGTTAGTAATCATTGCATCTGCAATAGAAAATTCATATGGTGGAAAAATGAATTTGTTTGTCCACCCAGAAAATGGTTTTAAAGTACTTTCCGTAGAAACTGAAGTTTCAATTGCACGCATAGATGTTGTTCCTACGGCGATGACTTTCTTTTTGTTTTGTTTTGCTGCGTTCACCTTATCTGCACACTCTTGTGTGATGATGGCTTGTTCAGAATCCATTTTGTGTTTTGTCAAATCTTCAACTTCAACAGGTCTAAATGTACCTAAACCAATGTGTAAGGTAAGTTCAGCAAAATCAACACCTTTTATTTCTAAACGCTTTAAGAGTTCTCTAGAGAAGTGCAAACCAGCGGTTGGAGCAGCTACGGCACCTTCTTCACTTGCGTAAATGGTTTGGTAACGTTCTTCGTCTGTTGGTTCTACGGGTCGTTGTATGTACTTTGGAAGAGGAGTTTCTCCTAATTCAGTAATTTTTTGTTTAAACTCTTCGTAAGAACCGTCAAATAAGAAACGCAAAGTTCTACCTCTAGAAGTAGTGTTGTCAATTACTTCGGCAACTAAAGATTCGTCTTCTCCAAAGTATAATTTATTACCAATTCTAATTTTTCTTGCCGGATCTACTAAAACATCCCAAAGTAAACTTTCTCTGTTTAGCTCGCGCAATAAGAAAACTTCGATTTTAGCGCCTGTTTTTTCTTTATTACCGTACATTCTTGCCGGAAAAACCTTGGTGTTATTTCTAATCATGATATCACCTTCATCTACGTAGTCGATAATATCTTTAAATAACTTGTGCTCAATTTTTCCTGTATCGCGGTGTATTACCATTAAACGAGACTCATCTCTGTTATCACTAGGATGTTCAGCAATTAATTCTTCTGGTAAATCGAAGTCGAACTCCGAAAGTTTCATTTTATCCAAATCTTACAATTTTTTGAGGACGACAAAGTTAACAATTTTAATCCGGAGTAGAAAGCGTTGTTTGCGCTATTGTCTCTATCCAATCATCAACTGTTTTTGCGTCTTTGATGTTAAATTTACCTGATTGTGTACGTCTGAGTTCAATTAAAGTTGCACCACTATTTACTTTCTTTCCAAAATCGGCTGCAAAAGACCGAATATAAGTTCCTTTAGAACATTTTATTTCGAAATTCACTTCAGGGAAATTTTCTGTGTTAATGCTTAATGATGAGATACTAATATGATTTTCTCGCATTTTTACTTCGATACCTTTTCGCGCACTTTCATACGCTCGTTTGCCGTCTATTTTTTTGGCAGAAAATATGGGCGGAGTTTGTACTTGTTCGCCTAGAAAAGTTTTTGCTGTATTCTCTAATAATTCGGAAGTAATATGTTCTGTAGGAAATTCTGCATCAAATTCTGTTTCGAGATCAAAACTAGGTGTTGTTTTTCCAAAAAGAATAGTACCTGTGTATGTTTTATCTTCGGCAGTTAAAGCCATGCTTTGTTTGGTAGCTTTACCTGTACAAATTACCAATAATCCGCTTGCTAGAGGGTCTAGAGTTCCGGCATGACCAACCTTAAATTTCTTTTGATTGTATAATTTTCTCAATTGCCAACGCAATTTATTCACTACATCGAAACTCGTCCAGTTTAAAGGTTTATCTACCAATAAAATTTTTCCTTCTTTAAAATCCATTATATAAAAAATGCGTAGGTAATGGCAAATACGCCGGCAAGTGCACAGTAGATTGCGAAAGAAGTAAGTTTTGCTTTTTTAACTAAGGCAATCATCCATTTACATGCGATTAACCCCGTAAAAAAAGCAACAATAAAACCAACAATAAGTGGTAGTACTTCCATTGTTTGCGGTTCTTCTAGATAATCTAACCCTTTTTTTGTCACGGCACCTAATATTAAAGGAAGCACCATTAAAAAAGAGAATTTCGCCATTTTCTCGCGGTTTACACCTAATAGAATACCTGTAGCAATGGTTGCGCCTGATCTAGAAATTCCTGGTAATAAAGCAATACCTTGGGCAAGACCAATTATAAAGGCACTTTTACCATTAATTTCTTTGGTTTGATTTTTAGATTTCTCAGTAAAATAGAGAAGTAGAGCTGTAACAAGTAAACAAGCTCCAACTATAAGTAAACCGTAATATTGATTGTTTGAGGTAGTAATTTTCTCTATGTAATCATCTAATTTGAGTCCAACAATTGCAGCCGGAATCATACTCAAAACAATAAACCAAGAAAATTTTGTTTCTGCGTTATTTTTAAATTTGAATAGACCTTTGAAAATAGCTATAATCTCTTTTCTAAAAATAACCACTGTACTAAGCGCCGTAGCTAGGTGAAGAACAATGGAGAAGAGCAAAGGTTCTTCAGAGAATTTGTTCATCACAACTTGACCTAAAAAAATATGCCCACTACTAGAGACGGGCAAAAATTCTGTTAATCCTTGAATTAACCCAAGGATAATTGCTTCTAAGATATCCATAAAGCTTATCTATTAATCTACTTTGTTTTTGGATTTTTTAGATTTCTTCATAATACCATAAATGATTACAATATAACCTAAAACGATAAGTATCGGAGCTAAGGTAATACGGACATGAGAAAACAATTCATCGGCATTAAATTCATTCAAATCTTCTGCAGCTCCGCCTATCATAAGAATAAAACCAATTACATTAAGCGCTAAACCAATAAGTAAATAGGTGTAATTTTCTTTTGAGAATACGAATGCGTTGTTGCTATCTTGACTTTTCATAAGGCTAAATTAATATAAATCATTGAGACTCTTTCGCAAATATTTGTTAAGAGCGAACCAAGTAGAGAAAACACTAATAAAAATACCGATTACAAGTAAACTGGCAAAGAGCAATAGGAAAGTGAAAATTTCGTAGGTAACAATAAGTTCTTGGAAGTAATTTTTTGCAGTGTAAAAAGCTGCCATGAGCAAAGCCATACCAATAACTGCAGAGAGTATACCTTGTAAAATAGACTGCCAAATAAACGGGCTTCGAATAAAACGCAACTTTGCGCCAACCAACTGCATGGTTTTAATCGTAAATCGTTTGCTGTAAAGTGCTAATCTTATCGTATTATTTATGATAGCAAAAGCAACTATGGTAAGTAAAATTCCTATAACGGCAAAAATATACGCCCATCTCAAAAATCCGAGATTTACATTTTTTACATCTTCTACGGGATAATTTACTTCTGCTAATTCTTTTTGAAACGTTTTAAGTAATTTAATTTTTAGATTGGCCAAGCCTTCTGTATTAGAAACAGCTGCCTTTGGATTAAAGGTAATGGATGGAGGAAAAGGACTTTCTCCATTATATATTTCTTTGATTTCATCGATTTGAGCGCTGTTATCGTCTTTAAAAACCGCTAAAGCTCTATCTGGAGAAACAAACCAAACCGTTTTAATTTCTTCAAAAGATTTTAATTCCTGTTCTACAAACTTTATGTCTGCATTGTTTAATTCTGGTTGAAAGAACAAGTCTACTTCAATCTTTTCTTTTGCAGAATTTTGAAGGTTTTCTAAACCTAAATATGCACCAATGAGTAAACCGAGCATAAATAAAACCAGAGAAATTCCAATTATTACGGAAACAAAACTCGTTTGTATTCCTCGTTTACTATATTTTTCTGCACTTTGGCTCATGTTACGAAAATAGAAATAATATTAATTATTATTCTCTAAAAAGTGAAAAAGCACACTTAATTTAAGTGTGCTTTTTGTTATTCTTAGTTATCTGCTATTTGAACAGTATAGCTTTTTTATTCTAGAAAATATTGTAAGTAACTGACGCAGAAAAACGCATTCCTCTAAAATATGAGTCGTAAATCTGAGGCGTATCTCCGTAAGATTCGTAAACACGAACTCGTTTAGCACGCAGTAAATTTCTTGCAGATAAACTTGCTTTCCAAGCGTTGTCTTTTCCGAATGATTTAGCTACTTTCAAATCTAAAGAATTGAAAGGATTTTCGTATACATCAGGAATACTAGATACACCAACAATTGCTAATCTTTTTCCTTGAATATTGTAGCTTATGTTTGCATCCCAACCGCTTTGATTATCTACAAAGTTTAAGTATGCATTGATAATGAAAGGAGATTGACCTGCCATAGCTCTATATCTTCCAATTTCTTCACCATCTCTTGCGTAAGCTTGTCGCGATTCTCTTTCTGTAATTCCTCCAATTTCAACTTGCTCCATGTCTAATTGCGATTTAGCATAAGTACCGTTCACACCAAGGAATAAAGATAAGTTAGAATGTGCAGTATCCATGAAAGCGATTTGTTTTCTAACTTCTAATTCAACACCATAAAGAGTTGCAACTCCAGCGTTAACAGCTTGTATGTTTGTAGGCGCTTTTTCGAAAGTTGAAATTTCTATAGGATTTTCGAATCGTTTGTAGAATGCACTTGCAGAAATTGTTTCTGTATTTCCAAAGAACCATTCCCATCGCGTATCTAAGTTAATGATATTTGTTTGTAATAGATCAATATTTCCGTTGTATGTTCTACCTTGTATTGGATCGTAAATTTGTGCGATAGATTTCTCTTTGAATGATGGTCTTGCCACAGTTTGCGAAGCAGCAAAACGCACATTCATCTTATTTCTCAATTCACTTCTAAGTGCATATTTCAAGTTTAATGAAGGTAAAATATTGAACTCGTTTAACACCTCTTGGTTGTTATACTCTTTTGTTCCGTCAGAAGAAACTCCTGTATAGTAATTGGTTGCTTGTTCCACTCTTGCACCATATATTGCTTCTAGTTTTTTCGTAATAGGCAAATTTTGCATCACATAACCAGCAAGAATATTTTGAGAAGCTTGGTAGGTATTGGCTAACTCTCTTGAACCAACAGCATAGGTTCCTTGATCTTCTTTTTCGTTCCAAATATTTTCATTTTGGAAGTAGAAATCTGGATCTGGCGTAAAACCATCTGGGTTTTCAACTTTAAATGTATAGTCGTACACATTAAATTCTCTGTTTTTGTGCGTAGCCAGTGCACCAAATTTAATTTTAGACTCTAATGAATCTTTCCAAACAAAAATTCTTCTTTCTAAATCTACTCTTCCAGATAAGTTATATTCTCTCAAGTCTCTAAAACTTCTTCTAATCTCTGCACCAACAGATTCTTCTAAGAGATAAATATCATTCCCATTTTCATCTTGTTGTACTTCCAAAGCTGTAGATCTAATATCCGGTTCGTCTATCAAAGAAAGTGTTGGAGATAACTTCCAGTCGAGTGTCCACTTATCAAATACAGATTTACCAGAAAGATTTAAGTTAGAAACCGAACGTTGTGAGTATTGTAAGGAGTGCTTGTAAAGAACTGCAGGATTAAATTCAAAGTATTCTTCATCTAAAATAGCAGCTTGAGAAGATGCGTTTTGGGTATGGAATGCCGTGAGTGAGATTTTGTGTTTTTTTCTAAACTTTATTGATTGTCCGGCTAAAACAGACCACGTTACTTCTTGCTCACCTAAAGAACCACGAGAAGCTCTATCTATAAATAAATCATTATCTTCTCTTTCTGGTGCTTTTCTATATTCATTGAACTCAACTTCTTCAACAAAGTCGTAATTACTTCTATAATTAGCTACGATATTGAATCCGTAAGAAAAATCGGGTAAACTATCGTATTGAAATTGATTTCCATAAACAATACCATATTTTTGGTTTAAGAAATTTCCTTGATTTGTAGCTGCCATTGTTTTACCAAACTGCGTAGTAAGTAATGTAGTTCTTGTATCATTTTGTGTTGGATCTGGGATTTTTGCAGTTGGAGAAAGAGGTAGTGCTCTAGTACCGTCATCAAACCCTAAGAAATCTAACTTTCCACCTTCGTAAAGAATAAAATCTTTATTGAAAGTAGAAGCAGTGTTATAACCTAAACCAGCTTTAACTTGCAATGTTTTTTTTGTTTGAAAATCTCTTGTTTCGATATTCACTACTCCTCCAGTAAAATCTCCAGGTAAATTAGGTGTAAACGTTTTGAATACCGTAATATTATCAATAACGCTAGAAGGGAAGATATCCATTTGAACCGTGTTTCTATCCGGATCTAATCCAGGAATTTCCATGCTGTTCAATATAGTTTTTGTGTAACGATCTCCCAAACCTCTAACATAAACTTCTTTTCCGTCAACGATAGAAACGGCTGGAATTTGCTGTACAACATCTGCCGCAGAATTGGCTGGAGTCTTTTCAATTTGTTCTTTGGTAAATACCTCAATAGAACCTTCAGATTCTGCTTTCTTAGCCAAACCTCCACCGATAGAGTTTGTTGTTTTCTTAACAGCAATAATCTCTACAACTTCGCCAACCATAACAGGAAGCATCTTCACATTTAACTCGGTTACTTCATTGGCTTTAACCACCACTTCTTGTATAAAATCATTATGATCTGCATCTCTAAAGATAAATGTGTAGGTTCCAAACGGCAATCTTACATTGTATGTTCCATCAAAGTCAGAGTCTTTCGCATATTGTGTAAATCCTTCAGGAATAACTTTAACAAAAGCTAACTCTTCTCCAGTTTTAGCATCTGTAATGACTCCCCTAACTGTACCTTTATCTTGTGCTAGTGAAACAAAAGAAGTAAACAATACTGCGATAACTAAGAATAATCTATTTTTCATTTTTCTATTTTTTAATGCGAAAGAGGTGTTCAATCTCTTTTTTGTTTGTGCATTAATTTCAATAGTGCAAATGTCTTGTTAACTTGTTATTGATAAGTTGTGCAAAGGTTATTGTTAAATTAAAAGAACGTTATGTTAATGTTAAGAGCTATTGTTTAGTGGGTATACGCTAGAAATAAAACGTGATCAAGGCTATTGATTAAAACCGAAAAAGGTCTTTCCGAGAGGAGAGACCTTTTCTTTTTTTTCTTCGTTAGTTTTATCTATCGTAATAGAATAACGAACTTACCTAACTAACCTAACCACCTAAATCAAAATTTATATTGTGTATATAATTTCTTGAGACAAATATATAAAATCTTTCTACGAACAAACTATTTTTATCGATAAAATTAAAAAATTCATCGATAAAATATTATTTTTTGTCTTAGAAAAGACCACTTTGATCGGACAAACATTCTACTCAAAGTGTGAGGAATCCAACAATTTAGAACGGTTTTAATTAGTATTAATTACACGATTTTTTATGTCTGTGGAAAAAAGAAACTGTAATTTTCCTAAAAAATAAAAAATGATACAGAAAAAACCTTTCATAGAAGAAGTAGAAGCTGGAACCTACGCTTGGTGCTCTTGCGGAAACTCTAAAAATCAACCGTATTGCGATGGCGCGCACTCGGGTACAGAAAAAATGCCTGTTATTGAAGTGATTGAAGAGAAAAAAACGGTTGCGTGGTGCGGGTGTAAAAATTCTGCAAAAGGTGCATTTTGCGACGGATCGCACGCAAAACTTTAAATCTTTAAAAAGAGGAGAGGGAGTGCTTTAACATTAATTTTAGATTCCGTACGTTCTTAAATTGTACATTTATAAAAAAAACGCATGCAAAACGAGCGCACGAAGTTAAAAACAGTTCACTTTTTTTTCTGCTGGATTTTGACCGTCATATTGGGCTCAATTCTTCCAGCTTTTATTGGTGATGAATTTGAATTTATACTCCTTTTTATGGCTGTAGCAGCAATTTTCTCTGCACCTTTTTTAATTATTTTTCTGATAATTATTCATTACGAACTCAAAAAGAAACCATCACGTAAAGCGCTTCATCGTTATGTTTTTTTGATTCACTTCATTGGTTCTATTGCTACGGTTCTGGTTTTAATGGTCTCTTTTTCTTATGATGTTCAAAATAATTTTGCATTATTTGCCGGATTGGTTGGGGGTTATTTTTTAATTGACTCTCTGCTGTTCCATACAATTATTGCCAGTTTTTATCCAAAACAACCAAGTACAATTACAGAATGAATAACGCTGTAAATAGAATAGTGGGGTAAGTTGAATTTTTAACTAATTATTTGTGAGTTTTCTTCGCTGGTTTATTTTCTCTAATTGTTTAATTAGTATTTCTGCAGGATTATTAGCCTTTGGTTCCGCTCAATTTTTACGAACAGAATTTGAGTCGATATTTTATGGTTTATTTGTTTTTGGAGCTACGCTTTTCACCTATAATTTTCAACGTATCGTTAAGCTAGGGTTTCGCGATAATCAAGATGTCAGTTCTAGAAATTTTTGGATAGGAGCACATCAACTTCAATTGAAACTTTTGAGTTTGGTAGGGTTACTGCTTGCTGCATATATTTATTTCTTTTATCTTTTTGAATTTTCTACCCTACTATTTTTAGTTCCATTACTTATTATAAGTGTATTTTATGCCGTACGATTTTTTAGAAGGAAAAATTTGAGAGAATTACCTTATGTGAAAATTCATTTGATTGCTTTTGTATGGACATCCGCAACAGTCATTTTACCCGCATTTGATAGCGAAACGTTTTTTTTAATAAAAATAATTCTTGCACTTGCAGTTTATCTTTACATTCTTGCAATTGCGATACCTTTTGATATCCGAGATTTACGTTTTGATAAAGACCAACAGAAAACCTTTCCTCAGATAATCGGAGTAGGTAAATCAAAACGACTTGCTGTTTTTTCTATCCTAATTTCTAGCGTATTTCTTCTTTTTTGCATTGATTTTGAATACCTAAATTCAATCGTGTTGTGTTTAGCGTATAGCATTCAAATCGCATTGATCTTAGGAAGCAATCAGCAGAGAGAAGAGCTGTATTTTTCTGGCGCTATTGACGGTGCGATAGTTCTTTTTGCTTTAGTGCTTATATTCTCCACTATTAATTAGAGTAGTATTGGTTTTATCGTTTGATACGGCTTTTGGTCCCATGTATACTGAAGTATGATTTTAAGGTTTTTCAAGTAATACTTTGTCAAAAGTAATATACTTTGTTTTTGTGTTGTTATTCTCAACATCTATATATTCAACCTTTAAGCATCCAGTACTGCACATTTTACCGATAGTATCTACATAGATTATTTTAGACTCTATCAGTTGGTTTTTTTTATAAAAGTAAACTGTTTGTCCAATCTGATATTTGGTTTTAGATTCTAAAAAAGAAGGTTCATTACTACTGCTCTTTAATGAAGTGCTAGATACACTTTTTCTTAAACTATCATTTGAATTATTTATGCTTAATGTTGAAGAATTATTATAGCTCTTTTTTTTCATGATGTAATGATAAACAGATTTGTTGCCGACGCTTAATAACATTGTACTATGTAATTCCCAACCATTTTCAGCAAACAAATTTACCGCACCCATCATTCCGTTAATTTTTGCAATATTTCCTTCTGCGTCCATAAGACCAATATTCTTCGCTTCTTTGAGACTTCCAAATTGTCCATAGTCTACCACTATTGAAACCTGAAAAGGTTTAAGTATTGATGCGGTACCTACTAATTCTACATATTCTGCTTCAATCTGCGAAATATGCACTCCTCCAACAGTTTGGGCGTTTCCAAATAACCCCATGAACAGGGCTATTAGTATTATATTCAATTTTACCATAATTCAAATTTAACTGTTTAAATATAATTGTATTAGCTACAAAATTATACAATTAATAAGTAAAAGAACAGTTCTGAAGATTATAAAAAAGTAAACCGGATATTGATGTATTACTTATGATGTTTATAAAATGTCTGATTTATTTAACCAGAAGTATTATTTTTAAAAAAAATCAATAAATGGACAACAAGAGACTAAAACAGATAACAAATCAAATTTCGAAATCTTTGAAAAATTGGGATTATGGAAAAGCAATTAAGTTTAGCACTGATGAAACTCAAACCAGAGATTTTTTAATTGAGCCCTTTTTCGATTTATTAGGTTATAATAAAATGGATGATTATTTGCATGAATATATTGCAGATATGGGTAGTAAAAGAGGTAGAAGAGTTGATATGGCTATTAGTTTTGGTAAATCAACACCTACAATCTTTATAGAGTGTAAAAAAGCAGTCTCAAACCTTAATGACAATCATTTTAGACAATTAAATGAATATTGTCTTTACACAGAGTCTGTGAAAATTGGAATTGTTACTAATGGTATAATTTACTCGTTTTATACCAGAAGTACCGATAATAACGTAATTTTAAACGAAACACCTTTTTTCACATTCGATTTAAATGACTTTACAGATTCTGATATAGAGAAGTTGGCTTTATTTTATCGCCCTACTTTTGACTTAACTTCTGTTATTAATGCAGCAGATGACGTTTATTTTTTAGAAAAATTTGATAATGCATTATTTGAAACACTTTCGAATCCTGCAGATGACTTTATAAAGATTATTTATAAAAAAATGGGAGGTAAGAGGTTGACAGAAAGTATGTTGACTCAAATTTATGAATTAATAAATTCTAATTCATTGAATTCAGTATTAGAAAAAATAATAGATAAGGAAATTAAAGATTCTAATTCGGGAATAATTACTACTGCTGAGGAGATTAAAGTATACAATATTGTGAAGACTATTTTGGCAATGTCTTCAAAAATTAAGGACGCTGAATTAAGCCGTATTTCGTATAGGGACTTTAAAGGTTCATTTGCTATAATCGTCGATGACAGTAGTAGAAAAAAAGTTTGTTCATTATTCCTTCACAAAAATCAAATTCAAATAAATAATGACACTTTTGATTTAAAAGGAACTAATACAACGTCATTGACTGAATTTAAAAAGGAATTGGTTGCTTCCGCTTTATCACAATTAAAAGAATAAGACTAATAAATCGATATAATTACAAAACTACAAGGTACAACGCTTCACAAATAATGATGTTTTAACTTTAAAAGTTTACTAAGTACAACTTTAGATATACTTGTAATTAGTAACCCCTTATTATTCTTAGGACAAGGTATGACTAATTAAAAAAAGAACAGTTTTGAACACTATAAAAAAGTAAATCAAATATTGATTTGTATTGATGTATCACAGTATCACTTACGCGCATAGTGAAGTTTAATTTTTTATGAAAGTCTATTTTCAACTATTTAAGTATCACTTACGCGTGTGAACATTATAGATATGCAGGTATTCGCATTGTTAGTTTAGTTGTTGTTTATGAACGTGTTTAAATTGTGAAGGACTAATAAATACTGTTTTTATTGAAAACATTAATAATTAATTTCTATTAATTAACCGTTAAAATATCTAATATTTAGAATGTATTTGATTACGAATTTTGTAGTGTTTTTATGAAATGTTGGGTAAAATGTTGGGTAATCAGAAAAATAAAAAACGCCTAACTCAATAAGAATCAGGCGTTTAATTTATTTGTTTTGTGGTCCCACCTGGGCTCGAACCAGGGACTTTCTGATTATGAGTCAGATACTCTAACCAACTGAGTTATAGGACCAGATTTTGTACTTGCGCACTAAATCTTAATTGGTCGGCAAATGTAATGCTCCAAAATGGAAATTGCAACCGATTTTGAAAATTTTGTATTTTTCTTTGAATGATGAAGCAAAGAATGGTGAACCACCTTTTCAGAATAGGAGTAATTTCATAAATTGAAGCAATCAAAAACGAAACTGAAGTCAGCTACTTATTCATAAATAGACCGCTTATTTCATCGATAAATTTAGAGCGTTCTCTGCTGTATTCTGTCCCGTAAGCAGTTTGAAATTTTGTATGGTGCGTTATAAGAATACCTTTTTTTGCTCTGCTCATTGCCACATATAAAATACGCTTATCTTCTAAAATTTGTTCGTCGGTTTTAGAGTAATAACCAGGATAAACACCCGTATTGCATTCTGAAATAATTACATGATCAAAACCTAAACCTTTTGCTTTGTGAGGAGTAGAAATTACAATTTCTGATTCGGAATTAATTAAATCAACTTCCTTTAAACCCGTAATAAATGGTGTTAGCTGATACAATCTTTCTTGTGCGTCAGCATTCATAAGTGTTACTTCTTCATTTTTTATTACTTCGAAAAATACTTTTGCTTTATGTTCATCAATGATTCTATTTCCTTTTAGGTTTCTGTATAAATCTTGTATCAAATCGCTTGTAAAATTATTACGTGATAAATGTGCATCAATTATTTCTTCAACAGCATTAAAGTTTGTTCTGAACGACTTAAATCGTTTTGAATTAAATGCTAAAAAGGTACTTTGTTGTTCAATTTTTTCTTTGTTCTGCTCGCTTAAGAATAGAACTAAGTTAACGGTTGCAAATACATCGTCTATTGCGTTGTGAGAATTTTCTCCTTCGAGCTGAAAATGTTTGAGTAAATGCTCTAACTTATAAGATGCTAGTTTTGGAAATAGCAATTTTGAAATAGTTAAACTATCTAAGTAGTTAAAAGAATAATCGTTTAATGATTTGTCTGTATATCTTTTCAGATTTGCATTTAAAATCGTTTTGTCATAATTAAGATTATGAGCAATAAGTGTACTGTCTCTTCCTATAAAGGTGATGAATTCTTCTAATCCAACAGTTGGCTCAACGCCCTGCTTGTCTAGTATTTCTTCACTTATTTTATGAACTTCGTAAGTTTCAGCTATATTTTTAGTTGTTTTAATGTAGCAGTTAAATGATTCTCCTATTTGTCCATTAACAATCTCCGTTGCTGCAATTTGTATGATGTCGTCTGTCAAGGTATCTAATCCTGTAGTTTCAGTATCAAACACAATACATCGTTTAGAATCAAGTTGTTTCTGGAAGGTTTCTAGGTACGATTCACTGTTAAGTAAATCCTTTGGAAGTACACCGTTTTTATAACAGGAGTAGATAATTTTTCTTGAATCATCAAGCGATGTACTTGAAGAAAAACGTTTGAAAATTCTTGTCCATGCTAATATATCGAAAGGATTAGACCAGCCATTCAGTATAGCAAAAAGATCTTTGAGCGTGTTGCGTTGAAAAAAATCGATTCCACTTACTTTTAAATGATTTATTCCTACTTCATTAAAATAATTACTACATAATTCTGCATTTTTGTTTGTTCGAACTAAAATAGCAACAGATTCACCATCATATTTATTAGTTTTAATTCGATTCGTGATATATTGTAATTCGTCTTCAATTGTACCTTGAATTCCTTCAATTACAAAGTTTTCTTTATTCTTAATTTCAACTTGATCCGAATCGAATACGATCTGTGATTTCAAAGTTGATTCTAGGTATTTGTTTAGTATTAAAATAATATCTTGTGAAGATCTATAATTTTTAGCGAGAGAGTGTTTGTTCTTTATTTGTTCGTATCGCTTAAGAAAAGTGGTGTAAGAAGATCCTAGAAAAGAAAAAATACTTTGTTCGTAGTCTCCATAATATATTTCCAGTGATGATTCTGCACTAATTAATTCAATGATTTCCCATTGTACTTCATTCAAATCTTGTACTTCGTCTATTTGTATCCAATCGAATGAGCTTAAGTTTAAGCTTTGTTGGTGTGAACTTTTATTTTTTTGGAGGTGATAATTTGCAAGGTTCAATAAATCGTCAAAATCGTAGAAATTGAATTCTTTCTTTACGTTTTCATACTGCTGATATATTTTATAGTATAGGTCTTTATTTGGTTCAAAACTAGCATCGTAACTTACATGAATTGGGTTTAGTTTTAAATCTATCCTTTTTTGATCACTCAGATACTTAAACAGAACGTTGCGAATAATCGCTGTTTTTTTATCAAATTTTTTAATGATTCCATTAAGTATGGTTTTATATTCGTCTTCATCTAGGAGCGTGGAGGAGTCTGGTAGAAGTTTGTTCTTACGCAGAAATAAGTTACAGTATTTATGAATATTTCCAACAAAAGGAAGTTGTTTATTCGAGTTGTTTGACTTTTGTAGTCGCTCGGTCATTTCGATAGCTGCTCTATTGGTAAAAGTCAGACAAATCATAGTTTCTGGATGTTGACCTTTAGAGAGTGCTTGATTAATACGTTGAGTAAGAATTTCTGTTTTACCACATCCTGCAGGAGCGTGCACAATATGCTTTCCTTGTTTAATATTTAAGATATTTTGCTGTTCCGTGGTGTATTCCATACTTTTAGTATTTCGCTTCAATTAGATAGGTTAGAACAATATACTTAAAATCAGAGAAACAAATTATTTATTAATATTATTGACTTTAGTAATGTATTCTGCAGGTGTAATTCCATGTATCTTTTTGAAGTTTTTATAGAATGTAGATTTTGATTTATAGCCAACAATTTGAGACATAGCTTCAATGCTATATTTTTTGTTTTCTCCTTTCGCTATCATTTCACAAATATCTTGAATTCTCATTTCGTTAACTAATTGTGGAAAAGGCTTTTTGTAGTTTTGATTTATTAAATTGGATAGGGTTGTAGAGTTAGTATTTAATAATTTAGATATTTCTGTAAGTGTAAGATTTTCGCGATATAGTATTTTTTTGTTTTCAAGCAATTTCTCTAGTTGATTTATTTTTACTAAATCTTCTGAAGAAAAATGATGTATTTTTGTTTTATGCTTACCATTTTTATTGGTTTTTTTGGCATAAAAGATAAGAAATACGAGAAACATTGATAGAGCTATCAACATAAGGGGTGTACTTACGTTGGTAGATTTTTCAGTATGAACTTTTTGTTTTGTATTAGGTGCTACATCTTCTAAAGTAATATTCATTTGTGAAAATATGTTACGATTTCTTTGACGAACTACGTCAATATTTTCTTGAATTAGAGGAATGTATGCAGTTTCATTTATGCGTTCAGCTAGGTTGAGCATATAAAAAGAAAGAATCATATAGTAATGATAGTCTCCAAGTCTTTCCAATTCAACAAGTACTTTCGTATACGCCTTGTAGAATAACTTGAAATTAGCAGTTTCATGAAATTTCTTTAGTGATTTATAAAAAGATATTTCGTAGGGATATACTAAACCTGAAGTGTCTTCTTGAAGGTATTCAAGTGAGCTATAGAACGCTTCATTCATTTTAAGACCAGCATAAATACTACATTTAATCTGTTCAATATTTATTTTTAAATAGTGTTGTTTTACTTTGTTTTGGAAAGGTTTCTGAGATTCTGCGATGCGTAAATAGTGCATCGCTTGTTGGTAATCATCAGCAGAAAGATAAGCATAGCATAAATTAATAAGAACAAAAATATATCTAGATAAACGCGTATTGAAGTCAGTATGATTTAATAGATTGGAAAGAAGTGCGATAGTTTCTTCTGTTTTACCCAATGCCATTAGCTGGGCAATCTTTAATTTGGTTATTACATATTCATTCTGATATTTATTCTCTTCCAAGAGTTGTTTGGTTAAACTGATAGACTGATCAATTTCTCCAATGCTTAGTAAAAAGCTGGCTACGGACAATTTTGAGTCGTTAATTTTATTGGAGTCATTTAACTTTATTGCAGCATCAAGTTCATGTAAGCTGCATTCATAGGCTTTATACCAATAATTTCTGTGATATAAAAAAGGCTTTGCATAGTTTGATAAATCCCAGAGGCCTTCATAGTCATTTACTTCATCTAGTTTGTGCAGTTGTTTAAAGATATAATCTGCTTTAAGTTCTGATTTCAGATTATATATAGAATCTTTAATTAAGCCTAATTTATCAAATGGTTCGTCGGTCTTGTTTGTTTTCAAAGATTCAGAACAAAAACTTTTAATAGGAAGTATCAGAACAAACCAATACAAAATAACAATAAGATACTTTCCCATTTTCTTCATACCATAAAACTACTTATAATATGTTATCCAAATTATTATTTTTTGTTCAATTATTGGAAACTAAAAATTATCAGAACGATTAGACAAAGCTCATGTGTATTATGTTAGAATGCCTTTTAGTACGTATTAATTTATAAATCGACACCTGAGAATAATAGATAAATTCATAAGTTTACGATGATTAAATTACAAAACTTATCATGCTATGAAAAAATTATTACTGATAATAACACTCGTTGTTTCTTTTGTTTCAACAAGTCAAATCAAAATTGGACAATTGCGATTTGATAACTCTAATGTATTTATAAAAGGAATACATAAACCTCAAATAAATATTTTTAATGATTCTACAGCTGTTTTAAACAGTTTGAAATTAATTTGTACTTGGGGAGAAGAAAATGAAAAAATCGTTGCTTTAGAAGATCTTTCTGTTCAATCGATGACTAATGTTCAAGTTGAATTGCCATTTGAAGTGGAATGTTTAATTCCAGGAAAATCTATTCCATTCGAAATTGAATGTGTGTCTTATAATAATCATACAATAACTCCAATCAAAACTCAATTTAATTTTTTAGTAGCGAAAGGTTCGTTATCAGATAAAAAGGTGTTTATAGAAATGGCTTGCGCTCAAACGTGTTCACCATGCTTTTTAAAGATTGAAGAAGTAAGAGAGCTATACAATAATAATTTAGATGATGTAGTACTCGCTGTTTATAATCAAGCACCAATTGGTGTTGGTTCTTGGGGTCAGTCTAATTTACCGTACAATGGATTTCATGATGAGTTCGATGTGATATATCAGTCTGATAAATTAGTAGATAGAACAACTTTTCCTGGTAATCAAGATGCATTAACAGTAAATAGTTTCCCAAATACTGAGGTCGTTGAGGATGTTTCATTAGCCTTTAATGAGCAAATTAATATGAGTTACGTTCCTGTTGGTATAGATTTAGATGTGGATTATGATCCTACTTCAAGAAATGTTAATGTTGACGCAACAGGTTTATTCAGTGATTATGCAACAGGCGATATTCGATTTCATATTTTATTAGTCGAAGATACCGTAATTGGTCCAGATCAGAACGAAGATTACGCTCAATGGATTTTGAGTAGTTCAACTGCAAATGATTACGGCTATTATAGTCTTGGTACAGCTACATTTGGTAGTTCTCCGATTATTTTTTCGTATCCCTTTTTTCAGCCATGTCGCGTTCAACCAAACGGATTTTATGGTAATTCAGGTGTAATTTCTAGTTCTTGTTCTCCAGGAGAAAGCTATACAGAAAATTTCAATTTCACACTGCCTGATTTTGCTAATCCTGGAGATTTAGTTGGTATAGATCCTAATAGGGTAGAGGTTATTGTTGCAGTTGTAAAATACGGCCCGATGGGGAGTAGAGAAGTTTTAAATGTAAATAAGGCGAAACTAACAAATGCAATTGCTTCTTTAGACGAAGAGCATAACGAGTCTAATGTGATTATAGAAATTTTAGGAAATCCAGTTCAAAATAATCAATTAAATATTAGACATAGTTCTTCACAACTTAAAAATGGAGAATGGAGAATTCATAATGCATTAGGTCAAATGATTTCATCACCTAAACCTGCTATGCTTTCTAATAGTGTTCAAACAACGACTTTAGATATTTCAACATTGGGTAATGGAACTTATTTCTTATCTTTTGCTGACTCTGAGGGTAGAAAGAGTTATACACGAAGATTTCAGATAATTTCAAAGTAATATATTGTTATGAAAAGTATTCTATTATTTTTTTCAGTCGCTACGTTAATTAGTACGAAAGCACAATCAACATTAATTTTCATTAATGATACCATAGAATCTTCTTATGGGACTTCCTATGCAGAACATCAAGGCTATTTTTATAATGAAAGTGGAATAAACGATACTTTAATCACGCAGTATGAACTTATAAGTTCACCGTCTGACTGGTCTTTTTCATTTTGTGTGGGATTTATTTGTTTAACGTCTAATTCAAATTATTTTGAATCAAACTTAAATAGTGCAGACTCGGTAAAAATAAAAGGAGTTTGGAATCCGGGAAGCTCAGGAATAGGAGTTGTGAAATTTACTTCGTATCTAAAAAACGAGTTAGATACAACGATTTCGTATTTATATTTATCTGTAGGGTCATTAGGCATTACAGATGTTGGAAGTGATATAAAAACGAATATTTTTCCTAATCCAGCAAAAGAAGAAATAACAATTTCGGCAGATCAAGATATTTTGGCTGTGAAACTTTTTGATATGCAAGGAAAAGAGCACCCGATATTTGGGAAGGTAAAAGAGAATCAATTTAAGGTAAATATATCCAATATTGAGTCGGGTTCGTATACTGTACTTATCACTGCTCAAGATGGTTCTGCTACATCACGATTGATTGTTTTATAGTTTAGTTGGGAGCCGAAGTAATTGAACTTCGGCTCTTAATAGTAAGCCACCTAATTTATAGTTAAAAACTACTCACTACTGAGGTTTTAATAAAGAAAAGAGATTGCAGTGATGTAATCTCTTTTTTCAGACACAATGTTGTTGAAATTGTAGAATGAACTTCTATTTCTTCCACATCCCAAGTATATCAAATGATTTAGTACCCAGGGTGGGAATCCCTGCCGGTTGTCAGACAGGGAACCACGCACTCCTAAAAGTTTTATGATAAAAAAAAGAGATAACAATCAAGAAATCTCTTTTTAAAGTACCCAGGGTGGGAATCGAACCCACACTCCCGAAAGAACTGGATTTTGAATCCAGCGCGTCTACCAATTCCGCCACCTGGGCAAGTGGACTGCAAAAATAATATTTTCAAAATAGGTAAGACTATAAAAGTTGAATTTTATTTCAGTATTTATTCATTGCAGTATTTACAATATTTACTTTCAGGATTGTGCTCGAAAGGTAAATCGCGATCATAAATATCTTGTATAATCGCATCTATTGTTTCTTCGAAAATTTCCATCAGTGCCGCAGTATCTCCGTTTGTTAATTTATTGTCTAGGAAAAAAGGACTCTCATCTATGTTTACCATTGAAATTATACCGGTTCGCTCAGGATAAGGAAGCTTTGGGAAATTTTCTTTATACAACATATTATAAATGAGAAGTTGAAAAATATAATTGCTAGAACCCAATGTTTTTCTTAGTGATTCTGAAAGAGAACTGCCTTTTCTTTGCTTGGGAATGGTCACTTTTGTCTTGTCGCATTTACCGGATTTATAATCTAATATACGCGCTTGGTCTTGGTAATCATCTATGCGATCAATAAACCCTTTGAAACGAATGGTTTTTTTCAGCTTATTTATCTCAACTTCAATTTTTTTAGAAAAATTACCTTCTACACAAGTTATAAAAAGTGGTGTTGTAGGATTTTCTTCGAGTTCTTTTTTCTGTTGCTTTAGTATTTTTTCCATTAAAAATTCTGCAACCTGTATACTCAAATAATTTTTTCCTGATTTTAAATACTCTTTTTTATTGTTGAAATGAGAAATAAATTCTGATTGTAATAGTGGAGCATACGTCTTTAACATCTGATCTATATCAAATGAAGTTACTTGTGTAGAATTTTCAGTCTCTTCAAGATTTTTATCGTAGCGGGCAAAGTTTTCAAAGAGTTTTTCCAAGGTATTGTGTATAAAACTTCCAAAATTATTGGCTTCAATATCTTCTTCAACTTCTTTTTCTTCTCCAAATCCGAGTACATATCTGTAGTAGAAGTCTAGCGGACAAGCTAAAAATTTATTCAAAGCCGAAGCCGAAGTTCCCTTTTGAAAATAAGTATCTAGTCGCGCAAGAATGGCATCAGATTTCTCTACGGTTATTCTTTCACTGCTTTGTTCATTGTCTTTAATCGTATAATCTTTTTGTGTATAATTGATATTCAAATTATTCCTTGCCATTTCAAGTTTTATTTGATGCAAATACCTACTTGGTTCGTCAACACCCATACTATGTGCCGCAGAAGAATACGTAATCCATACACGCTCTGCATGATGAAACATTCTATAAATGTGGTGCGCAAAAAGTCCTTGTTTATCGCGTGGTGTTGGCAATCCATGATGGCGTCTTAAATCCATAGGAATTAACGTCTGAATTGGATTGTTCGGAGGCATGCTTCCCTCATTTAAACCAACAATTATTACATTTTTAAAATCCAGTAATCGGGTTTCTAACAATCCCATAATTTGTAGTCCGTTTAAGGGATTTCCATAATAAGCAAGGTTTTCTGAAGACCAATGCTCGTTGAAAATAGATTTAAATGTTTTAAAAGAAAGCGAAGGCGAAAATTCTTCAAGTATATTGGTAAGTTTCACCAAACTTTGGTCAAAATTATAAAGAATTGCTTTTTCTAATGTGTACGAATCACCATTTATTGCTTTAAAAAGTAAACTATTTACTGCTCTAATTTTAGTAAGCGCTTGCTGCGGATAGAACTTATTTTTTTGGTCCCATTTTTCTGTTGCAATCTTTAAAATTGTTTTTGTGATCTGCGAAAGGTTTATCTCATCTACCTTTAGGAAAAGCCAATTTTTATCGGTTATTATTTGTTCTTGCTTTACTAATTCTATTTGATCCTCTTCTGTAATTATAGCGATTAGAAAAGGATGTTTTATTAACTTCAAAAAATCTTTGTAGTAAATACTTTTTGTATTGAATCGCTCGTAGTTTTCTTGTAGATTAAAAAGTAATTCGCACCAAGATTTGAGCGCTGTATTTTTTAAAGGCAAACCAAGTGTAATATTGGCTTCTTTAATTTTGTTGGGAATATTTTTAAGTACAGGAACAACAAGTTCCTCGTTTGCAAGAAGTAAAACTGTGTCCGACATTTCATTTTCCGGAATCTCATTTAACAGAACAGTTGCTACTGTTTTGGCTTGACCAGTAGATTGTGTACAGTTTATAACCTCTATTGATTTATTTTGATTAGAGATGTTATTCTTGATAAATGAAGGTTTATTCAATGATAAATTTCTACAAACCTCGCGCAAAAACATTCCTGCTTCATGATTTTTGTCGTCATAATAAAATGTATCAGCATCAATAAAGAATTGCGCTTTACCCAATTTATGAAGCTGTTTCATAATACTCATTTCGGCTTTAGACAGTGCGTTAAATCCAGCAAAAATGAATTGATGATCTTTGTTTTTTTCAAAAAGTACATCTAAGTTAGCAGATAAGTTTTGATATGCAGCACCCATATTTATTGAGTTTTCAGCTTTAAGCATTTCTTTATATGCAGCATAATAACCGGGTAAGCTTTCCCAAAAAAGTAAAAATCGCTTTTGGCGTTCCGTAATTTGGTCGTCATCTAAATTCCAAGCTTCTAATTCGCGCACATCTTGGAGGTTTCTAAAAAGCTGTTGACTCGTTAATTCATATCTATCAATTTCATCAAAATCATTCAAAAGAGTTCTTCCCCAGCTTAAAAACTCATCTAACCCTTTATTTTCTTTTCCAGCCTTCGTTTTATGGATTTCATATAATTTAAAAATAGCTCTCGTTTTATCAATTACGATTTCTTTCGTATGATTTTTAACCCATTGATCTATGGTAATTATTTCTGGAGAAAAAATGGGTTTATCATAGGTTTCAAAAAGTGCTTTTTGAAGGTATTTTTTTGCTCTTCTAGAAGGAATTACTACGGTTAGTGCTTTAAGATTGTATTCGTTTTCTTTAATGTAGGCAGCAATTTCTTCTATGAACTTCTTCATCGTTTGTTTGTTAAATGTAAGGCAGAATAAAAGTAATTAAAATGTAACGAATTTCAATAGAATAGAGATTTCTTAGGTATAAATCTTGATGAATAATTGAAATTAGATTTATAAAAGTTGACGGATTTAGTTGCTAATTAAGAATTTTAATTTACTTTTGATTATATATTCGTCAAAATAATGTTTAAAATAACAACAAAATGAAGCATTTAAAAATTGGAGATATTGCTCCAGCATTTAACGTAAACAATGAAAACGGTGAAAAAGTTACTAAAGAAGATTTTAAAGGTCAGAAAGTAGCAATTTATTTTTATCCAAAAGACAATACACCGGGTTGTACGGCTCAAGCGTGTAATCTCACAGAGAACTATGATGTATTGAAAGAACAGAATATAGCAATTGTGGGTGTGAGTGCAGATGACGAAAAAAAGCATACAAAGTTTATAGAGAAATACAGCTTACCTTTTCCTTTGTTGGCAGATACCGATAAAAAGATGATTACTGACTATGGTGTTTGGGGATTGAAAAAATTCATGGGAAAAGAGTATGACGGGATTCATAGAACTACTTTTCTTCTGAACGAAGAAGGAGTAATCGTAGATATTATTGAAAAACCAAAAACGAAGGCACACGCCGAAGAAATTTTAGAAAAATTTAATCAAGAATAAAGGTCGTAAATAGTTTACGATCTAATCATCTACTTTAGCTTAAAAATTAAACGATATGGCAGCAAAAGAAGTTAACACAGACAAATTAAAAGCGCTCCAGCTTACAATGGAGAAATTAGACAAAACCTTTGGTAAAGGTACTGTTATGAAGTTGGGAGACGGAGTAATAGAAGATATTCCTGTTATTTCTACAGGATCAGTAACATTAGATTTAGCATTAGGAGTAGGCGGTTTTCCGAAAGGGAGAATTGTTGAAATTTATGGGCCAGAATCTTCAGGTAAAACTACATTAGCTATTCATGCGATTGCAGAATGTCAAAAAAATGGTGGAATTGCAGCCATCGTTGATGCTGAACATGCTTTTGATCAATTTTATGCGAAGAGTTTGGGTGTAGATGTAGATAATTTATTGATTTCTCAACCAGATAACGGAGAGCAAGCATTAGAAATTGCTGATAATCTTATTCGCTCTGGTGCAATTGATTTGTTAGTAGTTGATTCTGTTGCAGCACTAACACCAAAAGCCGAAATTGAAGGCGAAATGGGAGATTCTCAAATGGGTTTACAAGCGCGTTTGATGTCTAAAGCTTTAAGAAAATTAACGGGTTCTATAAATAAGGCAAATTGTTGTTGCATATTCATTAACCAATTAAGAGAAAAAATTGGTGTGATGTTTGGAAACCCGGAAACTACAACTGGAGGTAACGCTTTAAAGTTCTATGCTTCTGTTCGTGTGGATATTAGACGTTCGTCGCAAATCAAAGACGGAGACGAAGTAATTGGAAATAGAACAAAAGTAAAAATTGTGAAGAATAAAGTAGCTCCACCATTTAGAAAGGCAGAATTTGATATTATGTATGGTGCCGGAATTTCTAAAGTTGGTGAGATTTTAGATTTAGGTGTTGATCTGAATATTTTAAAGAAAAGTGGATCTTGGTTTTCTTACGGAGAAACAAGACTAGGTCAAGGTAGAGACGCTGTCAAAGGAATTATTGGAGATAATCCTGAGTTGATGGAAGAACTAGAACAAAAGATTAAAGAAGCTCTTTCAACAGCCAAGTTGGAAGCGTAACTGCATATCGTTTAAAGAACCACTCGATGCTTTCGGGTGGTTTTTTATTTGAATGAATTTGTTTATTTATTTCTTACATAGACTAACTTAAACCGAGCAGAACTTTGATCGCGCATTTCAATTTCGAATTGAGATTGTGACTTAAAAAGTGGTGTTAATTTTTCGTAGCCAAAATTCCTAGGATCAAAATTGGGTTGTTTTTTAAGTATTAGCGATCCTACATCTCCTAAAAATGCCCAACCTTCGTCATCAGCAGCATCATTCACAGAGTTTTGAAGTAGACGGATCACTTTTGGTGTTATCTTATCCAAATTCTTATCCTGATTTTTCTTTTTTCCGTCTTTGTCATCAATTTCTGTATGTAAAATTTCGAGATATATAAATTTATCGCAAGAAACTATAAAAGGTTCAGGTGTCTTTTTTTCGCCAATGCCAATTACTTGTTTTCCAGATTCTCTTATTCTAGTAGCCAATTTTGTAAAGTCACTATCAGAAGAAACTAAACAAAAGCCGTCTACATTACCAGTATACAGAACATCCATTGCATCTATAATCATGGCCGAGTCTGTTGCATTTTTTCCTGTGGTATAACCATATTGTTGAATTGGATTTATAGCAGTTTCAAGCAGTACTTTTTTCCATTTTGATAAATGTGGTTTAGTCCAATCGCCATAAATTCTTTTGATAGTAGGCGTGCCATATTTGGCAATTTCTTCCATCATTTCCTTTATGTATTTAGAAGGTATATTGTCGCCATCAATTAAAACGGCTAGTTTGGTATCTTTCATCATACCTCTAAAGGTACAATTTTAATGTAGATGTTTCGCTCTAATTTATATTCCGAGTAGCAAAAGAAATAGTTCATTTTCTTTTAGGTCTATGCAGATACTGTTAACTTTGAGTTTCAATCTATTGATATGTCGAAAATTCTAATAAAAAATATAAAGAAACTTATCCAAACAGGAGAAGATTTACCTAGGTATAAAAAAGGAACAGAAATGGAAGATCTGCCATGCATAGAAAATGCCTTTTTAGCCATTGAAAATGATGAAATCATTGCTTACGGTAAGATGGAAGATTGGGGCGGTATCACGGATTGGAGAGATTTACAAGTGATAGATGCCGAAGGAAAGCTTGTGCTGCCTGCATTTTGTGATTCGCATACGCACACAGTTTTTGCTAAAACTAGAGAAGAAGAGTTCGAAGATCGGATAAAAGGCTTGAGCTATGAAGAAATTGCTTTGAAAGGTGGTGGAATTTTGAATTCTGCTAAGAAATTACAAGCAATGAGCGAAGATGAGCTGTATAGTGCTGCGGCAGACAGACTTCTAGAAATGGCAAAATACGGAACAGGTGCTGTTGAAATTAAATCGGGCTACGGCCTAACGGTAGATGCGGAGATTAAAATGCTACGCGTGATTAAACGACTAAAAGAAAATAGCCCATTAGAAATAAAAGCAACTTTTCTTGGTGCACATGCATTTCCTAAAGAGTTTAAAGAAAATCACAACGGTTATTTAGACATTATTATCAATGAAATGCTTCCGATAATTGCAAAAGAAGAGCTTGCAGATTATATTGATTGTTTTTGTGAACGCAATTATTATTCTGTTGAACAGATGGAGAAAGTGTTGGAGGCTGGCGCCAAATATGGATTAACACCCAAAGTACACGTCAACCAGTTTTCTGTAATGGGCGGAGTAGCAGCTGCAGTAAAACACGGTGCACGTTCTGTAGATCATTTGGAAGAGTTAGAAACAGCAGACATTGAAGTATTAAAAGGTACTGATTGTATGCCTACTTTGTTGCCGGGCTGCTCTTTTTTCTTGTCAATACCATTTGGTAAGGCAAGAGATTTGATTGATAATGACTTGCCAGTTGCTTTGGCCACGGATTATAATCCAGGATCTTCTCCAAGCGGAAACATGCAACTGCTTACTTCTTTTGCATGTACAAAAATGAAAATGACGCCCAATGAAGCAATTAATGCAATCACAATAAATACTGCTTTTGCTATGGGACTAGAAAATGATTTCGGAAGTATATGTCTTGGCAACAAAGCAAACCTTGTCATCACAAAGCCAATGGAGAATGTAGCATTAATTCCGTATAGTTTTGGAGAAAATTCAATAGAAACAGTTATCTTAAAAGGAAAATTAATGGAATTTTAATGCGTCTATTCATCCTATCTCTATTTTCATTCCTTTTTGGCTTTTTCATTTCAGCTCAAGAAATTGATAGGTCTAAAAGTGCTTTGCTATGGGAAATTTCAGGGAATGGTTTAGAAGAAGCATCTTATCTCTTTGGAACTTTTCATTCAAACGATAACCGTCTGTTTCAGTTTCCGGATTCTGTTTTGTGGGCACTTTATACTACAAACGGAGTAGTGCTAGAAACAGATATAACCGGTTTGATGGATGACATTGAGGTAAGAAATGCAGGTTATGATCTTAACAGTATTACGGATGAAATGAGATATATTGTTGGAAAAAAAAGAGCACAATCTTCGCTTAATTTAAAAGACACTGGCCGACCACAATTTATTGATTTATATTTCCAACGTGTAACTGAGAACTGCAATAAAAATTTATATACCTTAGAGAATGTAACGGCACAATTGGAATTAATTTCTCCGGATATAAGTTATACCGTAAACGAAAATGCGTTTGAACAATTGAAGGTAGACCTAACGCCAGAAAAATTGAAGTTAGCTTATTTAGAAGGTAATATTGTTAAGTTATTACAGCTCACGAAAAGTTCTGCATCTATTTTTGACGGTTTTTATGAAGATTTAATACTTAAGCGGAACGATTTAATGGCAATAGGAATTGATTCTTTAATACGACGAGAATCTTTATTTTGTGCGGTTGGTGCTGCTCATTTGGCCGGAGAAAGAGGAATCATTTCACAATTAAAAAACAAAGGTTTCACTTTAAGAAGAGTTATTCCTGTATACAATGAAAAAGTTTTAAAAGAACATTATCAGCTCTTAAAAAGTTGCGATGGATACTTGTATTCTGATTCATTATTTGGTTTTAATCTTTATTTACCTGGAAAACCTAAGGTGTATAACCAGAACAACCAACTAGAACTTTTTTTTGAAGAGTGGGGACAAGGTAACCTTTACGTAGCTAAGGTTTTTAAAGGAGAAGAAGCTTTGTCGGAAGATGAAATTATTCAGCAATTTTTCACAAATTCAAAAGGAAAAAGGAGAGGTATTAAAACGTTGACCTTAGACAATAACGCTAAAGTTTACGAAGCATTTTTTGAAAAGAAAGAGCAAGATTCCTATTGGATACGCGTTATCAATTTAGAGCACATTACCTATATTCTTACTTGTACAGGAAGTTATAAATTTCTGCATTCTCAGCGCCCGCATGAGTACTTCCAAGCCTTTTCAATGCATCAATAATAAATACGAGCTATTTTAGTAGTTTAGCTATTTAATAAACGGTTTGAGTTCACTGTGAGATCAATAAAGTGATTTATTTTACAAAATTTGTATATAATCAGTTAAATAATAACAACTATTAACGTCATTCTAGTGCATCGAAGAAAGATTGCGCGCATTATTGTTATTTTTGAGCTCTAATTCGTTGCAACAAGAATGAAAGTTATAGACCCATTAAGGGAGTTGTTTGAGGTTGCTACAATTGAAATATTTTATAATGAAGAAATTACTTTTTATTGCGCTAGTTTGTCTTAGTTTTTCTGGATTTTCACAAGAAGTTGATGAATTACCAGGTTTAAAGAATTTAAGCAATGTGGTAGTTGTAGGCCAATTAGATAAATTAGAAGATCGCTACTCTGTTGAGATCAATCTCACACAGCTTTTCCAAAATTATGGTATTAAAACTTCATCGTCATTAAATATCGTTAAACAAGGTGGAGATATTGCTGTTCTTGCAACCGATTCGTTACAAAAACAGTTACAAGAAAAAGGGTTTGATACCTATATGCTTGTTTCTGTAAGAGGATATGATAAGCGCTTCAAAAAGTCTACCTCTGTTGGAGATTTTAAATCTGAGTTGGCTGTTGGACATCTATTTCCGCTTTTTAGAGAAGATATTGTTTCTGTTACCTTCGAAGTAATCATTTATCAGTCTGGAAAAGCAGTAGAAAACAGATTAATTAAAGTTGGTTCTATAGGATCTAGAGAAGCTGTGATGAAAAAACTGGTTAAAAAACTAAGCAAACAAATTAGAAAAAACTGGAAAAATTCTTAGGGAATGAGAACCTTTTTGATTTGCAGTTTGTATTTATTTGTTTCAAGTACAACTGTTTTATTTGCGCAATTAATTAGTGATAGACCCGGCATCTCAGAATCTAGCTACAGTTTAAAAAAAAGTTATTTTCAACTTCAAATAGGATTATTTTCTTCGAGCTTTAATTCCAATGAGAGTAACCTAATCACAAATAGATTTCGGTTTGGTTTGGGCAATGATTTTGAGATAATGGCAGATGTCAATTATCTTTTTAGCAGAACAACTGAAGCGAAAACTAACCAATTTTCCCCATTATCTATCGGTGTAAGAAAAACAATATATTCCACCAAAAACACCAATTTAGGTGTGCAGTTAAGTAGCCGAATCCCACTTTCAAAATCTATAAGTTTGTTTGAAAGTAGCGCTTATGCAACGCGTTTCGCTTTTTTAGTAGATAAATCCATAAATCAACTGAACTTGGCGTGCAACTTAGGTATACTTGGATCGAAAATGGAAGAACAATACAACTTAAATTCGTTCTATACACTTTCTGTATCAACGGGTAAAACTTGGTCTCCTTTTATTGAGATATTTGGAAATACGGGCGAATTAAATAATTTTTCGTTCAACACAATTTCATTGAATGCAGATGCTGGAATTGCGTATTTGATTAACGAATCGTTTTTAGTAGATCTTTCGGCAGGTATATTAGGCGTACCAAATGAACAACGCGGTTGGATATTGGATTTTGGTTTTACTTGGAAAGCAAAAACAAAGAAAAATTAATCAACATATTTATCTTCCTCTAAACGCAATTCAATTTCTTTCAGGTGTTTCTCTTTTTTTGCTTGTCTAGTATCGAGTGCAGTTTTCGTAAAATACCTATGCATTTTAAAGAATTTCACTTGTTGTTCATCCCAAGCTCTATCACTTTTTATCTTATTATGTTTGCGCAACTCCAAACGTAGTTTATCTGAAATTTCATGAAAATCTTCTCTTCCAAGATAATCTAAGTCGGCATCACAGATTATTTCTTCCAGTTTATTTTTCGGATCGTGAGGCACGGTAGTAGCAAAAATTAATGCTTCAATTCTTTCAATATCTTTTTCTGTATATCCAAATTCTCCCAATGCTTCTTTTGCCATTCTTGCACCTATGGGTTCATTTTTTTCATATTGCTCTATAAATCCGGCATCGTGGTAGGAAGCTGCAGATTTTAGCAAGAATAAATCTTTGTTCGTTATTCCTTCTTGTATTGCTATACGCTCTACTTGTCTTGTTACATCTTTGGTATGTTGAAGCGAATGATAATAAAGCGTAGGAGATAATTTTTGTCTTAACAAACTCATTATTTCTCTTTCAGATTCAATGTATTTTATAGCGGATGTTAAGTGAAGATCTACAAGTTTATAAAACTCAGCATTTGGCGAAATTCCTTTTCCTTGAATAGATAATTCTGATTTTATACTATCTACATAGTACATATCTATTTTTCCTTTACTCTTAGATTCTACAATACCTGCAAACGAACACTCAAAGAAAGGTTCAACGGCTAAAAATGTATCTCCAGTAATTGCTAATCTGCCGGGCTGACAAAGTTTTTCCATACGTTGTGCATGGTTTACTGTTTTACCCCAAACATCATACGCAAAACGTTTAGATCCGATAATACCAGCAGAAACAGGACCCGTATTTATTCCTATTCTTACACTCCATTCTATGTCTCCACTTTTTCTTGCATTCAGTTGCTGTTGAAGAACAAACTCTTTAATTTTTAAGCCGGCTAAAATAGTATCTATAGGGTTGGTTTTGTTCTTAACCGGAACTCCGCCAGCACACATATACGCATCACCTATAGTTTTTATTTTTTCTAGATCATGCTCTCCAATAATCTCATCAAAAGCTTTAAAATACTTGTCTAATACAGCTACGAGTTGTTGCGCATCCATATTGTCAGATATAGTAGTAAAGCCAACAAAATCAGTAAACATTACAGAAACTTTATCAAAACTTCTTGCATCTGCTTTACCTTGTTTTTTTAGATCCAGAACAGCAGAATGTGGCAATACGTTTTCTAGTATAGAGTCTGACTGCTTTTTCTGTCTTTCTACGCGCTTTTTTTGTTTTTCAATTTTTGTTTTTTGTTCTTCAATTTTTGCTTTTTGTTCTTCAATTTTTTGTGTTTTGAGTTCTAGTTCTTCCGTTCTAGCCTTAATTTTCATTTCCAAAACAACTTGTTCTCTTCGTTCACTTTCTATTCTTCTTTTGATGTATATATAAATAGAAAGTACAATAAAAAATAAAGCTATAATTCTGAATGTCCATGTCATCCAAAAAGGTTTTGCAACAGTAATTTGAAGTTGAGCAGGCACTTTACTCCAATCTTTTTGTCCGAGTTGGGCGTAAACAAAAAGGGTGTATTCTCCAGGTGAAAGGCTTGTAAACCTTAATTCATTTGTATTTCCTAAATATTCCTCTACTTCATCATCTCCTACAAGTTTATACTTATAATTCAGTTGTTTTGGATTTACGTAATTATCTGTAAAAAACTTTAATAAAATAGTTCTATGTCTGTAAGGCAATTCTATTTTTTTGGTCTGGCTTATAGATTTTTCAATGATATCTTTTGGAGAAGGTTTAATGAGCTCATTTTCCATCCAAATTTCAGAAAAACGAACGTTTAAGTTAGGGTTTAACATTTTTAATTCTTCCGGATTAAAAAAGTTGTAACCATGAATACCTCCAAAATAGAGTGTTCCTCTAGAATCTTTTAAAGAAGCGTTCATATTAAATTCGTCACTAATTAATCCGTCTTGTTCGCGGTAGGAGACAAATTTCTTCGACTGTGTGTTGAATTCAATAATCCCTCTGTTGGAAGACATAAACAAAATAGAATCTCTAAATGCATGTATAGAATAGATAACCTCGTTCGGAATTCCTGATTTTCTATCAAATTGCTCAATTTTATTTTCTTTTTGATTCAAGTATAACAACCCTCCGCCAAGGGTTCCAAACCAATACTCGTTTTTATTCGGTTGATAAACGGAGGTTAGAAAATCATCTCCATATTCTCTTAGTACGCGATAAAAAGAAGGTTTTTTCACAATGAATTTATTATTCTTTTCTATGATTTCATAAAGACCACCTCCGCTAGGTGCAACAAAATAAGCGCCAGTTTTACTTTTAAATAATAACCTACAAGATCCTGCACCAAGTGTACTTGCATCATTTTTCTTGTGAATTAAATAGCTGTACTTTTTAGTCGTTTCGTCATAAATAGCAACTCCGCCTTTAGTTGCTAATAATAAACGCGTTTCGTCATAACGAAGTAGTAAATAAATTTGATTAAAACCAGTTGGAGAAGATTTACTTTTTAATGAAATGTAGTCGAAATTAGAATAGTCGGTAGTGTCAAAATTAAGTTTGTAGAGTCCTTCAAAAGTGCCAATGTAAGCGCTGTTTTTATCTAGCTTTAATATAGAAAGCACATTAAATTTTTGATCCGAATTTAAATTGATATTCTTTTTAAAGTGATAAAATTCATTTGTTTTTTCTGAGTATAAAGAAACACCATTATCATTCCCAATTAATATATTTTGAGTTTCTGTTTGTGAAAAACTCCAAACATTTTGGTAGATCAAACCATTGTTTGCTTGAGAAGAAACTGTAATAGATTGAAAACCATTATGCTCTGGGTTAAACGTTGAAATTCCGCGTTGAGAACCAATCCATATGAGGTTATTTTTGTCTTTTTGAATAAAATTAAGGTTATTATCAATCAACGCCGTTTTTTGAAAAAAGTCTGCTGTATATCTTTTAAGTACTTCGTTCGATTTTTTTACAATTAATCCGTTTGTTTTAGTAAGTATAAATTGCTGATTGTTGTCATTAAATACATCGCTAATATCGTAACTGGATAAATCTAAATCATACGATGAATAAGTAGCTTTTTCTTTATTGTAATTTAGTATTCCTTTAGTAGTACAAATTAGGTATTCGTCAGAATTATTAGGAACTACTTTATTTACCCTAAGGTTATTAAAATTAGGTATTTGATTCTTTTTGAAATTATTTTTATCCTTTTCATATTCGATAACTTCGCCTTCTTCCGTGAAAATAAGCATGTTGTTTGTGCCGTGCTTTATTAAACTCACAATTGAACTCTGGCAAGAGATTGATGTTAGATTTTCTAGTTCGTTATTGGTGTTTAGGTAAAGTAATCTCCCGTCTGTGGTACCCACCCAAATTTTATTATCGCTACCTGTGAGGATACTTTTAATTTCTGCTTTTTTCCCGTTTTTTGTATGAAAAGTGGTGAAAGTTTCAAGTAATGGATCGTATTGAATTAATCCGTTTAAGGTTCCGAAATAAAGATTGCCTTTGCTGTCTTTATTGGCACTCATAATGTATTCATTGTCTATACCTCTAGTTTTACCAGAAGTAAAAACATTAAAATTCATTCCATCAAAACGATTTAGGCCATCTTGTGTTCCTAACCAAATTGCTCCAAAATTATCTTGAACCATGCATTGAACAACACTTTGAGATAATCCTGCGTTTATAGTATAATTAGTAAATTGTATTTTCTCTTGACTGTACGAAAACGAGAGTGTAAAAATGAATACAATAAAAAGAATGCCTTTCATAATCAAAGGGTGAAAATCAATTATTTTGAGCGTTGAAGATACGGCTTAATTTTAAAAGAGAGATAAAAAAAGCACCGCTTAAATGCAGTGCTTTTCTCTATCATTAGTGCTAGGCTACTCCCGGAGATGGCTCTGGAGCAATTGCTGAGTTTTCTAAATCTCTATCAAAAAGGTATAAACCTCCTTTGTCCGTTCCAATTAGTTTTAATTTATCTAATATAGTTCTTGCTAAAGCTTCTTCTTCTAGCTGTTCTGCAACATACCACTGTACAAAGTTGTGCGTTGTATAGTCTTTTTCTTGTAAACAAACATCTACTAAATGGTTAATACTTTCTGTTACAGAAATTTCATGTTTCAAAAGATTTTCGAATACATTTGTGATTGATTCGAAATCAACTGGCGGTTGTATCGTTGCAGGCACAACTGCTTGTCCACCTCTTTCATTTACAAACTTTACAAGCTTTAACATGTGAAAGCGCTCTTCATCTGAGTGCGTATATAAAAACTTTGCTGTTCCGTTTAAACCATTTACTTCTGCCCATGATGCCATTGCAAGGTAAAATTGAGAAGATGATAACTCTTTTTCTATTTGTTGGTTGAGGGCTTCCTCTATTCTTTTATTCATAACTATATGCTGTTTTGTTGTTATACAAAAGTAACGTTTCTAAGGTAAAAGTGTTGAAAATTAGTGCAGTTTAGAATTAGTTTAAGTTAATGTAGAAGCATAAAAAAGAGGTCGAAACACAAAGGTTAGACCTCTTTAATTTTTTTGAACCTAAATTAACAGTACGCTGCGTAGGCTTCCTTTAAATTTTCTGCAATCATGGCAGCTGAACCACCTTCTATGTGATGTCTTTCTAAAAAGTGAACCAATTTACCATCTTTAAATAAAGCAATTGATGGAGATGACGGAGGATAAGGCAAAAAGTACTTTCTTGCTTGGTTGGTAGCTTCGCCATCTACACCAGCAAATACAGTTGCTAAACCGTTTGGTTTTTTATCACCTTCAATTGAAAGTTTTACACCTGGACGCATATTTCCTGCTGCACATCCGCAAACCGAATTGACTACAACTAACAGCGTTCCTTCTGCGTTATTAATTTTATTATCAACCTCTTCTGCAGACGTTAATTGTTCAAACCCTACAGAAGTTAAATCTTCTTTCATGGGTGCTACTAATTCTGGAGGATACATATTTTCTATTTTTATTTTTTACAAAGATAATGCTTTTAGTCGGTTGTTTATATTGATTTTAAATAGCAAATAAAAAATGTCTTAAAAAGACTGTTTTTAGCCTTGGTATTGCCATTTTCTCCAACGCTTAATATCTAACTCTGGATGCAAGATTGCGTCTTCGAAAACATGATTAATTAAGTGTTCGCTGAAATAAGGAGCAAGCATGTAGCCTTTTGTTCCAAGTCCGTTAAAGACCGACATAAAAGGATATTTAGGATGCTTTCCCAGTAAAGGTCGCCTATCCGGCACGGTTGGTCTTATGCCTGTTTGGTGACCAACAATTTCTATTTTTGCAGTAGAAATAGCCGTATATTTTTCTAGTAATTCTTTCTTTTTATCTTCTGTCGGACTCAAATCTTCAGTATTCCAATCAAATGTTGCGCCCAATCTATAGTTGTGGTTTCCCGTAGGAAGCACAAAGCACTTTCGGTTCAAAATTTCGTCTTCTAAAATTTCGTTAGAAGTTATTTCTAAAATTTCTCCTTTTGTGTGATTTAAAGGTAAATAATTGAAGTAGGGATTGTAAGTTCCTTTGTAACCTTCTGCAAATAAAATATAATCAAATGAATTTCCTTTGTAGGTTTTTGAATTTGGTTCTACTTTGCTGTAATCAAAATCTTCATAAATTAGATTCTCACTTTGCTCAAAGTAATGTTGGTTATCTTCTACAAATTTAACCGAAGAAATATATCCACCGCCTGTTACAAAACCGTTCCCGTTTTCTGCCTGTGTGTAATTTGGTTTATTGGAGAGAGGTTCAGAAAGAAATTTTAAATAGCTATTATCTGTTGCGCGTTTTTCTTCCCACAAAAGTTTTTCTTTTGGTGTAGAAAACAACCTACGTATAGGAGTATGATGATAGAATTTAGAGTTGATTTTTGTCTCAATTTCTGAGTAAAATGTATCTAAGTATGGAATTAGTTCATCTGCTTTCCAGCTCTTAAGCATTTTTCTAAAAACGATAGGATTTATCATTCCAGCAGCAATTTTACTGCTGTAATTTTCTTTACGTGTTATAATTTTAAAGTCAATTCCTCTCTTCTCTAATTGATGCGCTAAGCAAATTCCTGCAACACCTCCGCCAACAATAATAACCTTCATCCTCAGAATTTTTCATAAAGATAATGATTATAAGATTTCACGTTTAGTAATATATCTCTCCAAAATGAATTACAAGCTCAGTTAGTCTATCAAATCAGGATTTACATTCTCTAGCATAACCTTAACCATAGCGTCTAAATCAAACTTTTCTTTCCATCCCCAATCTGCTTTAGCTGCGCTATCGTCTATAGAAGAAGGCCAAGAGTCGGCAATTTTTTGTCTAAAATCAGGTGCGTAAGAAATTTCAAAATCTGGTTGGTGTTTTTGAATTGCTTCAGACAAGGTTTTTGGTGTGAAAGATATACCTGCTAAATTGTAAGAAGAACGCTCTTTTATTTGTTCTTCTGGAACTTGCATTAAATCTACGGTAGCTTTAATTGCATCTTCCATATACATCATAGGCAACGCTGTGTTCTCAGATAAAAAGCAAGTATATTTATTTCGTTTTTTAGCATTGTAGAAAATATCTACAGCATAATCTGTTGTTCCTCCACCGGGTAAAGATGTGTAAGAAATTAAACCTGGGTAGCGGATAGAACGTACATCAACGCCATAAACATTGTAGTAATATTCGCACCATCTTTCGCCAGCTTGTTTAGATATTCCGTAAACGGTTGTAGGCTCCATAATCGTTTTTTGTGGTGTGCTTTCTTTGGGTGTGGTTGGACCAAAAACAGCAATAGAACTTGGCCAAAATACTTTATCAATTATTTTTTCTTTGGCTAAATCAAGTACATTAAACAAACCTTCCATATTGAGTTTCCATGCAAATTCTGGATGTTTTTCTGCTGTTGCAGAGAGTAAGGCAGCTAAAAGATAGATTTCTGTAATTTTTTCTTCCTTTACAAAATTCCAAAGTTCTTCGCGCTTTAAAACATCTATTTGTTTGTAGGCTCCGGCTTTTAAAACTTCAGGGCAATCTGCTTTCACATCAGATGCAATTACAGCATCATTTCCGAACCTTTTTCTTAACTCTAAAACCAGTTCAGATCCAATCTGACCACCAGCACCAATTACCAAAACTTTTTTCATACTCAATAATTCTTAAAGCAAAAATAACATATCGTTTAGTTATAAAAGAACTTTACAATTCTTTATATTTGTATGAAGTTGATTTTTTTGAGAATTACAGCTTCATTTGTAGAGAATTGATATTTATCAACGGCTTTATAAATGAATTAATTATCTTCGCTTTCGATAAAAAAGTAGGTTACTATGATTTGGAAATACCAATTAATAAAATCTAAGATTCTGTTAAAAAGAGATCCGGAGTGATTTGGCTTTGAAACGCTTACACGCTATACATCATAGTATTAAAAATATTCATTAAAAATTTAAAAATATATGCCGTTTTATCACAAAATGGGTAAAATCCCGCATAAAAGACACACTACTTTTAAGAAAGAAGATGGTTCTTTTTATTTTGAGCAATTATTTGGTACAGAAGGTTTCGATGGGATGTCGAGCCTATTGTATCATACCCAAAGACCAACACAGGTAAAAAAGATTGGAAATTCAAAGGATGTTTCTCCAACCGCAGCTGTAGATAAAAACATAGCATCGCGTATGCTTAACGGTTTTAAAGCAAAACCAACTAATGATTTCTTAGAAAGTAGAACAACAGTACTTTACAACAATGATTTAAACATCGTTTTAGCTGCTCCTAAGAAATCTTTGAGAGATTATTATTACAAAAATGCAGATGCAGATGAGGTAATTTTTGTACACGAAGGAAAAGGGACACTTAGAACCATGTTAGGTAATATTCCATTTGGCTACGGGGATTATTTAGTAGTACCTAGAGGAATTATTTATCAAATAGATTTTGATACGGAAGAAAACAGACTTTTCATCGTAGAATCGTTTTCGCCTGTTTTGACACCTAAGAGGTATAGGAATAGGTTTGGACAGTTACTAGAACATTCTCCTTTTTGCGAAAGAGATTTAAGAACGCCATCTGAGTTAGAAACGCATGATGAGTCTGGAGAATTTTTAATTAAAATCAAAAAAGAAAACACGCTTCACGAGCTTACTTATGCTTCGCATCCGTTTGACGTAGTTGGGTACGATGGATATAATTTTCCTTATGCGTTTAATATTAAAGATTTTGAGCCAATTACAGGTAGAGTGCATCAACCACCACCCGTTCATCAAACTTTTCAGGCGCACAATTTTGTGATTTGTTCTTTTGTACCGCGTTTGTACGATTATCATCCAGAAGCAATTCCTGCTCCATATAACCACAGTAATATAGACTCTGATGAAGTTTTATATTACGTAGATGGAGATTTTATGAGTAGAGCTCACGTAGAAAAAGGATTTATTTCTTTGCATCCAGGAGGTATTCCTCATGGTCCGCACCCAGGAACAATGGAAGCAAGTATTGGCAAAAAAGAAACAGGAGAATTAGCCGTAATGGTGGATACATTCAAACCTTTAAAATTAACACAAGCAGCTTTAGATATGTGTGATAATGATTATGCATACAGCTGGTTAGATAAATAATATAGATACTAAGATTAAAAAAAAGAAATTATGAGTACAGATACAACATCATTAAATTTAGAGAAGGTAGTGCCTCAGGCAGAGGATTTTTTACCTTTATTAGGAACAGACTTCGTAGAGCTTTACGTGGGTAATGCGAAACAAGCTGCGTTTTATTATATGGCTGCGTGGGGTTTTCAACCACTGGCCTATCGCGGATTAGAAACAGGATCAAAAGACACAGTTTCTTATGTACTAAGACAAGATAAAATTACAATCGTATTAACTTCTCCGTTAGAACAAGGCGGACCAATAAACGAGCACATCAACAAACATGGCGATGGTGTAAAAGTAGTTGCCTTGTGGGTAGACGATGCTGCAAAATCGCATAAAGAAACGGTTTCTAGAGGAGCAGAATCTTACATGGAGCCTGTAACTAGAGAAGATAAAAACGGGAAAGTAGTTTTTTCTGGAATTCATACCTACGGAGAAACAGTACACGTTTTTGTTGAGCGTTCTGCTTATAACGGAGTATTTTTACCAGGTTATAAAGAATGGAATCCTTCTTATAAAGCAGAACCAACAGGTTTGAAATTTATAGACCACATGGTTGGGAATGTAGGCTGGAATGAGATGAACAAATGGTGCGAGTTTTACGGAAAAGTAATGGGCTTTGCACAATTAGTTTCTTTTGATGACAAGGATATTTCTACAGATTACACGGCATTAATGTCTAAAGTAATGAGTAACGGAAATGGTAGAATTAAATTTCCAATTAACGAGCCAGCAGAAGGTAAAAAGAAATCACAAATAGAAGAATACATAGACTTTTATAACGGAGCAGGTGTACAACACATTGCCTTAGCTACCGATAATATTATAGAAACGGTTACTGCATTGAGAGATAGAGGAGTAGAGTTTTTATATGTGCCAGAAGTGTATTATGACACGGTTTTAGATAGAGTAGGTGAGATTGATGAAGATTTAGCTCCGTTAAAAGAGTTAGGAATCTTAATTGATAGAGATGATGAAGGGTATTTACTTCAAATTTTTACAAAACCTGTTTTAGATAGACCAACTATGTTCTTCGAAATTATCCAAAGAAAAGGAGCGCAGTCTTTCGGAAAAGGAAACTTTAAAGCCTTGTTTGAAGCAATAGAAAGAGAACAAGAATCTAGAGGGACTTTATAACTTAATACGATAGTTTAATGAAAATAAAAAAGCATCTTTCCATTTCGGAGAGATGCTTTTTTGTTAATGTTTCTCCCCTTGAGGGGAGATTAAGAGGGGTGAGCGAATAGAACTCCAAGAACAAAGGCTGTGTTTTCACCTCCCTTAGTCCCTGCTCAAGGAGGGAAATGCTAAGATTCCTATTTTCTTTCTTTGAGTAGAGAAGTTTTGGATTAATTATCCAGACTTCCAAATCCCATATTATAAAGCGTAAAACCTATCATATCTGCACTTTGTTCTATTGTTTTAGAAATTGGAGTTCCAGCTCCGTGACCAGCATTAGTCTCTATTCTTATTAAAACAGGATTTTCTCCAACATGCTTATCTTGCAATTCTGCAGCAAATTTGAACGAATGTGCAGGTACAACTCTATCATCATGATCTCCTGTAGTAACCATCGTTGCGGGATAAGAAGTTCCAGCTTTTACATTATGAACAGGAGAATAGCCTAACAAATACGCAAACATTTCTTGGCTGTCTTCGGCGGTACCGTAATCAAATGCCCAGCCTGCTCCGGCTGTAAATGTATGGTAGCGCAGCATATCTAAAACACCAACTGCAGGAAGTGCTACTTTTACTAAATCTGGTCGTTGCGTCATAACTGCACCCACTAACAAACCACCGTTAGATCCACCTCTGATGGCAAGATAATCTGTGGATGTATATTTTTTCTCTTTCAAATATTCTGCAGCAGCAATAAAATCGTCGAATACATTTTGTTTTTGTTGTTGGGTTCCTGCAACATGCCATTCTTTTCCATATTCTCCTCCACCTCTAAGATTAGGAACAGCGTAAATTCCACCTAATTCCATCCAGATGGCATTTGTTGTACTAAAAGAAGGAGTAAGACTCACATTAAAACCACCGTAACCGTATAAAATAGTAGGATTTTTGCCGTTCAATTTAATTCCTTTCTTATGCGTTATCATCATCGGAACTTTTGTACCATCTTTAGAAGTATAAAATACCTGTTCAGACACATAATTATCTGGGTTAAAATCTATTTTGGGCGACCAATATTCTTTGTATTCGCCCGTTTCTACGTTGTATTTGAAAGTTGTACCTGGTGTTTTATAATTTGTAAACGAGAAGTACATTTCCTTTTCTTCTTTCTTGCTACCAAATCCGCTGGCTGTTCCTAGGCCAGGAAGTTTTACCGTTCTAATTTCACTTCCATTAAAGTCATACTGAATAACTTTAGAGAGTGCATCCACCATATATTGAGCAAAAATGTAACCTCCACCAGAGCTTATGCTTAGTACATTTTCTTCTTCTGCAATAAAGTCTACCCAATTCTCAGGTGCAGGGCTGTTTGCGTCTACGGTTACCAATTTATAGTTTGGTGCGTCTAAATCTGTGTAAATAAAAAGTTTATCTCCTTCATTTTCGGCAACGTAAGTAGAGCTGTTTTCATGATCAAGTATAGTTGTAAATGTACTATTTTCAACTTCTAAGTTTTTGATAAACAATTTATTACCGTAGGTAGAATTTGCTCCACTAACCAATAAGTATTTTCCATCTTCTGTTACGTTTCCGCCTACATACCTGTGTTTTTCAGAAGCCTTTTTACCAAAAATCACAACATCTTCATTTTGTGATGTTCCAAGTTTATGATAAAACAAAATGTGTTGATCTGTTTTTGCAGAAAGTTCGCTTCCTTCTGGTTTTTCATAGCTAGAGTAATAGAAACCGTCATTATTTCTCCAAGAAATCCCACTAAACTTTACATCTACTAATGTATCTTCTATGATGGCTTTTGATGCAGCATCCATTACAATTACTTTTCTCCAATCAGATCCACCTTCAGAAATAGAGTAAGCAACTTTGCTACCGTCTTTTGTGAAAGAAACGCCACCCAAAGAGTTAGTACCGTCTTCGGCAAATGTATTTGGATCTAAGAAAACATCTTCTTTGTTATCTTTTCCTTTTCTGTAAAGAATAGATTGGTCTTGTAATCCGTCGTTCTTGTAATAATAAGTGTACTCTCCTCTTTTAAAAGGTGCAGACAAGCGTTCGTAATTGAATACTTTTTCTAATCTCTGTTTTAATTCCTCTCGGTATGGAATTTTGTTGAGATACCCGAAAGTAACTTCGTTTTGTGCTTTAACCCAATCTGCAGTTTCTGCACTCATATCATCTTCTAACCAACGGTAAGGATCTGTAACTTCTGTGCCAAAAAAGGTGTCTTTCACCATTATTTTTTCCGTTTTTGGATAGGATACGGCGATTTTCTCTGCTTTGGAGATTTCCATTTTTTCTGTTTTATTTTCATTATTAGAACAAGCTGTTAAAAGCAATGTTCCTATAAAAAGAGCACTAAGTTTTTTCATCTCTGTATTTTTTGGTTCTACTAAATTACAATTATTGATGTAAGGATTATTGTTTAATCTTATAAAAATTAATTAGTTAATTTTCAGTGTTGTATCAGATCTGAAAATGAAAGATGTGTCTAAGACTAATTTTTCACCTTCCCTGTTATGAGTTAAATTTTCTGCCTCCTTAATATCCTTATCTAATTTTTCATTTGTTTTGATAATTTCTTTTGTAACGATTAAAGCTTCTGAAATTTCTTTTTTTCCTTCGCAAGAAATTAGGATAATACAACTTATAACAAATAGGATTTCGGATATTTTCCTTTTTGAATTTTCCATTTCCCTTTTTGAACTTATCTAATGCGCATCTAACCAATTATCTGCCAACTCGTATTCAACCTCCATTGGAACCACTAATTCTACTGCGTTTTCCATTTCTTCTTTAACGAGTTTAGACATAATTTCTTTTTCTTCTAAATGCACGTCAAACACCAATTCATCATGTACTTGTAAGAGCATTTTAGATTTAACACCTTCTTTTCTCATTCTATTTGCAACATTTATCATGGCAATTTTGATTATATCTGCTGCTGAACCTTGAATTGGAGCATTAATGGCATTTCTTTCGGCAAAACCTCTTACAACGGCATTGGCAGAATTAATGTCTGGCAAATATCTTCTGCGTTGCATAATGGTCTCTACGTAGCCTTTTTCTCGAGCATCTAAAACGGCTTTTTCCATGTAGGATTTTATAGTCCCATACTGCTCAAAGTATCCATCAATTATTGCTTTGGCTTCTTTTCTAGAGATACCTAAATTTTGGGCTAGTCCGAAAGCTCCTTGTCCGTAAATAATTCCAAAATTAACTGCTTTGGCAGAAGAACGTTGATCTCTTGTAACCTCTTCCATAGGTACATTAAATACTTTAGCAGCCGTTGCAGCATGTATATCGTCGCCGTTTTGAAAGGCATGAATCATGTTTGCATCTCCACTTAATGCAGCAATAATTCGTAATTCTATCTGAGAATAATCTGCAGCCATGAGCGTATGATTTTCATCTCTTGGAATAAATGCTTTTCTAATTTCTCTTCCTTTTTCTGTTCGAATAGGAATATTTTGCAAATTGGGATTTGTTGAGCTTAACCTGCCGGTTGCAGCAACTGTTTGCATATAATGTGTGTGTATACGCTTGTCTTTTTCATCTACCAAGAGTGGGAGAGCGTCTACATAAGTACTTTTGAGTTTTCTTAGAGAGCGATAATCTAATATTAATGGGATGATCTCATGATCGTCTTTGTGTTTCTGAAGAACATCTTCTGAGGTTGAATATTGTCCGGTTTTGGTCTTTTTAGCCTTATTAGAAATCTGCATTCTATCAAAAAGTACTTCTCCTAACTGTTTTGGAGAATCTAGATTGAAGTCTTCTTCACCAGCTAAAGCTTTTATATTTTGTTCTAGGTCTATTAAGGTTATTTCTAATTCTTTAGAAAATTTCGATAAACCGTTTGTGTCTAAGTTGATGCCTTCAACTTCCATGTTTTTAAGTACATCTACCAATGGCATTTCTATTTCATAGAACATTTTTTTAAGGTGTTCTTTCTGAATTTCAGGTTCAAACAGTTCTTTTAGTTGCCATGTGATATCTGCGTCCTCGCAAGCGTAATCTGTGATTTGCTCTTGTGGGATATCTAACATTGACTTTTGATTTTTCCCTTTTTTCCCCAAGATGGTTTCAATAGAAATGGGTTTATATTTTAAGTAATATTCTGCCAGTCTATCCATTGAATGTCTGCCATCCGGAGAGAGTAAATAATGAGCAATCATTGTATCAAATTGCGGACCTTGAATTTCAATGCCGTAGCGGTTTAAAACTTGCGTATCATATTTTATGTTATGTGCTACTTTCTCTATTTCTAAACTTTCAAAATAAGGTTTAAAAGAAGATAAAATTTCTTTGGCAGCATCAAATTCTTTGGGTAACGGAATGTAGTACGCTTCTCTTGCTTTAAAAGAAATAGATAAACCAACAATAGCTGCATGTCTTGCCTCAAGTGAAGAGGTTTCTGTATCAAAACAAACCGACTTTTGAGCAAGAATCAAGCGGAGTAGTTTTTCTCTTTCTTCTGGAGTATTGACAAAGTGATAACTCGGTTTTTCTGTGGCTATTGTTTTAATTTTTGTTTCTTCAATTGGTTCTTGTTCTTCTATGTTAGATTGTGTTCCAAATAGGTCCAATTGTGAATCGTTAGATGTACTTGGTTGGGCGGTTATTACAATTTCTTCTCCCAAAACACGCTTGGCCATGTTTCTAAACTCAAGCTCAGTAAAGATTTTTTTAATTTTTTCTGTATCGGGTTCGCATAGTGTTAAATGTTCTACGTCAAACGGTACGTCTACATCTAGAATTATTGTTGCTAACATTTTAGACATCAGACCTTGCTCTGCAAAGTTGATTACGTTTTCTTTTTGTTTGCCTTTAAGCTCGTGCGAATGTTCAATTAGTCCTTCTACTGATCCGTATTGGGCAATGAGTTTTTTTGATGTTTTTTCTCCAATTCCTGGTATTCCCGGTATATTATCCACAGCGTCTCCCCAAAGTCCGAGTATATCAATTACCTTAATGGGATCATCTACTTCAAACTTTGCACATACTTCCGGTACGCCCCAAACTTCTGCGGGTTTTCCTCCTCTTCCTGGTTTGTACATAAAGATATTTTCAGAAACGAGCTGACCAAAATCTTTGTCGGGTGTCATCATATATGTCTGAAATCCCTTTTTTTCTGCTGTTTTTGCCAAAGTTCCAATTACATCATCTGCTTCAAAACCCTCTTTAAGTAATATTGGAATACGAAACGCTTCTATTATTTCTTTGATAGGATCTAGCATAGACCTTATGTCTTCGGGCATTTCTTGTCGGTTGGCTTTATAGTCAGAAAAATCATCTTGACGATTTGTTGCTCCTCCAGGTGCATCAAAAACTACAGCAATATGCGTTGGTTTTTCTCTATTAATTACGTCTATAAGCGCATTTGTAAAACCAAAGGCCGCCGAGGTATTTCGTCCTTTAGAATTAACCCTTGGATTTTTAGAAAATGCAAAATAGGCACGATAAATCAACGCAAAAGCATCTAATAAAAATAATTTCTTTGGTATATCTGGTGTTAACATAGCATTTGTTTTTTTCCTTCTTATCTAAGAGGATTATGGGAGTGGATATTACACGTTTGGAGCTATCCGTTCCCGAATAATTATATTTTACTTTGTAAAGCGGAGGAATCAATCGAGATTCCACTGTACTCCTTCTTTACTATCTTTCACAGTAATTCCGGCTTCTTTGAGATAGTCTCTTATTTTATCTGAGGTGCCCCAATCTTTATTTTCTCTTGCAGTTTGACGCATATCTAAAACCAATTCCATTACTTTCTCTAAGCTAGAATTGTTCTCTTCTGAAATGGTTTTTAAGCCTATGACATCAAAAACGAATTCGTTTATTTCTTTTTTGAGAAGTTTTAAATCACTTTTGGAGATAGTCGCTTTTTTATCTTTACATAAATTGATAAACTTTACAGCCTCAAATAAATTTGCAATTAGAATCGGTGCATTGAAATCATCATTCATTGCCGAGTAAAAACTAGACACTAGTTCTTGTACATCTTGAGATGAAGTGTCAGTACCTACTAAATTTTCTAGCGTATTAATTCCTTCAAATAAGCGTTTATATCCTTTTTCGGCAGCATTAAGTGCCGCAGAACTAAAATCCAATTCACTTCTGTAGTGTGCTTGCATCATAAAGAAACGCACCACCATTGGATGATAGGCTTTTTCTAATTTATCGTTTTCTCCTGTAAATAATTCAGAAGGCAGTAAGTTGTTGCCAGTAGATTTACTCATTTTCTTACCGTTTAAAGTAAGCATGTTGGCATGCATCCAATAGTTAACCGGTTTATGTCCAGTTCCTGCGCAACCTTGAGCAATCTCACATTCGTGATGAGGAAATTTTAAATCCATTCCACCGCCATGAATATCAAAACGTTCTCCCAGGTATTTTGTACTCATTGCAGAACACTCCAAGTGCCAACCCGGAAAACCAATTCCCCATGGAGAAGTCCATTTCATGATATGAGTTTGTGATGCGTTTTTCCAAAGTGCGAAATCTAGCGGAGATTTTTTTTCTGTTTGCCCATCTAAATCACGAGTTCCAGAGATTAAGTCTTCTATCTTTCTACCAGACAATTCTCCGTAATTTTCAGCTTTGTTATATTTTTCAACATCAAAATAAACAGAACCGTTTACTTCATAGGCGAAACCGTTTTTTATAATTTTTTCAATTAATTCTATTTGCTCAATGATATGTCCGGTTGCCGTAGGTTCAATATTTGGCGACTTATTATTGAATTTGTTCAGCGTTTCATGAAAATCTACGGTGTACTTTTGTACAATTTCCATAGGTTCCAACTCTTGAATTCGTGCTTTTTTAGCAATTTTATCCTCTCCAGTATCTGCATCGCTTTCTAAGTGTCCGGCATCGGTTATATTTCTCACATATCTAACTTTGTAACCGAGCTTTAGTAAGTAACGATAAACTAGGTCAAAATTGATAAAAGTTCTACAATTTCCCAGGTGTACGTTGCTGTATACTGTTGGTCCACAAACATATAAACCAACAAAATGACCGTTTATTGGTGTGAATAGTTCTTTTTTACCACTTAAGCTATTGTAAATATGTAAAGAATTTTTTGTCATTTCATTGTTTTGTAAGGGTTACGAAAATAAGGATTTTTTTAAGCAAAAAAATCCCTTCAATAGAATTATTGAAGGGACTTGTGTAGAATCTTAGTTTTCCTTACAATTGTCCGTCAGAATGATAAAGACCTTCTTTATAGACTTCTACTTTCTTCAATAATCCGTCTTCGTCATAAATATATAATATTCCATCCCAAAGTAATCCGTTATTAAACTCTCCATCCATCCAAATTTCTTTATTATTGTTATATACTTTATTGTATCCGTTTTTGTTGAATTCTAGTGGTGGATTTTCGATTTTTGGTGCCTTTTTAATATTGGAAGGTGCAGGTTTTTTTGCAATTTGCACGGTTTGTTGTGCAATTTTTTCGGTTGACATTATAGAACCGTCTTGGTTGTAAATCTGTACTTCTTTGACGTCACCATTAGGCCAATATCTGATTGATTTTCCTTTGATAATACCTTGTTCTACTTGGTATTCTAGTTCTAGTTGACCGTTGTCGTAGTAATATTTTACTGTTCCGTTTTCGTTTCCTTCACTGTCATAGTTTCCCTCGTAGATTAATATTCCTTTATCATTAAAACGTTGGAGGCTATCTTGATATTTTTTTTGGATAAATACACCTTTTTCTCTTATTGTTCCGTTTTCCCAGTACTTGACGTAAGAACCGGTCGGACGATTATTTCTGTATGTTCCTTCCGTTTTTGGAGATTTTCCGTCTTTATAATAAGACACCCAAAGACCTTCTTTTCTATCATCATCGTATTCTCCTTCTTTAACTTTTACTAAATCAGGGTAATTCTTAGATGGAATATCTTTGCCAAAATATACCCAATGTCCTTGTTTCCTTCCTTTTTTATCTATTTTATTGAGTGATTCCTGTTCTTGTGGATAAATTGTGCAAGAAACAGCATTATTATAAATACCAAGTATAATAATTAGTGATAAAAAAATTAGTTTATTTGTTTTCATGATCCTACAATTATGTTTTTCAATATTTCGAAAGTAGATAATTTTAGTTGTCTGAAAATAGAAAATCTTATATTTTCGACAAATAAGAAATTAGTGAAGATTAAGATTGTCCGTTTGTTAAATTTCCGTAGGTAATTCTCATTTTTTGTTTTATTTTGAAAACGCTAGAGTGATGATACTCACCTTAGTCTGAGTGGTATTTTGGATTAATTCATTTGCCATTGCTTCAAGAGTTGCTCCCGTTGTTAATACATCATCTATTAATGCAACATGTTTTTTATTTAGTTTTCCGGCATTTTTTATATAAAAAAGACCGCTTACATTATCCAATCGTTGTTGTCTGTTTTTTTTCGTTTGTGATTGGTTGTTTTTTTTCTTTTTAATATATCCGGATAATACTTCACATTGAATTTTTTCTGAGATACCTTGAGCAATTAATTCACTCTGATTATAACCCCGAGTAAATTCTTTCTTACTATGGAGAGAAACAGGCAGCAAATAGTCAAATTCTGTTACACTATTTTCTTGAGCCAGTTTAGATCCGATTAACCTACCTAAATATTTTGCTAATTCTTTGTCGTTTTCATATTTGAGTTTATGTAGTAACTTTTGTGTACTATTTGCACTTTCAAAAAACAACATTGAATAGGTATATTCAATGTTGACTCTTCCAAAAAATATTTCTGCAACTCTAGAATTTTTTAAGTCTTTTTCATAAAACGTAAACGGTAATTCGGATAAACATAGAAGACAAAGTTTACTATTTTTATCCGATAGCTGATTTGTACAAATAAGGCAATTATTTGGGTAAGGAAAAGACAGTAAACCTTGCCAATAGCTATCTAATTCAGCGGTTATCCATTTTCGAAGTTTTATAGTTTTTTTGATTATCTCCATATTTAACAATTGACTGTTTGTAAGATAAACTATTTTCATAAAGATTTGATTAGTAAAGTCTTAATTTTATAGAGCGCTCTTTATTTGTTTTAATAAACACGATTGTTTTATAGGTTGATCTTTGTTATTTTGAAGTTTGTGTGTGTGAATATCTTTTATTTCTATGTTAATAAAGTTGTTTTCTACCACCGTTCAAGGGATTAGAATTCTCAATGTGGATAACCTTTCTTTTTTGTGAATTTCTTTAATTTATTTGAGTCGATTTTTTAGCAATATTTGTATCGCCTCAAGTTTTGAACACTTTTCGAAATAAACCACGAAAAAGAGGAAACATTAAATTTATTGAGCGTAAAACCTGGCAAGCAAAAGCTGTTTGCCAATTAAATAATTATTGTACTAAAAAAGGTTAACAAATGGCACAAACAGAACCAATTTTAGAGGAAAATAAAGACAGATTTGTCCTTTTCCCTATTCAACATGATGACATCTGGCAATTCTACAAAAGAGCGGAAGCTTCTTTTTGGACAGCAGAAGAAATCGATTTATCTCCAGACTTAGTAGACTGGGAAAATAAGTTAAATGATGACGAACGTCATTTTATCAAACATGTACTCGCATTTTTTGCTGCATCTGACGGTATTGTAAATGAGAATTTAGCAGAAAACTTCGTTGCAGAAGTGCAGTACACAGAAGCAAAGTTTTTCTACGGTAACCAGATTGCCATGGAAAATATACATTCAGAAACGTATTCTTTATTAATAGATACGTACATTAAAGATTCTACAGATAAGAAGAACTTATTTAATGCGATTGAAACAATGGACTGCGTTCGTAAGAAAGCAGACTGGGCGTTAAGATGGATTGATGAAGGTTCTTTCGCAGAGCGTTTAATTGCATTTGCTGCGGTTGAAGGAATTTTCTTCTCAGGATCTTTTTGTTCTATTTATTGGTTAAAGAA